>NZ_JAVWDJ010000030.1:0-47136 GCF_036642255.1 Clostridium sp. | reverse complement strand
TCCCATTAGTTGTGGGCATTAATCCATCATTATAAATGTAGAGATTAGTATCGAGCATTAACAGCCATACATCTTCCGAGGGTGTTGCAAGATAACTTAAAGTAGACTTATCTTTGGAAATGGCCTCATCATATCCAAAGTTATTATAGATTTTTTCAAAATCACCTTGATCTATGGTATCAGCTCTATACTGCTTATCACCTTTAAATTTTCTAGCCCAGGGATTTTCAATATCGTGGTTTCCAGGGATAACAAAAACACGTGTCCCTGCTTTCTCTTCGATGCCTTCTAGCTTCTCTGCTAGTTTTAAGTGACTTTCTTTTTCTCCGTTATAAGTTAAATCACCACTTATTATAAGGATATCCGGTTTATTTTTAGTAACATCGTATTCAAAGGCATCTGTAATCTCATCAATATAATTAAGTTGTCGCCCATCACCGGATGCTAATATTTTTTTAAAGGCCTCCCCATTATCATTTAAACTTTTCGCTAGATAGTGTATATCAGTGGCAACAACCATTGAAAGTTCCTTGCCGGACTCAATTTTATTAGGTTCCTTGGAGCTGCAACCAGTAAGAACTGATAAGGTTAGTACCATAGATAAAACTAAAGAACAATTTCTACTTTTAAACATAAACATCCTCGCAAAATACATATTTTCATAAGTTTACCAAATTTCTATAGATTTTTCTATCCAAATCTATAAATACACTAAATATAACACTATTTATTTTCTCACACTACTTACTTAGAGATTGTATTGCGGGTTCAAGGGCAATTTCCGCAGCTCTGTGCTTAGGAAAATGAAATTAATCAATAGATATACATCAAAAGGCTATTGTCTCTCTTCATTTAGAGCCGCATATTCCAAGGATAAAAGGTAAAAGGAACTTAATCACGTTGTTTCTCTTGATTTTTATTAAAAAAAATGTTATCTCTTTTGAGATAACATTAATTCATTATTTTCCTTAATGAGATTTTGCATTGGACAAATTGACCAACGCAAAATTGCACTGGATAGAACATAAGTTGTATTCATAATGTGTGAATTGCTCCAGGGATGATTTTTTTCATTCCAACTGCCATGAGAGCTAAATTTCCTTCTAAAATCGTCAAATAAAATGAGCTTATTCATTATTTAACAAATATCAGTTTATAGATTTGTACTATTATTAATGGCATGAAGGATAATCCATACATAAACGAATATTGATTTAAGTTAAGTGAAGTTACTTCAAAAATACTCATTATTGGCTGGAAGGTTAAAACTGCTTTTAATAATAGGTACCCTATTATTGCAGCAATCCATAAATATTTGTTCGAGAAGACACCTATCTTAAATATGGATTCCTTTGATCTTGAGTTAAAACCATGAAGTAATCTTGATAAACATAGAGTTGCAAATGCCATGGTACTTGCAATAGTAGTATCTCCACTTGATAACCCCACATGGAAGGCAATCATTGTAGCTAAAGCTATTAAAAATCCTTCTAAAATAACTTCTATAGTAAAGGCTTTGCCTAGTATAGGTTCATTTATTCCTCTTGGTTTTTCCTTCATAATATTTTTATTGTGAGGTTCTAGACCAATAGCAATTGCTGGTAGACTATCTGTAACTAAATTTATAAATAATAGATGTACTGGGGCGAAAGGCACAGGCAATGCTAGTATTGAAGCATAAAGCACCGATAAAATCCCTGCAGTGTTCCCTGATAATAAAAACTTTATTGCATTTCTAATGTTAGCATATACGCTTCTACCGTTAGAAATAGACTTTACAATGGTGGAGAAGTTATCGTCAGTAAGCACCATAGAGGCAGCATCCTTTGCAACTTCAGTTCCTGTGATTCCCATGGCGATACCTATATCTGCTTGCTTTAGGGCAGGAGCATCATTTACTCCATCTCCTGTCATGGCAACTACATTTCCTTTATCCTGCCAAGCTCTTACTATCCTTATTTTGTGTTCTGGTGAAACCCTAGCATAAACTGAAATATTCTCTACTGTATTTTTTAACTCTTCATCACTAAGATTGTCTAGTTCATAACCTTCCATGGCTTCTGATTCATTTTTCAAAATTCCTATTTCCTTTGCAATGGCTGAAGCAGTGATTATGTGGTCCCCAGTTATCATTACAGGCTTGATTCCAGCATTAATACAATCCTCCACTGCCTTTGCAGATTCCACTCTTGGCGGGTCAATCATGGCAATAAGTCCTACGAATGTAAGGTAATGTTCATCCGCTAAGGTTAATTCCTTATCCTCATTAACTTCTTTAAAGGCAAATGCCAGAACTCTTAGTCCATTTTGGGAAAAAGACCTATTTGTGTTTTCTATAGTGTTCTTCATTTCTTCAGTAATTGGCGCAATTCCCTGTGAAGTTTCTATACTTACAGTTCTAGGTAAAACCACATCCAAAGCACCTTTAGTAATCATGATTGTTTTTCCTTGAATTTTATGCACTGTACTCATAAGCTTTCTATCAGAATCGAAGGGAAGTTCTTTAAGCCTTCCAATTTCTTTTCTTAGGTGAAGTTCATCTAGATTATAAATTTCTCCCAGGTTTACCAGAGCAATTTCAGTTGGGTCACCAATTTCCCTATCTTCTACGGTTACTGCATCGTTACACAGTAAAGACATAAACACAAGCTGTTTTTCTATTTCTCTATCATGATTTAATTCATCATGATTTACTACTTTTCCATCTACAAACACCTTTTGTACCGTCATTTTATTTTGAGTAAGAGTTCCTGTTTTATCAGAACAAATTACAGATATACTCCCAAGGCTCTCCACTGCATGAAGCTTTCTTACAATGGCATTTTCCTTAGCCATCTTTTGAGTGCCCAGTGCAAGAACTACAGTAACTATGGAACTTAAAGCTTCTGGTATAGCTGCCACTGCAAGAGATACTGCAAACATAAAGGCATCGATAATTGGTTCCCCTCTAAAGATGCTTAAAGCAAAAATCACAGTAGAGATAGCAAGTATTACAATAGCTAGTTTTTTTCCGAAGTTATCGAGTCCTATTTGCAATGGCGTTTTTCTTTCCTTTGCACTTTCCAAAAGGTTTGCTATTTTACCTATTTCCGTACACATTCCAATGGCAGTGACTAAAACGGTACCTCTACCATAGGTTACAAAGCTTCCAGAGGACACCATATTTTTTCTATCCCCAATGGCTACATTTTCTCCCTTAATGATTTCGGTTACCTTATTAACACTTTCTGATTCTCCTGTAAGAGAACTTTCATTAACTTGAAGGCTGTAACTTTCAATTATTTTTCCATCAGCACTAATGTAATCTCCTGCATCTAGATGCATTATATCTCCAACCACTAATTCCCTAGATGGAATTTCAATTTTTTCTCCATTTCTTAAAACCTTTGCATTAGGAGAGGATAGTGCTTTAAGGCTATTTAAGGATTGTTCTGCTTTAATATGCTGCACAGTTCCTAATATGGAATTCACAATAACAACTACTAAGATTACAACGGTACTTTCAAACTTCCCAAGAAAAGCTGAAATTATTGCTGCAGCAATTAGGATTATTACTAGAAAGTCCTTGAACTGCGCAAGAAATACCGCGAGTGCTGTTTTCTTTTTCCCCTCTGTTAGTTCATTATATCCATACTGCCCTCTTCTTTTATCAACTTCTCCCGTACTTAGTCCCTGGGAAGTTACTCCCACAGTACTCATCACCACATCAATGGTTTTATTATAAAAATTATCCATACGTTTATTTCATCCTTTCATAGTTTAATGCAATGTTGAAACTGCATCTACTTTTTTTATATAATTACAGTTGTATTTTTCGCGACTAAAATTCTTAGGGAGCATATGAAGGTTTAGTTATTCCTTCATAAAAGCCTAAGGAAACTAAGGTACCTTCATGTAATAGTTAATTATAAAATAAGTTGCTATAAAAAATATGAATTGTACTTAATAACCACCACCTTTAAATTATGAACAAGTTCATTTTGAGCAACTTCACTTTGAACTGCCATCTTGGAAGGAAATCTAAATCCCATAAACCTTTAATTTTATACAAGGACATCCCTCTAGGAAAATGAGATAATTCTTCTTCAAAATGTTGTTAAATAATGGACTAATTTGTTCCCAACATATTTTTAGAGAAAAACAAAAAGACCCTACAGCTAGGACAATTCTAGCTGCAGAGTCTTACAAAACTATATTAGTTACCAAAGCCGGGATATTCTCCGAAGTGACGACTTTGATTTCTGTTAAGTTAATCAACAAGTTGATTTCCACTAAAATGATTTTCATGAAGTTGGTTTTATACAACTTCCTATTGATAACTAACAGATAGTTACTCCCTCTACAAGGATTTATTAAATTTATTAATTTACAATTTAAATGATCTTGGGTTTCAGCAGTGTTGTAAAATTATAATGTGAAGGTTCTGCACCCTCTTGTGACTATATTATTGTACTTTGCATGCCTTGTCAATGAAGTTAACAAGGACTTAAACTGCTCTTAACATTGTTTAACCATGTTAATCTCCTCAAAGTGATTTTTATGTAAAGGAATTTTGAGAACGGAAATCTCCGTTTTCTAACTGAGCATCATTTATGTCAAATCTTTGCTGCTAAATCCCTTAAGTCTTTCTCTACGTATAACAATATCTTTTGCCTGTTCTAGGCTAATACCCTCAATTGACATGAAATCAATTTCTGTTGCAGTGTTAATATCAATTTTATACTTCACTAGGTGATTTGGGTTCCAAGGCACTGGTGTTATCTTTGAATCAGTTTCTATCCATATATCCTTATATATGGCAAAGTCAAGAGGTATTTCCTTTGATAAAACCTGGGTGATCCAGTGTTCCTTTTTTCTTCTCACTTTTGAAAGATATGCTTTAAACTTTTCCATTTCTCCCTGTCTTCCTATTCTATATAGATTACCAAATATATTGGGAGCCTCATGATTAACTGTAGCAAAATGAGTTGCAGCTAAAAATAATTTTATTAGTTCCTCCCTTTCAGAGGGAAACAGACTACCATACTCCACTATGAAATTAATCATGGGATTTGGAACGTTTAAGTTGATATTTGTTAGGGTATATAGAACCTTTAGGTATAGGTTTGTAACTGGGTGAATATCCTTTGAAGCTTTGAACTTCTCATAAAAAGACTTTTCAACATAGGTTAATTTAAAAACTTCACTTTTATATATTCCATAAAATATTGATGCTATAACTCCCTCAGAACACATCATTTGTGCTCCATTCTTAACCTTTTCAGGAGTGAAAGCTGATGATGTTATATGTGCCATATGAAGATGATTGTAATCTTTAAAATCTTCCTCATAAGGATAAGCAGTGTGATAAATAAACCGATTGTTCTTTATTGCATGAATTCTCATTTTGCTATCTCTTATCAAACCCAGGAGTTTACATCTTAACCATCATCCCATATTTCCTCTGATGGATTTCCTCTGAGTTCACTGGCTACAATTTCTAAGTGTTCTGCAAAGCCTTCGCTAAAGGTCATATAAGGATCTGTAATTGCAGAACATGTGTGAAACTTATTGGATTTGGAACTCCGCATAACAAGTCCTAATCTATGAAGCCAAAGGTGAGAAAACTCATGACCAAAGATTTCTTCTATACCTGAACCTTCAATGTTATCCCAGTTAGTGTAAAAGGCAAGACAACTAAGTTCTGGATAATCTGTAACCCCATTGGAATCCTCTAGCCGAACTCCTATAATCTCTGTGGGGTCTGTCCAATCTGTTATGAAAACTAATGGCGTTTCTATGTCCAAATAACTATTAAGATAAACACCTAAACTTAGAAAATACTTTATTCTAATATCCTGAAATAATTTGTTTATAGTGATAGATTTATGAGAACTTTCTTCTAACACTTTTCCATGTATAAGCTTCCTACCTTCTTCATTCTTTATAACCTGCGGCTTTAATGCTTCCGCAAAAATAATTTTCATATCTCTTCCCCTTTGCCGTTTGGCATTACCCTAGTAAGTCCAATATATTACAATCTATAATTCTTACTGTTTTTGTAGGCCAAATATACCAGGGACTTCAAAGATTTTTCTTCAAGATATATTTAAGGTTAAGGTTAATTTAAATTAATAAGATACCTATAGTTGATACCACTGACTTAATACGACTCAATGGCAATTCATTAGATAACTTATACATAAGTGTACCTAGGTTTCTTCCACCTTCAATCACTCCCAAGTATTATTTTTCTCAATACTTTTCAACTATTTCATTGGAATTTACCATTTAAATTGAAATACTCCTTTCTCAGTGTTATTATTTTATGGGACAAGGATTAGGGGGTTTTATCATGTTAAAGAAAAAATCTAAACTTATGGCTTTAATTACAGCCATTTCAATATCAACAACACTAATCGCTGGATGTGCAAATAACGCAAGTACACAAACTGGCACTTCCTCTGAAGCTAAAAGCTCAACTGAGGCAAAAACTGAAGTTGCTTCAGTTAAAACAATCACAGGTGAGGATCTTGTTAAACAAAATTCAGGAAAAGAGAAAGATAAAGTACTAATTATTGATGTACGTTCACCTGAAGAATATAAAGCAGGTCATATTCCACATGCTATTAATATAAATATAGAAGGTTTTGAAACAAGACTTAATGAACTTGAAGGCTTAAAGGACTTCCCAATTATTCTTTATTGTAATTCTGGAAATAAAAGTGGACAAGTTGCAGAAATTTTAGCGAATAAGGGTTTCACAAATGTTAGTAATGCTGATGGTGTGAAAAAATTCCAATATGACTTAGTTCATTATGAAGATGTAAGAGGTGCTGCATTCCAAAAGCTTATTGATACAAATAAAGACATTGTATTAGTAGATGCTAGAGAAGAAGCTCAAGTTAAAGAAGAAGGAATGATTCAGGGAGCTATAAATGTGCCTTTTAATGCAGTTGAAGCAAATCTAGACAAGCTACCTAAAGATAAGACTATTGCTCTATACTGTAATACTGGAACTAAAAGTGCTGAGGTTGCTAAACAATTAGAAGGCCTTGGTTATGATAAAGTTGTAAATTCTACTGAAGGTGTAAAAGAATTTAGTTTTCCCTTAGTAAAATAATAGAAAACATGGCTGAACAATAATTTGTTCAGCCATGTACTTTTTTGTTAATCCTTCTTGAGGGAAAAATCTATAAGTGCAAACTTTTTAATGTAACTGACAAAAGTTATGTGCTAAAATATTAACAATCTATTTCTCATGGCAAAACAAGTTGTATTCACAATTTTTTATCGCCCCTGTGACGGTTTTTATAGAAATGTTTCACTACCTGCATCTTATGATTTTACAATTAAAACATTTCAGTATTACACCCGGGAGTCTTCTTTGATGTGTCATATCCCAATTCATAATATTGGTTATTATTGAACTCAAAAGTTTTAATTACATCAAGTTCAATTTTTTTAGTATGTGCTTTAAAAGATCTGTTATTAATTTGATTAATAAATGTAATTAAGATAGGATACCTTTTTCTCATTTGAAGCCTTGATAACTCAAATATATTAGAGAGAACATCGGATCCACGATAATCCTTATGAATGCAAACTGGGCCATATTGATAGGAATTTTCCATGGAAAGAGTTTGTCCTAAATATTCAGTATGTGGTAAATCCTTTATCATATGTTGAAATAACGGCCATGCTGACCAATATTGCCAAGATGCTGCCATGGCATATGCCACAACTTTTTCACCATCACAAGCAATAACAAGTCCATTTTCTTTTTCAATTAGTTCCTTAAATTGGTGTTCAGTAAATAAAGTTGTAACAAATCCATCGATTTTATCTTCTTCGCTTATAGTTGATATATGGTATTTTTGTTGTAACTTTAAAATATTAGGGATGTCTTTTAATGTGGCAGTTCTATATTTCACTTTATTACCTCCTATCTCTTTTAACCCTTAATCTTATTTATGTTGTGTATACTTACATATTTTAACATATTATAACATTAAAAAGAAGTGGTACAGTTCATTAGTATTCATTTTTAGCTCATCTATGATTTCCATTAACTGTTCCCTTGTATAATTTCTGGTGACAAAACAAATTGTATTCACAACCTGTTAATCATCCCAAGGATATATTATAAAGGCGCAAAACAACGCTGATTTACATAGCTTGTGAATAAACGATCTTTTAATCTTCGATTATTTAGTTAAATATTCTTCTAGCCTATTTACGCTTTCCTTTTCCCCCCATTTGTTGCTGGGTGATTTCAGTGATCTTTTCTCCATTCACCGTAACATCTCCACCATTTAATTCAGCAGTTCCATCAGAGTCAAAGGCTGACCCTGCTTCTACAGTAATTGTTCCTCCATTAATACAAATATTACCATTTGAATCAAATGCGTCAGTATCACCATCACCCATGGTTACATTAATTGTTCCTCCGTTTACTTCAATGGCAGCATTATTACTGATTTTTGGAGTGGCATTTATTCCATCATTCTTGGCAAACATAGTAATCTCACCACCGTTTATCTCGATATTGGTTGCCTCCATGCCTTCTTCACAGGTGTCTATATTCAAAGTGCCACCATCTATTTGGACAATGCTATTTGCACGGATTGCATCATCAGAGGCTGTGATATTCAATGTACCATTTTTAATATAGATATATCCAAGAGAAGCATCTTCTTCATTTTCGCTATGCAGGGCATCCTTATCAGTAACTATGGTAATAGCTCCATCATACACAAGAATTGCATCCTTTGCCTCTATACCATCTGCAGCGGAATCAATGGTATAAGCCCCTCCAGTAATTTTGAGATCATCCTTTGAAGTAATTCCATTACCTGTTCTAGATACAACTTCTAAAGTTCCGGTTCCGTTAAGGGTCATATCTGCTTTAGAGTAAATAACTGCATCTAAATTAGTATCTCCATCTTTAGCGTATTGTCCTGATACTTCCATATGATTCTTACTGTTAGTGGATGTAACAAATACTTTATCTGCAGTTTTTACATAAATTGCAGGTGAATCTTCATTAGTTATGCTGACGCCATCTAGGACTATCTGTATCTTCGCATCCTCTGCTGCTTCAACCGTAACCGTCACATTTTTTACTTCACCGCTTAACACATACACACCTTCTTTATCCAGTATCACATCTTTCCCACTTTCCAATTCAATCTGGGTTCTAGTTGCAAGGTCTGCAGACTGTTCTAAATCTTGATCACTGAACATTTCAGATGTATTTAGAGAACCTTCAATCTTTGAAGCAACATTAGCTGAACTATTATTAACTGCTGTGTTGTCGCTTGATGCCACTTTAGTATCTGCCGTTTGAGTGGTTACCGCATTTTCATTTCTATTTTGTGCCTTAGTACATCCTACAAAAGAAGCACCAAGTAATAAGGTCATAGTTACTATGCTTATAGTTTGAATCATTTTTCTTTTCATAAATCAACACCCCTTTTATATTCACTGTCATTCATTTACTATTTATCAGAAATTTATTTTTCATCAGATATCATTATTGCTTCATGTGATATTTAAATCATAAAACATGTACCTTAAACCAACCTTAAACATTTATACTTCTTTGTGAATATCCATAGTACTGCGTAAAAGTCCCCCCTAAAGCAAAATTCCCCCAAACTAATCAGTCTGAGGGAATCTAAAACACACTTCAATTTTTACCAGAAATTCTTAAAATCCTTTCATATCTGCCTATTTCTGCTCTACTAGATCTAACATTTCCATTACTTGATGACCCAGCAATTATACTACACATAAATGCAGTAATTTTTATAAGTGAATTACTAGTTAATAATCTTGCGAATCTTTAAATTTCTAAATTAGATGTACTTGTATAAAGATAGTTTATAATTTTTTATAGCTCCTCATTGCAAAGATATAAGCAACAACTATTATTGCTATACACCAAGCAAGTGCAACCCAGATATCATCTACTACTGGCTTATTTGCTAATAGGTTACGAATAGCTTCTACTATAGGAGTCACAGGTTGATTTTCAGCAAACACACGTACTGCTGAAGGCATTGTATCTGTTGGTACAAAGGCAGAACTGATAAATGGTAAGAATATTATTGGGTAAGAGAATGCCCCTGCACCATCCGGTGTTTTAGCAGCAAGTCCTGCAATTACAGCAATCCAAGTCAAAGCAAGTGTAAAGATACCAAGAATTCCAAATACCGTGAGCCATTCTAAGATTCCTGCTGAAGAACGGAAGCCCATTAATAATGCAACAAGTATAATAACTACTACAGAAATTCCATTTGAAATTAATGAAGTTAATACATGTCCCCATAATACTGTGGAACGAGCGATAGGCATAGAGTGAAAACGTTCAAAGATACCACGCTGTTTATCTATAAACAATCGGTAAGCTACATATGCAATGCCACTACCAATAGCCATTAACATTATACCTGGTAATAGATAATTAACATAATTTTCTGTGCCTGTTTCGATTGCACCCCCAAATACATAAACGAATAATAACATCATGGCAATTGGTGTGATACAAACTGTAATAATTGTATCCATACTTCTAAAAATATGACGCATAGAACGTCCAAACATAACACTCATATCTTTGAAAAAATTCTTATTTGTAGATTCCATTTATTTCTCCTCCTTTTTACCAATGATTGTTAGGAATATTTCTTCTAATGTAGGTTGTTTCTCAACATATTCAACTTTTGCAGGTGGAAATAATTTTTTCAATCCATCAAGTGTATCTAGAGCAATAATTTTCCCTCCATGAAGAATTGCAATTTTATCTGCAAGTTGTTCTGCTTCCTCTAAATATTGAGTGGTTAAAAATACCGTAGTTCCTGCAGTTGATAACTCTTTTACAATTTTCCAAACTTCTAAACGTGCTTCTGAATCAAGACCTGTGGTTGGCTCATCTAGGAAAATAATCTTTGGATTTCCCACAAGACTCATTGCTATATCAATTCTTCTTTTCATACCTCCAGAATAAGTACCCACTCTTCTGTCTGCTGCCTCTGACATGCTAAAACGATTAATTAACTCATCTGCTACTGCATTTGGATTCTTAAGATGCCTAAGTTTTGCTATCATTTGAAGATTTTCTCGACCAGTGAAAATCTCATCAATAGCAGCAAATTGACCAGTTAAACTGATAGACCGTCTAATGTCCCCCGGATTTTTTTCAATATCAAAACCATTGATCTGAGCACTTCCAGCATCTGCTTTAAGTAAAGTAGCCATGATTCTAATCATGGTTGTTTTTCCGGCTCCATTGGAACCTAGTAATGCAAAGACGCCTCCCTGCTCTACTTCAAAATCTACTCCCTTGAGCACTACTACATTTTTGTAAGATTTCTTTAGCCCTTTAATTTGTATTATATTTTTTTTCATTTTCTTTTCCTCCTCCTAAATATGGTAACCTTTCTAAAATCTGCATCTAATCCTTTCAATGCAGCTTCAGTAGTTATGATAAAAAAAGAGCCGACAACTGTGATTTCACTCACATGTTATCGGCTCTGCGTCTTAGCGTCTGGCTCTTTAATAACTGATATATTCAGTTGTTTAACATTAATTATGGTTTCCTGTTTACACTTGGGGCAAAATAGTGGGAAGTTTTCAAGCACCGTATCCTCACGTAACTTCAGCCTTGTTTTGTTGCCACACACCGGGCATAATATCCACTCGTAATTACACACTCTACCATCCCCTTACTTCATGTTTTTGTTCACCACTATGATTTTAATCCCTGCAAACATTAAGCTGCTATTCACCGTACTCCATCTTTTCAGGTGGCACAGAGCTTTCAATTCAATTGCTTTTAAGTCTCCATATATCCCTTTTACTTTGTTTTATCCGTAACCTTATTCATTGCATTACTAACTTCTTGGTTAACAGATTCTTGATAGATGTCAGCGTAAGTTTTTGAATCTTTAATTAGATCGTCGCAGAAAGCCGCTACGTCACTGCCTGTGACTTCTAGCACCTCTTTTCCCAAGGCCGCGCCCTGTTCAAAAAGATCGATAATCCCAGACAGTAAACCTATCCCGTCAGTTAGCTCAACAGGGCCCACCTTATAGAGATATTTTTGAATTTCTTTATAAACAATCTGAAAATCATTCGGAAGCGCTTTCACACGCGCCACGTGGGCTCTCCACTCTTTTTTGCCTTCGATTATATCTTGTATTCTCATTTTGTCCTCCTATTTACCTAATTTTTTAGTGATATTATTATTGAGTTGCTTGCGCCACTTGTCGCGAAAAGAATTTGCCCCTTCTTCCCCCACTAGTGCTAAGCAGAAGCCTTTGATATCGTCACCCAAAGCCTCTTGTACACTCTGACCCTCCGCAGCGGTTTCTTCCAGCAGGCCAAGCACACCATCAAGAATTGGCATGAGGTTTCGACCGGTGAAATCTGAGTGCCCCCAAAGATTAGACTTAATTTTTTCCCATGCTACTTGATAATCAGCAGGTAGGTTTTTTGCTCGGGATTCAAAAGTTTTAAATTCTTTAGTTATGTCACTTCCCGTAATTTTTTCCCAAAAATTCATTATTTCTTCTCCTTTAACTCATTAATTTTTGATGATACGAATTCCCATCTTTCCCAGAACTTCCGAAGTTCCTTACCCCCCGGATCAAAGTTGGAGCCATTCAGAACATCTTTTTAGTAGTTTTTTTCAATCCTTTTATGGTTATGGCTAAATCAGTCATTTTGAATCGGTCACCTTCCGAATTTATTCAATATATCGTGGTTTAGTTTCTTGCGCCAGTTTTCTGTATATGTTTTGGCGTTGCGAAGAAGTTCATCACAGAACGCTGCCGCGTCCTCACCAGTGATTTCCAATACATGTTTGCCTTCAGCTGCGCCGGCCTCGAACAAATCTATCAATTCATATTGAATCTTCAACATGTCATAGCCGTTACCTGCCGCAAAATTCCACATATATTCTTGGATTTTTTTATATACGAACTGATAGTCACTAGGCAGCATTTCTACCCGTGCCATCTGTTGCTTATACTCTTTTTTATCCCCTACTATTCTTTTAAAAAGTTCCATCATAATTACTTTTCCTCCTTTAATTGGTTGATTTTCGACGCTACGAACTCCCATTTTTCCCAGAACCTTCGCAGCTCCTCACGGCCCGCATCGTTGAGGGTGAAAAACTTTCGTGGCGGTCCCTTGTCGGATGACTTTTTCGTAATCTCCACCAGTTTATTTTTCTCAAGCCTCACCAAGATGGTATAAACTGTGCCATCTACAACGTCCGAAAACCCCAGGACATTCAGCCTTTTCGTAATCTCGTAACCATATATTTCCTCATGGCTGATGATTTCAAGAACACAGCCTTCCAGTACTCCTTTGAGCATTTCCGTAATATTTTCCAAATGAATCACCTCTTCACTATCTAGTATTACCGATATTCTGTATCACTTACTACTACTATATAGTATCACGTAGTAGTGAAATTGTAAAGGGGTATTTTTAGAAATCTAAAATATCTCCTTAAGTAATATGTGTGGGCATTTCATTTTGTTTATGTGAGGAGTGCTGGGTATTTGCCTTTTATTTGTAATGGACACCATGTAGTGAGCTTGATAGGTAGGTTTTGAGCTATATGCCTTTAATTAAATATCTTTTCAAATGAGCAAATTTGAGCACACCTCTATAGACTGTCTGCAATACCAATTATCTTAAACAACCAAAAAAAGTAGACTTTTTACTAAAATTCCTAATATAAAAGAGTAGAAATTTTTATAATTTCTACTCCTTCACTTTCACATTTTAAACATATCTATCTATTTAAATCTAAGTTTTTCAAAATAAATTATAACTTATGTGTTTATGACTAAAACAATGTAAGGTAAGTTATAAGAAATTCCATTGTACTAGCGCTAAACATTGTATTTTTTTAATTATAATAAATTATCTTTTAGCCTTCTATAAATTTCCTCAGGTATACATACATACAGCTCTCTATTGCCCTCATCTTTTAAAATTCTTTTTGGGTTAGTAATATTAATATTACTAGTTATAAATAACGTCTCAAACAAAGCATCAAAACTGAGTTTTCCAAAGCCCCACTCTGTATTTGGGTATACCTTCCCCTCATCTTTTACTGTTGATGCAATGAGTAAGTTTTTTATACGAGGAGGAAAGAGCCCTTGAAAGTTTCCATCAACTATGCCCCATTGATATATTAGCGCAACAGCTCCAGCAAGTATAGCACCTGCCATTGCACCACCCGTACCTAGTACCAAAGAATTGTTTAATCCTACAGTAAGAATATTTACTCCTCCTATTGTTACCGAGGGCTCTATTTTCCCATTTCTAGGATAACCTTTTCCAGAAGTCTCAATCACTGTATTATCAATTTGATTATAGTAAGAGGTTGAAATAATATCTAATGCTGCACAGGGAGTAAGTAGAGTTGTATTAGAAACAGGATTTAAGAATCCAGTATTTCCTTTTAGAAGTTCAGCTTGTGGCATCCAGGCATCATATAAACCACTAACAATAACTTCTCCCAAAAGGCTCACCTTCCATACACCCTCAGTGGCATTTTTAATTACAATATTGATTCCCACTAAGCCAGTGAGGGTTTGGTTTGCAAAATAATTTATATCAATATTATTCTCTTGAAAGTTGAAATAGTTATTTTTCTCTTCAACTGTAGGTAAAGGAATGTTCTTAATGGTATCTCCACTAGGTGCAGTTATACTTATAGAAATAGCATCAATTCTTCTAACATAGACTCCAATAATTAAAGAGTTTTGTCCTTGTCCTATATTAAAAAGAATATCCTTTGTATCTCCTATTTTCTCAATAATTCCACTTGTATGAGTTCTTCCGGTACCTTGATCTCCTGTATCTGTTACAATAGCGAAATCTCTTCTTTGTGTTATATCCTCAATATACCTTTCTAATATAGTGCTACCTTCATGGCCGCCAAAATTAGTTCCTAGAGGCAAGTAAACTACCATAAGCTTTTTTAGTTTTAACTGCAAGTCAGAAAGATATCTAATAGCTAAGGCTATGCTAGTAGATAGATATAAATTTTTAATATCCTCCTCAAACCCAGCTAATTTTGTAATTTCTGGTATTGCTTCTCGCAGCTTTACAATGGCAAACTCACAGTTTGGAGCTATACTTTTAAGCTTATCCTCTCTCCCAAAATTTCTACCACCAATTATTCCAGCTATGGCGGTTCCATGACCAACCTCATCTTTGTGAGGTACCACTTCATAGGGATCTTTTCCTTCAGCTCTATTATTTATAGCCCTATTTATATCCTCCTCGTTAAATTCTCTACCAAAGGGAATCAAGTCAGATGATGGTCCATTATCTATGCTTTGATCCCATATAGCAACAATTTTAGTTTCTCCTGTATTTTTCATAAATCTAGGATTTAAATAATCTATACCTGTGCCTATAATTCCAACTATAACCCCTTGACCATCAAATGCTATATTGCCCTCATAAGAACCAGAAGCTTCACTTATATCTTCGTTTATTAATAGATTCGATAGACCATAGATAGGGTTGTGTTGAATGTTAGTAATTTCAGGAACATTTTTAATTAGTTCATTTAACATTCCACTTTTTACGAATAATAATCCAAAGAACTTCTCAGCAGTATAAACATCTGCATAATCAAGCTTATCCAAAGCCGAGACAATATCTCCAATGTATTCTATAAAGTATGTTTATATTCTCCACTGGAGTAGTATTCTTTTAACTCGTCAAAAGACAAAGTACTCATAAGAGGAGTATCAAGTTCTCTAAAATCATTCCATAACTGAACTAACTTTTTATTCTTCAAAGGATCTCATCGCCTTATTTATTCCTATACCTTCATTATATTGGCTTTTCAGCTAGTTGTTCTTGGGTTTAATTAAAAAACAAAGTTATTATGCTATGAAGATGAATGGTACAAAGTAGAATGTGTAGTTATGACATTAGGTATAAATATCCCCACGTACTTTAGAAGTTGTAGCATAAAAAGAACAGTTTAGGGTGTCACCACTAAACTGTTCTAGAGTTTTTTGCAATATCTAACTGCTATCAGTGTTCAAGAGATTACTTAATGTATGTTATAAGATCAGGCTTTCTTTCCGGTGCCTCAGTTACTGAAATGTCCTTATATCCAAGTAGTAGTGAAGTATATGGCTTGTATCCTTCAGGTATTTTAAGTTCTTTTCTTAAATCATCTCCCTGTGGAGACTCAAAGGCAAACATTGTGAAATAAATCCAACAAGAACCAAGTCCAATTGATTCTGCTGCAACTAGCATATTTTGTGTAGCAGCTGCACAATCAGCATCCAGCGGGATAAACTCTTCATAAGCAGACACAATGATTAGTGTTGGTGCCCCATACATCCCGTTATACTCTTCATCATTTCCAAGGGCCTTTAAGTCATCAAGTACATGTGACTTTAAGTGTTCCTTTGCAAGGTTATTGATTTTGTCCAATATTTCTTTCTTCTGAATTACTGTAAAATGCCACGCCTCACCCCCAGCATTAGGTGCATATAATCCTGCCTCTAAAACTGCCTGCAACTCTTCATCTCTTATCTGCTCTTTTTTATAACGGCGAATACTCCTGCGCTGCTTAATAATTCTTAACATCTCATTGGTAATCATTAAATCAATCCTTTCTTTTTGGTTATTTCTTTCTCACATTATATATCTGTTTTTTTCTCAATTGTATCACTTTACCTTCTTTTCAACCTGTAATTTATCTCCTAAGTTTCTAATTTTATAGGATAGTACTATATGAAATATCTCAGAACTATTGTGAAAATCAATATTTAGTAGCTCTTTAATTTTATTAATCCTGTAACTGATGGTGTTTTTATGGACATTCATTATAGAACTGCTTTTTGTAACACTTCTATCGTTTTCTAAATATATGGACAAAGTTTTTCCTAGTTCTGTTTTATATAAGTTATCATATTCCTCTAAATGCAATATTGATGGATGACAGTAATCATCATAGTTAACCTTATCATTTAATTGCTTTATAAAATCTATAAATCTAAAATTAGAATAATAATTAATTTTATTATTACACTTTAATAATTCACTAAAAACTATTGCTTTTTCTGCCTGTTGAAAGTATTTTTTCATGGTTATTAAATCTCTAAAAACGTCACTTACCCCTACAGTCTGGTTAGTCTTCAAAAGTAGGTCTATTATCATATCATGAAGCTTTTTCTCTCTTTCATTATCATACTCTTCTAAAATCACCACGTAATCCTCATAATAAATAATTTTAAAGTTCTGATACAGATGAGAAATTCGTTGCTTTATATAATTTATATACTCAAAAGACCCATCCTTATTATCTTTAATTAAAAGGATGCGATTAAAACTTTTTTCCTTCCAATTGCGAGTTTTTAAAAGTCCTTGAAACTCTACTTTGGATTTAATTTTTTCATCTAAAAGCTCTTTAAATACATCACTATAAATGTACCCATCTGCACTGGTTGTGAAAGTGTTATTAAAACTTTTTATGGCAATTATGTGGGCAACGGTGCTTAAAATCTTAAAATCCAATTCTTTAAACTCTCTATTGTATTCAAGGGCTGCCATAAAGCCCAATACAGTTTTTTCATATTTAATTGTATAAATTTTACATCTATTTTTTAAAACAGGAAATTCTATTTCGCCTTTATTAATAAGGGTTTCTAAACACAAATAAAAATGTTCCTTCAATGCACTGTAATCCATATGACCAAGTTCTATATCCTTCTCCCAAGCAGTGTTATCTATAGTTTTGTTTTTTCTAAAGTCTTTCACATTATGCAAATGATCATAATAGGTTATTGGATTTTGCATGTATTTGAAAGCCTTATCCAATAGAGGTTCTAGATATTGTTCAAGTGGCATCACACTATATAAATCAGAGATAATTGTATTTTCTTCGATATTTTGATCTAGCATGGACTTAACTTCATTATAAAGCTTTTCTATGGATACATTTTCACCTATGTATATTAAATTACATTGTTCTTTGGGCTTTATTGTTTCTTTGCTATTTTCAATCACGATGAAATTTGTATTAGAGAGATCTTTTTCCATGGAATTCAATACATCTACTGTTGTAATATACAAAATATTATCCTTTGTGCTTTCATATATATTTGAAATTTTTTCAACACTGACAATTATTTTTTCTTTAACAATATAACCTTTTAATTCACCATATTTATTCCTTAATTCCCCAACAATTTTATTAATTTCCATTTGTGAAAGGTGCCTCCTTAACTAATTCTTCTATTAATTATAACTTATAACACTGACTTTAAAGGTTTTATACTGTTATTATATTACATTTGTGATGACATCACAAATGTTCATTGATAATAATTGAATGTTTAGAATAGTATCACATTGTTAAAGATTTTACAATTTTATATAATTAAGACAACATATTATTTACAATATTTTACTAAAAAGGGGGAGAAGAAACAATGAAAAAAAACATGAAATCAGTTCTAATAGCATCCTTAGTATCCATGGTGGCGTTAACAGGTTGTCAAGGCGCAAAACCTACCTCTTCACAAAATGGAGAAAACGGCAACTCCTTAGACGTTATTACTTGGTTTAAAGAAAACGAAAACACCTGGAGAACTGTAAACAACGGGTCTTGGTCTAAGGATCCAAAAGATGCTCCTACAAATAAAGAATTGGAACAAATTTTGGAAACTGCCTCTAAAACACAGTCTGCAGTTGGTTGGACCCCATATTACTTTGTTGCAATTAGAGATCCTCAAGAACAAAAAGCTATTATTGGTGAGGAACAATGGAAAGGTTCTACTTCTGAAGGAACAGTAACAGTTCTTATATTAGCTGACCAAATTGCTGATCAAGAACATCACAAAGATAAATATGAGGAAATGTATATGCAAACACCTGTAGCTTATTTTGATACTGGTATGGCTTGTGGATTATTAAACATTAGTGCCTACAGCCTTGGATATAGCACTCATTATTTTGCATCTCCTAGTGGTCCTAGCATTACTCCCGTTGATACACATGCCTTTGGTTTTGGCCAATATCCTACACCTAACTACGATCTTAGTAGATTTATTGGTGGTAAAGAATATAATCGTGAATGGGGTTTAGGTAAAAAGAAATACCCTGTAGAAGGCAATGTGGTAATGATTGGTGCAGTTGTAATTGGTAAACCTGACTGTTCTATTGATGCCAAAACTTCTGTTACACAGTATAACCGTCCAAATAACTGGACTATTTGGGAACCAGACAAAAATACCCCACCTTTAAAATAATTCATTAGCTAAAAGCTATTTAATCCATTGCTCAGCATTAAATAAATACTATCCCATCCCTAGGAAGAATATTTATGAACCTCTCATTTCACTTTTACTATAACTGCCATGGGTTAATAGTTTTTATATTTTATAGTAAAGCAGCATGTGCTTACAATTTATTAATGTGCATAACATAGTTTTTAAAAATAAAATGTGCTAACTTATGGCTCAAGTTAGCACATTTTATTTTTATATAATTTTCATTTTTTCCAAAAGCAAATTAACTTAATATGAAACCTTCGTTGAGTTTGTTTATATGTTTTTTCTTTAGTTAGGCAAAATTACAAAAGTAATGAAGGTTCATAGTATATAAATTATCTTTGCTTTCCTTTAAGCTAATAACCTTACTGATAAAACTAAATTTAAGATGCCTAATCTTTTTATTATACCCTCTTTATTAATTCAATTTGGATTTTTCTTTCTTTACTTACTTCTTCTAAATCTCTAGGATACAATAAATTTATTAAAGTTATTGCATATTCTGAAGCTATTAAAGCATGTCTTTTCACATGAGGAATGAGGGAAACTTGCCCCACAATTCTCAAGACTTTGACTTTAACTGGGTCTTTCTCTGTACGTGCTAAGTCTAGTCTCTTGGTATGTGGCATTTCCTTCTTGCCACCTTCTGCTGATTTCAATGCACTCATTAATCACATCACAGGGTTCCACATTGGCGAGGCTTAACACATGCTCTATTAACAGCAGCCCATAACGTGACACGTCCTTTTTGTTTTTGCTTTCAAACACTACAATAAGTTCTTCTTTTAACTCAGGAATATCATCAATTTTTTTTATTATTCCTACATTACCCATATAGCTAGTCTCTTTCTTATTTTTCATAATTGCACCTTTTAAATTTCTATTTTTTTACTTAATAGCTCACCTATATAACCAATCAATTCCATTGTATTACTCTCAACCTCTGACAAGGATGACAATAAGCAATGCTTGGAATTCTTTATTTCTTCATATAAATACAAAGGACTTTCCTTAATTTTATTTTTCAACTTTTTAAGCATTCTGCATATGCACTGGGTACTGTAGTTTTCATGTCTCAAGGCTTTAATCACCCTAAGGAACTTTATTTCATCTTCCCCATAAACCCGATAGCCATTTTTGCTTCTCGGTACTTCAAGAAATCCATATCTTTCCCAGTTTATAATCATATTTATTGATATCCCAAGGAGCTTTGCAGCTTCCTTCCTATTTAATGAAATATTTTTTTCTTCCAGTGAATCACTTTTTAATATTTCTTGAATTACTTTTATAACCTTAAATTCATTATTTTTTTCATTTTGTATATGCGATAAATATTCTTTGCTTTGCTCTAAAGCTTTTCTTAAATCACTCTGAGCTGCACTTCGTATGATATTTTGAACTTCGAACTTCATGTAACATTTAATCAAATCATTTTTTAATGACATTCTCACCAATTTCATCTGATCTAGATGTGTATCGGTGTAAATCCTGTAGCCATTTTCCTTTCTTTCAACGGTGGGTAAATAACCCCATTTCTCATATAACATAACTGTGTTTGGATGTATCCCTATTATCTTGGCAATTTCAGAAGTACTATATGTTCTCATTGAATCCCTCCACATTTGGTTACCTAGAGGCTTCCTTTATGATAGTTTATTCATTCTTAAAAGTCTTAATAGCACCAAGGTAGACCATTGCATAAGTTTGGTCTCGACTTTGGTTCCCTACAAATTACGTTTCTCATTATAGCATACACCTAGAACCCTGGTGCGTCAGTGGAGAGTTTTAATATTTTTACATTTGATTTATTTATTTATTTATTTATGCATAAAAGTATCTCCTCTTTATTAATTTTAGCCTTATTTATATTTTAACTAAATTTTATTTATACTAACTATAAATTTATAATTTTAGTTAATATATGAAAAAAAGAATTTCATTTTCATTGACAAAAATTTATTAATTGTATACAATATAATTGTTCTCAATAAAACCTTGTTGTTAAAAATGTATACGCAACATAACTCTATCAAATAATTTAATTGTAAATGTATATGTAAAACACTTTTATTAAAGATGGATTATAGGTTTCCTTAAATAACCTAAATATATCATACAAGGGGAATTATAAATGAATATTAATTTTTCAATGGAAGAAGCAGTAAAAAAAAGATACAGTGTAAGAAACTATGAAGAACAAGAAATTGAAGGAGATAAAAGAAATGCTATTGAAGCTTTTATCAAATCTTTAGATAATCCATTGGGCAGTAATGTAAACTTTCACTATCTTGATAACAAGGATATAAAAAATAAAGAAAAGCTTGGAACCTATGGCGTTATTAAAGGTGCAAAGCAGTATATAGGAACAACCATTAAATTAGAGCCAATGGCACTTGAAGCATTAGGATATGAAATGGAAGCAGTTATGCTTTATTTAGCTCACCTTGGTATTGGAACTTGTTGGCTAGGTGGAACCTTCGACCGTGAAGGCTTTGCAGACGCTATGAAGATTAAAGAAGGAGAAGTTTTCCCAGTGATAACACCATATGGATATGCCACTGCCAATAAGCATGAAAAAGAAATAGAAATGAGAAAAATGATTCAAGCAGATCACCGTAAAGATTGGAGTGAATTATTTTATAATAATGATTTCCAAACACTTCTTACTAAAGAAGAAGCTAATGATGTTGCGTTTGCATTAGAAATGGTTCGATTAGCACCATCAGCATCCAACAAACAACCTTGGAGAATTGTTCTTAAGGATGGTGTGTTCCATTTTTACGAATATAAAGAACCTGGATATAGCGATTTCTTTCCATATGATATCCAAAGAGTAGATATGGGAATTGCTGCAGCACACTTTGATTTTTCAGTTAAAGAAAAAGGTATGAAAGGACATTTTAATACATCATTTGAACCAACTGTAGAACTTCCACAGCATATGGAGTACGTTTTTTCTTGGATTAGAGAATAAAAAGTGAACTAGAAAAAATCACAATAAAATGGGGAGATGAAAAAATGGCTAGTTTAGATATTAATAAAGAAGCACCAGACTTTGAAATTGAAGACTTCAAGGGAAAGAAATTTAAACTTTCTGACTTCAGAGGAAAGAGTAACGTTCTTATTGTACTTAATAGAGGATTTATTTGACCATTTTGCAAAAAGCATATGATGCAGTTGCATCAAGATTACGTTAAGTTTGCAGAAAAAGATACAGTGATAGTTGCAATCGGACCAGAAAAAGCAAGCAACTTTAAAAAATACTGGGAAGAAAATAATTATAAATTCTACGGTATTCCCGATGAAACACAATCAGTCCTAAAACTATATGGACAGAAGGTAAATCTATTAAAACTAGGAAGAATGCCAGGCCAAATGTTAGTAGATAAAGCAGGAATCCTTAGATATGTGCATTACGGTAACTCCATGAAGGATATTCCTGAAAACTCCGAAATATTTGAACTAATAGATACAATGTAGGCATTGCTAAAATAATATTGAGAAAGACTTAAATTACTATAGGTTTTACATTTGATATTTCCTTAAGTTTAATAATTATTTCACCATTTAAGCTTCTCTATATTGCAGAAATCTCTGGATTTACTCCACTGAAAAAAATAGCCACTCTTTTCTTAATACCAACAATGCTAAAATATTTCTCTAACTAAAGAAATGCGAAAAAGCCCACTAAAGTTCCAAAGAGCTTAGTGGGCTTTTATCAATCTGCTCAAATACCAAAGGTAAATCTAAAACACCCAGTTTCCATTTGTAAATAATTGAACCTCAGTACCATTTTTCTCATAGGCTGTAATATCTAGTTCAGGACCACCTACCATAAAATCCACATGTATCAAACTGAAATTTGCACCTTTTTTATCTAACTCTGATTGAGTCATATTAGAACCATTCTTCATGGCATAACCATAGGCACTACCGAATGCTAAGTGCACAGATGCATTCTCATCAAATAATGTATTGTTAAATAAAATTCCAGTATTAGATATGGGTGAGTCATGTTGAACTAAAGCAATCTCTCCTAAATACCTTGCGCCCTCATCATTAGCAAAAAGTTTATTTAAAACCTCATAGCCCTTGTTAGCCTTGAAGTCTACAACCTTACCATCCTTAAATACAAACTCAAAATCTTCAACAATTTTACCATTTAAACTAAGATGCTTTGTGGCTCTTAAAGTACCATTGACTTTTAATTTATGAGGAGTTGTAAATACCTCTTCTGTGGGAATATTTGCAACATAGGAGTCACCGGCTTGACTATTTTTAGATCCACCCATCCAGAAATGATCCTCCGCCAAATAAACCTCTAAATCTGTACCTGGTCCTTTTAACACTAATTTATCAAATTGTTTTTCATTTAAAAAATCCCTATATATCTTAAGATTTTTATCGTGGATTTTCCATGAGGTTATTGGTTCATCATGATCCACTCTCGTTGCTTCAAATATTTTTTTCCAAAGCATATTTACAGCTGTAGTTTCGTCTAAATCTGGAAATACAGATTTTGCCCACGGCTTTGATGGAACAGCTATTATACTCCATTTAGTTACACCTGTCATACGATATTTAAGCACTTGTGCCATAGCTAGAGATGAGGACTTTTGACTCTTCGCCACGATTTCACTATCTACATCCTTTAATAATTCAGGGTCAGGAGCTGATATAAAAATATGATGATAATTATCCTTATACATGGCCTCAAGCGAGTCTACCTTCCACTTCGGAAAGCTTTCAAGTACGAAATCCTTGGCATTTTCATATCTAATTAAACTCATCTCATCATCATTTAATAAAAACTCTACATGCTTTGCTCCTACACTATAGGCTACCTTCATAATCTTTCTTGCTAAAGGTAATGTATCGGTATTTCCAGAAATAATCAAGCCTTCCTTTTCCTTTAAATTAATTCCAACCTTAACAGCTAGTTCAGCATATTAATCTAAATTTTCCTCTAAATTTAACATATGATTTCCTCCACAAATATGTTTTTAAACATATATTACCATATTATTATGGTATTTCAAAAAACATTTTTGTAAAAAGTGATTTCATCAGATATAATCCCCACCCGAATGTTAGGTTTATAAAAATCAAAATGAGTAACAAAATAAGCCCTTACATCTACTTTTGATAAAGCTTGGATTAGCTCCATAGCTTGATGGCCTTGTACTCTTTATCATACTCTCCATAGCACACCATTACAGGTGTTTTAATTTTGTTCGCTACACTTCAAGGTTATATTTCTCATTATCTTATGCTTTACCCTTTTAAGAAGGTGTTATCTCCCCGTGATTTCATAAAAATAAATACAACCCATTATTCTTATTTAACATACTTAAGGGCAATGAAATTATCTATCCCAATTTTCTCAGCCCTCTTTTGCGGAATAGGCATTCGTTTATATTCCTTAAAACCCAATTTTTTATATAGGTTCATAGCTGGTGTATTCGTATCGGCAACCTCTTCAATTAAGTACTGTACATAGGTGGTATTACTAATAATATAGTTAATAATCTGTGTTGCCACACTCTTACCTCTGAATTCAGAGGCGGTTCCAACAAACTCGATAGAACCTGTTTCTGGAGGAGGATTTTTAAAAGCTCTTTCAAATTCTTTTCTTAAAACAATTGCTGCAATACTACCTTTGATAAACCCTAAGTGCTTTCTAAGTTCATTTTTATTCAATCTCACTGATAGTGTTCTACAGTCTGTACAAGCAACCATTCCTGCTACTTTATTCTCCGTAACTGCTACATAAAATTGATCCAAGACAAACATATGGGCAAATGATTTTGCGATTATATTTTTATCCTTTGAAAAAAACACAAGCCATTGAGTAAATCCCTCTGCAAATATTTCGGATATTTGATCTCGTACATTAAAATCTAATTTATCAGCTCTAATTACAGTAAACTTATAATCTTCAGGTATCATATATTATTCTCCTTCCTTAAATAAAAAAGCGGTAATAACAGATGGTGATGGCATAATAAAGCTATCTTTTAATGTAATTTTCATCATGGCTAATCCTTGTATTGCCGAAAAGAAAAACTCTGCTAATTCATAGGGATTTCCCTGACGGAACTCACCAAGTCCCTGCCCTCTTTCAATAAGTCTTACAGTAGCTTGAAGCATCTTAGTATCTAGCTCTATAATTTCATTTTGCTTATGACTAGCTGCTCCAGACAAAAATGACTGTGCCATGAGAATTAATAGGTTAGCCAGTTCTTCTCCATTTACCATATCGTTATAAACTTCGCAAACAAATTCATTAATTAACTTTTTAGGTGAACTATCCTGTTCGAATAAATCATTAATGTTTTTAAGACCTATAAGTGCATATTCAATTAAATCACTAAATAATTCTTCTTTAGTCCTGTATTGACGATATAAAAGTCCAATGCTAATTCCAGCTAAATCCGCAATCTCTTGAACATTTGTTGAACCAAATCCTTTTTGAACAAATAACTTCATTGCTGCTGATTGAATTTTATCTCTGGTAGCTTTGCGCATTTCTTCAAATTGTTCTTTTGTTCTTGGCATAAATTCCCTCCTTGTAATGAGTGAGTATATACTCATTGTTAAAATAATAAATGTTTTTGTCAATTCAATTCTTCTATTAGAATGAGTTATGCAAAAGTATATCACATTACACAACGCCTGATCCCGAAGGAACAGATAAAAATAGCTAGCGTTACGTTCCAATCCCCAGCATGATAGCATGCTTCCTTTGGCAGTTAGTTACCTCACAATTCACTATAGGAAGACATGGTTTTTCACTAAAAAACTTTCACCCTGACCATGCTTAACAGTGAGTACATATTTCTTATTCACAAAGAAAGAATGGGTACTGAAATCTCCTGCCCTTTTTCATATTTTTTAATATACTCATTAAGGCATTCAACCACAGGCCTTAAATACTCTGCAAATAAAACTATTACCTCACCATTTACTGGTTTCTCTAGGGCATGTATAAGTGCCTCTCCAGCATGACTTTCATAGGTTATTTCATTCTCCTTTTTTCCAGCACTAAGGGCACCCTTAGTCATAAGCTCTGCTACCCTTCCTCTTTGGCTGCCCCTTTTATCTGCTTGCTCCCTAATTATAATATAATCACTTTTAGAGCCAGAAATATATCCAAGCTCTTCAATTTGGGTGTCCTGTCTATCACCAGGAGCAGTTATTATAGAGGTTACTTTAGAGGGCTTCAAACCTTCTACTATGGAGTAAATAGCCTTATAAGCCTCTGCATTATGACCGTAATCAATAAGAACTTTGACTTCGCCAATTTCTAATATATTTTGTCTTCCTGGGTTATGGATAATATCACAGGGTATACTACTAATTAAACGAACTAAATGCTTCATGGGATTTCCAATAGAGCCTAACGCCAAAAGCACAGCCATAACATTACGCACATTACTCAAGGACAATGCTTCATGGGTAAAAGCTATTTTGTCAATTTCTGCAACCTTTGATGCTACTCCATTTTTATGATGAATTAGATGATTTTCCTGAAGATACATTGCTTCTCCCCCTAAAGATACATGCTGTTCTATTAAGGGATTTTTATCTATATCAAAAAGTATTGCTTTGCTTACAAAACTCTCATCTTCAAGGTTTTTCCTTGCCTCATCTAAGATTTCTCTTTGAGCCCTTAATATCCATAC
Source organism: Clostridium sp. (assembly GCF_036642255.1). Classification (GTDB taxonomy): domain Bacteria; phylum Bacillota; class Clostridia; order Clostridiales; family Clostridiaceae; genus Clostridium_J. Next base: position 20,141 of record NZ_JAVWDJ010000030.1, on the reverse strand, counting down.
TCCATCCCTCTTAACTCCCTTTAAAATTAAGGATTTTACTTTAATTAATTCTTCAAGGTTATTTACCCCTGAAAGCCCCAAATGGTCCTCAGAAAGGGAGGTTATTATAGCTCCATGAATTTCCTCAAACCCAAGCCCGTTGTTTATGATTCCACCTCTGGCAGTTTCAAGCACCGCTGCTTCCACTGTTTTATCTAAAAGAAGTCTTCTTGAGCTTAGGTACCCTGTTGTATCTCCTGTCTCCACACTTTGCTTTCCAATCATAATTGAACCAGTATTTGACATTCCTGCATTATAACCAAGCTTTATAAACATGTGATATAAAAGTCTTGTAGTGGTGGTTTTGCCATTTGTTCCTGTAATGGCAAAGACGGGTATGTTTCTCAGGGACTTACTTTTTATAAGATTTAAAACTTTATCTTTGTTATGATTCTCAATTATGATAGAACCACTGCCATAACCAACCTGATAGGAATCCTTAGAAACTCTCACAAAGGGTACCCCTTGCTGTTTTGCCTCCTTAGAAATAGCCTTAAGTATTTTGTCTGAAATAAACTTTGAAGCACCACTAGCGATAATTTCATAAGAGTATTCCCCTTTTACCATTTCGCTCCAGATAAATTCTGAAACCTCTTCCTGTGAGTAACTGAGCCATAAAGTAATGTCATCTTCATTTTCCTCAATATCTAACACTTTCTCCTCAGTGCCTACAGCCTTACTTACCTGAATATATAAATTAGAGTACTTCTTAGCCTCTACAGCTGAAACTCCAAGGATATCAATTTTAAATGTGGACTTTTCACCAGTTATATTAAAGCCTTCGTAAAATTTCATAGATTTTATCTTCATAGTGATCTTTCCTTTTCCAAAAGTTGTGATAAACTCTAGTCTTCTCCCATTACAACCAATATATACTGAGAGAAAATAGTGATATAATTTGGCTTCTTAGGTGTTTTAAGGAAATGGCTAAGTGAACTTGAGGTGTATTTTACATTAGCGGGCTTAAGCTACCTAGTAACCCCTTTGAATAATGTTTTCCTTCAAGTGGTTATTATGTAAACTCCGCTACTACTTACATGGTTATTATTCATAAAACTGTAAGTACAGTATCTTCTTTGTGCATTTTAAATTTTACATATGCAAAGGCGCATTATTAACATTGTAAACATACTATAGTAATAAAGTTTAAAAAGTGGTGATAGTTATGTACTTATATGAATCAGGCCGTCAATATGATTATGATTATCCTTATGATTCCTCAGACTTTCAAGCGCCTTGGCGCTATGATACCGATGTTATTTGCCCCAATTACAGGCATAATTTTCGAAGAGGTGATATCCCGTCCTCTGGAATAACCAGATTGGAATTTGAGTTATCAAACAAAATTCGTGAACTATGGGAACAGCATACTGTATGGACAAGAGCCACCATTGTGAGCATGGTATTCGACCTTCCAGATGTTAGTTTCGTTACCAACAGGCTTCTTGAGAATCCAGAAGACTTTGGAAATCTCTTTAGGTTGTACTATGGCAACAGGATTGCATCAAGGCTTAGAGATTTAATAAGGGCCCACCTTGTAATTGCCGCACAACTTGTCACCGCCGCTAAAGTTGGAGAAAACAAAATCGCCGCGGACATTGAGAAAAGATGGTATGCCAATGGGGACGAAATTGCGGCTTTCCTTGCACAAATAAATCCATACTGGTCCGAGGAAGATTGGAGAAGGCTGTACCGATCCCACCTTAGTCTTGTTAAATCCGAAGCTGTTAATTTGCTTACCAAAAACTATGATGATGGAACCTCTATCTACGATGAACTTGAAGCTGGGGCTTTGGAAATGGCTGACATGATGGTGCAAGGCATTATTAAGGAGTTTCCCCTAAAATTCAGATAAATTATTAAAAAGGACAAGGGATATTAAATATCCTTTGTCCTTTTGTCAGTTTAAGTTTCAAATTGTAAGCTTATGACACTGATTCCTTGGAATTCTGTAATTTATTTATAGTATCCTCATTTATAGCTTGTTTCAATTCTCTCATGTATTTTGAAAACTCCACTTCTTTTTCTCCATATGTAAGATTTAGTTCATACTCAAGGGGTAGCCAAGTTGATATATCAGCCTCATTGTGTTGAATTAACGTCTCCATCTTATCAAGAGCCTTATAAATTTTGGCTTCCAAAGTTTTTTGTCCATGCATTTCTAAAAACAGCATAGTAAGTTCTTTTTTATATGGTTCTGGCAGAGTGCTAAGCAATTGATGAACTTCTCTATCTTCTATAATGTCATGGTTTTCAGTTTTGTAAAATGCAGGGATATCACCTGTAATTGCTTCACCTAAGTCATGAAAAATACACATTAATATTACTTTATTAATATCAACCTCAGGAAATTCATCCTTCATAAAGTAAGCCATTAAAGATAATCGCCAACTATGCTCTGCTACACTCTCATGACGATTAGAAGAAGTCCATGAATGTCTTGTATTATTCTTTAAATTTTCTGCAATAGCCATAAACTCCATTAATTTTTTTATGTTCATTTTCCTTAAACCTCCCACTACATTACGAAATTATCTTGTTTTAGTATAACACAAGGAAGGAAACTCTTCTAACTTTAATAGGTACTTTTTCATATGTGATTTCAAGCCTAACCAAATGCTCTCCCCTACTTAAGTTAAACAACTACTGTAGTGTAAATAATTATTTAATTGAAACTAAATTATTAATTATCTATAGATAAAAGCACAACCAGTGCATTCTTGCACTGGTTGTGTATTTATATACTGATTTATCTTAGCATCAAACACTCAAGGGGTGATTTTTGTTTTTTACCATAACAATCTAAAGTTTATTTACTTTTTTTTATCATACTTTGGGATAACAACATACCTACAATACAGGATGCTATTATAAAATAAAACACAGCTTGATAACTACCAAAGGTATCCTTAAGCATTCCAGAGGTATACACTCCAATAATTGCACCAATACCGTAAGCAGTAAACATAACCCCATAATTTTGGCTATAATACTTTGTTCCATATAAACCTAAGGTTGAAGCTGGAGCAATAGCTAACCATCCTCCAAGGTTAAACCAAAATATTGAAAAGGCAATAATATATAAACTTATTAACTGGGTTATTATTGTTTTACATCTGTGCACTTTTTATTTTACAATTATTTAAGTGAGCATTTTTATCGCCATAGAAAATCCCCTTTAACTGTATGTTTTCTCTAGATTTAAATCTCACTGGATGTGGCACCCCTTGGCATGAAACCAAGCTACCATAGAAATTGGTTTTGCTACAACTTTCATAAAACCACTGTCCAAATAATTCACTCACCTGGGGTGGTAGCGAAGAGCCGAAGGGGCTAAGCTTCTTTCTCAAAGTCACCATATTCACTTATCGCAAAAGTGCTATCATCGTTTTTTTAAATAGTAAACCACTGACTCCTTTTTTGTTCCCCCTAAAATTGATATTGTTTATTGCCTCTGCTATTCATATATTTCTTTAAACAGAATTATTGGTTCTATATTGTGAGGGTGAAAAACCTGTATGTTTACGAAACATTTTTCCAAAGTGTGTACTGTCATTAAACCCAGTTCTATAAAGAATTTCACTAATAGGAATTGCTGTTTGGCTTAAAAGTATAGAGGCTATTTTAATCCTTAGCTTGATGAGATAATCTATGACAGACATTCCAGTAGCTTTAGCAAATTCTTCAGAAAGAGTTGTTCTATTTATATGAAAGATTTCAGTAAGATGATTTAGTGTGATTTTTTCATCATAGTTAGCATGAAGGTACAAGATAACCTTATCTATCTCCTTTTCGCTATCAAGAACCTTGCAATTATTATCAAGTGCCATTTCTGTATACAAGTATTGAAGGAAAGATAAGATTTCATAAATAATTGATCTGCTTCTGCATCTCCAGAAGTTGTTATCTAAAGTGTCCAGTTCCTTACCTAACCTCTCAAAGAATCCCATTATTCTTTTTTCTTCGGTAAGTCCTATTTGAATTATTTCACTAGTTCTATCAGCTCTACTTATAAAGGGTAATAATAAACAAAAATCTGCATACTCAGTTTGAGATAAATTTTCTGGATTCTCCTTTACCTTTTCTATGGTGAAAATATTATTAACAACTACAGGATTGAAATAAATAGTTTTAGCTTTAGTATTGTGAAGTTGCTCAACTTCAAGAGTATCCTGTTCATTTAAACATAAAACTGTAGGAGCCATAAATAGAATCCTCTTACCATTAATTCTAACTATTCCAGTTCCATGGTATATAAATATAAGCCTAAACATAGAAGAAACTTTAGAGGTAAATTCCTCATTCTTTTCTAAGTGCAAAGGTAGTCCAATATTTCTTTTTTCATCCAAAGTAAAAAACTTCATATAATCCACCCCTTAACCTATTCTCCGTATTATTTTAACATTTATTTCAATTAGTTACAATTATATAGGAAATCAAATGAAATCCTCACCCATCTTATACCCTTACTTCTATAAAATAAATACTTTAGTTTACTGATAGGTTCTACTCAAAAAAGAGCGTGATGCTTTTACTTCACGCTCTTGAGTTTATTTACTTTACTATTTAATTTATTATTTATTATTTATAATCTAATACAAATACTTGTTTAGTCTTCATGGTATTAAGCATTTGTTTTGTAACCGTAAGATTATCCACTTCATTTACTGTCCATCCCTCGCTGTTAATTCTTGAAGTAAAATCACTTACAGGAGCAATATAATCTTCAAATACTGGCCAAGAAGTTTCTGTTACATAGTGCATTGGTATAACTACCTTTGGGTCTAGGCTATTTATTGCACTAATTACGTCCTCTGATTCTATTGTAAAGAAGCCACCCACAGGTATCATTAATACATCAACCTTACCAATGCTATTAATTTGCTCCTTTGAAAGCTGGTGCCCTAAATCTCCAAGATGACATACCTTAATGTTATTTATCTCATAAGTATAAATTGTATTTGTGCCTCTTGAAGCCCCTTGCTCTCCATCATGATAAGTGGAAATCCCCTTAACCTTAATATCATCCACTTTAAAACTTCCAGTGGTTGTATTAATAAGCTCTTCATAGCTTTCAACAGCAGCCACATTATTATGATCAAAATGATCATGACTTACAGTAAGTAAATTAGTTGAAATACTTGGAAATTTATATCCAAGCATTGGATCATACGGATCTGTAACAATTTGCATTCCGTCCTTGTTACTAATTCCGAAGCTTGAGTGACCAAAGTATTCAATAGTTATTCCCTTTTTCTCAACATAGCTTTCCTTCTTCTCTGTACTTGCACTCACAGTTAACCCAGATACTAGCATAATGGAGACACATGCTGCCATAACCTTTGCAAATAATTTACTTTTCAATTTACAACACTCCTCTTATTTAAAGTTTGATAATGTTTTATTTATACTTTTATTTTACAATTATCTAAACTTTAAAATAATAGAGTATCTACACCAAAAGTCTGCATATCATCAGGAGTTGTAATGGTATTAACTCTTATACTCAAAGCACTAGAGATAGAGCTGGTTTTATATGGCGTACCCTTGGGTGATAGCGAAGAGCTGAAGGGCTGTGCTCCTTTATTGGAAATTTCTAAGTTTACCACTATTACCCACATCTGTTATACTATTTATAGGGAACCATAGCTAGAACTTAACTTATACACGAGTCCTACCCTGGTTCCCTTAAGGGTTTATGAAGAGGAATAAGTTAAAATTCCATCATGGCACCCTATATACAGTACAATATAAAATTAGGGGGATTTAATTTTGGGGAACAAAAGTGAAAAAAGAGAAGCTTTAGATTTTTTTTATCTATTTACTGCTTTAACAGGGATTAATGCAGCTGCTCATATTACCTCTTTACTTGGTTACAGCTTCGCGATAATTACATTTGTAGCAAGTACTTCCTTTACTTTCAGGATACTTGCATTAATTATTGCTATTGTTTTATTATTCAGGTTGAAAGCTTATAGCTTTCAGGATATAAAAAGTGGTTCCAAGGAAAACGGAAGTCTAATTTTCATAATTAACTTGTTACTGCTAGTTTATGTCCTTGTAATAACTAGAAAAATGGGAGTATCCATAGCTAGCACTACTGCCATTAACATGTTATTCTTTTCTGTTCCAATGTCAGTAGCCTGGGTATCCAACAAGTTATTAAAAACTGATAGGCAAACAGAGTGGCTAAAAGAAGTCGTTGGCTATGATGAAAATGTAGATAAACGCAACTTTTTTTGGAGGTTCAAACTAGACTTTTCTCATTTAGATAGGAGAATTTCGCGGAAGAATTTACTTGAAGATTATGCAAGCTGGTTTCTTATGAACATGGTGTTTTTCCTTATAGCAATTATTTCTATATCCCAAAGCTTTGAGAACTATAGTAAAATATCACTTATATTTTTAATATTAATTTTTGCAAGGCCTTTATTATTTATATTGGACCTAATATTTAATCTTTCTGCCTCTCTTGAAGGTGAGTGTATAGGCTTTTATGAGCACACAAGTAGAAATAATAGTCGCAGATTGTATTATACTTATATAGTGACAAATTATAAACGAAAAGTAGAAGTGAGATTCGTCACAGATAAACTACAATTCTTTCAGGAGGGGGAGTATGTTAAAATATACTATACTCTGCTTTCAAGAAGGATATTAAAATCCCATGAACTAAGCTATTTTGAGGATAATTAAAAATGAATGTTTATATTAAATAGATGGCAGATACATCAGATACAGATTTTGATGTGGCTGCCTTTTAAAATGCGATTTGCTCTTTACTAGTCTTTGGGTGATAAGTCAAACACCCCTTGGGTGGTAGTGAAGAGCCGAAGGGCTGGGCTTGGTAATATTCCCCTTACTTCCCATAGCTTTTCCATCTTAAGTCTTAAAATGAAACTCTAGATCTTAAATAAAATCCATTTACAGGTACTTAATTCATACTTCAATTGATAGGGTTTTTCCACTCCCTTAATAATGCTCTGACAATTAAAAATCAGCATATGATTTCCAGCTAATTTTTCCTTCTCTTTTGTTATAACTCTACCAATTTTTATAACTACTTCCTCCTGAGATTCCTCCTCAATCCTAAACCTCACAGGATGTGGCACACCTTTAGAGTCAAACCATGCCACCATAGAAATTGGTTTTGCAACAATCTTCATGAACTCACCACCAAAATAATATTTCATTCTTATAATTTCCAAACATTTGTTCGTATATTCCTATTTTATCAAAAATTATAATGATGTCAATAGTAGACATTTTGTTAATTAAAGATAAGCAAAAATGCAGATCAGAGGTATATTAGATTTTTTTTGAAGAAAAATAATCTCGATACATGGAGGTGGAAAATGGCAGCTGGATAATTTAAAATTATTGTATGTAGCTTAGTATGGAAGGTACATTCTAGTTAGTTGTAAATTAGACTCTATATAAGAAAAAATATAATTTATAAAACTTATTTTTAAAGGTTGTACTAGATGAAAAATAATTTTGGTACAACCTTCTTTATGTTTGTTAATTACTAACTTTGTCCTCTTGAGTTTTAGCTATTGCTTTATATCTTTAATTTGCTTTTCTGGTATATTTAATTATTCATGATATTTTTATTTGTAAAAACTCCTTTTATTGAAAAATCACTCTTAAAGAAAATTGTGACCCATAATTATACCTCTTCATTAGAGATAGACATATATTTTTTTAGTTTTTTCTCTTTACCCAAATTCCATTCACTGTCTAAATCGAAATCATAGTCTGCAGAAATTTCAAAAAGTAAATACAACATATCATAAATTTGATGTCTTATTTTATTTGTTTCATTTGCATCTACAGATTCTTTTAATAGTTGAAATTCTTCCTCTAACCATTTGATTTTTGGGTTTACTCCTTGGTCTATGGGATTAATCTTTTCAAGAAAATTCCTTACCTCTGCTTTGTATGAATTAAGGCTCATTATTTGCCCTCCAATATTTTATTACGCAATAAATTACAATTATGTCTTAACTTATAAGAAAAGGGGATCATATTTACCATTTTATTGCATTGATTTCAATATACATTAGATGATTTTTGTTTTTAACCACCGTATTATTCAGTTTTTAAAGAAATTTGTTCGAAGTCTAAATTTTAGAAAGTTACGTCATTTTCTTTTTGAATTACGACGTAAAAAATACCGCATATTCTCGTTGAATAATACGGTATTGTGATTTAATTATTTAATTGTATATTGATTTCGCCATTTAAGAAATATGCGACTTACCTACCTCTTATTTATAATTTATAATCTTAGTATTTACTCATAGTCTGCAAATTTCAGCCAATGCATTAGCAAACAGTTTCGGTTGGTCAAGCATCATAAAGTGACCAGCATCTTCGATAATAAACATTTTTTTGTTTGGTGCATTAATTGAATCGAAATAACGACTTGCTATTGTATTTGGGGCTTGAAAATCTCTGTCTCCAAGAATATAAAAAACAGGTATTTCATAATCATGACTTTCCTCATATAAACTATGCGAAAATAAAAAATCCCAAAGTTTTTTATTATTATTCATCCCTTTAATTAAACTTAAAATATCTGTTAACCTAAAAATAGGACTTTTAAGTAATGTTTTTATTATAGGAATAAAATCCATTCCAACCTTATACTTTCCTTGCAATATTCTAATTCTTTGTATTTTCTTTATCATCGGTTTTTCGTAATTTTTTTCGGGATAAACTCCTATTTTTTCAAAGCTGTCTAAATCCTTTTTATTGCCCGATTTTATTATTAATTCCTTTACCTTTTCGTAACCAATCTTTTCATTCTCCACTATATCTACTACTTGTCCTGCTCCTATGTAGTATAGTACATCTTGAGGATATTTCATCACAAATAACGTTCCCAGAACACTTCCCCAAGAATGACCTAAAATAACAATTTTCTCCTTGTTATATTTCTTTTTCAAATAATTAACTATTTCCAATAAATCATCTATTAATTCATCAACAGAAGGATAATTACTATTTCTTTTGGTTTTGGTTAATGTTTTTCCTGCACCTCTCTGGTCCCAATGAACAATGTTAAATAAACTTGATAATTCTTTTTGAAAAGCATATGCGAATGTTGATTCTGACATTCCTGGACCACCATGTAAAAATAAAAGGACAGGAAGTTCAGTATTGATGGTGTGGTGTAACAAGTATTGTTCTATTCCATTGATTTTGATATATTCTGAAAAATAATCGTTTTGTTTTTTCATGTCTTATATCTCCTCTAATAAAAATAAATGTATTAGTTATTAATAATTATCCTATGATTTTTATATTTCATATATTTTTTCTAATGCTTTTGCATGGTAACCTTACCCTCTCTTTAGTTCGTATTTTCTTACAACTATGACTTAATTCATAAGAAAAGTGTATCATACTTACCATTTTATTGCATTAATTTCCAAAATACTTCCGTTAACTTTTATTTATAATACCGCATTATTCAGTTTTCAAAGAACACTATTTTACTCTAAATTTCATTAGTTACGTCGCTTAATTATCAAATTACGAACCATCAGTTCGTATGTAACCATGATTTAACGTTGCCTAATTATACTAATATCCCATAGAACTTATTAGCCAAGGTGAATTTTTGTCTTTTCTGATTAAAGTATAGCTGTATCTATCCTTCCCACTATCACTGGGTCCAACACCCTCTTTCTTATACTTAACTTCAAAATATACGTCAAAAATTGTTGCATTTTCTAATTCTGATTTTTCTTTTTCCATATCTAGTATTTGCCCTTTTTTCATCTGGCGTAAATACATTTCTTTATTCTCTTGATTAGTATCTTCAATTATATTGATAAGTTTAATATATTCTAAATTATCAAACCCCCAACTTGATTCTGAATAATGATACTTTTCAGTTGTAAATACATTCATACCTTTCAAATCTTTTTGGTTATAACATTTTAAAAATTCTTCTATAACCTCCGTTGGCGTTAATAAAGCTACATCAATCTTTTTATCCTTTGAATTTTTGGATGTGCATCCTGTTAAAATCATTAACAAACATAAAATCGTTAATCCAATTTTCTTATTAATAATAACCGCCCCCTACTAACAATCTATTTATAATTTAATATTAAATAAATTACGCTTGCGACATATCTTTAGAATATTATGAACTAATTACTAATTGTTTTTTGCGTCTCCGTATCATTAGATTTTTTTACTCCAAGATACATAACTATAATTGGCAAAATTCCAAATACAAGCATAATGTAAGGATTAGTAGCGGTTATCGCATCTACTAGGTACAAGCAGTATCCATAATATAAACTATACAATTGCCATAATTGTGAATTTAGTAGAATTTGAGTTCCCCCTGATAAATCAATACAAAATGCGGCCAGCCATAAGGCTATGCCTATTAACCCAACTATGCTAAGTGATATTATGTTTTTAAAGAAAGATGCTTGATTGGTTAAAAACTTCCTACCGAAATAATAATATAAAAATAATGAAACTATAATAACCACAGCAGAAATTTCAAGCATGTAAACATGATGTTTCCTAGCAACTTCCTCGGACACCCACTTCACAGAAGAAGCATGAAAAAGCATATAAATAATAAAAGACAATAAGCTAATTACTATATGAATTAATAGAGACTTCATATTATTTTTAATCATTTTTATTCCCCCTAAAATTAATGAATGAGAAAGAGCACTTATTACGCAATAAATTACTAGTCTGACTTAAATAAGCCACCTATATAATTCTAATAGGTTTATTTTACCATATAATTACTGTGATAATATACCAGTAACTTCAGATTCCTTGGATTTAAAGTAGCAAAACAAATTGTGTTCACTGTAACACCTCTAAAAAAACTCAAGCTCTCTATGTATTCAAATAAGTCATAATCTGAAGCTTATTTATTTTTGACAAAAAAATAAGAGTTTAAAGCTATACTTTAAAACCCTTTATTTTTTATTTAATTAAATTTCTTAGTTTCTCTTCTAAGTCAGCTACTTTATACTCTAAGTCTGAGATGTATTCTTCTTTCCCCCGTATATTTCTTTCAAAGTTAGATAGTTCATACTCATTATCCTTTAATGTTTTTTCTAGAATATAAAGATAAGTATCCTTCTCTTCTAGATCACCATTTAAATTTTCGATTTTCTTTTCTAGGATTTGAATTAAATCAACCTTATATTCATTCTCTTCTCTTAATCTATTCAACTCATCTTGTTTAATAATCTGCATTCTCTTATCTTCATTTATAATATAACCATAGTTGTCCATATAAACAGTTTTAGGTGGTTTTTTACAACTCACACATTCTGCATCCAAATATTCTTTAAAATCATCCTCGATTATTTTAGCTTTAAAGGTATCCCCACCACATTGTTCACATGTTGGTAACAAAGTTTGATACTCGTCATAGGTTACTGTTGCTACCTCACTATTGCAGGCCTTGCAACTGTAAGTGACTTCCCCGATACCCGATTCTATTTTTAACAAAACCTCTCCACACTTTTTGCATTGAGCAGTTCTTTTAAATGCCATACTAAACTCACCTCCAAAAAATATACTTCTATAGGAAATATATTCTGATAAAGTGAAATTTATAATTTGAAAATTAACTAAAGCTCCTAAGTTTTAGAGGATACCTCGTAATATTAAATTCATGTGACCTTCACTATTTATATGGTGCTTTAGTTAGCTCATGAAAATGCAGAGACTAATCTAACCACTTTGGAAGAAAGTTTTTGTCCTCTGAAATTTAGAACTGCCCCTTGATTACATAACAGGGGGCAGTTCTAATCCCACTAGTTGTATAATAGTAGCACTGTCCCTATTTAGAAATTTTGTTAATCATCACTGGAGTGATTCTTATTTATTTCATTGATTTAAAAATAAAAAATAACCACCCTCAGTTATGTAGGTGTTTACTTTTTATTGTCCTTTTCTTTAACCAGCTCTTGTATCTCTTGCCTTGATATAGTGGACAAGGTATCACCAAGATAATTCCGATTAACCTTCTGGAGCTTTTCATACTCCTCTCTAATTCTCTCATTAGTTTTTTCAATTTCAAGCTTTAACTCTCTAGCAGATAACAATAAGCATCCCTGGCCTAGAACGATAAGTTGCTGCAAACCATCTGAGGTTGCCACCACTATGTTATATTTTTTGTTGTTGTCATGAGCAAACTTCTCAATATATTGGTCTGCACTTTGTGCCTCTCTTGTATATACCATATGGATATTGTTATGGTCTATAATTTCTTCCCTATGGCCCTGAACAGCATAGGCATCAAAAACCACAATAATCTTGCACTTTCGAACCCCTTGATAATTACTTAGGGTATCAAGCAATTGCATTCTAGCAGCTTCCATATTGAGGTCCTTAAGCTCTTGTAGCTCTGGCCATGCATGAATAATATTATAGCCATCCACAAGAAGATACTCTTCTTTCATTGTATACTCCCTAATAGAATTATCTGTATTAGCAGGTTTATAATAGCTTTCAACTGCTGTTTTTCGTCTTTTCCACACAGATTTCTTTCCTTGATTGGTATAGAAAGTTTTATTTAAAATTTGGTCTATTTCCTCATTACTAATAAAGGTTTCTTCTATGTATGCTGATCCATATTGTGGAGCTACTTCTAACAATTTTTTACTTTCTTCAAGGTAACTTTCTAAATGCATATGATCCTTTACTTTATCCCATTTAACAATAAACCCTGAACCTTGTGCACAGAATACAGAATTAGTGGGATTACTAAAATCCCTTTCTGGATCATATCCTATACGCTTTATAATTTCTTCCTCATTATGGCAGGGTGCATATCCTTTCAGGGTGCAAAACAACCTCCCATTACCCTTGGTATAGGCAATCACTTCTTTCTGATAATTCCTCATGGTACTAACAGGGGCACTCCCCACAAGCACTGACATTTCACCATCAGAATATGATATTTCACTAGTTCCATTCATTTTATCTATATCAGTCATGGCTCTACCCACCATTTTCTCTGGTAGTTCTAGCTGGAAGGAATAATATGGCTCTAAAACAATAGATTGTGCCTCCATCAACCCTTGCCTCACTGCACGCCAGGTTGCCTCTCTAAAGTCGCCACCTTCAGTATGTTTATTGTGTGCTTTACCAGAAACTAAAGTAATTTTCATATCGGTAATTTCTGAACCTGTTAAAACCCCTTTATGAAACTTTTCTTCAAGATGCTGCAGAACAAGTCTTTGCCAGCTCCTACCAAGAACATCTTCACTGCATTTTGTTTCGAACACCAAGCCACTTCCCCTGTGACCTGGCTCTAAAAGAAGGTGAACCTCAGCATAATGTCTTAGTGGCTCAAAGTGCCCTACTCCCTCAACAATATTGGTAATGGTTTCTTTATATATGATTCCTCCAGCATCGAAGGTCACCAGAACCCCAAAACGTTTTTGTATCATGTTCTGCAGTAGTTCAGTTTGTACTTCTCCCATGATTCGCACCTGAATTTCTTGAAGCCTTTCATCCCAAACAATATGAAGTTCTGGCTCTTCCTCTTCGATTTCACGAAACTTTGGAAGCATAACTCTAGGGTCGCAGCCCTCTGGAAGTATCATCTCATAGGAAAGTACTGGCTCAAGAATGGAAGCCACTGAGGCTTTTTCTATCCCCATCACTTCTCCTGGAATAGCCTTACTTAATCCTGTGACAGCACACACAGAACCTGGATCTACCTCACTTACAGCTTCAAACTTCTGTGCCGAATAGATGCGAATTTGATTCACTTTGTCTTCCCAGCAATGATTGGAAAGAACATCCTTTACCTTCAGTTTTCCACCAGTCACCTTTAAATGTGTAAGACGATTTCCTTGTTCATCTCTTGTAACCTTGAAAATTTTTGCACCAAATTCTTCAGCATAGGAAGGCATGGTGACATATTCTCCAATACACTTCATGATTTCCTCAATGCCTTGGAGTTTTAAAGCGGAGCCGAAAATGCAGGGAAAAACCTTTCTCTCCTTAACAACCTTTTTTATCTGAAGAGTTTCAATATTCCCTGTTTGCAAAAATCCTTCCAGCATACTTTCCTCACACATAGCCAGTTCATCGTAGAAATCTTCTGTTTCCCCATTTCCAAAATCAATGCATCCATCACTGAGTTGCTTTTTAAGCATTTTCATTAAATTTTCCTTATCTGTTCCCTGTTGGTCCATTTTGTTCGCAAAAATAAAAACAGGAATGTTATATGATTCTAAGAGCCGCCATAAAGTCTTTGTATGTCCTTGGACTCCATCCGCACCACTCACCACCAAGATAGCATAGTCCAACACCTGAAGGGTCCTCTCCATTTCAGCGGAAAAATCTACATGCCCAGGCGTATCCAGTAAAGTAAACTGAATTCCACCAGTTTCGAATATGGCTTGCTTAGAGAAAATAGTTATGCCTCTTTCCTTCTCCAGCTCATAAGTATCTAAATACGCATCTTTATTATCAACTCTTCCTATTTTCCCTATTTTACCGCTGATGTAAAGCAGGCTTTCTGATAAAGTAGTCTTACCTGCATCTACATGTGCTAATATACCAATCACTAATTTTTTCATCTTTATATCAAACCCTTTATTTTTCTTTAGTTTATAACTGAATATTAAATAATGAACAAGTTCATTTTAGTGAGCGGCTTTGGAAGGAGATTTAACTTAAACAAAGGTACTTTGTTATACCAAAGTTTAGCTTTTAGCCGAAGACTCCCACCTGAAGAGGATGGGAGAATTACCCTTTCAAAATGTGGTTAAAAATTATAATTTCATTAAGTCTATTATAGGAAATTATACCACATGCCATAATTTCTTACATACAAATAGTAGTCATTATTTTATACTTTATGTAACTTTATTTTAATAAACTATTTGCTCATATACTAACAAAGTGTTTTTCATGGAAGTAACTGAGCTTATTAATCTTATTAGCACTATGGTATTTCTCATTGACTATACTATTCTTATGGGTATTTTAGCTAGAATTTAACAACACTTTCCATAAACTATTTGTTAATCACCCTAAGAGTATAGACGTACTCTAAATCAACATATATAAAGCAGTCCAAATAATATGAGATATATTTATCAGGGTGTATACTTCATTTAGATTCCAATTGGGAACGTGACCTAAAATTCCATCCTATGCTAGTTTTTTAGATCTTCCTAGAAGCTAAGAATGAATTTCTTCTCTAGTTTTAAAGGATAATAAGACATTTTAGATTTTCTAAGTCCATCAATGCCCAAGTCTTGTTCCCTATTTATTATTTCTGCGTCATTAAAACATTTATCTATCAATGTTTTTGCGATAAAACTATATATACCATTTATATTTTTATCAGCTTTTTCAATATGAATCACAGCAAGTTTTCCATTTAAACTTTCACCAATACTAAATGCCCCTACTTTTCCATCAACATATACTGCTACCCCATTAAGGTTTAATAAACTCATATTATTAACTATATTCTTTATTGCCAGGAGTTCATAATACAGTTTACTATCTTTTTCATCCGTTTCCTCATACCACTTTTCAGCTGCAAGGATAACATCTTGAATTACTTTTTCATCGCTTATTTCAACTACCTCATAGTTGTAGTTCTTGGTGAAAGCGTTGTAGTGATTCTTTTTGGAATGAAGCTTTTTACCTGATAAAGTCATAAGCTTTTTTGCTTCATATAAATAATCAAAGTTATCTCTATCTTCTTTTATACAAAACCCGTTTTTTCCACTAAGCAAAACATTTAATTCTTCTATAAAGCTCTCCTCTAAATCTTTAAATAAATATTTCATATGATTTTTTTCTCTATATGCTTTTAATTCCTCTATAATCTCTCCTAGGTCTTCTCTTTTATACTCTAAAGGTTGCATGAAATGATAGTTTCCATCAAAGTCCTTCTTTTTTAGTATAAGAGCCTGCTTATATATGGCATACTGAACATCACAGGCATCTTTCCAAATATATAAACTTGTAAAGGAATATTCACAACTGAAAAATTTATATGGATAAATATATTTGTCTATAATCTCTTTGTCTTCTAAACATAATTTTTTAAATATCATAAATCTACCATCCTTTTATACCCCTATAACTTCTTTAACTCCTATAACTTCCTCTTTTAGAGTTTGTTCTATAAGCATTTTTATGGTCATCATTGCTGAAGGGCAATTTCCACAAGCACCTTTCATTCTTACGCTTACAATTCCATCTTTATTAACATCTACAAGTTCTACATCCCCACCATCTCTTTGAAGTATTGGGCGAATTCTATCTAAGGATTTCATTACTAATTCTTTCATATTTTTAATTTCTCCTTCTATATATAGCGTACAAGGTACTAAGCCCCTTTGTCATGGCTATGTTTATTTACGACATTTAAAATAACAAGTCACAAATGCCTTATCTATACTTGGAAAGATACCTCATCAGATACCTTTTGATTGAACATACGCTCTATTCTAGGTAAGGAAATCCCTAAAGTTTCTTTAAGCACATCTTCTATAGTCTCTACAGGTATAATTGTAAGTTGCGTCTTCACTTCTTCAGGCACGTCCTTAAGATCAATTACATTGTCCTTTGGAATTAATAATGTTGTTATACCAGCTCTTTGAGCTCCTAATAATTTTTCCTTTAAACCACCTATTGGCAATACGGCACCTCTTAAAGTTATTTCTCCTGTCATTGCAATTTTGGAATCCACCTTAATACCTGTGACTAAGGAAGCAAGAGCAGTAAATAATGTAATACCCGCAGATGGACCATCCTTAGGAACCGACCCTGATGGAACATGAATGTGTAAATCCCTTTCCTTAAAGTTAATTGAATTCATTGGTAATCTTGACTTTAATAAGCTTAAAGAAATTCTAGCTGATTCTTTCATCACGTCGCCTAGTTTACCTGTTAGAATAACTTGTCCATTTCCTGACATGTCAGTTGCTTCTATAAAGAGTATTTCTCCTCCAACAGGAGTCCATGCAAGTCCTGTGACAACCCCTGGTGGATTATCAAGCTCCGCCTTATCATGTCTTGAAACTTGTCTCCCTAATAATTCCTCTAATTGTCCCACTTTAATTTTGTAAGGTAGCTCTACTTTATTAGATACTATTTTTTCGGAAGTTACTCTTGCAAGTGCAGCCAATTGTTTTTTTAGTCCTCTAACCCCAGCTTCTAATGTGTAATCACTAATTATTTTTTGTAACACATCATCTTCAACAACTAATTGTTCCTCTGATAATCCATGCTCTTCAAGAATTGAAGGAACTAAATGATTTTTTCCAATATGGAACTTCTCATTTATTGTATAGCTGGAGATTTGAATAACTTCCATTCTATCCAATAATGGGCCTGGAATACTTTCAAGAGAATTAGCTGTAGCAATAAAGAAAACCTCTGATAAATCATAAGGTAGATTTAAATAATGATCTGTAAAGCTGTTGTTCTGTTCTGGATCAAGTACCTCAAGTAATGCACTGGAAGGATCTCCATTATAACCGTTCATTAGCTTATCTACTTCATCCAAAACCATAACAGGATTGCTTTCTCCTGCCTTTTTGATGCTTTGAATAATTCTTCCTGGCATAGCTCCAACGTAAGTTTTACGATGTCCTCTAATTTCTGCTTCATCTCTAATTCCACCTAAACTCAAACGAATATACTTTCTATCAAGAGCTTCTGCAATACTCTTACCTAGACTTGTCTTTCCTGTTCCAGGAGGTCCTACAAGTAATAGAATAGAACCCTTTTTGTCTTTTTTAAGCTGCATTACGGCTAGATGCTGTATTATTCGATCCTTAACTTTGTTCAAGCCATAGTGTCGTTCATCTAAAATTCGTCTTGCTTCCCCTAAATTAATAGGTTTTGCCTCACTCTTTTTCCAAGGCATCTGCACTAATAAATCCAAGTAATTACGTATAACATTATAATCTGAACTATTAGGACTTTGAGATTGCAATTTATCTAATTCCTCAAGAGCAGTATTCTTTATATCAAGAGGCATCTGAGCCTCTTCAATTTTACTTGAATAATCTTTATCCTTATTAGTGCCTTTTTCCTTCCCTTCATTCAATTCCTCTTGAATGACTTTTAATTGTTCCCTGAGTAATGATTCTCTATAATATTTATTTGATTTCTCAGAAAACTTCTCTGCCATCTGAATTTGTAATTCAACGGTTTCTTTTTGTTTAATAAGATGATCCATAAACTTTAAACTTCTCTCCTTTAAGGATTGTGTTTCAAGCAAGTCATACTTTTCACCATTTGATATTGGCAGGAATTGAGACAGATGAACCATGAGTGAATTTAAATCCATTATCTCATCAATTACCTTCACATATTGCTCCGACCCTTGGAATTTATTGGCCATTTCATGAGTAACTTTTTTCACATACCCTAACATTTCTTCCTGGCTCTTTTCATTAAGGTCTATATTATCAGGTGAAATATCAAATTCAGCATGTATATAATCATTTTGAATACTAATGGCATTTATCTCAACACGATCTAAAACTTTAATCTTAAGCTGGTAGCCATTTTCTATTTTCTCTACTTGATCCACCTTAAAGGTAACACCTACTCTATAAAAATCTTCTTCTTTCAAGTGCTTTTTATTAAAATTTTGCTTTAGGGATACTGCAATATTTTCAATATTTCTCTCTTCTAAATTTCGAAGTTCCTCCTCGCTAAAACCAGTTACTCTAAGCATAGAACTTACACCCGGCAATAAAACAATATCAGATATAGGAATAACCATTCCTTCTTTATTATTTTCATTTAAATTTATCATAGTATTTTTCCTTTCTTCATGAGCTTTCATAAGTGAACGCTCATTTAATTATTTGTTAAGTTATAGCGAGATTCCTTTGTGCTAATAGTTTTCACAAAATTATCTCGCTTTAAATTTCTTTATGTTAGCAAAGCATCCTGTATAATTTCAATCATTTCTTTGAGCAACTCTGCCCTCTCTGCTTCACTTTTGTTGCTGTCCACTGCAATTGCTTTTACTGGATAAAACATAATTGCTAGTAAATTATCAATATTATAATCCTTGATAATATGTTTATTTTTCATCTCTGCTATCAAATTATCAATATTGTAAATGCCTTTTCTTTCTGAACAACCACAAGCTAATGAGGGACAATTTGAAAACTGATCTACGAAGTGAAAAATTTCTTCATGTTCTTGAATATAAGTATAATAACTTTTCACAAGTGTTTCTATAAGTTGTTGTCCTCCCATTTCTTGATGTACTCTATTTAAAAGATAACTGAAAATTTCTTCTGAGTATTCACGATAA
This sequence comes from Clostridium sp., assembly GCF_036642255.1. Lineage (GTDB taxonomy): Bacteria > Bacillota > Clostridia > Clostridiales > Clostridiaceae > Clostridium_J. The sequence continues at coordinate 778 of NZ_JAVWDJ010000030.1, read as the reverse complement.
ATATCCTGTAGCATGGTTTCTTTATTTTCATAATATACATATACCGTTGCTGGAGAAACCCCTGCCGTTTTAGCAATTTTTGAAATAGAAGTACCCTGAAACCCTTGTTCAAGTATTAACTTTATTACTGCTTCTTTTATACTTTTTTCTTTTTCATCATCTTTTTTTCTCATCTGACCACCTCTATCTATATCTGTATAATAAACGACCATTCATTTATTGTCAATAATAATAGATAACATTATTTTTACTCGTCAATTTCTTTATACTCTTTTTCATCATTTTTTTCAATGCCCACAAAGCCATAGCAAGCAGAATTTGTTCACCAGTATGGAGACTTAAACTATATTATTCTCCATAAACAAATACGCAAAACCCAACCCTTAACGCAAATATTCTTAGTTCTGCGCAAAAGTTAGAACCCCTAAAGCAAAAATCCACCAAGCCAACAGCCTGAGGGAACATTTGCACACTTCAATATTTACTTAAAAAAATTCAAAGCCTTTAACACCAGCCTATTTTCCCATATCCTGCTTTGGAACTTCCAATTTATTATTATTTGTACTACTATCCTGAATCATATTGCGTACATATTCCTTAAAGAAGTTCTCATCAGATTCCACCCATAAGTTATATCCTTCAGAGTTTATAACTTGATCTCTAATAGCACCTGTGGTTCCTCCAAAATAGTTGATATTTAATAAACTCATTGTTTCAGCCATGAGCTTTAATTCCTCTTTAGTATAACTATTTAACAAAAACAGTTCCTCATAGGCTT
>NZ_JAVWDJ010000029.1:41045-50736 GCF_036642255.1 Clostridium sp. | reverse complement strand
TTTAGCTTCTTCTTTAGCCATTTCAGCTTTAAAAGGCTCGATATTGATATGAAGTATATGTCTCGCTACTTCCTTCTTCATTCCATATACTGTGTCCTCAAAGACCTCCCCACCTTGTAGTTGGTAGGATATCAATGGATCCTTTTGGTTATAGGCTTGAAGAGCTATATACTTTTTAAGGTTTCCCATGGTTTCTATATGCTCTATCCATTTTCTATCAACTACTCTAAGAAGTATGCTCTTTTGAAGTCGCATTATTGCTTCTTTTAAGTAAGTTTTCTTTTCTTCATATAGGTTAAATGCAGCTTCTAATAGTTTTTCTTTTATTTCTTCTTTCTTAAGAGAAAGCAATTCTTCTTTATTTAATTCTTTTTTACTTCCAATAATATCTTCTATTGCTACTAACAAGGAGTCCATTTCCTCTTCAACAATTTTAGAACTAGTAAGATGCAGTTCTACTTCACTGCTTACTACATCCTCAATCATAGTTTTTATGTTTTCTGATATGTCTTCTTGCTCTACTATTTCGTTTCTTTGGTCATAGATTATTACCCTTTGCTTATCTAGCACCTGATCATACTTCACTAAGTCTTTTCTTGTTTCAAAGTGATGAGATTCCACATTAGTTTGTGCTACATTTACAAGTTCACGAACTTTTTTTGTATCTATGGATTCCCCTTCGATAAAGGTATTAGACTTCTCAATATTTTCTAGTCTTTCTTTAGCAAAACGAGTTACAACTTCATCTTCTAAGGAAACATAGAAAACAGATTCTCCCACATCCCCTTGACGACCTGAACGTCCTCTTAACTGATTATCTATTCTTCTTGCTTCATGTCTTTCTGTTCCGATGATTTTAAGGCCACCAAGTTCCACTACGCCTTCACCCAGCTTTATGTCTGTACCACGTCCTGCCATGTTGGTAGCAATAGTTACAGTGCCAACTTCTCCAGCTCTTGCCACAATTTCTGCTTCTCTGCCATGTTCTTTTGCATTAAGCACCTGATGTGGTATACCTTTTTTCTTAAGCATAAATGATAGAATCTCTGACTTTTCAACAGAAGCAGTTCCCACCAGCACTGGTTGACCTTTTTTATAGGTTTCTGCAATGTCTTCTGCCACAGCCTTAAATTTTTCAAATTCTGTTTTGTAGATTACATCTTCTCTATCTATTCTAGCTATTGGTCTATGTGTTGGAACTACCACTACGTCTAGGTTATAGATTTCTCTAAATTCCTTTTCCTCTGTTTCCACTGTTCCAGACATTCCTGATAGCTTTTTATAAAGTTTAAAGTAATTTTGATAAGTGATAGTAGCTAAAGTGTCATTTTCTTCATTGATTTTTACAGCTTCCTTTGCTTCAATGGCTTGGTGAAGACCTTCACTAAAACGTCTTCCCTCCATAACTCTTCCTGTGAACTGGTCCACTATCATTATTTCTCCTTCTCTAATGATGTAATCCACTCCATTGTGCATTACATAGTTAGCTCTTAGGGAAATAATAGTGTGATGTTGAACTTCCATGTTTTCCATAGCTGTGAAATCTTCCACCTGGAAGTACTCTTCAGCCTTAGCAATTCCATCTTCTGTTAGCATCACAGCTTTAGTCTTTTCATCTATTACATAATCCTCTTCTTTTTTCAGTGACTTTGCAAATCTATCAGCTCTTTTATAGATAAGATTAGATTTGTTTCCTTGTCCTGAAATTATAAGAGGAGTTCTTGCTTCATCAATGAATATAGAGTCTACTTCGTCTACGATTCCATAGTGTAAGGTTCTTTGAACTCTCTCCACAGGCTCTGCCACCATGTTGTCTCTCAAGTAATCAAAACCAAACTCACTGTTAGTTCCATAGGTTATGTCACATTTGTAAGCTTCTCTTCTTGCATCAGGCTCCATGTCGTGTAGTATAACTCCCGTGGTTAGCCCTAGGAAATTATATACTTGTCCCATTTCTTCCTTGTCTCTTTCTGCTAGGTAATCATTTACTGTGATGATATGAACCCCTTTACCTGCAAGAGCATTTAAGTATGCTGGACATGTTGCTACTAGAGTTTTTCCTTCTCCAGTTTTCATTTCTGCAACTCTTCCTTGGTGAAGTACCATTCCACCAATAAGCTGTTCTCTGTAGTGCTTCATCTTAAGAACTCTCCAAGAACCCTCTCTAACTACTGCAAAAGCTTCCACCAATATATCTTCTAAAGTTTGTCCATTGGCTAATCTTTCTTTTAGTTCAAAGGTCTTATTTTTTAGTTCCTCATCTGTAAGCTTTGACATTTCCTCATCCAAAGCCATTATTTTATTCACTGTAGGTAACAGTCTTTTTACTTCTCTTTCATTATAGCTTCCGAATATTTTAGACATTATGCCCATATAGTTCCACTCCTTATCTCATTTAGTCTACCATAGTTGTTGTATTTATTTATTATCTAATAACTTTATAATTTTATAATTTTAAAACTCCTTGAACCATTTTTTATCGCTCTCTATCCCACGTCCAAGTGAATATAATATTTCTTCCTATAAAGCCAAAATGGTATCTCACCACTTTGCAAACCATCTCCAATTCCTAAAGCCTTTCTTTGCTATAATAAATTTCATTTGAAAAGCCTATACTAATACTTTTTCGTTACAAATCCCCTTTTATTGAGGGATTTAAGGTGGTTATGCAGGGTTTGTCTCCATAATCTTTATGGAAAAGAATCATCATTAACCCAGTATTGGATTATAAAACCAAACTACTCAAAAAATAACTAGTACATGAACTAGTTATTTTTATTATACCTCTATATATTTTACCTTATATAACTTTCACCTGACAACTAGTTAAAGTTGCCAATTTCTATTATCTCTTAATAATCCTCAGCAGCCTCTTTGAATACCCCTGTTTATAATCATACTCTATGGCCAAAAGCAACATGATGTTTAGTAGCAGTATTGGCATTTTAAAGGAATTCACAAAAACACTCCAAAGCAGGAGGCTTGTTACATTAGTATAAATTAATATTTTACTAATACTGCTCATGTTTACTCTTTTCTTAATTAAACTTATCGATAGGTAAGCTAGAGCCATATACATTAATAGGTATACTGCAAGGCCAATGAATCCCAAATCCTGAAAGGCTTCTGGAATAAAGGAACCTGCATTAAGTCCTACTTTTTTCTCTAGGTATGGTATATAGGTTGCCCTATCTAGGAGCCACACTTTGTATTCGTCTCCTTTACCAATAATGTTGGCAAAGAATTTAACAAAGGGATAAAACAAATTATTGAAGTAAGCATGGTTTACCACCTGATTACCTAAGGAGAAAGCTACATTTTCTAGGGGACTTGTTAGATAAATATACACCCATAAGAGTCCTGACGGCATGTATTCTCCCACTCCATAATGTTCCCATAGCGTTCTTTCATACACATTTTCCAGTACATATTCCATTCTAAGGTTTCCAACAAATCCAAAGAACCATATGAATGCTGCTATGAGTAAAATGAACCCTCCATAGGTTAAGTATCTCATTTTACTACTTAATCTTTCTTTTATGTTTATGAAGTTAAAAACCTCATAAAGCCCAAGTGATATAAATAGGAATGCAATAGGTCCTCTATTTAAGGTTAGAAGCAAGATTCCGAAGCTTAATATAAATATAACTAAATCCTGCCATCTTTTAAAGTTTCTTAGAAGTATATATTTTATTTCGGCAACTAGTACTAGCATATAAACTATATACCCACTGTAGTGATCCATTGCTTGCTTATCGATTTTATTTTCCTCTGCTATGGCTAGGCCATGCTTATATACGTTGTAGAAAAAAAACGCCGCTGCCACGATGAATATTAAATTGGATAGGTTGAAGTATCTTTTCTCTATTTCTCTGTCCTTAAGTTCCTTGAAAGTATAATGGATGTCTTCTTCTTTAAGCCCTGTGAACTTTGAAAGAATTAGGAAACTTCCCCATATAGCACACACTATTATATTTATTTGATTTGTAGGATTATACAGAGTACTTAGCCTCAAATCATATAATATGAGAGTTATGATCCAAAGGAGAAACATTATTTTAATCTGATCTACAAAGATTATAACTCCTTGTTTTTTTAAGTAATATCCCAAGAAGAGTAAAAGAATTACTAATTGAATAATCCCTAAAATTTCATACAACATTTATCCCTCTTTCTCTTCACTGATTATTTCATAAACTTCTTTAGCTGTTTTTTCCCAAGAAAATCTCTTTAAGTTTTCTTTAGCTTTTTTCTTTATATCCTCAACTTTTGCTTTATCTTTAAGGGCCACTTTCATAGCATCCTTTATTTCTCCCACATTTTCAGGGTTAAAGGTTACTGCTCCTTCCCCATATACTTCTGGAAGAGAAGAATTGTTTGAGCAAAGCACCACTGTATCACAAGCTGCTGCCTCCAAGATTGGAAGTCCAAATCCTTCATATAGGGTTGGATACACAAATGCTACCGCTTTATTGTAAAGAGTTTTTAAATCTTCATCTCCCACATAACCTAAGAATATAACTTCTTCCTGAAGGTTTAATTCCTTTGTTAGTTCCTTTAATCTCTCTATATAAGGAGAAGTTTTTCCAATGATTAATAACTTGCAACCATTTCTATCTTCTAGCTCACTAAAAGCTTTAATTGCTTTATGCAGATTTTTATGGGGATAAGATGCCCCTACCATGATCATATATGGATAATTTATTGAGTATTTTCCTAAGATTTTCTCATCTATGCCTTCAGTGTTAAAAAGCTCCTCATCATAGCCGTTATATACCATGTGAACCTTACTCTCATCTACCTTATAGAATCTATGCAAATCCTCCACAGTTTTGTTGGAGATACATATGATTTTATGTGCTCTTTTAAGAAGGTGTGGCATTAAATATTTGTAATATCTGTACTGATGCATTGCCACCTCAGGATAATGAAGGGGTATAAAGTCGTGAATGGTGATTATTTGTTTTCCCCTAGCAAGTAGTGATAGGTACTGAAAGGGATGATAAAGTATATCCCCACTTTTTATTTTAAAAGGCATCATAAGTTGGGTATATAAAAGTCTCACCAATCCACCTTTTTTCTTGTAGGAAGGCTTCACATATTTTGTTACAGGTTGAACTTTTAACCCTTCTATAGAAATAGGGCAAAACACCTCTACAGGTTTCTTATCTCTTGCCCAAATTTTTAATATATTTTTCGCATAAACTCCAAGCCCAGTGGGAGTTTCATGTAGTATAGTTCCATTTACATATATTTTTTTCTTCATAAGTAAGATTAGCTCCTTCTCAATATCACATTTTTAATTTCCTTAATGTTTTTTCCAAAGAGTATTGCTACAATTATGGAAAACAGGATTATATATAGTATAAACCCTATATACCATTTTACCCTAAAAGTTAGGTATAAAAAAAGTGATATTGTAAGAAATTCTCCTATATGATGTTTTTTTGTGTTTATTCCAATAACTTTGGCGAAATATCTGTCTCCATAGATCCCCCAAAGATAAAAGGAAATTAAGGAGGACATGGCTATTGATGTGGTAGTTTTAAACATTAAAAAGGCAATAATTATAGTTACAAGGGAAATAGCTACCGCCACCACATTATTTCTTGTGTATTCTTTTTGTAATTTTAAGGTTTTATAAAAGTTTTGTGTAACTATATTTATTTCCCCACTGAGTAATATGGTAGGAAATATTATTGCTGTGATTTTTAGCGCTTCGCTATATTGTGGTATGTAACTTCTTACTATAATATCAAAAATGAAGTACCCTGAAAGACAAAAGCCCACTAACACGAAGATGGTGGTTTTCATGATTTCATACACTTTAGCTTTATCTTTTCCTTCACTTCTCGTAAGGTAAGGATAGACTACTGTGGTAATAGCATTTAGGATTAAATAGAACATAGAAAGTAAAGAAACCGCAAAGGAATACATTGCAAAGTCCTGAACAGAAAAGAATTTATCTATGAAGATTCTATCTATTCCGATGATGATTATGGTAACAAAGTTTCCTAGCATAATAAACAGCCCTAAGGATATATTGTGTTTTATATCATCCTTTAGTTCCTTGATACTATAACTTTTTCCATGAACTATTCCCTTATACTTTCTTATGTATATATACAGGATTATTAGGTTTACTATGGTTTGAAGCATCATAAAATACATTCCACTATTGTTATTTATAAAGATAAAACCTATAACTCCAACTATATAAAGTATCTTAGATAATACTAAATTAAAGGAATATACTGCAAACCTTCTAACAAACTGGCTTATAAACTCAAAGTAGCCTATTAAGTTAACTAAAATTATGTTTATAGATAAAAATAGGTAAATAAGAATTCTTGTATTATCTTTAGTTAGAGCTGCCCCCACTATAAAAACCACTATTGCAACTATACTTTGAAAGATAGTCAAAAACTTAAAGTAAGTTCTAAACTTTTCTCTTGGGAGGGTATCATAATCATACTTCCCATAGTTTATATAAATTCCATCATTGAAACCAAAATGAAACACTCCTACATAACCTAGATAAAAGGTAAACACTCTAAAGTAGGCATATTCCTCTATGGATAACATCTTTGGTATAACAAAAGTTATAATAAGGCCGCTAATTAAGCTTATTAAATTGGCACCTAAAGTATAGGACAAGTCTCTAATTCTTCTGTCTCTTAATTGCAGTTTACCCAGGAGAATCACCATCTTTCTTATGTTTTTTCTTCTTTGCACCTCAGATATCATGGTAACTTTTGTAATCACCTCTGAGGTAGTCACAAAATATGGATGTACCTGCCAGGTGATATGGGAACATTATTTTTCCCAAGTAACCTCTTCTTTTATAATTTTTGGAGGATTTCCTCCAATTAAACACTTTTCTTTTCCTTCAAGTTGTTTGTTGATTGCCTTTGAAACAATTGTTCCTGCTGCAATAATGGATTCTGGCGCCAAGGTTACCCCTTTTAAAATGCTGCACCTTGAACCTATCCAAGTTTTTCTTCCTATTTGAACTTTTTCATCACAATTTATGATGTTGTTTTCATTATCCTTTATGAAATGAAGATCACTGTCCATTATTTGAGTTTCCCAAGAAACCATGACATCATCTTCTAGAATAATTTCTTTTCTACAAACTATAGAAGATTCTGCAGTTATTATAACATTTTCTCCAAGAGTTAACTTACCCTTCTCTTCCACAGAAATCTTTGTTCCATGACCTAAAGAAGCCGATCCTTGAAAGTTAACTTCTCCAAGCACCTTCCAAATACTTCTCTCTCTCATTTGATCAAAGATACCAACTTCCCCAAAGCCTATTTTAATCATGGCTGGCTTAAGGTTTTCTGAATTTATTTTAACTACTCCCCTAGTATCCATGAGCCAAACTCTATGGGATACCATAAAGGGAAGTTTTATACCCTTTTTAAAGGGAAGATATTTAAAATTAAAATATAAAGTTTTTGGTATGGCTCTTATGAGCAGATATAACTTTCTCAAAACAAAATCCTCTCTTTCATGTTCATGTTTTCCATTTATTCATCTGTGATATTTGAGTCCCCTGTATGTAATTGGACTTTTGAGGCATCACTATTAATCTCTCCTACGAATAGTGGCCTCATTGAGTTGTAGTTCCGCAAGTTACCTTCTACCATTATAAGGTTGCACCTCAGAGGTGAAAAAATTAGTGGATATAATTTCACCCCTGAGGAATTTATCGCCGAGGAGCTTCCTCCTTTATAAATCCCGCAGGGGCGGATATTGTCTGCCTCATGGCTCTTGATTTTTTTATTATTTTTTCTTTACGCTTTTCTTTCCAAAGTAGCTTCCTAAAAATCTAGCTGCAAAGTTGGGTACTATATTTACTAGTACTGGAAGGTTCTTTTCTTCACAGGACCTCTTAAGCACATGCCCAAAAAGTCCAAAGCCACTTTTATTAGCTTTGTATCTTAAGAAATGGCTATTTTCCTGAAGAAATACTCCAGTGTCATAATATCTCTTATATAATTCTTTTAACTTAAATTTATGAGAATGTATAACTTGTGACTCGCTGCAGTATTTTATCCTGTAGCCATTTGTAATAATTTTATAAGCTAAATACATATCTTCATTGATTACTAGGTGTTTTCCATCATAACCACCAAGTTCTACATAAATATCCCGTCTTATAGCTGAGGCAGCATCAGAGTAAAAAAAGGTTCTAAATCCTAATGAATTTATATCTTCCTTGGAAACCACTCTGCTAGCTTCAGGATAGTTTTTTTCTCTAACATACTTTTCTATAGTATTATTATCACAAATTTGTCTACTAAAGGAGGCCTCACACTCGCCCTTTACTATTGGATTTGTAAGATTATAAAGCCATAGGTTATCCTTTATGATAATATCTTGAGTTATGAATACTATTATATCTCCCTCTGCTCTAAAGGCTGCGTCTTCCCTAGTTCTGCTATGAGAGAACTCTTTTCTCCCAATAACCTTATAGGTAGCCCCTATGGCCTTTAATATTTCTTCAGAGTTATCTCCAGACTCTGTAAGGATATACTCTATGGAGGAAAGCTGCACTTGTTCCTGAGCTTTTAAGGCTTTATGTAAATCTTTTATATACTTTTCTCCATTATATAAAGGACATATAATAGAAACTCTCATAATTATCTCCTTTGGCCTTTTATTTTTGTAAAAGCATCTTAACTTATTTATTATTTCAGATCTCTAAGGTACATAGGTTTTTAGTACCTTCATTTGCCCCACTAATTTATATTCACCTAAACTAGCTGGTATTAAAATACTTTCACCATAGCTTATAGTTTCTTTGTAATCTTTAGAAATAATTTCTCCACTACCTTCTACACAGGTATATATGTAAAATCGCTCTCCCCTTGCTTCTTCACTTAAGGAGATGCTTATTTTATATTCTTCTAAAGCAAAATAGCTGCAAGTGCAGTGAGTTTGCTTTGTATAGCCACTATGTTCTTCCACCATAGGATTTGTTTTGCATCCATTGAGCGAAAAGTCTATTACGTCTAGGGATTTCTCTATATGGATTTCTCTTCCTCTTCCATAGTCATATACTCTATAGGTAATATCACTATTTTCCTGAATTTCTACTAAGGTTATCCCTCTTCCAATGGAATGTATCATTCCGCTAGGAATAAAATATACCTCTCCCTTTTTCACTTCTATAGTATTAATGTACTGATGAAGAGTATCATTTTTTATCCCCTGATGAAATTCATCTTTTCCGCAGTCCTTGGTGCCTAAAACTATGGTAGCACCTTTTTCAGCTTCTAGCACATACCAAGCTTCCGTCTTTCCCATGGACTTTTCTACTTTTCTTGCATATTCATCTTGAGGATGAACCTGTATGGATAGGTTTTCCTTAGAATTTATGATCTTTAGTAGCAGTGGAAAAGTTTCTTCTTCTATTTTATTTCCCAGGATTTTTTCACCATAGGAATCTATTAACTCTTGTAGGGTTTTCCCTTTAAATTCACCGTTGATTACAGTACTCACTCCATGTTCATGGCAAGCAACATCCCAACTCTCACCAATGTTACCACTAGGTACGTTGGCTCTGAATTTCTCCAGTTCTCTTCCACCCCATATTTTTTCATAATATAAGTTGTTAAACTTCAGTGGGTACATACATTCATCTCATTTCTTCTAAATAATGAACAAGTTCATTTGTTCAACC
>NZ_JAVWDJ010000029.1:37095-40945 GCF_036642255.1 Clostridium sp. | reverse complement strand
GTACATACATTCATCTCATTTCTTCTAAATAATGAACAAGTTCATTTGTTCAACCACCTTGGAAGGAGATTTTTCTTCTACCAAAGTCCTTTTTACAAAAGGACACTCCTATCTAAAGTAAATGTAGAGCTATCCTTTCAAAATACCATTAAAGGTCTGCTTTTTTCCTTATTTCACATATAGAGGGCATATCTTCCTTTTTCCCTATAATTATAACATCATCGCTTTCAATAAGGAATATGTCATCTAAGCCTGAAATCACTATGGGCTTTCCATTACCCATTATTATATTATTTTTACCATTTATCACTTTTATATTTCCATCTAAAATATTGCTATTTTCATCTTTTTCTCTATATCTTTCAATAGCATTCCAACTTCCTATATCATCCCAGCCTAGATCCCCTGGAATAACATAGATATTTTCTGCTTTTTCCATGATACCGAAGTCCACAGATATGTTATCTACATCACAGTACCTTTTTTCCAGTACTTCTTCGTAGTTATCTTCTCTTGTTATGGCTACTTCTTTTAAAATATTATAGGTATTTTCTAAATGCTCAGAAGTAAGCTTTAATATATTATGAATTTTCCATACAAACATGCCACTATTCCAAAGATAGTTGCCTTCTTTAAGATATTCCTCAGCCTTTTTCATATTTGGCTTTTCAACAAACTTGATTACGGGCATAATATGATTTTCTATCATATAGTCATCAAAAGCACCTTTAATTGCACTCTCACAATAATCAGTAGTGTTACCTGTACTATCATTTATCTTTTCATTATTAGCAATGGCCTTATCTGTACTGTCGCCTATAGTTCCTATAGATACCTCATTCAGTAAGTGTTCTTCATTTTTAGCAAAGTTTATATATCCGTAGGCTGTTTCAGGTCTTGTTGGAGTTATTCCTATAGTTACTAAGGCATGATTTTTCTTTTCCACAAATTCCTGTGCAGTTTTTATAATATTTAAGAATTTTTCTTCTTCTTGTATTAAGTGATCCGAAGGAACTACTAACATTGTGGCATCTTTATATCTTTTATTTATATAAAAGGCAGAAAGTGCAATACATGGAGCAGTGTTTCTTCCCATGGGCTCCACTATTATATTATCACAATCTAAATTTGGAAGCTCTTTCTTAACTAAATCTACATACTGTTTTCCAGTTACAATAAATATTCTCTCCATAGGTATTAGGGGTAATAATCTTTTAACTGTCATTTGAAGCATAGTGTTATCCCCTAAGAGCTTCAAAAACTGTTTTGGCTTTTCTTCTGTGGATAGGGGCCAAAATCTGGTACCTTTACCACCAGCCATAATTACAGCACATAGCATAAAAAAACTCCTCTCATGTAACTCTTATATTCTGAAACTCATAGGAATTTCAAAATATAAACTTCATTGTTATAGCTAAATGTCTCTCAACAACATATTTATACGGATTACTTTAATCATTAGTTAGTTATTTACTTTGTTTGTTGTTCCTTAGAAATTGAATTTATTACATTAGTGAATATCACAAGGAGTATATAAACTGTGGAAACCTGTCTTATGATAGGACTTTCCATCAAGTTATATATTAGTATAAACACAATGTACACTAAGGAATAGGTTATATATTTATAATTAATTAAATTATCTACCATCATCAATTTTCTTACTTTATTAAGTATCACTGGAAATAATGATAGGGCTACCATAGTTCCTATAATACCAAAATCCAACATTAGGTCTAAATATCCATTATGAGCATGAGTTGGTATCCACCCATAACTAGGGATAACAAAATAATAAGAATAGGGATTTATTGTCCAAAAGCAGTTGAAGCCAAAGCCTAGTAAGAACTTGTAACTTATTGCTTTTAGAGAACCTTCCCAAATAAAGCTTCTTCCTGTAAGAGTTGGGCTTCTTCCTATTGCCTTTAAGAAGTCTATAAACCAATCTGGCTGATAAACTAAAGTGTATACAGAAACTATCAAAACAGGTACTATACTGTATATCATTAGCAAATTGAACTTCTTATATCTTGATAAATAAACTAACCCTAGAGCTAAAGCTGCAAGAAGTATTGAAGTCATACTTCTACTCCAAAGTAGTAGGGCTAAACTTCCCAAAAGATTTATTAAGGAAATTCCTTGTAGCTTCTTATTACCTTTTGAATTCACCATAAACCAAAGGGAGATACTGGCTCCTAGTGTCATATAAAACCCTAAGAGGTTTCTATGTTTAAACATTCCCTTTATAACATTGGTATATCGGGTTTCATCCGCTTGAAAGGTATTCCCAATCCCAAGCACAGATATAAGTAAATTACCAAAGGTTAAGAATATAAACCAAACTAGCAGAATTTTAAATATTTCCTTCTTATTATAATTTTTACCAATATAAATTGCAATAATTGTTGTTCCAATGAATAATATACTATTTTTCAGAGTAACAAATCCATCTATGGACCAAATTATTGAAACCATACTGAAAACCGCTAGGAATATAAAGATTATATTTATATCTAAGTTAAATTGCTTCTTTTTACACATTATAATGAAAAGAACTAGAGGAACTATAACAAAAAACAAATCCTTCAGATTACCTATAATGCTAAATGTATCTATGAATTCTATCCCTGAAGAAAATAGCAAAACAAAAATTAATAATCCATACTTAAAATAATCTTTTTCTGCTGTTTTCATTAACTTTTTTAGGGTGTTATTTATTATTTTCAAGAAACCGTCACCTCTGTTCTTTTTTCTTCTTATTCGTTTTGTATTTTTTCTATTTCTATATTTTTATATTTTGTTTTACTTTTTCTAATTTCTTTTATTTGTCATTACTACTTATTAACTATGTTAATTTTTATTGTTTTCTCTACCTTGTATGTCGCTTAAGTTCGATTAACCACTTTAATTTATGCTAAAGACCCCTAGATCTTTTTAATTCTTTTCAAAATCATTTCCTTATAATAAAGAAATTCATTATTTTTATGAAATAATACTACATAGGTTATGTTTATTATTAACACATTTGCTAGCACATTTAATAAAAAGCTTAGAACACTGTGGTTGAAACTTACAACCATGTACATTCCTCTTGTGATTAAAAACGGAATAACTGCCATGGCTAGATATCTTAAATACCTAGTTAGATACTCCTTAAAGCTCTTATTAAACACATTATTGAATACTATTTTAGGTTTAATCCAAAATACTACAGATAGGTTACTTATAAGAGTACCAATAAATACTCCTGCAAGGCCCATTTTCTTTACTAGGATTATGGAGAAAACTAAGTTTATTGTTACCTCAAAGAAAGGTGCATATCTATCTGCATAGTATAAGCCCCCACTTTCTTTAAATCTATCCACGGACATTCTCATGGTGGTTATATATAAATTTATTAATAGTACTGTAAGTACAGTTCTATCAATTATAAATTTCTCTCCAAGCCATATTACTATAAAGCTATCTATGGTGTTATAAAGTGCTATGCATATGAAAGAGGACATCCAAAAGTTAAAGAAAAATATTCTCTTAAACACTTCATAGGATTTTCCATTATTTTTCTCTGCCAATAAATTCCCTATACTCGCATTGATTCCGTCAAAAATCTTATTAGTAAAATTACTACAAAAGGACAAAATCATATTGTAGTTAGTAAATAGGGCTACAGTCCTTAGATTTAAAAAATAAGAGATTAATATATTATCGGTACTAAACACCACAAAGCTTCCTATCTTGTGAATAAATAGTGCTTTTATATTTTTTATTATATTGTCCTTATCCTTAACTTCACCAGGCTTTTCTTCTCTAATCCACGAAAACTTCTTATTTACAATAAAGTTTATGGTTA
>NZ_JAVWDJ010000029.1:18456-36995 GCF_036642255.1 Clostridium sp. | reverse complement strand
GGCTTTTCTTCTCTAATCCACGAAAACTTCTTATTTACAATAAAGTTTATGGTTATGTAATAAAGCAGGTTAGTAATTAGTTGTACTATAATAAATACAAGGAAGGACTTAAAGATGAAGAGTACAGCTATTTGCACTGTATATCTTAAAAATTTAAAAACAAAGTCCCATAGAGATATAATGTATCCATTTTGGCTTGCATAAAGTAGGCAAGTCTTATAGGAAAAGAAATAGGTCATTGCGGTATCTAAAACATAAAATATAAAACAAAGTTGCACATAATCTAAACTAATTTGATTCTTAACAAAAATCCCTAAGTAGTTTGAAAGTAATAACCCCACTATTAATAGCACTGATCCAGAAACTCTATATATTTTAGAATAAAGTCCTAGGATACCCTTTATTTGTGGTCTATCATTCTCTGCAAAGGGCTTGTAAAGGGAAAACATTATGGCCATTCCAACTCCCGATTCCACTAAATTTAAAAAACTTAGTATGTTAAGGAGCAAGCCTTGAAGCCCTGCCATATCTTCCCCAAGAATATTAATGAAGAATTTTCTATTTACGAAGGTTAACACCATCAAAAACACATAGGTTGTTATTCCGTATATTACATTTCTTTTAGCATGTTTAACTCGCATAACCTTCTCCAATTACTTTTTATTACTTTAACTTTCCCTTTAAATTGAACAGCCTGTAGGTCACATGAGGGACCATAAGTATGTTACTAGCTGCTATTTTAAACTTTATATTATCTTTATCACCATTTATTTTAAATCCTCTTAAATAGGATTTTACTTTCTTATCTTTTATAAATTTAAATAATTCCTCTTTACTTCTTCCACTTTTGGCAAGGGAAGAAAAGATTCTTATAATGGAGTGAGGAATTTTATATTCTAAAAGTGCGCTCTCCACAGCTTTATCTTTAAAGTTTTCTTCATTATATCTAAGGATTTCTAAGTTAGATTCATGTAAGTGAAAGTACTTTTCATCTGCATTTTTACTTACAGAAGTTTCCCTACGAACATAATAAACTAGCGGTTCATTAACACTTGCCACAAGTTTCGCATGCATCAACGCCTTTATTGCAAAAATAGTATCTTCACCAAATTTAATATTCTCAGGGAATAATATTTTATTTCCCTTTAAAAAACTAGAATCATAAAATCCAGAAATGGCACTTATCCAAAATTCATTTCTCAACATCTTCCCTGCAGCTTCTAAGCCACCTATGGGTTTATCTAAATATTTATGAACCTTTAGAAGAGTATTAACAGCACCAGGTTTGTATTCACCCTGAGCATTTAAATGTGTGTACCCACAAAATACCACTTGTGCATTTTCTTTTTCTGCACAGTTATACATTTTCTCCAGCAAGGTATCATCTATGTAGTCATCTGCATCTAAGAAGTAAATATATTTACCCTTTGATTCATTTATCCCTACATTTCTTGCCTTACTTACACCCTCATTTACTTTATTAATAACTCTATAATTTAGATCAGTTCCACTTAGCCTTTCTTCTGCTAACTCTATGCTATTATCCTTGGAACCATCATTAACTAATATGAGTTCAAAATCTTTAAAGCTTTGATTTATCAAAGAATCTATAGTTTTTATTATGTATTTTCCCACATTATAAACAGGTATTATTACAGACACCGTATTTGCCATTGTTACAACACCTCCGAGGTGCATCCATATTTTATCGTCACCTCACAGGTTCATCCATAATATGGACCGACCTCGTAGGTGCTTTATTTAAAATTGAAACTTAAGCACATTTTTTCCTAAATCTCGGTTTTGTGCTTCATATTCAAACACATTATAGTAGTCGCTGATATCCTTTATTGTTACTATATCGCTGATTAGAGTGGTTAAGTATTCACTATACTGAGTTCCTTCTATTAACTCTACAGCCTTTTTAAAGTCTTCCACAGAACTTCTTGTGGACCCTGTTAGAAGAATACCCTTTTCTAGGATTTTTCTTGTATTAATTTCTATACTACTTTCAGAAACTCCAGTTAGAACTATTTTTCCTCCAATAGCTATGTTATCTATTATTTCGTTTAGAGCATATTGAGAGGCTTTTCCCCCTACACACTCAAAGGCAATATCTATATGTTCTTCTTTAATATTTTTATCTTGTGCTAAATAGGTTTTGTTCGCTGGAAACTTCTCTAGCTTAGCTGGAGTTTTTCCTACAGCTATAATTTTGCTATTAGTAATAGTTTTTAATACACTGGTTAAAATGTATCCTACTACTCCATCTCCCCATACCCCTATTACCTTATTGTTTAAATCGGGATACCTTCTTATGGCAGCAAGGGCTACAGAGGTTAACTCTGCAAAAACTGCTTTTTCTGAAGGAACTTCTTCCTTTACTGGTATTATGTTAGATACAGGAAAACTTATGTATTCACAAGAAAATCCATCTATGTTACTGGAGGCAAATTTAGCCTTAGGGCAATAATTTTCTCCTAAGGTTTCCTGAAAACTACACCCACTTAAACAATCCTTAGCACAATCAGAAATATTAGGTACTAGCACTACCTTTTGACCTACTTTCAAGGTGTTTGTAGGGTCTTTTAGAATGGTTCCTACTACTTCATGAAGTAATCTCATTGGATATTTAAGTCCTAGTATTCGCTCTTCCCTTTGGCCTAGGTAATATCTAAGATCTGCCTTACAAACAGCACCCATTTCCATTTTTACTAGGGCCTCATTTTCTTTTACCAATACATCTTCATAATATATTTCAAAGGTTTTTGGAGATACCACTTTAAACCCTTTACTTAGCATATTAGTTCACCTCTAGTTTTCCAAGCTTTATTATGGATTTTAATAATAATAAATCTTCAAAGGTAGTTACCTTAAAGTTTAATTTGTCTCCCTTTACAAGATGAACTTTTTTATTTAGCTTTAGCACCAATTGACAATCATCAGTGGCATTTAAGTCTCCTGCGTTTATAGCTTCTTCGTGAGCTGCTTTTATAAGTCCAAAGTTAAAGCTTTGTGGAGTTTGGCCAAGATATAATTCTTTTCTCACTGGCACTGCATCGATAATTTCTCCATCTACACTTTTAATGATAGTATCAGCACTAGGAATTACTGTGTCCACAGCACCAAATTTTTCTGTATAGGTTATATTTTCATCAATTATTCTTTGAGACACCATTGGTCTTGCAGCATCATGGATTACTAATATATCCTCATCCTTACAAAAATCTTTAAGCTGAGAGATTCCATTGTAAACAGAACCTTGTCTTGTATCCCCGCCATCAATTATCCATTTTACTTTGGTTAATCCATATTTTCTTATCCAAATCATTAGATCTTCTTTCCAATCTTCCTTGCAGATCACTGCAATATATTGGATGTTTGGATTTATATCAAAGGCCTCAATAGTGTGAACTATTAAAGGTTTTCCGTATATATCTATAAATTGCTTAGGAACGTCGCTACCCATTCTAGTGCCACTTCCACCAGCTAATATAATTCCTATGTTCATAAAACACCTCCACAAACAATTTGTGTATTTAAGCTGATTATAAAAATCAGTTTGATATTAAAATTTATCTTTTCCTTAAAGAATTCTTTGAGACTACTTTTAAAAATTATTTGAAATTTATCCGCTATATAATTAAAGAAAACTTTCTCAATTAAATTTTCTCTAATGTCTTTTGTATTTACTCAAAAAGAATTCTACAAATCTCTCACTAGATTTTCCACCAACAAAGCCACAAAACTCCTTGGAAAACTTTTTAACTTTATCTATTGGGAAGTTATTGCTTTTTATTGCTTCTATAACCTCTTTTGTAGTTTTTACTATAGGTCCTGGTACAAATTCCTCGTAAGGAAAATAAAAATCCCTAAGATTTTCTTTAAAGTCATCATAATCATAAGCAAAGAATATCATAGGTTTCTCAAGAAGAGCGTATTCAAACACTACTGAAGAATAATCTGTTATTAAAAAATCTGAAGCTATCATCAAATCATTGATATTTTCATTATTCACATCCAGTACAAAATTCTTCATATTCTCTGGAATTATGTCCTTGTTTCTTATTATTGGATGAAGCTTTAATAGTATTAAATATTCTTCACCTAAAACTCTTTTAAGTAACCCTAAATCTAGCTTCATATTAAACGTCTCTTTTTCGTTATCCCTAAAAGTTGGAGCGTATAAGATTAGTTTTTTCCCACTTGCTACCTTATGCTTATCTAAGAACTTTCCTTTTATATTACTTTTATAACTTTCATCAAATAGTGGATCTGTTCTTGGGATTCCAAGGGATAATATTCTATCTGTAGGTACATTTAATGCCTCAGAATAAATACTCTTTAGCTTATCAGCACTTACTAATAGATAATCAATATTTTCTCCATCCTTCTTAAATCTTTCTACATCTTCACCTTTTGCTGAGTGTAATCCAAATTTTTTGAAGGCTCCCAGTGCATGCCAGGTATTTATCATTATTGTGTCTTTTCTTTTTCTTAGAAATTGATAATAATGATTGTCAGTAATCCAGTATTTTGAGGTGGCTAGATAATACAAATGACTTATGGAGCGAGTGGTTATAAGCTTAACATTTTCTTCTTGCTGTAAATCTATGATCACACCTCTATTTAGGGGAATAATAATTTCCACATCTAAATCTCGTTTCCTTATTTCCTTGTAAATGTAGAGAAGGTTTCCATAGAAACCTTTACCATACTCACACTCTAGTATAATTCTGTTATTTTTTATGGGTACTATACTAAAAGCCTTAAATATCAAACTAGAAAAATAAAATATTAAGTTTCTCATAATAGTCCCCTTTCTTTAAATAATAAACAAATTTCTTTTATTTAACGGCTTTATAAAAAGATTTAACCCTTAACAAACTAACATCTGTTAGAAAGTTTAATCTTTCGTCTTATGATCTTCCAAAGACACCATTACTTATCTCTTTAAAACATGGTTAAGTTCTAACTTCTATACTTTCTTTTTAAGAATTCATTTGCTTTCTTTATCCAATCTACTTTTTCTAGATTTACTACCGGAACTTCTTTTTCTTTCAGTGCCTTTTTTTCTAGCCATACATTGAATAATCTTTCACTTAAGAACCCGAAGATTCTACTTTGATAAGCATCATATTTTGATATATCTACTCTTTTTTCTAGTTCAAACAATATAGAAAAAAGCCAATCAGAGTATTCATCAAAATGCTCTTTTTTCATTATAAACATATTAAATAAATGAAGTCTTGTTCCCTTCATTACTACGTTAAAGCTCTCTAAATAGTCACTATGTTTTTCTTTTATTATTTCTTCTACTTTATTTAAATCTTCTATATAGTGAGCATGTCTATAATGCGATTTTATTGTTTCTATGTAGTAATTCCTCTTTCTTGGAAGAATAACATCACTATCCTTTAAAAGCTCTTCTATCTCACTTTTAGTTAGAATCATTTGAAACTTGTCTTTCGAGTTATCTATTCTGGAGAGGAAGCTTTTATTTGTAAAATATCTTCTGTAGTGGCACAATCCTATATAATCGCATTTTAAATTTTTAGATGCCCAATATAGTCCTGTTAGTTCACAATAATTTGGGTTTTTCTTAGATATGTTGTCCCCAGTGTTGTCTCCCACATATCCCAAATCTTGTTTTCCTTCACTTCCTACATGGATGGGGATGTATATATTTTCTTTTGGCATTTTATACTTTTTATGTGTTGCCACCAGTATTTTTATATCCATTAATCCCTAAACTCCTCTTTTACTTTTTTTAACGCCGCTCTTATTACATTATGCATATCGTAATATTTATACTCTCCAAGTCTTCCCCCAAATATTACTTTATCCTCTTTATCCGCAAGAGCTTTATATTCATTAAATAAATCTAAATTCTTTTTATCAAATACTGGATAATAAGGTTCATCACCCTTTTCCCATTCCTTTGGATATTCCTTTGTTATTACTGTAGTTTCACTGGTTCCAAATTCAAAATGTTTATGTTCAATTACCCTTGTATACGGGGTTTCCCTATCTGTGTAATTTACTACAGCATTTCCTTGGTAATTTTCTTCTTTTAAAGTCTCAGTTTCAAACCTTAAACTTCTATACTCTAAAACTCCGTACCTATGCTCATAAAACTCATCAATCATCCCTGTAAATAACACTTTATCTGCAAGGTTATTTAGAGTTTCTCTATTTTCAAAGTAATCACAGCTAAGTTTTACCTCACAATCCTTAAGAAGATTTTCAATTATAACATTGTAACCACCTATAGGTATTCCTTGATACTTATCATTAAAGTAGTTATTATCGTAAGTAAATCTCACTGGTAATCTTTTTATTATAAAAGGAGGTAGTTCTGTTGCGCTTCTACCCCATTGTTTTTCTGTATATCCCTTTATAAGCTTTTCGTAGATATCTGTTCCTACTAAGGAAATAGCTTGTTCTTCTAAATTTTCTGGTGTCTTATTTCCTAATATACTTCTTTGCTCTTCTATCTTTTCCTTTGCTTGCTTCGGAGTCACTACTCCCCACAATTTATTAAAGGTATTCATATTAAAAGGCATATTGTATATTTCCCCATTAAAATTTGCTATTGGAGAATTTGTGTATCTATTAAATTCTGTAAATTTATTAACATAGCTCCATATCTCATCATCGCTAGTATGAAAAATATGAGCTCCGTATTTATGCACATTAATTCCTTCTATACTTTCACAGTATATATTGCCACCTATATGATTTCTCTTATCAATTACTAGGCAAGTCTTTCCTCTTTTAGTAGCTTCATAAGCAAATACTGATCCGTACAATCCCGCACCTACTATTAAGTAATCATATTTCTTCATTTAAGCACCTTCTCACTATGTTTTTAGTATTGTGTACTGGATTATCTTGCACCTTCTCTTTTAAACACCACTACGGCAGTCTTTAAAATAATCGCTATATCCATCCATATAGTTCTTT
Organism: Clostridium sp.; assembly: GCF_036642255.1. GTDB lineage: Bacteria > Bacillota > Clostridia > Clostridiales > Clostridiaceae > Clostridium_J. The sequence continues at coordinate 30,029 of NZ_JAVWDJ010000029.1, read as the reverse complement.
TATCTATATAATCCATATCAAGCTGTACTCTTTCATCATAAGTTGTGTCACTTCTACCATTTGCTTGCCAGTTTCCTGTTAAGCCAGGCTTTACACTTAAAAACTTCTTACCGTACTTACCATAAAGTTCAATTTCCTTCTCTACGATAGGTCTTGGTCCTACTATACTTAAATCTCCCTGAAGGATATTTACTAACTGTGGTAATTCATCTAAACTTGTTCTTCTTAAAAAATCTCCCATTTTTGTTATTCTAGGATCATTTTCTAACTTAAAGTTTTCGTCAAATTCCTTTTTTTGTTCTGGAGTTAGATTATTTAATAATTCTTCAGCATTGATAACCATGCTTCTGAATTTATATATTTTTATTATTTTTCCTCTATGGCCCAACCTTTTATGGGCAAAAAATACAGGTCCTTTAGAATCTAACTTAACTAATATAGCTAGTATTAAAAATACTGGACTAAGTAATACAAGGCCTACTGCTGCGCCTATTATATCCATTAGTCTTTTAGTAAAGTTATATAAAAAACCTTTTTCTTTAATATTTTCTTTTATAGTTACTTGCATATTATGTGTTTGTACTTCAGACATATAATATCCTCCTCTAATTCACCATAAATTTAAACAGTTATATATTTTTACTGTTTATTTATTTGTATGGAACCAAACTCAACATTTTTCTTATAAATAAGAACATCTTGGTTCCTATAAGGTCTTTAAGTTTTAATTTTTAAATTTTTCATCTTAAAAGCCTAAAAATTCATTTATTATGAAGTGTATTTTATTTATTCTCCTTCAATAGGAGATTAGTTACTTCCATAATTAAAATTATATGGTGTCATCTTAATATTAAATTTATTTAGTAACTTCACAGCACTAACCATCTTAATTTTTCATCTTATTTAAAACAGGACTAATCATTGGTTAAAATTACTAGCCTGAATTTTATTGCTAACTATTAAGTGTTTTGGAAAAATGTCGATTTATATATAGTGGTGTGAAATTCACATACATTATAGCATAATAACTTCTTCTGTGCTATTAGATAAAATTTCTTGCTTAACATATTTATGGCATAAATAATATATTAATTGGTGTAATTAGTGTGCCACATTTGTTCATAATTAAACTTATTTCGGCATAATCACCATATAAGTTATGCTTTTAGTTTACTATTTAATTCACTTTTTGTATAGTAAATAATGCCATTGTTAAATTTTTCTTAAAATATAGAAACTCACAGGAAATATTTTCCCTGTGAGTTTGTTTTTTGTATTTACTTTTTTATCGCTTTAGGATTTTCTCTTAGTAATTCTCCTATGAATCTTTCAGTTATTTGATGAATCACTATATCTGGCTTTGTTTGCAATATTAATTTCTCATCAAAGGTGTGACTCCATTGATATATTGAAGTGCTAAAATGCTCTGATATAAGTGGTAATAATCTTACGGTGAAAGAATCCCTAAACATAAGTAGCTTTGGAAGTGACTTATCTGCAGTATCCATTACCGTTCCTTGAGCTAACTTATATGTATAGCCGCCTACTGGGATAGCTTTTCTTGAAGCTTTTGGAGTAAGAATTATATGTTCTTCTGCAAAGGATTTTGGAATCCCAATGAGCTTAGCTAAATCGCCTCCCTCATTTATCCATTTTTTCTCAACATTAAAATCTTGGAACTCCTTAGGTTTAATTTCAGGAAAATATTCATTCACTTCTTCCATTATTGCACTATATCCTATATATGCTCCATATTCATTCCAATGGGAATCTGTTTTGTCATATAATCTTTCTTCGTTCTTTTTATCTAAAAGTTTTTGCCTTATATCAACAATTTCTATATCTGAGTTTTTTTCTAAATACGAAAGTAGCTGATCTAATCTTGTTTCCTCTGATACTTTTTTGATGTTATTTGGTAGGTATTCCCCATATATGGTTTCCTTATTTGGAGTCACTGTAATCACAAAAGGAATTCCTTGAGACTGAAGCCAATCTCTTCTCTCTTCTAAATTTTCTTTTATTTTTAATAACTCTTCTTCTTTAAATAAAATTGCTCCTCTATATACATCTATTAAGTTCTCATTGCCCTCTTGAGTATAGTAGAGCCATCCTTCTTCTCCTACTGTAACTTTTTGAGAAGGAGATTGATTTAGTAATTTAACATTTAAGTAACTATTCCATTTTACAAGTAAATTTTTAAGTCCAAAGTTATCATTTAAATAATTCTCATAATTCTTAGGATATGACTTTATTGTTTCTATATCTAGCTTAAAACTAGGTTTCTTTGCCAGTTGTCTTTGTTCTGTATTTTCGCCTACTTGGATTCCTACAGCATTTAAAGTACTTGGTAGGAAAATAGCTATCATAAATACTGAAATAAATCCAAGCTTTCTTATGGATAGTCCCTTTCTTTTAATAAATCCATATATCCATAATGATATTGCAGCAAAGGTTATTGCTATGATTGCTATAGTTATCATTAAATCTTTATTTATTTCACCTTGCTCCAAAAGAGTAGCTGTGTTTTCCCCATAAATTAGAGGATCTTCTTTTTGAGAGATAATATATAATAAATTATCTTTCACTTCAATTTTTTCAACATGCTCTCCCACCTTAGAAAACACCTCTAGAATTTTTGCCGGTGAAAGGACAACCTTCTTCAATCTGTGCTCTAGAGTAATATTCTCTATTATGACTTCTTCTGGCTTTACTCCAAAATCAATTCTAAGCTTATCTATTTCCCTACTAGGAATCTTAAATTTTATATCTTGAAATTCTTTACTAGGCTTTACAGCTGCATTTATAATCATCTCTTCATTAAACAAGCTATTTACTTTGTTAGTGTAAAACACTTGATAGGTATTATTTTTAGAAGTTTTTGATGAAATATTAAGTTTCACCACATTTTTAGAGGCTTCGTTATATATACCAGCAATAATCCCAAAGAATATTAAGGTTAAAATAACAAGATTTCTAGTTTGTGCTAATATTTTGCTTGTCTTACTTTCCATGATTTTCACCTCCACTACTAGAATCTAAAATAAATAAACGGATTATATGTGGTACTGGATAGAGTTACTAAACAAACTACAAATAAAACTATCAGTGTTAAATCTCTTAAATAGTAATATATTGTGGTGCTTGAATCAGAACTAGATTTATTAGACTTTAGTTTATTAATTTCTTTAGTCCCCTCTTCATCTTTTCTCTTAGAAAGTTCTCTTAAATCACTATTTGAAAGAGTTATTGAGTTTGCATTCTGCTCCTCATCTTTAGAATTTGATGTGGTACAGGTTACTGCACTTTCCCTGCTTAAGCTCTTATTTGTTATAGTTTCCTCGAAATTCTTCTCATTACTATTATTAGTAGAATTTTTAACCTTTTTTACTGTACTTTCTTCATGATTATCTTCTATGGAACCTTTTATAAAGCCTTTTAAATACTTCATTATCGGTGCTGAAAAAATGATTCCTGCTACTAAAATTAGCATGGATTTATTATTTAAATAAAGGGCTGGATAGTAAAGATTACTTGTTCCTGTTGCACTAAACATGGCTTTTACATAATTCCAACCTGCAGTAAGGTTCTCCGCTCTAAAGAATACCCATCCCACCATTATTATCAATAAGGCATATAGGTGTCTTATCGGTGCCCAAAGTCTATTTAATACTTTTCCAATAGGAGTTCTTTCAATTACTAAGAAGGTTCCATGGAAAGCTCCCCAAAAGATAAAATTCCAACTTGCCCCATGCCAAAGCCCTGATAGTAAAAATACTATTATTTGATTCCTATAGGACTTAGCTGTGGAGCATCGATTCCCCCCTAGAGGAATGTATAGATAATCTCTAAACCAAGTTGTTAGAGATATGTGCCATCGTTTCCAAAACTCTCTAATGCTTTTTGATATATATGGGTAGTTAAAGTTTTCTAGGAAATTAAACCCAAAAACTTTTCCGAGACCTATAGCCATATCAGAATACCCTGAAAAATCATAGTAAATTTGAAGGGTATAACAAATTATACCTAACCAAGCTACCCCTGCGGTTAACTCATTTGATGGAATTGCAAAGATTTTATCTGCAATTTCTCCAGTACCATTGGCTATGAGGATCTTTTTAGCAAAACCCATTATAAATCTTCTTATTCCATAATAGGTTTTATCTATGGTTATTTCTCTTTTTTCTATTTCCCTATCTACATCTTGATATCTTACAATAGGCCCTGCAATGAGTTGAGGGAATAGAGCGATATATAGTGCCAAATCAAATATATTCTTCTGAACCTTAGTATCTTTTCTGTATACGTCAACCACATAAGAAAGTCCTTGGAAGGTAAAAAAGGATATTCCTATAGGTAATGGAATAGTTCTTAAGTTAACAGTGTACTCTATAGACACCAATCCCATTAAGCTATTTAGATTATGTACTAAGAAATTAGCATATTTAAAGAATATCAGCAGCCCTAGATTAAGCACTAAACAAATAACTAGGTAAAGCTTTTTCTTACTTTTATTCTCAAAATTCTTGTGTATTAGAACTCCAAAATAAAAATTTATAATAATAGATAATAACATTACTAAAACAAACTTAGGCTCACCCCAAGCATAAAATAATAAACTAGCTAGAAGCAGCAGCATATTACGAAATTCTTTTCTAATTAAAAAATATCCACCAACTACTATTGGCAGAAACATGAACATAAAAACCGTAGATGTAAAAACCATAAGGTATGTACCTTCACCTTTCTATTGATTTGATTATCATTTTTACATTATATCATCTAGTGTGGGTTTTTTTAAGGGTTTTATAATTTCATGAGAAGAAAAGATACTTTTCTCATAATTTATAAGCTCACCTACTTTTTCTACGGTACTAATAATAGAAACTCACTGTTTATTTTGTGATGAACAATTTGTCCAATGCAAAATATTTGAAGGTAACATCAAGTAAGATACTCCAAGTTATCTTTAGAGAAAGACATAAAAATAATAATAAATAAATATGTGAATACTTCCATATATAAATATAAAAATATATATTTACATTTGTAGATATTTATAAGAATACATAGGGTTTATGCTGGTTTCAGCATGCAAAGTTAAAAGCCCAGCAGAGATTTCTCTCTACTGGACTTTCTTAATAACAAGTACTTTTCTATTTTAAATATCTGTAGTCTAACACCAATATAATATTTCAGCTAATCACTAAAGATTTAGTTATATATTTAGTGCGAGAACTACTATTGATTAATTTGCTCTCCTACAACTACCTCAGTTGTTCCTTCAGCAATTACAGCACCATTATTAGCCTTATCAACTAATTTAAATGTAATTGTATAGGTTCCCGCCTTTTCAAAGGTTACTTTCCAAGGTTGTGTTACAGTGTAATTTGCAGCAATTGGGAATCCTGATTCTGGTCCCCACACCCCATTGTTAGTAAAAGTATATTCTGTATTAGTTGTATCTGTAGCCTTGAAAGTTACATTTCCTGTTGATACAGCTTCATTGCTGAATTCAAACCTTACTTTTTCATATCCTGTTTGCTTAGTTACATCAGTTGCAAAGGTTACTGGAACAGTTACCTCTGTACCTGCTACAATTCCTTCTGGTACTTCGAATGCAAATTTATAAGTAGAAGGCTTAGCTACTTCATTTCCAGTAGTAACATAATATTGAGTTTGATCAGCTTTTATTGTTGTATTTATTGCAGTTGGCGCATTTGTTCCTGTTACAGTTCCTTGGGTATTTACTAACCAAATTGTTGGCATGCCATATTCCTCAGAAGCATTAACTAAAGTTCCTGTTACTGTTAATGTTGAATTTGTTAATTCTGCTGATGTACCTTTTGATACTTCGATTCCACCAAACTCATTTCCACTAACTGTTGTTACTCCTGTTAATTCTACTTCTGATCCATTTACTAAGATTCCACCATCTGCTCCTGAAACAGCTACATTGTTAAGCATAACATCAGTTGAGTTATAAACTTGGATTCCGTAAACTCCTTGCCATTTATTAGCTTCCCCTGACATTGTCACAGTAACACCGTTAATTTCAACTCCGTTTGAAAGAACTAAAATTCCTTGTCTTTTTCCATTTTCTAATGTATTAAGAACATTTGTAAAAGTTAATACTTTGTCTCCACCATTGATTGTTACTTCACGATTAACTACTATTGCTTCAGCAATATCTTTAATATCTGCTGTGATGTTGATTGTTTCAACTCTCTCATTTTGTAATGCCGCTTTTAGTCCAGCTAAATCTTTTACATCCCATGTTGATGATGGAGCTACCACAACACTGTCTGTGCCCTCACCTTTATTAACTACTGCATCAATTCCTGTTGTTACTGTAACTTCTACATTTGTGCTAGAAGATAGGTTTACTGTACCTGATATAACTTCAATTGTTCCTGCTGAAGTTACATCTACATTGTTTAAGTTTCCACTTAAAATAACTTTTTTACTAGGTGTTTTTGTAGCTATATCAACTTTTCCCACAGTTGAGCCTTCTGCAACTTCAAGCTTTGCACCAGATAATACTTTAGCATTAGCTATGGTAGCAGTTCCTTCCACTACTATACGAGCATCATCGTTGTTATCTTGTACTGTAAGCGCTTTAACATTTGAACTTCCTTTAACATAAAGGGAATGAGAACCTACATTGTTAACAGTTACTCCATCTACAGTAACGTTTTCTAAGATAACTTCACCTGTTCCAAAGTTAATTAAAAGATTACCAGTTATATTTAAATTACGTAATGTAATTGCTTGTCCACTTGTTTCGTTTAAAAATATATTACCCTCTATTTTAGTAGGGTTATCTGAATCTTCTGGTCCAAAAGTACCAGTTTCTGATGAAATTACATAGTTGAATTTATGAGTACCACTATCATTTAATTCTTCATTGTCACCTAAGTTTTGTACAGCATCTACCCACGCAACAATTGAACTATCTACTGCCGTTTTTATCTCGTCAAATAATTTATTTGCTTCATCTATATCTTCTTGTAACATTGATTCAACTGCTTTATTATAAGCATCTACTGCATTTTTCATAAGTCCTTGTTGAATCACATCTACAGCTGTGCTATATGAACCTCTATAGAAAATCGGCATATCTGGGTCTATGGCAGCTTTTGCAGCATTTATATTTGCTTGTGTTGGAGTTGCTTGAGCTTTTACAATTGCCTCATAAGCTGTAACAAATATTGGATGTTGAATTTTATCAACTTGCTTAGAAAATTCTCCAATAGCCCAATCTAAGTTTTTTGGTATTAGTGCTATTTTACCCCTGGCTTCATTAACGGACTTTTGAGTTTTTACTGTCATTGCATTTACCGTTGCATTATAAGCGTTAGCATAAATACTATCCAATTCTGATAATGTTGCAGCCTTCACAGTGGCAGTATTTAACATACCACCAATCATTGTTGCTGATATTAAACTACATAGTACTCTTAACTTTTTATTCATTTTTATCCTCCCATATGTACAATAGTAATGTAAAAGGCTATGTTAGGAAAATCTGCACTAACCCTTGATTTTACGCCTCTTTGAGTGGATTATATCATATGGTTTTCTATTATTCTAATGGATATATTTTGTTATAATTGGTACATATTCCATAGAAGGATAGCCTTTCATTTTTTGTCTCCTTAAGATTGTTCACCTTGTTAATATATTCTCAAAAATTAAAACCCAAAGGAGACTTAAAATGTCCTTTACAGAGGATACACTTTAAATTTTCCTGTGGGTTTTTCATCTTTTATATTTAATTTATTTATACTTACTGTAATCTCTAAGATATATAGACTATCCAGAAAGTACTACTTTTTAATTTTTTATTTTGAATATCCATTTGGATGATTCTTATGCCAATTCCAAGCAGTTTCAATGATAGTTTCTAAGGAATTATATTTAGGTTTCCATCCTAGTTCTTTAACTGCTCTTTCAGAAGATGCAATTAGGATTGCTGGATCCCCTGCTCTTCTTTCTGAAACTACTGCTGGAATAGGGTGATTTGTTACTTTTCTTGTAACTTCTATTACTTCTTTCACTGAGAAGCCTGTGCCATTTCCTAGATTGTAAATTGCACTTTCTTCTCCTCTCATTAATCTATCCAGAGCCAAACTATGAGCTGAAGCAAGGTCGCTTACATGAATGTAATCTCTTATACAAGTGCCATCCTCAGTTTTGTAATCTTCTCCAAATATCTTTATATTTTCTCTTTTTCCAAGAGCTACTTGCAGAATTAAAGGTATTAAATGAGATTCTGGGCTGTGATCTTCTCCAATTTTCCCACTGATATGAGCACCTGCTGCATTAAAATATCTTAGAGCAGTATATTTTATTCCATAAGCAGTATCACACCATCTTAGTACTTTTTCCACTAACAATTTAGATTCGCCATAAGCATTAGTAGGAACCGTCTTATCACTTTCCATTATTGGAATAGTTTCTGGCTCCCCATAGGTAGCCGCTGTAGAAGAAAATACTATGTATTTAACTCCATGATCTTTCATAGCCTCTAAAAGACTTATAGTTCCGTATACGTTATTGTTAAAATACTTAAGTGGCTCCTCCATGCTTTCTCCAACTAAGGAATAAGCTGCAAAGTCAATTACTGCATCTATTTTATTTTCTGTAAAAACTTGATCTAATATTTTTCTGTCTCTTAAGTCTCCCACATAAAGCTTTCCACCAAATAGAGATTCTTTATGTCCTTTTTCTAGGTTATCTAGTACCACAACTTCTTTTCCTTGTTCTAAAAGCTCAGCTACCATGTGACTTCCTATGTAACCAGCTCCACCACAAACTAAAACTTTCATTTTCTTCCTCCTATTTCCCCTAGGGTTTATTCAAATAGATTTAGTTTTTTTAATTATACCACTTAACTTTTATAAGTACATCCCTTAAATGGATAACCTATCCATTGTCCACAGAAAGCTTCTTTAAATTTTTATAGGTACTTATAGGTCCTAACACTGCAAAAAGTAGTAGGGAAATTCCTGTTCCCATAGCAATACCTGTACTTCCCAGGCCTAACTTGTTCACTAAGAAAATACATAGAGGTATATTAATTGCTCCTGCAAAAATATAGGATATCATTTGTACATCTAGCTCATTTATAGCATTTAAGAAGTATTGGAATATAGTACACCAAATATGGATCATAGTATAAGCTGCGCAGGCAATAATAAGTGGCATGCTCATGTTTTGCTCCTTACCAGCCCATACTTTAATGATTGGATTTGTTATGAATATGGTGATTATTATACATACAAAAATTCCACCAGTGGCAATAAATATCTTCTTAAAGGAACTTTTAATCCAAGCTATATCCTTATCAAAGTACGCCTTAGAAAAGGCTCTCCAGAAAGGAGTTATTATAACAATAAATACAGTTATATAATTTCTAAACAGCTTACTTACGAAATAATAAGGGCTTACTTCTTCTGGCCCTATTAATTTTGTTATAAGGAAACTATCTGTTGAAAATAATACCACAGTGGCAATTTGAACTATTAAAAACTTCGTGCTAATTCCTAGGATGTCTTTTGTAAGAGTTTTATCAATAAACTTGAAGCTAGGTTTAATATGTTTCAATTCTCCATTGAAATCTCTAAGACTAATCCAAAGTACAATTACTATAGATGAAAAGTTATATATAAAACTCATTAAAACAACATCTTTGATATTTAATAAATTCAAAACAAAGATTATGATGCAATTTACTGCTGTAGTTAAAAAGGAAATATAGTTAACTACATAGGATTTAAGTATTGCATGATATATTGGACATATTAGAGAAAGATAAAAATAAATAAGATAAAAATTTATCATGAGATTCATCATTATTTTAAGGGTTCTTCCTGTTAATACATCTTCCCCTATATTAAATACACTATTCCAATTTATAAAGAAATTTGATACGGTAAACACTGCTAAAAATATAACCGTTAAAACCCCCATTATATAGTAGGTGGTACTTATATATTTCTTTGCTAAGGTATGGTTGCCTTCATTTAGAGTATCACTTAATTTGTTTCTAAGTCCATTTCCAAGTCCCATATCCAGCATATTTATCCAAGTTAGGATTGATAAAATGGTAAACCATACTCCTGCAATTCGGTCATCTCCAACATTTCTATAAATTAAACCAGTTAAAATTACGTTTCCTACTATATATCCACCACGAAATAATCCTAGCCCTAAGATATTCTTAACTATTGGACTTTCATAGAGTTTATTCCATTTTGCTTTTATACTACTCATGTTTTTTCTCCTGTTTTCATTTTACTACAACTTCAAAAGGTAAAAAGTTGATTTCACTTCAGATTTTTAAAAAGTTTTAAATAATAATGTCTGCATGATTTAATCTTCTTACCTGTTAAAACTGTTTTGATATCATAGGAATAAATATCCCTTATTCCAAACCCTGGTTAAAGTTCTTAATAAACATTTTAAGGGCTTCTTCCCAAGGTCTCATTTCATTTCCTACAGTACATCTTAACATCATATTATCTAAAGATGAAAAAGTTGGTCTTTTTGCCGCACTATTAAATTTCTCCGAGGTTGTAGGCTCTACAGTGCAGTTTATTCCTGAAAGCTCTATTATAGCTTTAGCAAAATCATACCAAGTGCATTCACCTTCTCCACTGCAGTGATATATTCCATATTCTTCAGTAATTATTAGCTTTAAAATATGATACGCTAAATCTTCTGCATTAGTTGGGTTACCCCTTTGATCATTAACCACTGTTAAGTGACCTTTTTCTTTTGCAGCCTTTATAATGGTTTTCACAAAATTCTTTCCGCTATATCCATATACCCAAGCTGTTCTTACTATAAAGTATTTTGAAGAAAATTCTCTTACATATTCTTCACCTAGTGCTTTAGTTTTTCCATAGACACTTACTGAATTTATGCTGTCATATTCTCTATAAGGCTTATTTCCGTTCCCCTGAAATACATAGTCTGTGGAAAGATGCACTATTTTTGCTCCTATTTCTTCACTAACTATAGCTAAGTTTCTTGGACCAATACTGTTAATCTTAAAGGCTAAATCTTCATTAGTTTCACAGCCATCCACATTAGTGTAAGCAGCACAATTAATTATCACTTCAGGCTTTTCCCTACAAAGCACTTCTCTTACAGTATTTAAATCTGTTATATCTAATTCACTCTTATCAAAGGCAGCTATTTCACAAGGTTTTATTTTGCTTGGTAATTCACCTAGTTCAGCTATACCATTTTTTAATATATTAATTAACTGAGTACCTAATTGTCCTTTTGCTCCCGTTACTAATACTTTCATTACTTTTCCTCCAACCCAATGTTTAAATAATGAACAATTTTAATTTCCTCAACCACTACTGGATAGAGCTATAAATTCTTCTAACCTGTTATCTATCTTTTGGTCTATCTCCTTAACCATCATCACATGTTAAATTTCATTAAAGATTTTGCATTTATTAGAGTTAAATAAATCTAAGCTTTCAAATAGATTTAATCACTTAATAAGCCCAAGAGTTTTGATAAAAGTTGGTTTTAATGGTTAAGCTAAAACTCTA
>NZ_JAVWDJ010000029.1:0-18356 GCF_036642255.1 Clostridium sp. | reverse complement strand
AATAAGCCCAAGAGTTTTGATAAAAGTTGGTTTTAATGGTTAAGCTAAAACTCTAATTTTAACTCCTTAAGTGGTAAACCCTTCTTGTCCTTATCCGATAATAGTACCTCTTGAATATCCTCTATTGGCCACTGAATCCCAACTTCCGGATCATTCCATAATAAGCTTCCTTCAAACTCAGGATGGTAGAAATCCGTACATTTATAGATAAACTCAGCTTCCTCGGAAGTAACTAAAAAGCCATGAGCAAAGCCTTCTGGCACATAAAACATTTTTCTATTTTCTTCACTTAAATAAACCCCAACCCACTTTCCATAGGTTTCAGAATTCTTTCTTAAATCTACTGCTACGTCGTAAACTTCACCCTTACTTACTCTCACAAGCTTTCCTTGGGAGTGCTTACTTTGAAAATGCATTCCTCTTAATACGCCTTTTTTAGACTTTGAATGATTATCTTGTACAAATTCCATAGATAATCCAGCTTCTTTAAAGCTGTTATAATTATAGGTCTCCATGAAGAAGCCCCTGTTGTCTCCAAATACTTTTGGTTCAATTATGTAAAGGTCTTTTATATCTGTTTCAATGAAATTAAAATTTCCCATAATTATTTTTAGCGAGAGATTATCTTGTAAATATTAAATCCTCACTAAAACTCACCTCTTTCCTTTTTTACACGATTTTTATATACCCTATTAATGACTTACGAATAATTTCATCTTGTTATAGGTTAAAATCTTATTGCATTCTATATAATAGTTACAAATTTTAAACTAACCCTACTTTATATTATATATGATTAACTATTATTTCAACAAAAATAGCTTGTTTTCATAAAATATTAATTAAATATTACTTCGGAGGTTCCCCCATATTATGGATGCACCTCCGAGGGATTAAAATTTCATGAAAAAACCTCCATCTGAAAGGATGAAGGTTTCTAGTTAAGATTTTCTAATTATACATGGAGTTATAATACTTTTGATATTCTCCAGAAGTTATGCGGCTCATCCACTCTTTATTATCTAAGTACCATTGTATAGTTTTTACTATACCAACTTCAAAGGCAGTTTCTGGATACCATCCTAAGTCTTCCTTTATCTTTGTTGGATCTATACCATATCTTCTATCATGACCTTTTCTATCTTCTACATACTTTATAAGAGTTTCTGTTACTTCTTTATCTACATTTTCATTTAGATATTCTATAACAGTTTTAACGATTTGTATGTTAGTTCTTTCATTGTGTCCACCTACGTTATAAACTTCTCCTAGTTTTCCTTGGTTTAATACCATGTCTATAGCTTTACAGTGGTCTTCTACATATAACCAATCTCTTATGTTCATACCATCTCCATACACAGGTAGATCCTTATGTTGTAGACAATTGTTAATTAGTAGGGGAATTAACTTTTCTGGAAATTGATATGGACCATAGTTGTTTGAACATCTAGTAATATTTATCGGCATTTTATAAGTATCTCCATAAGCCTTAACCATTAGGTCTGCTCCAGCTTTACTTGAGGAGTAAGGACTGTGTGGGTCAAGAGGAGTTGATTCCATGAAATATCCTGTATCTCCTAAAGAACCATATACTTCATCAGTGGAAACTTGAAGATATTTTTTACCTTCTTTCCAACCATCCTTTGTTTCCCAAGCCTTCTTTGCTGCATTTAAAAGATTTACTGTACCTAAAACATTAGTTTTAGCAAAGATTTCTGGCTCTTTTATACTTCTATCTACATGAGATTCTGCTGCAAAGTTCACAAGATAATCAACTTCGTGATTTTTAAATATATCTTCCACTAATTCATTATCACAAATATCGCCTTGCACAAATATGTAGTTTGGGTTATTTTCTATAGTCTTCAGATTTTCTAAATTACCTGCATAGGTTAATTTATCTAGGTTTATAATTTTTATGTCTTTGTATTTATTTAGCATATATATTACGAAATTAGAGCCTATAAATCCAGCTCCCCCTGTAACTAAATAAGTTTTCATGGATGTGTTCTCCTTTATATTAAATAATAAGTTAATCTAAACAATATACGATTTTTATTTTGCATGTGTCCACAATAACTTTCTTAATTATTGTGTTCCTCTATTTTCTCTATATAGAATGCAATAAAGAAGCTACATAAATAACTAATTCTATCATGCATTATCCTTTGTATAAGTTATTTTAAGATACTCTTATAATACAAAAATACTATTGCAACTTATATATTAATCTTTCATCTTAAAACTTCTACTCAACGGATTTTACTTTCCGTTAATCTCATCATTATTAGCAATATGTATTAAGTACTTTCCATACTCTGTTTTAGTTAGAGGCTCTGCTAATTTTAATAATTGATTTTTATCTATGTATCCTTTTCTAAAGGCAATCTCCTCTAGGCAAGCAATATACTGTCCCTGTCTCGTTTGAACTACTTCCACAAAGTTTGAGGCTTCTAGTAACCCTCTATGGGTTCCTGTATCTAACCAAGCCATGCCTCTTCCTAAAAGCTCCACCTTTAATTTTCCTCTTTTTAGATATTCATTATTAACAGAGGTAATTTCAAGTTCTCCTCTATGTGAAGGTTTAACATTCTTAGCTATTTCCACAACTTCATTGTTGTAGAAATATAATCCTGGCACTGCATAGTTAGACTTTGGATTTTCTGGCTTTTCTTCTATGCTTAAAACATTATTATTTTTATCAAATTCTACAACACCAAATTCCTTAGGATTACTTACATGATAACCAAATATAGTGGCTTCATCCCTGTTTACCGCCTTTTGTAATCTTTCTGAGAATCCATATCCATAGAATATATTGTCTCCAAGCACAAGAGCTACTTTATCATCTCCAATGAATTCTTCTCCAATAATAAAGGCTTCTGCAAGACCATTAGGTGCTGCTTGAATTGCATACTGAATGTTTAATCCAAGTTCACTTCCATCTTCTAAAAGTTCCTTAAAATCATTAATATCTCTTTCAGTGGATATAACTAAAATCTCCCTAATACCTGCAAGCATTAGTACAGATAAGGGATAATAGATCATTGGCTTATCATAAATAGGTAGTATTTGTTTTGATACAGATTTAGTTATTGGGTAGAGTCTAGTACCCGATCCCCCAGCAAGTATTATACCTTTCATTTTTACCCTCCTATTATTTACGGATTTTATCTATTTATTTTATATTTTATTTATATTTATATATTATTTTACACCCTGAGATTATAGTCACATCCTAATTATACCACTTAACCTATATTTTTATAGCATAAACTTATTATGATTACATATTACTTCACAATGTTAACAAAATAGCTAATTCTTCTCAAAGTTCCTTAAGTTACATAAATAATTACCAAGCTACTTTTATTCAGCTCCTCCTAATAGAGCCTTAATGGTGTGCTAAGATTTTCTTTGCATCAAAGTGTCTTCATATTAAACTTATAATGAATGATTTTCTACATATAACCTATCTCTTATGTTCATACCATCACCATACACAGGTAAATCCTTATCCTGAAAATTATTAAACAATTATCCTGAAAAACACGGTTGAAACTTACCTAATATTATAAAAAGACTACTGCTTTTTTAAAAAAACAATAGTCTAACATTTATTTAAGTTTTAGTATTCCAAAAGTTTCTTTAAATAATAATCAAGTTCATTTTGTTTAAGACTTTGGAAAGAGATTTGACTCTCACCAAAGTTTTGCTTACCGCCGAGGACTCCCACCTAAAGAGGCCGGGAAACCTATCCTTCCAAAATGTCATTAAGTCCTATTTAAGAAACTTCTGCCACCTCTGAGAAGTGGTAATTATCATTAACTATATTCTTTAACGCTTCTAAAGAATTCTCTTGCTTATCATTTTCTTCTTTATGATTTTTTTCTCCAATCCAACGTTGGAAAGTTGTAAATAGCTCTTCTCTAAAATATCTTGAGCTAGTCTTTGGAAAGCTATCTAATGGTGTAAATCCAACTTCCTTAGCTTTTTTTACTTCACCTTCGTTATATTCAAAGTAATATTTACTATTTCTAAAAGAAAGTTCTCCTACATTAAAGTTGTCACCACTTTCACTTTTCCAAACTAATCTTAATGTATTGTTCATAACTGTTGCTCCTTCTAATCTATATTTGTTCCATGATTATATTTTCATGATTTTATATAATTGTACCACTGATTTTTCTTTTTATCTTATTCTTCATTCATCTTATTATATTATTATCAAAATCCATGATTAAAATACGTCCACTCAATGTAAAATATTGGGTGCACCTCAGAGATATAAAATTAAGAAAAGGAAACTCCCACCTGCTATAGATGGGAGTTTAACCTTGCAAAACGAAGATTTTTCAGGCAAATATTAGAACTACCTCAGAGGTGCAATTACCGCTTCTTTGTTTAGATAGAACTCGCTACTTCTAACCTTTAAGAACTTCCATCCTGCTCTTTCTAAGGTGTGCTGAGCTGCGTACTCTTCTTCATAGCTATAAGGCAGGTGATTGTTCTTTCCTATGCATTTTAAAGCAAGCTTCTTCTCTCCATTAACTATGAAGTCTATAGTGTATTTACCTATTTTAAAATGAGGAGTCAGGGCTATCCCCTGTTTTGTAAACTCTTCTTGAAGATCTTCCTCAAAGGAAGAAAGCAATAAGGTTACTGCTGCTTCACTTTCAATTTCTTTATTTACAGTGTAGTTTTCCATGTAACATAGCAGTTCTCTTCTTACACATTTAGGGCTTAATTCTTCTGGATCTACAGAGTGGAATAGCCACATTTGATTTTTAGCACGGCTAGCAGCTACGTTAAATCTTCTTGTATCAGAGTCCTTTGAAAGGGCTGCGAACTTTACATTGTTTCCTACCACCATGGTGAGGAATATGATGTCTCTTTCATCCCCTTGGAAGGAGTAAGCATCTCCGCATACAAGATTTCTTTTCACCATTTCTTCTATTCCTATTTTTTCTATAAGCATATTTTCTATAAGTTCCGCTTGTGGTTCTCCAAGAAGAGATATTACTCCCATGTTCATCCCTTCATAAGCTGGGTCTTCACAACATTTCTTTATGGTTTCTACAATCTCATAGGCTTCCTTGATGTTTATTGGTTTATTTCCATCCCTAAAGCCTTCTTCTATTTTTACTGTTTTTATAGGAGCTAAAGCATTTTCATTTAGAGAACATCTTAGTGGAATTATCTCCTTCGAATAACATAGATTATTACTAAAACCTATGATATCTTCTAGGGACCTAAAGTGTTCCTTAAGCACCAACCTATTTGGAAATACTCTTAGCGCCGTGTTGTATAAACTAGTTTTTAAATCAAACCATTGTTTATGTGGAATATCCTTAAGATGAAGATCTATAAGTTCTTCTACCTTTTCAGCATTTTTACCAATAGCCTCTGGGCTAATTTGCTTTTCATCTCCAACTATTACCGCCCTTTCAGCTCTCATTAGTACACTTAGAGCTGATACATCACTTTGGCTGCTCTCATCTACAATTACTACATCAAATAAGTTTTCATTAAGCTTTAAGTTTTCAATAACCCTATTAATAGGCATGATCCATACTGGAATTACATCCTTACAATTTTCCATTTCACTTTGAGCAATTTTTCTATACTTAACAGCTTGAGAGCCTGTGCCCTTACCAATCCTCTTTATAGCTTCCATCCAAGTGAATAAGCTTCTTTTTTGTGCTTCTGTAGTTCTTTGAATTTGATTATACCAAGCTTTCTTTGCAACAATTTCCCTTACAAGTTGATTTTCTCTTATGGTTTCCTCATATAGGGACTTTTCTATGGTTTTTACATCTATATTTAATAGGGTTTTTATATGGCTATTAAAAGCTGCATACTTAACTGCTCCTTGAAAATCTTTATATTGCTCCTTTAAGTTTCCGCCCCTAAAGCTTTCCAAGGACATAGTAAGCTTAGGACAGGTTTCCTTTAATCTACTTCTTAACTGCTGGAGCTCCTCTAGAGATTCGCTATGCTTAGAAATATAAGCTATATTCCCATAATATTTCTTTATATAATCTAAATTTAACTCACTAATCTTTTCACATAGTTCTTTAAACTCAGGGTATTTGTTAAGATTCTTCTTTATTTCTTCTAAGGTATTTTCATAACCTTCAAATTCTCTTATAGTATTTAAGCTCACCATGACACTTTTTAAGTATTCATAGGTTTTCCTTTTGTAAAAGTTAAGCTCACGATTAAACTTCTTCACCTTAAGAAGATTTAATATTTTATTTTTATAATCCTCTTCAAAGTTAAGTATATTTTCAATATCCTTAGTGAATCCATCAATTATAGTTAAGTAGTTTGACTCCACTGAAGTTATTAAATGTCCACCACACTCTTTTACAGAAGCATTATAATAGTTTCTGATTCCTTTTTCTAGTTTTATCAGTTCCAAATAATCCTTTAAAACATTGCTTTGATCTAGGGAAGTTATGTTCTCGCCATCAATAAAAACTTGTTGAAGTATATAATTTAAGTCCTTATGAAAGATCTTAAACATAGGTCCAATTTTACCCTTAGAAACTAATATACTGTGGATTACCTCAAAATCTTTTTTGAGTTTTATAATATCCACATTTTCAGGAAGTACAATTTTATATTTGTTTATAGTAGCCCTTAGATTATAAATTTTCTCTAAGTCTCTTTTTATATTTATAATGAATTCATTCCAGAAATTCTTCTTTGATCCATTTTCATAAATACTATCTAAAATTCCTTCCATCACTGTATCTTCATATTTTTTTAAAACCTCATTGGCAGTTTCTATAGTATTAATTAGATTAGAATTTGTATAGCTCGTATTTTCTTTATCATACCAATCACTGACATTTCCCCTATGGACATATATACTTTGTAATAAGGTTTTATAACCTTCTATATTTAGTATTAACTCACTTAACTCCGGAAGCTTATCTATATTCTCTTTAGCTTTATAGTATAGTTCTATAAGCTCCTTAGAATGAACAGAATGTAATGATATCAAAGTATCAAACTCTTCATTACTTAAAAACTCTTTCATATCTAAAGTTATTTCATCCTCAATATAAGAAAGAGTATTACAGTTTTCTTTCAAAAACTTAGCCATATCTGCCACATAATAATTATTTCCGAGGTAATTAACTATAGAATTTTCTAAAGTATAAACCTCTTTTAAGTTATTTAATAACTTTTGTTGACTTTCCTCACACTGTCTTAGCTTATATTTCAAAAGTTTATATTCCTTTTTAAGCTCTCCTGTATCCAAGGATAGATTTTCTGTGATTTTTCTTACTCCTTCATCTAAGTCTTCCATAGCCTTTGAGTCATCTCCAAGGATACTCATACATAGAGATTTTATCTCCTGTGGTATTTTATTATTTAATACCTTTAATGCTCTATCTGTTTGACTGGTAACAAGAACTCTTTTTCCATGAGCAAGAAGATGGCTTATTAAGTTAACTATAGTATGACTTTTTCCTGTACCTGGAGGTCCTTGTACTACTACCCCAAAGTTTTCACTAAGCCTTTTTGTTATTTCTTTTTGTTCCTCATTATAAGGTAGTGGAAATAGTAATTCTTCCCCTATTTCTCTCCAAGACTCTCTTTCTTCTTCTGAAAGAGAAAGAGTTTGGTCTGTAATTAACGCTTCTATGGTTTTAGGTATCTTAAAACCCTTTTTTATTTCTTCTATCATAGAGGTTAATTCCATATTCCAAAGCCTAGTGTCTACCTTTCTAAAAATAATCACAGGCTCATTATATATATTAATTCCACCTTCTCCTTCTAAATCAAGGAGAGATTGTACCACATCGTAATTAATATTAGCATTTAACTTAAGCGCTGAAGTAATCTCCACAATAGCTCTTTCAACTTCTTCTTCATCTCTAGGGTTAACTCCTAGGGACTTTATTCTTGAAGCAGTATTTAAAAGGTTTTCCAATGAAAAATCAAAGGAATTTATGGATTGCGAGGATTTATCACTTTCTATCCCTTGTGCTTTTATTTCTCCTTGTAGCTCTGATAGCATATCTAGCTCCACATTAGTTACATTGTTATAAGGCTTTAAAGTGAAAATGGACTTTTTCTCATTAAAGGTTAAATCCATCTTTGTAGTTAATATTGGATGAACTACTGTTGTATCACTTAACTTACCCACAAATAGTCCATGTCCATAAATTACTTCTAAGTTCTCACTGTTTTTCTCTAGATTTAAAAACAGCTTTGAAAATTTATTATAAACGTCCTTGGATTCCTTTGTTATTTCAATCCAATTATCATTATCTTCACTATTTATAAGGGTTATCCCTTCTAAGGTACATAATTCATTTTGGAAAAACACTTCTTCATAATCACTTATGTTTCTTACTTTTTTATCATTAATAGTTTTGATACTATGTAAATAGTTAAATATCTGTAACACCTTATGATTGACTTCCAATTTTACCCCTCCGTCTTTGAAATACATCTAACAAGCACTTCTTCTATTATAAAGTAAATTCTTTAATTTTAAAAGAATAGGATACTTATACTATGTGAAAACACCAGGAGTAACCCAATTACATGAACACACTTGAAATTATGTCCTATGTAAAGCTACTACCAATTTTACATAGCAAAAACGTGCTTATGTACGTCCTTAAATATAACTTGTACAAAATCGTAATTTTTACACTCACCCTGAAGTCCAGTTACCCCAGGGCCTTTCAGTGACTTCTTAATAAAAAAGTTGAATTTTCTACACATTAAAAAAACTAAGGAAACCTATCAGCATTTCCTTAGCTCTTATATTTTATGGCATTTCACCCATAGCTTTTGAAGTAACACCTTTTAGTTTATAGAGGAAGTATGGTCTCTCTCTATATTTCCAAATACGTGATGTATTTAAATCAAGAACTGTCATGTATGGATATTGAGTTACTGTAATATCCCCATAATAGTCTCCTTCCTCAAGGAAACCTGCTAGGTTTTTATATAGTAATCCAAACATTAATACCATTGTTATTCCCCAAAGCTGAAGGGTTTTCCATTTAAAATTAGCTTGTCTTAAAAGGAATATGATATTTGGTATTAATATCACTTCTAAAGCCTTCATATAAACTGACAATCTTGCGGACATTAAAGAACTCTTCATTGTTAATATATATAATATGAATCCAATTATATATATTTTCTTCAGGAATTTTGTATTCTCATCTTCTTCTACTTTTGAGGCGAAGTATAAAATAAGTGCAAGGAATACAAACCTATTACCAAAGGCCAATATAGGTATATCAAGCAATCCCCAGTAGGTTAAAATCTTCTGTTGTAAAAAGGTTGGCAATAAGTTTATTACCATCATATCTACATTTAAAAGCATTAACACTATGGCTCCTATAATCATTGCTGCATAAACTTTATAGGATATTTTTAATTTTTCAATTGGTATTAATATTAAAGTTATTAATATGGAAATATGCATTGTAGCTCCAAACAGGGTTACAAGTATAAATTTCAAGTATTTCTTTTCTTTAAACAGTGTAAGCCCTATTCCTAAAAATATTGCAAGAGCTAACCCTTGTCTAAGTCCATTGAATACGTAAATTAAATAATATAGTACATAAAAAACTGTTAGTGAAGCTATTGGCATTTTTGAATATCTTTTAATGAATCTATATATTAGACCCATAGTTACCACAGCTAAAAACATTATAAAAATTTCATAACTTAGGTGAAGAGTTCTAAAAATGGAACACAACAGTAAAAATCCTTGCTCTCCATGGATATCTAAAGCCTTTATGGTTGAAAACTGAGCTAATGGTGGTACTCTATAATATATGTACCCATAGGCAAAGTAGTCTCCTCCTTGACCATATCTATGAGATGCTACTAATAATAAAAATACAAATAAGTAGTTAAAAGATAAAAAGCGGAAGGTTTTACCCTTAAGCTCCAGGTACGATAAAAAGCACAACGCAATTAATATTAGTATATAGAACATTCTATTCTCCTCTTAAATAAATTATTAAGTTGATCTCACTAGCTAAAAATAACATATTCTATAACCTACAAAGTTCATTAAATAATGAGCAAATCCATTTTGCTCCACCACTTCCGAAGGTGAATAAAACTTCCATAAAAGTTTATTTTTTAGCCAATCACTCCCTATCTAAAGAAGATTGGAAAGCATTATTACAAATTATAACTTAATAGATCTTCCAATTTATTATTTTTTATCTGATACAATATTATATAATCTTGAAACAAAGTTTTCAGAGCTGTATTTTTCTATAGCACTGCTATAGTTGTTTCTAATGTACTGTTCTAAATTATTGTTACACTGCAATAAAGCATCTTTAATGCTATCTACATTTTGTGCTTCACAAACTCTTCCATTAACCTTATCTTTAAATATATCTCCTATTCCACCCTGATATGTGGTAACTATAGCTCCACCCATAGTCATGGCTTCTAAAATTGAAATTGGCTGTCCTTCATTTGGATAATAAGTAGGAAGTGCAAAAATATGTGCATTTAATAGCATCTTTCTCTTTTTATCACCACTAACTACACCATGATAAGTTATATTTTCACCAAGTTTCTCGAAACATTCTTTTACTTGTTTTTCAATACCTGACTCAATCATTCCAGCCACATGTAGATGGAA
Organism: Clostridium sp.; assembly: GCF_036642255.1. Taxonomy (GTDB): domain Bacteria; phylum Bacillota; class Clostridia; order Clostridiales; family Clostridiaceae; genus Clostridium_J. The sequence continues at coordinate 7,705 of NZ_JAVWDJ010000029.1, read as the reverse complement.
ATTTACTTTTTCTTCTTTTAACTTTATACAAGCCTTAAGAAGATGAAGAATACCCTTTGTTTCCATTAGGTTACTAAGATATATTATATTCATAGTATTTTCAGTGTTTAGCTTTTTTACTTTTACTTCTAATTCGTCTTCTTTAATTATGAATTCAGGTTGGACTCCATTTTCACAAACAAAAACCTTATGATCTGGAACTATACCATGGAACATTTTTCTTAGGGATTCTCCTAACACAATTACTCCATCACATTTGTTAAAATGGCCTTGAATTTGCTGTTGTTTTTCCTTAGTTAATTCATCATACATCTTTCTTACAAATCCACCATGAAAATGAATGTAACAAGCTGTATTCATCATCTTAGCTACATTTATAAATGGCACATATTTCAAAAACCCGATATAGCTTTGAGCTGGTGTTATGTACACCACATCATATTTGTTGAATATGATGTTTTTAACCCCCTTACCTATGGGCACTAAGCTTTTTAATATCTTCTTTATATTAAACTTACCCTGGCCGGATAAATTATTAACTTTTTTTTCGGTATCACTATCTATGAAATCTACATGGTGACCTTTTTCCATTAGCCCAGTGAGTATCATTTGGTTTGCTATGGTTTGACCTGTTATTGGATCTGGAAAGGGTCCTATCATCAATATCTTCAAAAAAATCACTCCTCAAAGTAACAAATATGTACTTAACAATATTTTGTATCATAAAAGAATTTAAATACCTTAAATAATGAAAAAGTACATTTAGTTTTACACTTTAGTTTATAACAACATAATACCTTAAATCAATATATTCAACAAGTTTTATGTTGGAAATAGTACCTTTTCTTATATTTTTTTAATTAAAGCCTAGTTTATCATCTTAAATATTGCTATAAAAATACAAGTGCTATACATATTACCTATAAAATGTATAGCACTTTACTTATTAAATAATGAACTAGTTCATCTTCTTCAACTATTTCTCTCAGAAGCTTTAACTCCTAACAAAATCACTTTGAGTTAAAATCTACTTTTCTTACGAAAACTCCCGCCTTAAATTTGATTAAATCTCAAACTTATTTAAACACAGAAGGGATGGCAATTTATCCTTTCAAAATAACCTTAAAGGTAATTTTCATTTAATTCCTTATACTCTTGTTCTGTAAGATTAGTTTTTAAAACTATGGCGTGAGAAGGGGTTCTTTTATCTTCTGGTGGTAACTCCATATAGCTACCATATAAGGTTTGTAAATAACTGTGATAATCCTTCGGGATATAAAAATTTATTCCTTCGAATTTTCGCTGTTGCAAAGGGAAAACAGTGTCTTCTTTATGTTTTATATAAAAAGGAACTTCTACTCCATATCCCATATAATCTTTCTTTTCTTCTTTTCCATTAATTCTCTTCTCTAACTTTGAAGAAAGCTTTATTAAGGTGCTATAATCCACAAAAAATAATATAGAAAATATGATTTTACAAAATAGCTTGTACATATTCTTTGCTAAATTTTTAGAAAAAGGCTTAGTAAAAGGTGCTTTTTTTAGCCAGTAGCTAACAAATAGGTTGTTTATAAGCTTCTTATATCTTTCTTTTTTTCCACCTACTTCATAAAAATCCATAGGAAATATATCAATAAACACTCCTGTGTGACCTTTTTCATATTTATTTGATACTAATATGCTGTTTCTATCTCTTACTTTTACCCAAGTGTTTTGACTGTGTTTGTCACTTTCAAAGCTCTGAAGGAACAAGTCTTTAGATAGTTCACTTTTAGCAATTGCAATAAACTTATCATAATCTTCTCTAGGCATACAGATATCTAAATCATCATCCCAAGGAATAAATCCATCATGTCTTATACAGCCTAATAAGGTTCCTGAATCTAACCAATACTTTATGTTATTTTCTCTACATATTCTATCTATTTCTACCATGATATTAATCATTATTTGTTGCAATGCTTTTAAGTCATTATTTGCAGTATCCATTTCCTAATCACTTCTCCTCATTAAATAATGAATAAGTTCATTAATCCTTTTTATGCTTGTTATTTTTCTTTAGCCGTCTTACTGACCTAAAACTATTATAGCTTGTGGACATATATCCCACAAGCTATAATTATTTTCCAAACTTTAAGTTTTTATGATTATCTCAAGGCATCTTCACTAAAATAGATCTAACATCTTTATGTTTTTTATTTTATTTAAGATACTTAATTATACCAATTCATTAGCAGCTTCATCTAAAGCTTTGCTTCTATTGTTGTAGCTAGCCAATTCTTTTCTTACATAAGGTAAGCTTAAGAACATTTCTTTTAGTTCTTCTATGGTTACACGGTGTGTGTTATCAGAATTATATTCATCTAAGTATTGGATTTCTTCATTTCCTTCTGTGAAATACTTAGCATAATTAAGATCTCTAGTATCTGCAGGGACTCTGTAATATTTTCCCATATCCTCTGCTTTTACCATTTCTTCCTTTGAAAGAAGAGTTTCATATTTCTTCTCTCCATGTCTTGTACCTATAACTTTGAAGTCTATATCTGATTTAAACAATTCTTTTATTGCAACAGCTATTTGCTCAACAGTAGATGCTGGAGCCTTCTGCACGAAGATATCTCCTTGTTTTCCATGTTCAAAAGCATGTAGTACTAAGTCTACAGACTCTTCAAGAGACATTAAGAATCTTGTCATGTTTGGATCTGTAAGAGTTAGCGCATTTCCTGCTTTAAGTTGATCTACAAATAGTGGAATTACAGAACCCCTTGATGCCATTACATTTCCATATCTTGTTGCACAAAATACAGTTTCGCCTTCATCTGCCACTCTTGACTTAGAAATCATAATTTTTTCAGCCATTGCCTTTGACATTCCCATTGCATTAACTGGGTAAACTGCTTTATCTGTACTCAATAGTATTACTTTTTTTACTCCATTTGCTAGCGCTGCATTAAATACATTTTCTGAACCTGTAATATTTGTTCTCACAGCTTCCATAGGATAAAACTCGCAAGAAGGTACTTGCTTTAAAGCTGCAGCATGGAAAACATAATCTACACCCTTCATTGCATAACTGATACTATTGTAATCTCTTATATCTCCAATATAGTATTTTACTTTATCATTTTTAAGAGTATTTCTCATATCATCTTGTTTCTTTTCATCTCTACTGAAAATTCTTATTTCTTTGATATCTGTATCAAGGAATCTCTTTAATACTGTATTACCAAAGGAACCAGTTCCACCAGTAATTAATAAAACTTTATCTTTAAACATATTCTTTCACCTCAAATAATTATTTTTCCTCATCGCAACTAATTGTGGTAACAGCCACCTTTTCATTGGTGCTTCTATTATAAGTTGGCACAATTTCCTCAACTTTATCCATGATAGCAGCATCATTTTCTTCTTTAATAATTTCATCTAACTCGTTAAATCTTATTCTTAAGTCATTTATATCACTAAATGTAGGTTGACCAACAAATATTTTATCATGGCCTGTCTTTTCTAGACCTTCTTCTGCCATTAAAAGCTCCTCATAAAGCTTTTCACCTGGCCTTAATCCTGTAATTTCAATGTTCATATCCTTGTTTGGAGTGAATCCTGATAATTTAATTAAATCACAAGCAAGATCATAAATTTTTACTGGCTTACCCATATCTAATACAAATATTTCTCCACCCTTTGCATAAGCCCCAGCTTGAATCACTAGTTGTGCAGCTTCTGGAATCAACATGAAATATCTAGTGATATTTTTATGAGTTACAGTTACTGGACCGCCTTCTGCAATTTGCTTTTTGAATAGTGGAATTACTGAACCATTACTTCCTAATACATTACCAAACCTTACTGCTACGTATTCTGTTTCACTTATCTTATCCATAGCTTGTATGATCATTTCACAAATTCTCTTTGTTGCACCCATGATATTTGTTGGGTTTACAGCCTTATCTGTGGAAATAAGTACAAATTTATTCACTTTATACTTGTTTGCACATTCTGCTACATTTAAAGTTCCGAATACATTGTTTTTAATAGCTTCTGTTGGGTTTCCTTCCATTAGAGGCACATGTTTGTGTGCAGCTGCATGAAACACAACTTCAGGCTTATAATTTTCAAAAATACTTTCTAATCTTTTTCTATCTCTTACAGAAGCTATAAGTACTCTTAAATTTAGCTTCGGAAAATTTCTAATAAGTTCATTTTGTAAGTCATAAGCATTATTTTCATAGATATCAAGAATCATTAATTCCTTAGGTGAGAAGTTAGCTATTTGTCTACAAAGTTCAGAACCGATAGAACCTCCTCCCCCTGTAACAAGAACTCTTTTTCCTGTAAGGTATTCTGAAATCCCTCTATGGTCAAGCTTTATAGGATCTCTTCCTAATAAGTCCTTCTCATCTACATCTCTTAATTGATTCAAGGAAATATTTCCACCTATAAGTTCATAAACCCCTGGTATGGTCTTAACCTTTGCATGAGTTTCACTACAGGTTTTAATAACTTCCGCCTTTTCTGTGTTTGACATACTTGGTATTGCAAGCACTATTAAATCTATTTGCTTTTCCTCTACCACTCTCTTTATGTCATCTCTATCTCCTAAAACCTTAACACCTGAAATCACAGTGCCCTTTTTTTCTTTGCTATCATCAATTAAAGCTACAGGATTATATTTCATCCCAGGATGAGTTTTCATTTCCTTTATTACCATGGCTCCAGCACTTCCTGCACCAATTATCAATACGTTTTTGAAGGTTTCCTTATCAATCCTATTAAAGGTTCTTGGGAATCTTCCATATATTCTAAAGCAAATTCTAAAGCCTAAGGTAAACATCATTATAAATACACCTGCTAGCATATTGATTTCCCAAGTTACCCTGTTTCCTGGCTTATTAATTAAATATATTATAACTGTAGTTGCTATAGTAGCTGCATAACACCCTATAATTCCCAGCAAAAACTCCTCTGTTCCTGCAATGGCCCATATACTTCTATACATTTTAAATACATAAAAACTTATGAGATAAACAACTATTATTAGTGGGATAGTTCTGGATAAAATACCTAAATGGGTTTGTAGTAAAACCGGGTAGTCAATAAGTCTAAAATAGTAGGACAACAGATATGCTGCTATTATGGACAATATATCTACTACAACAAACATTAACGTCTTTGATTTATTTATCATGAAAAGACAAGCCTCCTTAACCAATTACAACCTTATATAATCAACAAGTTTATTAGCTTCAATGATTTCTCTGTGAAAATTTAACTTCTAGCAGAATTTTACTCATAAATTTACTGACATGTATAAGCAATTAAAGCCGCAGCAAGTTGCTTAGGTCTAACAACTCAGGACGCAGATTTACACTGCCGCCAAGGCGATTTCCCTAGGCTGAGTAGCTCCACTTGTAGAAGCTGTCAGACTTGAAGCTTCCATAATGTTGTTAAAAACCCTCACATGCCAGTAAACACCTAATCATAGGAAATTTAAATCTAATAATATGTTGTCCAATATTGTTTAATTATAAAACACTTTAGCGTAAAAAACTATGGTTTTTCCTAGAATATACTCCTTTAATCTCTCTAAATTGATTAATAGTATTTTTTCATAGTTCATAGAACTTTAATGGATATTCAAATATAATCTTCGATAATTAAGAAATAATAAGCAAGGTGATTTCTAAATCACTTTATATTTTTGTTAAAAATTTAATTGCTTTGTGAAAATCCAAAATAATTTTACCATAAGTTATAGTAAGTTGAAAGGTTGTAATAGGTTTATTTATGGTTATAATTTGTTATATTAGGTAGAAAACAATAGAAAACCACTGATTTTCAAAGAATATAGGATGATACTTGAAATAACCTGGTTACTTTCCAGAAATTTTTACATAAATCGAGAGTGTACTCTCTCTACACCAACTTGCAATATGCTTATGAAATTTCTATTACTTCTAATTTTCCTCACATTAATTATGATCACTTTTCTTCAATAACTAAAAAATGGAGCTGTAGTGATTTTCTACAGCTCCATTATCTTTATATTAGTGATTTTTCACTTGTTATTGCATATTAAAATTCTTATATAATCAACAAGTTCATTTTGTCCAACCACTTTTAGGAGAAGATGTAAATCTACCTAAGTTTAAACTACTTGAATATTATTGTTCCTTATTCCATACAACTTTATTGATTATCTTTGTATAGCTTTGTATGATTTTAACAACTTTTACTGATACGTTAGTATCCTTATAGTCATGTGCTAATAGAACTTCTTCATCATTAGCTTTCATATCTCTTGATAGTTGTATAGATTGAACTATGTCTTCAGTAGTTATTCCACCTACAATTACTGAACCCTTATCTAAAACCTCTGGTCTTTCTGTGCTAGTTCTGATCAGAATTCCTGGGAAATCAAGCATAGCTGACTCTTCACTTAAAGTTCCACTATCAGATAGTACGCAGAAGGAATTCATTTGAAGTTTATTGTAATCTAAGAATCCAAAAGGTTTTAATTGTCTTATTAGCGGATTAAACTTAATGTTCTTTTCCTCTATTCTCTTCCAGCTTCTTGGATGAGTTGAGTATATTATTGGCATATTGTACATTTCTGCTACTTTGTTTAATGCCTCTACAAGAGAAAATAAATTCTTATCGTTATCTATGTTTTCTTCTCTATGAGCGCTTACTAAAATATAGTTATCTTTTTCTAGTCCTAATTTACTTAAAACATCAGATTCCATAATTTTATCCATGTTCTTAGTTAGCACTTCCTGCATTGGTGAACCTGTAACAAAAATGTGTTCCTTTCTGAAACCCTCACTTAAAAGATATCTTCTGCTATGCTCTGTGTATGGTAAGTTTATATCACTTATATGGTCAACAATTTTTCTGTTGATTTCTTCTGGCACGTTTTGGTCAAAACATCTGTTTCCAGCTTCCATATGAAAAATTGGTACTTTAAGTCTCTTTGCAGCTATTGCACTTAAACAGCTATTTGTATCTCCTAATATTAAAAGAGCATCTGGTGCTTCTTGTTTTAATATTTTATAAGAAGCTGAAACTATATTTCCCATAGTTTCTCCTAAGTCATTACCTACAACCCCTAAGAAGTGATCTGGCCTTCTTAACCCTAACTCTTCAAAGAATATATCATTTAAGGTGTAATCATAGTTTTGTCCTGTATGTACTAATACATTGTCAAAGTATTTATCACAAGCTTTTATTACTTCTGATAATCTTATTATTTCAGGTCTTGTTCCTACTATGGTCATTACTTTTAATTTTTTCATTTTTATACCTCCAAGTACATAGTGTCTGGTCTCTCTGGATCAAATATTTCATTTACCCACATAACCGTTACCATATCAGTTTCACCAGTATTTATAATGTTATGAGTATAGCCTACTGGAATATCAACAACTTCTAGATTTTTTCCACTAACCTTATACTCTATTATTTTATCACTATCAATTTTTCTAAATCTAATTACACCTTCTCCACTAACCACTAAAAACTTTTCATTTTTAGTATGATGCCAATGATTTCCCTTTGTTATTCCTGGCTTAGATATATTAATAGACACTTGGCCTCTATCATTACTTTTAATAAACTCAGTAAATGAACCTCTATTATCTATATTCATCTTTAATGGATATTTAAAATCATCCTCACCTAAATAGCTTAAGTAAGTACTATATAA
>NZ_JAVWDJ010000028.1:20096-52848 GCF_036642255.1 Clostridium sp. | reverse complement strand
ACTATGATAGTTGAAGCCATTAAACTAGCTTCTGAAAGAGGTGAGGGATTGTGGTAAGCGCAGTAATTCCTCAAAGTATTAGTGAAGTCTTAAGTTTTATAAGTAAAAATGAAGCAATAATACTTAATGGTGGAACTGATTTGATGACTAGAAGAAAAACCTGGTCTGGGGTAACACCCAGCTTTGATAGACCAGTTATGTTTATAAACTCATTAAAAGAATTAAAAAACATAACAATAGAAGAAAATAAATTGATAATCGGAAGTGCATGTACATTTTCTCAGTTAGAGAAAAATTTCATAGTTCCTGAATATTTAAAAGTAGTTATTAGAGAAATTGCTTCTCCAGCTATTAGAAATATTGCAACTATCGGGGGCAATATTTGCAATGCTTCACCTGCAGCAGATATCTTGCCACCACTTTATGCGTTAGATGCCAAAGTAGTATTAACATCTGAAAATAAGGAGCGAATAGTTTCTATAAAAGATTTTATTTTAGGTCCAGGTAAAAACATCCTTACATCCAAGGAATTATTGAAAGAAGTTATAATAGAAGATTTTCAAAGAAAAAATTTTTATTATCATAAATTAGGAACTCGAAAATCAACTGCATTATCTAAAGCCTCATTTATTGGCTTTTATGATGTGGATAATAACGTTATTAAAGACATACGAATTGCCTTTGGTTCTGTAGCACCAACTATAATCTGCAATAGAGATTTAGAACTTGATTTCATTGGGAGTTCAATCCAGGATATGAAATTTAAAGTTAGCAGAATAGTGGAGCGTTATTCTGAGTTAATTAGACCTATTGATGATGCTAGATCTTCAGCTAAATATAGAAAAACAGTTTGTTTGAACTTACTAAGAGACTTTCTGTTTAATAAAGTTAAAAATGAATTAGATTAAATAAATAATTTACAAAAAAATAGCATTATTACATGCTATTTTTTTTGTAAATTATTTAATATTAACTCACACGTATTTACATTTATCTATACATGTATTATACTAGTGTATATACAGATGTACGTTAGGAGGTTTTATAATGAAAACTAATGTAAAAAAGATGATTATAACTGCATTATTAATAGCATTTTCAATCGTTATTCCGGTAATGTTTGGTCCATTCTTAAGAGTATATTTACCGCCATTTTCAGCTACGCTGGCATCTCATGTGCCTTTATTTATTGCAATGTTTCTAGGACCATTTGAAGCATCTGTAGTTGGAATGGGGTCTGCACTTGGATTTTTATTCGCTTTTCCTGACCCAATAATAGCAATGAGAGCTTCAACTCATATTGTGGTTGGTCTTATTGGTGGTAAATTAGTTCAAAAAAATATGAAATATGCTACTGTGATGACAATAACTGGACCTATCCATGCAATTTTAGAAGCACTTGTAGTATATGCATTAACCAAGAATGTGTATGCAGCTTTTGTTGTGACTGGTATAGGAACACTACTTCACCATATTGCTGATAGCGTAATTACTGCTCCACTTATTGCTACTTTAAGAAATATTCTTAAGATAGATCTTAGAAAAATCGGTGAAAAATCTAAAAATTTAGTTGCATAGTAATTATTATTTAAAAGTAGCTTTCGTAAGCTACTTTTTATTTTATATTTTAACTTAAAAACCATAAAAATTCAGGTGGTTTAGTAAATGTTTTCTACCATCCATTTTTATACATAGGCCAATACTACCTTTATAAGTTAAATATTTATTCTCAGTTAAAATGTTATTTATATATTTTTAAATTTTCTAATAAAAAATTATCTTAGAGTGTGTTAATATATTTTCATAATGCGTTTGATAAGGAGATGTAATATGTATGACAGATTTAGATTTTATTTACAAAAGACATAGTGTTAGAAATTTTACACAGGATAAAATACCTAACGAGGATATTAACGAGATAATAGAGGCAGCTACTAGAGCCGCTAACGGACGAAATGCTCAAAATTGGTATTTTGTTGTTATTAAGAATAAAGAAAAAATCTTGAAAATTGCAGAAAGCATAATCCTTAGAAATAACGAAATTTGTTTACAAATAGATGATATAGAAATGAGAAGCAAATTTTCAAGCATAAAAAATTTTGCAACTCTTTTCACAAAAGCACCAGTTTTAATTTGTGTTTTTGCCTCAGAGTATATTCCTACAGGATATGAAGTGCTAAAATCCATTAGAATATCTAAAGAAGAGTTAAGTGAGTTTCTAAGTACAAATCCAGGTATACAAAATATTGGTGCAGCAGTAGAAAATTTAATGCTCGCTGCCTCGGCATTAGGTTATGGAACCTGTTGGATGACTAGCCCTAACTTTGCAGGAAAAGCAATAAAAGAGACAATTAACTTAGATATTCTAAAAGATTATAAACTTGTTGCCCTTACTCCTCTTGGTGTGCCCGAAGGCAATACTACAAGCCCAAAAAGGAAGCCTTTAAACGAAGTAATGACTATTATAGAATAGAAAGACATTCAATTTGAATATCTTTTGAAAAACTACATAAATTTCAATAAAATAATAAAAAGCAGGAGAACCTGCTTTTTATTATTTTTTCTTACCTTTATTATTTTTACTATTTTTATTGTCTGTTTTCTTTTTGTCTGTAGTTTTTTTGTTACTATTATTTTTAGCCACAAGCAATTCCCCCTTAATATAATCTATTAATATTATATTTTCAATGTTTGTTATTTAGAATAGTTCAACCATGATTTAAATATGTAATGAAATTTATTGATGAATTAGGTATAATATTAAAGTACAAAATTTTAACTTAAGGAATGATGGTATGAATTTAATCACTTTAGAAAATATTTATAAAAGCTATAGCGAGAAAGTGTTGCTTAATAATATAAAATTAAACATTACTGATGAAGATAAAATTGGCATAATTGGTATTAATGGTGCGGGGAAATCCACCTTATTAAAAATTATTGCAGGTGAGGAAATTTCAGATAGTGGAACTATTGTAAAAATGAATGGATTAAGAATAAGTTATCTTGCTCAAGATATCTCATATAATCCTGAAGACACTATTATGGAAGCTGTGTTTAATGGTCCATCTGAGATAATGTCTACTCTTCGCCATTATGAAAAGGCATTATTGCAGCTTCAAGCCGATGCAGAGAATGAGAAACTTCAAAGAGAGGTTTTACTATTAAGTAGCAAGATTGATGCATTAAATGGATGGCAAATTGAAAGTGAAGCAAAAGCAATTTTAACTAAGCTAAAAATAAATAATTTTAGTATGCTCATGGGAAACTTGTCAGGTGGACAAAGAAAAAGAGTTGCTCTCTGCAATACTCTTATATGTCCATGTGATTTATTAATACTTGATGAACCTACAAATCATATGGATAACGATTTAATAGATTACTTAGAGGAGTTACTAAGAACAAGAAAAAATGCTGTAATAATGATAACTCACGATAGGTACTTTTTAGATAGAATAACTAATAAAATCTTCGAAGTGGATAATGGGAATTTATACTCTTATATTGGAAATTACTCCACCTTTTTAGAGAAAAAAATGGAAAGAGTTTCTCTTATGGAATCACTTGAAAGAAAAAGGCAAAATCTATATAAAAAAGAGCTTGCTTGGATTAAAAGAGGTGCAAAAGCTAGATCAACAAAGCAAAAAGCGAGGATACAAAGATTCGAGGACATTAGAGACAATGCGATTCAAATAAATGAAGCTGCTGTTGAAATAAGCACAGGATCATCAAGGCTAGGTAAAAAGATACTTGAGATTGAAGATATAAATAAGAGCTATAATAATGATTTATTAATTAAAAACTTCAGTTATATAGTGACTAAGGAAGATAGAATAGGTATTATAGGGAGTAATGGTATTGGAAAGAGTACTCTTTTAAATATATTAAGTGGAAAAATCCGTCCAGATAGCGGAAATGTAATTTGTGGAGAAACAGTAAAGTTAGGTTATTTTACACAGGAAAATGGTGAAATGAATCCAAACCTTAGAGCACTTGAATATATTAAAGAAGTTGCAGAATTTGTAACTACTAGTGATGGCTTTAAAATTACTGCCTCACAAATGTTAGAAAGATTTTTATTTGAAGGTGCTATGCAGTTCACCCCTATATCAAAACTTTCTGGTGGTGAAAAAAGAAGATTATATTTATTGAGAATTTTAATGGAAGCACCTAATGTATTATTAATGGATGAACCAACAAATGATTTAGATATTGAGACACTTACAATACTAGAAGATTATATAGATAATTTTAATGGTGCTATAATCACTATATCTCACGATAGGTATTTCTTAGATAGAATAGTAAATAAGATTTTTGCATTTGAGGGAAAAGGTGAAATAATACAAATTGTAGGAAATTATAGTGATTATAAAGATTATAAAAATGATCTTGCTAGTGAAATTTTCACTAACGAAATTTCAAAAGAAGGCAATTCCAATAAAAATTCAGCGGCTGAAAAATCCAAAGAAAAGAAAGATAAGCCAATGAAGTTTACTTATAAAGAACAAAAAGAGTTCGATGAAATAGATAACAATATTGAGAATAAAGAATCTGAATTAGAAGAGATTAAAAATAAGATAGGTACAGCTGGTAGTGATTTTATTTTACTTCAAGAACTTGTCGCAATGGAGAAAAAACTTCAGGATGAATTGGATTTTCTTATGGAGAGATGGACTTACTTAAATGAGCGTTATGAGGAAATAGAAGCCTTAAAAAATGGCAATTAAATAATGAAAAAAGTAAGATAGACTATGAAAGTATCTATCTTACTTTTTTATAATAATAATTTTGTCATAGTACAATAAAATACATAAAAGCTAATCAATTTTAAACTTTTAATAGATTGTAGTATACTTATATTATTAAGTTTTGTTTTCTAGCATAAATATATATTAAAAAATACGTGGTGAATTAATATGAATAATAAAAGTATTAAAATTTCCGTGAGAAATCTAGTAGAATTTATTTATAGAAGTGGTGATTTAGATAATAAATTTAATAGCATAGCAAGAGCACAAGAGGGTACTAAGATTCATCAAATGGTTCAAAAATCCTTAAAAGATGAATATAAGAATGAGCCAGATATAGAACTTCTTACTGAGACACAGCTTAAACATTATTTTACATATAAAGATCTAGACTTTATGCTTGAAGGAAGAGCTGATAATATACTTTTAGAGAAAAATAAGACCACAGTAATAGAGATTAAAAGCACTACTCGTGAATTATCTATAATGCAAAGTGATTATAACTTTCTCCATTGGGCTCAAGCAAAGTTTTATGGATACATTTATGCATTTCAGAACTCCATTGAATCAATATCCATAGAGTTATTATATTGTCATGTTGAAAGTCATGAGACAAAAAGCTTTGTTGAAAATTATACATTTATAGAACTAGAACGTTATTTTTATGAAGTTTTAGATCTATACTTTCATTGGGCAAATTTTACTTCAAAGTGGATTAAGATTAGAGATAAATCTATAGAAAGCTTAGCTTTTCCATTTATAACTTATAGATTAGGTCAAAGAGAGTTAGCGGTAAATGTATATAGAACCATAAAGGAAGGTTCAAAGCTATATGCTCAAGCTCCAACTGGAATAGGGAAGACTATGTCTACATCCTATCCAACTATAAAGGCATTAGGAGAAGGCTATGGAGACAGGATATTTTATTTAACATCAAAGACAATTACAAGGACTGTTGCAGAAGAATCACTATCAATTTTAAGAAGAGATGGATTAAGAATAAAATCAACTACTATTACTGCAAAAGAAAAAATATGTTTTAAAGAACAATGCCAGTGCAACCCTGAGTATTGTGAATATGCTAAAGGCCACTTCGACAGAGTAAATGATGCAATATTTAACATATTAAAGGAAAAAGACAATTACACCAGAAGTGTCATCGAGGATTATAGTAAAAAGTATACCCTTTGCCCTTTTGAATTTTCATTGGATCTTACACTTTGGAGTGATTTTATTATATGTGATTATAATTATTTGTTTGATCCAAGAGTATATTTAAAGAGATTTTTTATGGAGAATAATGAATCATACCTTTTTTTAATTGATGAAGCCCATAATTTAGTTGATAGAGCTAGAGAAATGTTTTCCGCTGTTATCAGCAAGATTCCTATTTTGAATCTTAAGAAGAAAACTAGAGATACTGAGCCAAAGATATATAAGGCCTTGAATAAATTAAATAGTTACATGATTACACTAAGAAAACAATGCGACAATAATGCTGTATTAGTTTTGAATGAAGAACCTAAGGAAGCTTATGGGCTTCTAAAGAAATTAATTGAAGAATGTGATATTTACTTAGGGAAAAATCAACCACTAGAATATCATGATGAACTTTTAGAAGTTTACTTCTCTGCATTAACTTTTATAAAGATAAGTGAATTTTACAATAGTGATTTTACTACATATATAGAGAAGCTAGGGGATGATGTTAAATTAAAATTATTTTGTTTAAATCCTAGTAAAATGATTAAAACATCATTGAAAAAAGGGAGAGCTTCTATATTTTTTTCTGCCACGTTGTCACCAATACAATTTTTTAAAGAAGTATTAGGTGGAGACACTGAAGATTATTCATTAAAATTATCTTCACCCTTTAGTAAAGAAAATAGAAAGATAATAGTAGGAGACAACATTAACACTAAGTATAGGTATAGGGAGTATAGTTACGATATTATCGTTTCATATATAAATAAGGCTACCGAAAAGTATAAGGGGAATTATATTATATTTTTCCCATCCTATGTTTATATGAGAGCTGTATATGATAGATACACTGTAAATTATTCTTCAGAGAATATTATTATACAAAATGGTAACATGACCGAAGAGGAGAGAGAAGAGTTTTTACATAGGTTTAGTGATGGTGAAAGTGATATAATTGCATTTTGTGTTTTAGGTGGTATTTTTTCAGAGGGAATTGATTTAGTAGGAAACAAACTAGTGGGAACTATAATTGTGGGTGTAGGACTACCTCAACTTTGCTTTGAAAGGCAATTAATAGAGAAATATTTTGATGATACTAATAACCTAGGATTTCATTATGCGTATACTTTTCCTGGTATTAATAGAGTTATTCAAGCTGCAGGTAGAGTAATAAGGACAGAGCAGGATAAAGGGATTATTATTTTATTAGATGATCGATTTACTAATCAAACATATAAGAAAATTTTGCCTGAAGAGTGGCATCCTTATGATAAAGTTAAAGATCTTGCAGATTTAGAAATATCAATAGATGATTTTATGAGAAAAAGTATGGATTAAACATTATCCATACTTTTTATTTTTATATTAATATTAAGCTAAGTCTTCTATTTTGAAGTATTTATTCCTAATAAAAAATGCAATGCTTCCTATGAGCCTTAAAATAGCAACTACTACTAAAGTATATATTATATTAGTTCTACTTAAGATTAGATCTCCTACTAAGGGTGCAATACATAAGCTTATACTAACTATAGTAGTATGAAAACCTATAAATACAGCTCTATTTTTACTAGGGGATACTTCTAATAATGAATTTAAAAGAACTGTAACAGTACCAGGCGTAAAAAATCCACTTATGGTAGAAACTATTGTCATAGTTACAAGATCTTTAGATAAAACAAACAAAAGTGGGGTTAGTGCCATCCCTAATGTAGCAAAGGCCATTGCAAAGGCATTCCCTTTCTTTTGGATTACTCTTCTCCAATAACCATAACTAAATATCATGACTACAGCAGAGGCAATATTTATAATTGTTAACCAAGATTCATTTGCTCCAAGATATTTAATTTGATATATACTAAACATTGGCCATCCCATCTGCCAACCAAAGTGAAAGATAACAGAACAAACCAAAAATATTACAAATTGTTTAGTTTCTTTTATTTCTTTAAAAACCTCTTTAAAATCTATTTTTTGTTGAACAGTTTCCTTTATTTCCTTAATGTTTTTAAAGGCATTAACTTCAATTAACCCTACTAAAAAAGCAAAAATAAAGAATGCTTGATATATAATAATCACGATATTTTCAGAAAAAATATTTGAAACAGTTCCCAAGGTTTGTCCAATAATAAAGGTAAAAACAATTTGAGCTATAGTAGAGTATTTGCTTCGAGTTGTGATGGCTACAGGGATAGTGTCTGGTGAAAATATATCGCCCACATAACTTTGCAAAGATGTTACAGAAACTGATTCTGGAAAATTCATTAAACTAATTAGCAAAACAAATATTAATGGCCTAGCCTGAGAGGGTAAAAAGGGGACTAAAGCAAACAATAACAAAAATACTCTACTAAAGTAAAAGGCTCTACTCATGCTTTGTCTCTTATTTTGTATGTTACTTATAAGTATTAATCCAGGAATAGTAGCAATTACTGCAACTAACCCAGGAAGAGCATTGTATAATGCCACATGAGATTCAGTTCCTCCAAGTCTAAAAATAAATTTTGTTGCAAAAGTTTTATATAATTCATTAACAATAGTAAAAAGCACTCCGTTTAAAGTATAGTAATAAATATTATTTTGTTCTAAATTTGACTTTCTTTTGTGATTTAACTTCTTAAGTCTTGAAATTGAACTTTTGAATCCTTTAAAATTAGATTTTAAACCCATAAATATCCCCCTAGATTATTACGATAACTAATTACTACTTTTTTCAGCTATGGAAGCATTATAGAGAATAGTTAAGTAGTCTTTGAAGTTTTCTTTGTCAGTATCACTAACCTCACTAAGAGAATATTCAATAAATTTACATCGTTCTATAATTACACTCTCTAAGATCTTATGACCTTTTTCCAAAGGAACTACTCTTACAACCCGTCGATCTTTAGAATCTTTTATTCTTTTAACTAACTGATTTTTTTCCATTCTGTCTATTAAATCAGTAATAGTACTTGGTGCTTGATATAAACTGTTGCTCAATTCACTTATGGTAATATCACTATTTTTTATTATTAGTTGCAAAGCATCAAACTGAGCAGGGGTCAAATCATAGTCTTCTAGTATAACTCTTCCTCTTTTTTTTATATTAAAACATACTTTTCTAAGTAAAAACTCCAATTGTTGAACCTGACTATCGCCATATAAACCCATTAGCAACACTCCTAATTTAAAAATATTTCGATTACCGAACTATTATACACCTGCTTGAAAATTTAGTCAAATCTGAACAAGATCAAAAACATTATATATAGTAAAAATATAAAGTGAGGAATCCTATTCCTCACTTGTTACTATTATAATAAGTGTATGTATTATTCACCTTTTGCCAAGGAACCAAGACATTCTTGGCATATGTTTTTTCCTTTAAAATTTGAAACATCTCTTGCATTTCCACAGAAAATGCAAGCTGGCTCGTATTTTTTTAAAATTATTTGATCTTTGTCTACATATATTTCTAAAGCATCTTTTATTTCTATATCTAATGTTCTTCTTAATTCAATTGGAATTACTATTCTTCCTAACTCATCTACTCTTCTTACTATACCTGTTGACTTCATAATATTCCTCCTAGTGAAAATTAATAATGCAAATTTTAAAATTTAACTATTTAAGCATGATATAACTTAAAACTGTAAAAACCTAAATTTTGTAAAATTTTATTTATACATTATTAAATTATCCAATTAGAATAAAAATATACATTTAAACAATCAAATATAGACAAATGAATTGCATTAATTTATTTAATAAAAAGGGGACAGATGTATTGTTATTATAATATTAATTTGTACTTTGTTTTACTTAGTTCTTTTACAAAAATTACAAATACAATTAAGGCTATATTAATTTAAGATAATTAATATAGCCTTAATTGTATTATTTATCTATAGTTAGTAAACTGTAGATCTATTCCGTAATCATTAGACTTTAATAACTGAATTACTGCTTGTAAATCATCTTTTTCTTTAGCTGAAACTCTTAATTGATTATCCATTATCTGAGCTTGGGCTTTAATTTTACTAGCCTTAATGTCAGCTATCATTTTTTTTGCTTTTTCTGTTGCTATTCCTTTAACAAGCTTTGCAGTGGTTCTAGCTGCTCCCATTGAACCTTCTTCAATTTTACCCACTTCAAGGGCTCTTGAAGAAATACCTCTCTTTACAAATTTAGTTTTTAAAACATCAATAACTGAATCAAGCTTATACTCGTCATCAGATATTATTTTAATTTCATCTTTACCTAATTCAATTTCAGTTTTTGTTCCTTTAAAATCATATCTTTGTTTTATTTCCTTCAAAGCTTGATTTATAGCATTATCAATTTCCTGCATATTTACTTCTGATACTACATCAAATGAATATGAACTTGCCATATAATTTCCTCCCTATGTAATAGTTGGTAAAAGTATTATCACCTTATTATAGTAAATTATAATTATATTATTGTCTAGATGTTTATAAATAAATCTATGCATATTAATAAATTACACCTTATATAAATTTATTAATAAATTTATATAAGGTGTAATAACTTCTAAATAATTAATTAATAATTTAACAAACTGTATGAATAAATAATCACTTGAATTGTATAGTTGTATCTGCTAAAATAGGTCTGTTAAACTAAAATCGAACTTAAAAAAGAGGGTAGTGATATAATGAAAATCTGCATTTTTAATGATAATAAGAATTGTAATAATTGTGGTGAATGTGATTTATGTGAATATAATAGAGATAAAATCTGCGATAACTGTAGTAAGTGTCTACAGATTGAAGGAATTGACGTAAAAGCAATAAAAATTGATGAGGTATTTGAAAAAAATAATAACAGCCCTGAAGTAAATGTAAATATTGAAGATTTTAGCGAATTTGATGTTAATGAAGAAGAAAACTTTTCTGATGAATTTATAGAGGCTTATGATAATGATGGTGAATATATAGATGCATTAGATGATGAAAATAACTGGGAATACATAGATGATTTAGAAGAAATTAAAGATTTAATAAATGATGTTGATAATCTAAGCGAATTAGGATTCGAAAAATATCCAGGATTAATAGTAATAAACAATAATAAATAAGAGGTAGAAGAAGGCGAGGGGACTCGCCTTTTTTATTCTTCATTTAAGGGATTAGCGTTAATAGCACTTCTAAGTTTTTCATCGTCAACGTGAGTGTATATTTGAGTAGTAGCTATATTTTCGTGGCCTAAGATTTCTTGTAAACTTCTAATATCGACACCACCATGTTTATGCATCAAGGTGGCAGATGTGTGTCTAAGTTTATGTGGTGTGTACTTATTCTTATCTAAACCAGCAGCATCCACATGCTTTTTTACAATCCGTTCTACAGTTCTTTTATTTATCCTTCTATTTTTACCACTTATGAATAATGCATTCTTATCATCCGTAAATACTTTTTCCTGTAATTCGTTTCTTATTGGTAGATATTTATGTATTGCTTTTAAGGATGCTTTATTCAAATAAATGGTTCGTTCTTTGTTTCCTTTACCAATTATAGTGAGAGTATCACCCTTTATTTTAGGGATATCTATGCTACATAACTCAGATAAACGTAGCCCACAATTTAAAAATAGAGTTATTATGCAAAAATCTCTTTCAGAATGTTTATCTCTATTATTTGCTGCATTTAATAAGTCCTTACTTTCATCTAAGGTTAAATAAACAGGTGTTCGTTTACCTAGTTTAGTTGATTCTAGGTCCATAGATGGATCAACCGACAATAATTTAACTTTGGTAGTTAGATAACGAAAAAGAGATTTTAAAGAAGCAACTTTACGGGCTTTAGCATAGGCGCCATTATTTCTTACATTTTCTACAAAAGAAAGGTAACTATAAAAATCAGCAAGGGTTAAATTCTTAAGAATATCAACGGTTAAATCATTAATAGATATTTCATGAAAATCTGAGAAATCTGAAAGAGAAACTAAATTTCTGTGGAGCTTCAAGAATCTTAAGAATAAAGATAAATCTGTAAAATAAGCCGTGATGGTGTTTTGAGAAACACCTTTAACTGTGGTTAAGTAATTTAAATAATCTCTTAGAAAAGAAGGAATAGAACTTGAATTTTGTAAGTAATTAGAATTTTTCATAGAAGATTTTATTATGATGTTATTATTTTTCATGATACCTCCAAAATAATAGCTAATGTCGTGAAACTTACATTTCACGACATTATTATTCTACAAGAGGGGGGCAAATTCCTTTTAAAAATAAGACTTTAGTAAATATTTTTACTAAAGTCTTTCTAAAATTATAATCTAAACATTGATTTCCGCCTCTTCACCAAGTAAATGTTTGTTCATCTCAAGGATTGGCTTAATAAATTCATCAATGAAATCTATTACTTGACCTGGAGCTCTTCCAATAAAGTTTTTAGGATCCATTATAGATAGTATTTCTTCAGCAGATAACTTAAACGTATTATCATTTATAATTCTTTCTATTAAGTCGTTATTTTCACCTAATTCTTTTACTCTATTAGCAGCTTCCATAGAATGAATTCTAATGCTTTCGTGTAGTTCCTGTCTATCCCCACCGCGTTTAACTGCTTCCATCAATATATTTTCAGTAGCCATAAATGGAATTTCATTATTAACATGAGCCTCAATAACTTTAGGATATACAACCATATTAGATGTAATATTTAAGTATAAGTTTAATACTCCGTCTAAGGCTAAAAAACCTTCAGCTACGGAAATCCTCTTATTCGCAGAGTCATCTAAAGTTCTTTCAAACCATTGAGTAGAAGCTGTGATTGCAGGGTTTAATGCATTTACAATTATATATCTTGATAGAGCACTAATTCTTTCACTTCTCATAGGATTTCTTTTATATGCCATGGCTGATGATCCAATTTGATTTTTTTCAAATGGCTCTTCTAACTCTTTCATACTTTGTAGTAGTCTCATATCATTACTAAACTTATAAGCACTTTGAGCTACTTCAGATAAAGTGTTTAATATAATAGAATCTAGTTTTCTTGAATATGTTTGCCCAGTTACAGGATAAGATGCCTTAAAGCCCATTTTTTCGCAAACTATACTATCTAATTTTTTAACCTTTTCTTCATCATTATCAAATAGTGTCATAAAACTAGCTTGAGTTCCTGTTGTGCCTTTAACTCCTCTAAATTTCATAGTGTCTATTACAAAATCAATATTTTCTAAATCCATAAGTAATTCTTGAATCCAAAGTGTAGCTCTTTTTCCTACAGTGGTTAGTTGTGCAGGTTGAAGATGAGTGAAACCTAAAGTTGGTAAATCTTTATATTTCAATGCAAAACTAGACAACTGACTAATTACATTAATAAGCTTCTTTCTAATTAAGTACAGTCCTTCTCTCATAATTATTAGATCTGTGTTATCACCTACATAGCAACTGGTTGCTCCTAAGTGTATTATTCCTTTTGCGCTTGGCGCAACTAAGCCATAAGTATATACATGACTCATAACATCATGTCTTACTTCCTTTTCTCTAGCTTCAGCTATTTTGAAATCTATATTTTCAATATTATTTTTAAGTTCTTCAATTTGTTCCTGTGTAATATTTAGCCCTAACTCCTTCTCTCCTTCTGCTAAAGCTACCCACAATTGTCTCCAAGTTTTAAACTTCATTTGGTCTGAAAAGATATAACTCATTTCTTTAGAGGCATATCTTGTATTTAATGGTGAATTATATGTATCTCTCATAATAACCTCCGTACAAAAATATAATTTTTCATAAAATCATTCACTATTATAACATACTTTTAGTCAAAATACATACTTTCTGTTCGTTATTAATAGATTCTTAAATTTTTTATTTGTAACATTATGTACTATTGTTTCCATTTTACTCATATATATATATTAGAAAAAATATATATTTATTTATTTTATTTAAGGGGTGAAACATATATGTATAAGGTTAGCTTATTAGACAAAATATCTTTTCTTTTAGTAATCATCGGGGCTATAAACTGGGGATTGCTTGGTATACTAAATTTTAATCTAGTTCATTTTTTACTTGGATTCTTACCAGTATTAGCTAGAATGGTGTATATTTTAGTTGGACTAGCTGGAATTAACTTAATAAGATTCTTGTACTGTCTTAGAAAGTAATCTATTATCTTGATTAAACCTTAATAAAAGATTTTCTTATTTCTTCATAAAATAAAAAGAGCTTATACTTTGTACAGGCTCTTTTTATTGATTCAAAAATAAAATTTATTTTTCGAAAGTGCCTTTAATTACAGCTTCCTTGTTATTCACCATAATTTTACCTTTAGCAATTACAGTTTCGATTTCTAAAGAATTCTTTTCAACAATAACGAAGTCAGCATCTTTTTCAACTTCAATTTTACCCTTATGATAAAGTTTAAGGTTCTCTGCAGGATTAGAAGTTATAACTTTTATTGCTTTTTCAATAGGAATACCCTCGATTTTTATGGCATCTTTCACCTCTTTATATAGAGAGTGAGAAGTTCCCACTTCAAGCTTTGAAAACTTTCCTCCCCCTTCAAAAAGTGGTAAACTCCCCTGCCCATCAGAAGTAAAAGTAATCTTCTCTTCGTTAACACCGTTTTCAAGCATTATTTTAAGACCTTTACTACACTTTACTTCACCATCTTCTAGAAACTGAGGTGTAGAGCTAGTAGTAAAGTCAACTAGACCACCTTTTTTAGCATATCTGATACCTTCCTCAAATAAGGATTTATTTCTATTAATATGGGTAGGGACAAATTGAGACATTGGAATTTCTGTAGTTTCAATAATTTCATTTAACATATCCAGCTTATCTTCTCCATCACCTACATGAATGTTAACTATACCGCATTTTCCTGAAAGCATTCCAGCAACCCTTGCATCTGCAGCTGCTTTTGATAATTCACTAATTGTTGGTGCAGAAGATCTATGATCTGAAATCGCTACTTCCCCCACTCCAATTATCTCTTCAATAAGCATAATATCTTCTCGGATATTGTTCATTAGTGTTTTTACTGGAACTTCGTAAGAACCTGTATATAAATAACAAGAAATACCCTCTTCTTTTAAGGCTTTGGCTTTGGCAATTAAAGATTTCATATCTCTAGCTACTCCATCAGTCCCTAAACATCCAACAACTGTAGTTACACCAGAAAGTGTAAGCGTAGAAAGTGTTACTTCAGGAGTCCTTGTTTTGAAGCCACCTTCACCACCACCACCTAAAATATGTACATGGGAGTCAATAAAACCTGGAAATATAAGCTTATCTTCTGCGTCAATAATCTCAACAGGAACATTAATATTGCTAATGTGAATTTCATTATCTATGTAGCCAATTTTTTCTCCACAAATTAGAATATCTTTCTTACCAATATAATCTGGAGAATAAACAATTCCGTTTTTAATAAGTGTCAGCATTATAAGTCTCCTTTCATTTCATGTTTAATTAAAGCTATTTAACATAGAATGTCTTTAAATTCGCAAATAATTCAATAGAATCAAATGATATTTTCAAAGAAGTATTTATTAATTTTTAGCTTTCATATTTCCTACGATTAATTTCGCTTATTGAATTATCACATTAATATTATTAAGCTTTTTCTTTAACTTTATTTAATTGAGAAAGTTATATATCATTCGTAGATTTATTATCTAATAAAAAGCTTCTTAGCTTATATGAATCTTCTTCCCTTTCTTTGAATAATTTTGAAATTTTCTCTTCGTATGTATTTCTGATACTACTAATTTTTTCATTGTAGTTCTGTTCCAAAATAAGAACCTCTTTTGAAAAACCTATCTTTAAGCTTTCTTCCTGCTGTTTTAGTGAAATCTTATAATTGTTTTCTAATGTACTCATCTTTGCATTAAAGTCATTCTTATGGTTCTCTAACTCTATTTTTAGAAGTTTGTTATTAGAATCTAAATCTTTAATTGAATTATTCAAGTTTTGGTTTTCTTTAAGAATGCTTTTCAACTCTTTTTCTAATAATATATTTTTATCTTTATAATTTTCATAGTTAACTAATTCCTGGCTAAGCACTTCATTCTTTTCCTTTAACATAGTATTTAATTGCTTAAATTCCTTTAAAGTATCTTCAGCTTCTTTTAGTTTCACTTTAATTGATTTTATTTCATTATTTAATTCACTATTCTCTTTAATAGAATCTTTCAATTCATTCTTAAGATTTTCTTTATCAACATTTAATTTTTCTATTTTCCCTTCTTCTAGAACTATTTTATCCTTCATTATGTTAGTTAATTCTGTATTTTTAATTTTATTCTTTTCAATAATATTTAAATATATATCTACCATTCTACTGGTTATACTTTGTAGTTCTTCTATATCATTTTTTACACTTACATTTAATTCCTTAGCATTATCTAATTCATAGGTTTTAATTATTTGCTCCATCAAATCTTTGTTATTAATACCTTGTTCTTGGGCTATTTCCATAAACCTTTGTTTCAATTCATCACTAATTCTTACGCTAAATATTGAATCCATAGTTATTTCTCCTTTTATGTACAATTTTATATTTAAAGCATTATGTATACAATTGTTTACCTTGATTTACTGGTGTATACCAACATTTATAATATGTTTACATCACGTATACATATTATAACATAATATCCAATGAGATTCAATGTGTAAAATATAAAAGGTTTATTCAATATAACTTTTATTATATTGAATAAACCTTTTTATAAAATATTGTGATGTTAATACTTAGTTTTATTGAAGACAAAGATAAATAAGATAGAAAAGTTATATTAAAATTGAACTTATATATTCTTCAAAAAGAGGAAGCAGTTATTTGGTGTACTTTTCGACTTCTTTATATTTCACACCAAATGTTTCTACTGTTATACTCTTAATTTTTATATCTTTTACTGGCTTATCATTAGAAGCAGTTTCTGCTTGTGCAATTTCATCAACAACTTCCATTCCTTCAATTACATTTCCAAAAGCAGCGTACTCACCATCTAAACTAGGGTAATCTTCGTGCATTATGAAGAATTGTGCTCCAGCTGAGTTTTTATCTTTAGATCTTGCCATAGATATAACTCCTCTTGTATGTTTTGTGGGATTGTTAAACCCGTTACTACTAAATTCTCCGAAAATTGAATAGTCAGGTCCACCAGTTCCATTCCCCTTAGGATCTCCTCCTTGTATCATAAAGCCAGGGATTACTCTATGAAAAATTAATCCATCATAGAACTTGCTATTTGCTAATGAAATGAAATTTCGAACAGTGTTTGGAGCTACTTCTGGATATAACTCAATTGTAATAACCTTACCATCTTCCATTTTAATTGTTGCTACGGGATTTTTATCATTGACACCTTTCTCTGTAGGTGAATTGTTTAGATTTCCAGAAGTATTTGTATTATTACTATCGGTATTGGAAGTAGTATTTCCTTCAGGCTTAGTAGTGCACCCCACTAAAGAGACGCTCAAAATAAACATAATTATAAATACTTTAAATACTTTTTTAATTTTCATATAAATCACTCCTTGTTTATAGTATAGACAGTTTCTATGCTAGCAAAACATTCTTAGAAGTTCAATAACCTTTGAGTGAAATGCATTCTCTATTAAAAAAGTTTACACAAATTTATGTGCCACTTCATATATATAGGATTTTATAAAATTAATTCATTGTTAATTAAGCGGTTTATTAAAGTGAACGCTAAATCATTTAGTTCTAATAATCAAAAATAAGCTTAATAACTGAGGTTAAGTATATATTAACTCGCCATGTAGAAATTACACATAATCTAGATTATATCATTTAGATTACTCTCCTATATTAATACTATGTTATATGAAATAATATTTTTTTAATTGTGATTGCATAAATCCATTAATTGCACTATTTAGGCCAGATGTTTTTCGTTTTCGAACTCACTAATAGACAACACTTCATTAGCAAACATTCTATGACTGTGTTCTACATAGGATACTCTGATTATCTCATCATTTATACACTTTCCTTTAGACATATATTCCCCAAAATCATAAACTGTTAGTATATCTATCTTCTCGCTTTCAATAATATTAAAACAATAACTTGCAAAGGATTTAAATAGTTCTTTACTTGTATTCTCAATAATTTTTCTTGCATCAAATATAAATTTTACATTTGTGAATCCTTGTTCTTTTTTTTGGAGCTTGTAGTTTAATAAACATTTTCTTATAAATTCACTGTTATTTTTATTATTACTTATAATTATATTTTCTATATTAATTTTTCCTACCATATATTTTTCTGTTTCATTTAAGCTATCTAGTAATAAATCAAAAGCGTAATCCTCGATATCTAAAAACACAAAATTATTGTTTTTAATTGATTCTTTTATATATTTATATAAATTAATTATCATGTGGTCCTCACCGTAGTAATAAAACGAAATGTGTTTTCCTAAGTTCATGCTCATAAATCTTCTCTCCTTAAATCAAATATGTAAATAAATGGTATTCATATATATTATTATTCTACTTTTACCATGGATTACCTTTTATTACCATTTATTCTTTTCACCTAATTTATATGCTGTTTTGACACCATATATCACAATTTTATTGAATTGTTTAAAATAAAAATAAAATCACAACTTTTTATAAGGAAATATGTTATACTATGTGGTAGAATATTTTATAATTTAAGGACAAAAATACAAATAGTGGCGTATTAATATTGACGGTTAATGATGTATGTTATAAAATTTCTTCGTATATATTTTTGATAATTACTGCCGCTGAGGAGGAAAGACAATGTGTGGATTTGTAACCTTTTTTAGTAATTCAACTATAGAGGACAAAAGTAAAGAATCTTTAAGAGAAATGAGAAAAACTATTGTTCATAGAGGACCTAATCAAGATGGTGAATATATGGATGATTTAATTTACCTTGGATTCAGACGTCTAAGTATATTAGACCTGGCAAACGGAAGACAACCTTATTCCTATAATAATGAACTTGAAATAGTATTTAATGGAGAAATCTATAATTATATTTATTTAAGGGATGAATTAATAAAGGAAGGCTATGAATTTACTACTAATTCAGAAGTTGAAGTTCTAGCAAAATTATATAAACATTTTGGAGAAAAATTTGTTGAAAAACTTAGAGGAATGTTTTCCTTCATAATTTGGGATAAAGTAAATAAATTATACTTTGGAGCTAGAGATCCTTTTGGAATCAAGCCCTTCTATTATGTAGAGAATGAAAATGGACTTTATGTAGCTTCTGAACTTAAAAGCTTCCATTGCAATGAAGATACGACCTATAGAGAAGTAGATACTGAAGCTCTTCATAATTATCTTACATTTCAGTTTGTACCTGAACCAAAGACCATGCTTAAAGATGTAAGTATTTTGAAGCCAGGACATACTATAAGAAAAGAGTATGGTAAACCTCACGAGATCAATAACTATTATTCAATTAAATTTAACCCTACTCCAGGACCAAAAGACGAAAAGATGGAGGAAATTAGAAAGGTTATAGATGAATCTGTAAGATTGCACATGCAAGCTGAAGTCCCCGTAGCATCTTTCCTTTCAGGGGGAATTGATTCAACTGTAGTTACTGCTTTAGCAAAGAAATACAAACCTGATTTAAAAACTTTTACTATTGGTTTTGACAGACCAGGCTATACAGAAATAGATTTAGCTAAAGAAACAGCGGATAAACTTGGTGTTGAAAATATAAGTAGAATAATAACTCATGAAGATTTCGCCAATGAACTACCAAAAATAATATGGCATATGGATGAACCGGTAGCTGATCCTGCTGCAATTCCTCTATATTTCATTGCTCAAGAAGCAGCTAAGCACGTAACTGTTATTTTATCTGGTGAAGGTGCAGATGAAGTCTTCGGTGGTTATACAATTTATCATGAGCCAAATTCACTTAAGATGTTTGACTATATGCCTTCGGTTGTTAAAAAGATTTTAAAATCAGGAGCATCCTTAATCCCAGAGGGAACTAGAGGTAAAAGCTTTATTGAAAGAGGCTGCACTCCAATGAGAGAAAGATATGTTGGAAATGCTAAAATCTTCTTAGATAATGAAAAGCAATCTATATTAAATAATTTTAACTCTACTTTCACTATTCCTAAAGCTGTTAAGGATATCTATGATAAAGCAAAAATTTATGATCCAATAACTCAAATGCAATATGTAGACTTTAACACTTGGCTTACTGGTGATATTTTAGTTAAGGCTGATAGAATGACAATGGCACATTCATTGGAATTAAGAGTACCTTTTCTTGATAAAGAAGTATTTAGAGTAGCATCAAAATTAACTGCTGACGAAAAAATTAATGGCCATGTAACTAAATACTTACTAAGAGAATCTTTTAAATCAGAGCTTGATCTTACAGCAATTGATAGAAAGAAACTAGGTTATCCTGTACCAATTCGTTTATGGTTAAAGGATGAACTTTATAGTTGGGCTGTTAATGTAATTAGAGAAAGTAACGCTGATGAATTTATAAATAAAGATACAGCACTTAGACTTTTAGAAGATCATAGAAAAGGTCCATTTGATTTAAGTAGAAAGATATGGACTATTCTTGTTTTCTTAATTTGGCATAAAATATTTATTGAAAACAAAACTCCATTTCTAACCGAAAAGGAAATTGCAATAGATAAGTATTAAACTAATAAAACTCTCCTAATAAAATTAGGAGAGTTTTATTATTTAGCTATTTCAATACCATTTTTTAAAAGCCATTTTTCAAGATAATCATTACATTTATAATCTTTAAAATCATAAAAACTGTCTATGTCACCATACTTAATAAGAACAGAATTAAATAGATGACTATAATTTCCATCATTAAGAGAATTATGTAACTTTTCTCTTAAGTTTATATCATTTACTGAAAGTATATACTCTTTCATAATAGATAAAATAAATTCTTCATCTATAGTTGATATATATAGGTATTTTTCTGGATCATCATTAATATCCTGAGCTTCCTGTATTAACTCCTTTTCCCACTCTTCAAGTTCGAACAATTTTGAGCTATCTTCAATGGCATTTAGTACATTTAAAGGTATATAACTAAAATCACCAGATTCAATATTAAGATAACTCTCACCTTCACCTTTTGTATCTTCAGAACTTAGTTCTAAAAGCAAATCCATATCAATATGTAATTTTTTCATCATAACCTCACTAAAATATAATAATATTTTATTATAATATTCTCTTAAACTTATTATTAAAATAATTATAACATAATTTTTAAATTGTATGTAAAATGTCGAAATATATTTAGGAAAATTTTACTAATATTTAAATAAATAGTTACTCTTTTAGTCCTATTTGATACAATTATTATGATATGAATTTTAAGGAGATGTTATTTGTAAAATTGATAACACTGAGAAAGTGTCTTCAATATATATAAAATGCACCATCATCAAAGGAATTTGAATGCATATACTATATAGATTAGTTATTAACTGATTACAGCAATATGACTCTCTGATTCAATTACTTATTGTTAGTTTTCAAACTAAAGTTGCACTTAATGTAACCCCATCAGCCAATAAATACAAATATTTCTTAAATAATTGTATTTCATAAAAACATCACATTACTTATGATGTTTCAGAATCATTTGTGTGAAGAAAAATTTTAATAATTATAGTCATTTATTTGATAAATTCTGGATTATTTGTTTCTTATTAAACAAATTTATATCTTGTCCTATTGATTTTTTTTCTTAACATGATAAAATAACAATGTCGGTATCCTTATGGAACTGAACGCTTCTTATACTTTTTATTAAACCGAATTATATCCCTTACGGGAATAAGAATGGGAGGATTTATTTATGCAAAACAATTTATCTGTAACTCATGGTGCTAAACTTAGCACAAAACAGCTTGCTGTAGTAGGTATGCTTTCAGGTGTTTCAATGGTTTTAGGAATGACACCTTTAGGATTTATTCCACTACCTTTCATGAATGCAACTATAATGCACGTACCCGTAATCATTGGTGCTATTCTACAAGGACCTATTGTTGGAGCTCTTGTGGGGTTAATCTTTGGAATTTTTAGTATGATTAGAGCTTTTTCTAATCCGTCACTTACTGCATTCTTATTTATGAATCCAATAATTGCAATTTTACCAAGGATACTAATAGGTGTAGGAAGTTATTACGTTTATAAGATAATTAAGCTTAAAACTGTAAATATTAGAATCGGCATTGCATCAGTTATAGGTTCCCTTATAAACACTGTGGGTGTTTTAGGTTTAGGTTACTTACTTTATGGAGAAAGATTAGCAGAAGTTATGAAAATATCAAAAACAGCTGTAGGAATAACCTTTTTAACAACAGCTAGCACTAATGGTGTAGCAGAAGCTATCATATCTGCTTTGATTACTATACCAGTAATTATAGCTCTAAGAAAAGTAATTAAATAAAAATATAACATTACTTCTCCTAGTTAGGTATTACACTTAACTAGGAGTTTTATATTATGAGAACTTAGGAAAGAATATAGTTAGAGGTGTTTTAAATGAAAGATATTCAATTTATAGATATTGATGGAATAAAGGTAGGCCATGCTGAAAATATGGAAGGAATAACAGGTTGTACCGTTGTACTATGTGAGACTGGAGCTAGCGGAGGAGTAGCTGTTCGAGGTGGTGCACCTGGAACAAGAGAAACAGATCTTTTGAATCCTATGGAAATGGTTCAATTAATTCATGGTGTAGTACTTTCAGGGGGAAGTGCCTTTGGCCTTGATGCAGCTAGTGGAGTTATGCAATATCTTGAAGAAAAATGCATTGGATTTGATGTCGGAGTAACTAAGGTCCCAATTGTATGTCAAGCAGTACTTTTTGATTTAATTATAGGGAATCATAAGATTAGGCCAGATAAAAATATGGGATATGTGGCTTGTAAAAATGCTGAAAATACAAAATGTGATCTTCAAGGTAATGTAGGTGCAGGATTAGGTGCTACCATTGGAAAAGTTATGGGGCCAAGGAACTCTATGAAAGGTGGATTAGGTTCTGCAGCTCTTCAAATAGGTGATTTACAAGTTGGGGCCATAGTTGCGGTAAATGCCTTAGGTGATATTATAGATCCCCAGAGTGGGCGCATAATTGCTGGAGCATTAGCCAATGATAAATCAACCTTTTTAGACACAGAACAATTAATGTTAAAGCAATATAGTGAAAAAATAAATAGGTTCAACGGTAATACCACTATAGGTATTGTAGTAACTAATGCTAAACTAACTAAAGCTGAATCCAACAAAGTAGCATCGATTGCTCACAATGGGTTTGGAAGGACTATTAGACCTGCACATACCATGTTTGATGGTGATACAATCTTTACCATGGCTACAAACAAAATTGAAAGCGATATAAATGTTGTAGGTTTCTTAGCAACTAGAGCAATGGAGAAAGCTGTTATAAATGCTATTAAAAACTGTAATAGTATTTCTGGATATATAGCCTATAAGGATTTGCCTCACTTAACTTCTAAGTCTGCTTTTGATAATGTAGACTAAAAATCTTACTATGTGTTAAATTTTCACCATCTATATTAAATGATTTCCTTATTTATTGATGTGTTTAACAAGCCTATATCAACAAATAGAGAGAGTCATTTTTTATAAATAGCTGAAAGCTTTTCAGAATCATAACTTAGCCTTGTAATATTCATAAAAAAACTCTGCAATATTTTGTATTGCAGAGTTCAAAGATAGATATTAAACGTAATTGTGTTTTATAGATTTTTTTAGAAATTTTATTTCTACTATAATTTTCTTCTGATATTGGAGTTTGATAAGTACATTTTTCCATTCTAACTTATTTGTTATCTGGTTAGCTATCTTTTGTCATAATCAAACTCTAATTACCATTTTCCATCATACTTTATTGGATTGGCTTTTTCATGCCCTGCTTTCGCTTTACCCTGAATTTCTGGCACAGGGTGAAATTGATTTTTATCATAATGTTGCTTAGTATTGCTTTCTGTACCATGTGGTTGTTCTGGAGCTGGTCTTCTCATTCCTGCTTTTGCCATGATTATGACCTCCTTAAAATGTTTTCAATAATAGTTTGTACAAAAGCATAATTTTGATACTAAGCAAAAGTTATCTCACATGATGGTAATTGGATTAACAGTAATTTTTTTAAAGTTTTTTATAAATTAGTTAAATTTAAAATTTTTAAGTTTTTCACTTAATAAATCTCCGAGTGTAACTTCATCATTATCATTATATTTCTCATATTCTTTATTTTTTTCAATAGCATCTTTTATACTAAGAGAGATTCTTTTATTTTCACTATTTATATCTAATATTTTTACTTTTACTTTATCACCAATTTTTATTTTATCCTCTACTTTAGTTATATTTTCCTCAGTTATTTCATTCAAGTGCACAAGTCCTTCAATTCCTTCGTAGATTTCCACAAAAGCACCAAAATTAGTAATTTTAACAACATTTCCTGATACTATATCGCCCACTTTAATATTATTATTTATCGTGTTCCATGGATCATCTATAGTTTTCTTAAGTGATAGACCAATTCTTTTATTTTCTTTATCCAAAGATAAAATGTAAACTTGTACTTCATCACCAACAGACACAACATCTTCTGGTTTTATAGTTCTTCTCCAGGATAAATCGTTAATATGAATTAATCCATCTATACCACCTAGATCTACAAAAGCACCAAACTTTGCAAGTCTAGATATCTTACCATTTCTTATTTCTCCAACTTTTAGTGTATTCAATAAATTTTCTTCAAAGAATTTTTTATTTTCCTCGTCTATAACCCTTTTCGATAATACAATTTTTTTCTTCTCTTTATCTAACTCAATTATTCTAACTTGTAAGGTCTTTCCTATATAAACAGATAAATCTTGAACAAAACTTAATGATAGTTGAGAGGCAGGAATAAATGTTCTTATGCCTTTAAAGTAACACACTAATCCACCTTTAACAACTTCACTAACAGTAACTTCTATTACATTTGAGTTCTTATATATTTTTTCTAAATCATCCCATACCACAATACTGTCAGCAATCTTCTTAGATAATAAAACATGACCTTCCCCATCATTGGTTTTAATTACATATACATTAATGTCTTCCCCTATTATCACTTTTTCATAAATATCAAATTCCTTATCAAGAGATATTTCACTCTTAGGAATTAATCCATCATACATATAGTTGATGTTAACTATTACTCCATCATCATGTATTGATATTACTTTACCTTTTAATATATCTCCACTTCTAACTGGTTTAAAGGAATTATCAATATCCTCTAAAAAATCTTTCATTGAGAGCTCTTTGCTTTCACCATTCATAATAACACTCCTAACAATTGTATAAAATTTCTTATATAAACAGTATATAGTCATATTGTATGTGTTTTCAACTTTATTATTTATTATGTATCATAATTTCACTTAATTAAAGAGTCTAAAAAAATGTAAAATGCTATAGAATAAGTTTATATATCAATTTGCTTAATTTTATATGCAGCTTTTAGTATCAGGATGTATTATATTTAACCACAGACTATTTAAGTATTAAAACTGATAATTTTATATACTTAAATTATTAGGCAATTTTGTTGCTCATTTATGTTAATCAAAAGGTATTTCATAATTTATATTGCTACCAGATAAGTTCTTCTGATGTAGTTAAAACTTTTTTGGTATAAAAATGTTAAAATTCTTCAATAAAAAACTCAAGAAGAAACAGTTTAGTTCCTCTCGAGTTTTTTATTAAGCTATATATAACTTATGTTAAATAATCTTATTATTATTAAAAATGAAAAATAACACAAATTGTTTTGTTCTTTTAATTAACCGCAACTAGTGCATGTTGAACAACCGCCGCTCTCACCTTGTTTTTCAGGTTCAACAGAAAATCCACCTCTTCCATTTTCCTCACCTGATAGAATTTGAAGAGCTCCAAATTGTTCAGTAACTTTTTTATCAACTAAAAAAGTTAAGCCATCGATTGTTTCAATATTGTCTTCTGATTTTTGTTCATCCAGAACAAGATTAAATGTTGGGCCGCCTCAACCCATACCTGCAAAATGTAATCTTATAACATCTGCAGTTACTTCATTATCAACTAAAAATTGTTTAAATTCTTTAGCTGCATTTTCACTCATCTTAACAACTGACATATATTGTACCTCACTTTATAATTATTTTGTATTATTTTTGTAACACCTTATTAGTATGCGAATATAAAAAATCTTTATTATAATTTTTTATATTTAGCTAAATGAATAATACAATAATATAATATCACACCCTATAGGAGTGTCAATAGATTGTTATTGGTCTATTATAAATCTTAATAATGTTTTCACTTATACTTTAAATAGTATCCTAAAACGCTTTATTAATTGATAAAACCTGTAAAAGATTTAATAAAAACACTTATGCACCACTTTGATTGATTAACTGTAATATGCTTTATATTATAAAAAATAAATTGATTATAAATTTTGTATTATATACTAAAAAAGAATAAAACCAAAGATAAAATTACCTACCATATCCTTCAACAATATCTTTTAGGGTATTGATACCTTTTGAAGAGAGTCCAAATGAATTAACTTCTCTCATAAGCATTTCCAGGGTCCCATTACCCTTGCAGTAAGAATTTGCTCTCATTGCTACAGTGGAATTTATAAAATCAATAAAACTTGGATAAAGTTTAATAAATTCTTCTCTTAAAGATACTACATTTTGTAAAAAAAACTTTTGATGATAATTTTCTGCTAGATAAAATCTACTGATTGGTTTGATCTCTGTGCTAAAAGACTTTCCCGTAATCATTTCGAACTGTTTTTTACTTTCTTCAGCTATAATCCTCTCTTCATCATTTCTGTAAAATATAATAGACTTATATTGTGTTTTCCCACTTTTATTTTCTGGAGTATGACTATACCAAAAGGTATTAATAATGGTCTCAAAATCTATTACTTCTCCATCATAATCAAATTCAAAGGTTTCAGTATAGTCCTTAATATTTTTATAGGTTGGGTTTTCTTCTTTTCCACCACAGTATCCTACTCTAGTTCTGTATATTCCATTCACTAAGCCAAACTTGGCTTCAGGAGTCCAAAATCAGCCTACTGCAAGAGTTGCTGTTTTTAAATTTTTAGAAACTTCATGGTTAAATTCAGATATAAGTTCTGTTTTCATTATTTACTCCTCCTAATTACGAATGTTAATATAAATAGTTATAAACATTTTATCAATATTTATTATATAAATTCTATAAATCATGTAAATAAATAAAAATATAACAACTAGGTTATGATAAGCTCTCATCAAAAACATTAATAATATTAGAATTAAATTCATATAAATATATGTTTATAATGCGGTATATTGGATACAGATAACATTTCAAATAAATAAATTTGAGATGCCTTTTTATAAGATTAAATTTATATTTATAATTTTATATTGATAAATATTTATAATTATATAAAAAGAAAAAACTGTTAGCATATTATCTTTGCTAACAGAATCAAATCAAAGTTTGTAAAAATAGTTTCAAACCTAAAATATATCTATAGTTTTAAAAAACTCTACGTTTTGTAATATACTTGCATTTGTAGGGTTTAGATTACGGGCTATTTCGTTGTGCTCAAAAGATTTTTTTGTATCTCCAATATTATAATAACATACACATAGTTGTAGGTGGGGTAGCCAAGTCCAATACTCACTATATATAAACACGCTATCATCCATAGGTAATCTTAGATGTGGTATAAGCTCATACCAGGATATAGCTTGAGAATATTTTTCTTCCTCCTGATAACTTAACGCTATTCTATACAACACCTCAGCTCTTGGTGTATCTAGATCGAAAGCTTCATAACAATATTTTCTGCATTTACTAAATAAGCTTTTAGTCATATATATATCAGCTAGAGTTATTAACGTTTGTATTTTCTCCTCATACCATCCATCCATTTTAACTACTTTACTTAGAACTGAAATTGCTTCATCATACAGTCCATGATAATAAAGTTCCTTTCCATAGTAATAGGTATCTCTGGAGGTTAACTTATACCCTTGTTTTATCTTCATTTTAAAAATGTTAAGATTTCTGTCACTATTACCGTGAACTCTCATGTGAGATACGTTAATATCACTTTCCAATATCTTGCCTTCTACAGCAATATATTCATGAATAAAACCATACCATTTAAAGTTTTTCTCTCTTTTAACTATTCTATTTCTTCTAAATGTTAAAGTCGGTTCACCTGCTTCACTAAAAGAGTAGTGATATTTCATTGAAACAGCATCATAGGAAGAATCTAAAGTTCTTTTTAATAACTTCAATTTTTCTCTATCCTCTTCTTTTAGTATATCATCAGCGTCTAACCAAAATATATAATCGCAGGTAGCTTTACTAAAAGAAAAATTTCTTGCAGCAGCAAAATCATTTATCCATGGAAAATCATATATTTTATTTGTATAACCTTTGGCAATATTTATTGTTTCATCACTTGAACCAGTATCTGCAATTATTATCTCATCTACAATATCGTGTATAGACTCAAGGCAGTTTTTTAAAACTCTTTCTTCATTTTTAACAATTAGACATATACTTAAAGTAATCATTCTTATCTCCTTATAATTGATTAATATACCATAACCACTTATGTAAGAATAAATCTCCTTCCATAAGTGGCTAAACAAAATGAATTTCTTCATTTCTATAATTATTAAAAATTATATTTCTCTATTCGATTGTTGAGGAAAATTAATTATCCTTGCCTGTATCTTCTATATCATTATTGAAACCTAATGATTTAAACAGCTGTCTATTTTCAACTACATATGGGTCATTGGGATTGAAATTAGCTGCCATTTCATTATGTTTGTTAGAATTATCGAGATCTCCTAATTCATAATAGCAACAACATAATTGTTGGTGAGGTAAATATTTTATCCAATTCTCATAGTCATTATTAAGATCTGGGCAGGATATTAGGTGTTTGTACCAATATATAGCTTCTTCATATCTTTTTTCACTTTGTAAAAATGTAGCTAATTTATATAGCTCATAATCGTAAGGAGGTCCATATTTAAAGCAGTCAATGAGATAGCTTAAAGCATTTTCATAATCACCCTTAATATCGTAGCAATTTGAGAGCATTCTGCATGCATATCTTCTATCAGAAAGAGTACCCTCTAAGTGTTTAAGATAGTTCTTAAAC
Organism: Clostridium sp.; assembly: GCF_036642255.1. Lineage (GTDB taxonomy): Bacteria > Bacillota > Clostridia > Clostridiales > Clostridiaceae > Clostridium_J. The sequence continues at coordinate 23,654 of NZ_JAVWDJ010000028.1, read as the reverse complement.
ACTCTTATGGTATCATCGTAATATTTAGCATAAAAAAGTTCCTGTCCATAGAGGAGATTTTCTTTATGAGTTAAGAAGTAACCGGAATTCATCTTCTGTCTAATAAAATTAATATTTCGCTCACAATCGTAATGATTCTTTAAATGTGTCAAATGTATGGCGCTATCAATTTTATTTCCCCATGCAATTAAGTCCTCATGAATTATATTATGCCAATAGAATCCTTTAAAGTTTTTTACTATTCTGTTTAATCTGAAGGAGGTAAGGACCTTACCATCATCACTAATAGAATAATCGTATATGGCAGTTACATAATCGATATCATTAGATAGCTCCTGTTTTAAAGTTTTAAACTTTTCTTTATTATCTTCAGTAATAATGTCATCTGCATCTAACCAAAATATATATTCTTTTGTTGCTTTACTAAAAGCAAAGTTTCTTGCAGCTGAAAAATCATTAACCCACTGAAAATTATAAATACTGTTTGTATATTTTTTAGCTATTTCAATGGTTCTATCGGTAGAACCTGTGTCAACAATCACTATTTCATCAACTAATTCCTTAATCCCGTCTAAACACTTAGAAAGCAATTTTTCTTCATTTTTAACAATCATACATAAGCTAATTGATATCATTTAAATTACTCCCCTATATTAATACTTTGTTTTTTGAAATAATTTTCTTTTAAATCGTAATTGTATTAGATTTTTAAGAGCCCTTTAAAAAATTCTCTATTATGCAGTATACTAGAATCTATCGGTAAATATTTTGCAGCTATTTCATTATGGAAATTTGCACTTTCAATGTCTCCACTTTCATAAAAACATAAAACTAACTGTTGATGTGGCAAGTATCTTACCCAACCAAACTCCTCATTCTTCAGGTTATCATCTATGGAACCTAAAGACAGAAGAACTTTATACCAAAAAATAGCTTCCTGGTATTTTTTTAACCTTTGAAATAAATTTGCTATCTTATAAAGAACGTCAACTTTAGGGATGTCATGAGAAAAAGTTTTAAAACAGCAGTCTATAGCTTTTTTATACTCTTGTTTTGTATCATAACAATCACTTAACATTAATAACGCATTTATTTTTTCAAAGTTATTATTGTAATCCTTATTGGTAAAGTCTTCAAGGACCCGTATTGCATCATCATAATACCCGCCTAAAAAAAGTTCTGAACCATAGAAGTAACTTTCTCGAGTGTTAAAGAAATAACCTTCTTTCATCTTGTTTTGGAAGTTTTCTAAATTCCTCTTATTTTCATGGTGATTTTTCTTATGAGTTACGTGAATATCTACATATTTCCCCTCACCCCACACATTTAACTTCTCATGCATAAAGCAATCCCAATAAAAACCTTGAAAGTTTTTTACCAATCTTTCTCTTAAAGTGGAAAGGCTACATTTACCTTCTTTATTAAAAGTAATATCATAAATCATATTTACATAATCAATGGACTTATCTAATGTATTTTTTAATTGCTTTAATTTACTTCTATCTTCTTCTAATATTACATCATCCGCATCTAGCCAAAGGATATATTCACATGTAGCTAAATTAAAGGAGTAGTTTCTTGCTGCTGAAAAATCATTAATCCATTGGAAATCATATATTTTTTCTGTATATTCCTTAACTATTTCTTTTGTTTTATCCATTGAACCAGTGTCCACAATTATGATTTCATCTACGACATCCCTCACAGAGTTTAAACAGTTTCCTATACAATGTTCCTCATCCTTTACTATCATGCAAAGACTAATTGTAATCATTTTTATCTCCTCATTATTACTTTTACTTCTTCAAACAGATTACTTTGTGTAGAACCCTCTAGCATTTATTGATATAGAAGCTAATTATTGTTATTATAAGACTTTGCTTCTGTCAAACCCAACCCTTTAAATAATTCTCTGTTTTGAAGTACATATGGATCATTTGGAATATACCTAGCAGCCATTTCATTATGCTTATTAGAATTTTCAATATCCCCTATTTCATAATAACAACAACATAACTGTTGGTGTGGTAAATAATTTATCCAATTAGCATCGACTTTCATTAGATTACTATTAGGTGATTCTGCCTCTAAGGTTGATTTAAACCAAAATATTGCTTCATAATATCTTTTTAAAGATTGAAAATAAGAGGCTAACTTATAACAAATCTCAGCTTTCGGAACAGCATAATTAAAAGTTTTCAAACAACATTCTATAGCTTTACCATAGTCTCTCTTAATACTATAACAACTTGATAGACTAGTTAATGCGTTGATTTTATCATAATTATCATCATACTCTTTTGTAAGGAAGTCTTCTAAAACTCTAATGGCATCATCATAATATCCACCAGCATAAAGTTCACCACCATAATAATAAGTTTCACGTGGATTTAAATAGTAGTTTTCCAACATTTTCCTTCTGAAATTTTCAACATTTCTTTCAGTGTTGTCGTGTTTTCTCGTATGAGTTATGTGAATATCATAATCTTTATTACTACCCCAAACATTTAATCTTTCATGCATAAAACAATCCCAATAGAAACCTTTAAAGTTCTTAACAAGTCTATTTCTTCTGAAGGAATAACTACATTTTCCATTTTCATCAAATGAGTAGTCATACATCATTCCTACAAAATCTATGGAGCTATCTAAATTATTTTTTAATTCTATTAACTTTATCCTATCTTCTTCTAGAAGAAGATCATCGGCATCTAACCATAAAATATATTCCTTTGTAGCCTGACTAAATGAATAATTTCTTGCTGCTGAAAAATCATTTATCCATTTAAAATTATAAACTTTGTCTGCGTATTTTTTTATAATATTGATTGTATTATCTGTAGATCCCGTATCCACTACTATAATTTCATCAACTATATCACTCACTGAATGTAGGCACTTATCTAAGCAGTTCTCTTCATTTTTAGCAATCATACATAAACTAATTGTAATCATTACTTATCATCTCCTATAATTAAGGATACCCTTATAAGGGTATCCTATTTTAACTATTGTGGAATTATGGCATTGATATAGCAATATGCTGAGAAAATTGTGTCATTACCGTTATTTTCTAGGAATGTTGCCATACCATTCACTATAGATATTACATTGATATTAGAATTGATATTAAAATTAGTGAAGTCTATATCAAGATCATTTGCAGAATTTAATAATAGTAAATCTCTTATTGCAACTAGATTCAAACAGCCCATTGGTGGTGGTGTATTTGAAACGGTTATATTGAAGGTTGGTGGAACTGGTGGTGGAACTGGTTGATTTATTGTAATAATTGATCCTGGAAGCTCAATTTGTCTTATATTACAAATATTAATTGAAACTGAATCTCCTACGCCACCTTGCATATTTCTAACATTAGTTAACAATATTCCATTGTCAACTGTGTTTATAGGTCTTAATAAAACTTCAATTCTATCGTTTCCAGTATTACCTTCCATATAAATATTTGCTGCTATTCCATCAGCTGGTATAACATCTAACAACCCATTTAAGAAATCTAACGTTCTTTCACAACAATATTGAGAACAACTTTGTCCT
>NZ_JAVWDJ010000028.1:0-19996 GCF_036642255.1 Clostridium sp. | reverse complement strand
AACCTCTAGGTCCTGTTGGTCCTGTACAGCAAGGTCCGGTTGCTCCTGTAAATCCTCTAGGTCCTGTAGGTCCAGTTGCTCCAGTTTCACCTGCAACACCTTGACTTCCTGATGGCCCTGTTGGTCCAGTAAAACCTCTAGGTCCTGTTGGTCCTGTACAGCAAGGTCCGGTTGCTCCTGTAAATCCCCTTGGTCCTGTAGGTCCAGTTGCTCCAGTTTCACCTGCAACACCTTGACTTCCTGATGGCCCTGTTGGTCCAGTAAAACCTCTAGGTCCTGTTGGTCCTGTACAGCAAGGTCCGGTTGCTCCTGTAAATCCCCTTGGTCCTGTAGGTCCAGTTGCTCCAGTTTCACCTGCAACACCTTGACTTCCTGATGGCCCTGTTGGTCCAGTAAAACCTCTAGGTCCTGTTGGTCCTGTACAGCAAGGTCCGGTTGCTCCTGTAAATCCCCTTGGTCCTGTAGGTCCAGTTGCTCCAGTTTCACCTGCTACTCCTTGCACTCCTTGTTGTCCAGTGGGTCCTCTTGCTCCAGATGGCCCTGTAGGCCCAGTGGGTCCACGTCTACCAGGAGGTCCTGGTATAGGACATGGGCAAGGACATGGACAAGGATTACAATGATGTTTTTCTTGTTCTATCAAAATTAACAATATAATTAAGAGCTTAATTTTTGCATTTAAGCTGCAATTATAAAAAAGCATACCTTGTAACACCTTCTATATATATATTAGAGTAAACTACTCTAATATATTTTATGAATATTTTGATTAACTGTTACAAAGTACAAGAAAGTTCCTAAAATCACTAACAAAGTATAGTTTGTATAATAAAATGCCGTATGCTCAATGAATTGAGCATACGGCATTTACTAAATTAAATTTTTTAATATTTAAGATTTCCAATAAAAATGTCTATTTTATTTCTACTACTTCATATCCAAATTCATCAAGTGCTTTAATAATATCATTATTAGCTATTTCAAAATCTGTATTAATAACTGCAGTATTAGATGTTAAGTCAACAACTACATCACCAACACCATTTAATTCAGCTAACGCTTCTTTAACGTGCTTAACACAATTCATGCAGCTCATTCCGTCAATAACAATCGTTTTTTTCATATAGATTACCTCATTTCTGTTTATTCTTAAGAATAAACCTTTAAGTTTTCATGGAATAACTTATACTGGATTTTTAATCTCTTACATTATATTCATCTAAAAAAGCGAAAATAATAATATTAAACTCTAATAGCTCAGGCGATTTATTACTTATCAGAGTTATTTAGTTATTTAGTTATTAATTTATCTATTAAATTCGAAATCTCGTCTAATTTATTGTCTAAATCTCCTTCGCAACAAGCATCCTTAATACAATGATGAAGGTGTTGTTTTATTATTACTGCATTAGATTTTTTAAGCAAAGATATAGAAGAAATAATCTGATTTGAAACATCGATGCAGTATCTCTCTTCTTCTATCATTTTTATTATGCCTTCAATTTGCCCTCTTGCTATGTTTAAATACTTTACAGCTTCTTTTTTTTCTTTGTTCATGTACTTGATTCCTCCTAATCCAGGTCACCCTAGGGGGGTATGCTTATATGTTATACTACTTTTATTAAAAAATCAATAAAAATAATATTATACTCTTGTTGAAGATATACTCATTACTTAAAAAGATAGCTATAATCAGCATAACCTTCTTTTTCTAATTCTTCTACTCCTATGAATTTTAATGCTGCACTATTTATGCAATATCTTAAGCCACCCTTTTCTTTAGGACCGTCATTAAAAACATGTCCAAGGTGTGAATCACCATGGTTGCTTCTAACTTCTATTCTATGCATTCCATAACTAAAGTCTGCTTTTTCAAGAATATTTTCTTTAACCAATGGTTTTGTAAAAGAGGGCCAGCCACACCCTGAATGAAACTTATCTAAAGAACTAAAAAGTGGTTCTCCAGATACTATGTCTACATATATACCAGGTTTTATGTTATCATAGTATTCGTTTTCAAAAGGTAGTTCTGTTCCATTAGCTTGAGTAACTTTAAATTGGATTTTACTTAACTTTTTTTTTAGTTCATCTTCGGTTGGTTTGATAAAATTCTTATAAGTCATGTATTCTCCCTCCTAGTAATTCTATATTATACTTTTCCCAATATACTATTATTTTACAATTTATCAAAATAAATAGGAAATAATATTTAAGAATATTATTTCCTATAAAGTAGCATTTATGATTTAATTTTTTTTTCTAAGTACATATAAATTTCTTTACTCCAATATTCATACAAATTTTTGTCAATTTCTCTAACATACAACAAAAATTCTTCTAATCTCTTTCTTTTATGAATACCTTTCATTAAGTGTCTTGGATATGATACATGTCTATCGAAATTATTTTTGGGATCTATAACTTTAATAGAGAAGTCTTTTTGTACGTATAAGTCCTTACATCTTATATCGATTTTCTTATAATGTAGTTTCTTAAAATCTTTTATTAAATCAACAATACTCTTCACAATATCTAAATTAAGACTGTTTCTATTTAGATATTTATCTAACCTAATACCATCAATATAGTCTCTAATAATATAATGCTTTCCAAAGTCGTATACCTTTGGAAATGAAGAACACTTTCTAGAACGGTTTAATACCTCGTATTCTTTTTCGCATACTTTTCTATCATTAAATATTTTAATAATAGTATGTTCATCAATTCTATATACTACACCGTTATTACCTTTGCCTAGGTATTCCGAACTTTTAATGATGTTTTCCACTCTTTCACTTAGTAAAATTGGATTAGTAAAATGTCTGGACACATGTTTCCTCCAACGCATTATTATACATTTCATTATATGCTTATTAAGATAATAATAATCTATTTAAAAGCATTTTTCTGATAAATGATATCACCATTTATCAGAAAACATATAAAAAAGGTTATATCTAGTTTACTAGATACAACCTTTTTAGTTGGTGCAGATGAAGGGAGTCGAACCCCCACGCCGAAGGCGCTAGATCCTAAGTCTAGTGCGTCTGCCAATTCCGCCACATCTGCATGACATATAAAGTTCTGCTGGTGCAGGTGATGGGACTTGAACCCATACGTACGGTGTACACACGCCCCTCAAACGTGCCTGTCTGCCGATTCCAGCACACCTGCATACAAATACCTTATATAGATATAATATCACCATATTACAATAAAATCAACACAAAAAATTAAAAAAGGTAAAGATTTCTTTCAAATCTTTACCTTTTGCTATTTTATAAGGGGATATTATAAATATAGACATATTAACTTTATGCTAATATATTAAATTGTAAATGTTAACTGTCCATTAATATGAAGTAAATAATTGATTAATTTCATATTAAAATAGCCAACACCAACTATAAGTAATTAAACTAAAACCCATAGAAAAATCTATGGGTTATTATTAAAATCATATAAAAGCTTATAAACTTTATAGCTAAATTTAACTCTTTTAACATAGTTATTAGTCTCTGCAAAGGGAATTTTGTGAAGAGTCTTGCCATCCTTCGAATATTCATCCTGTGCAAGCCATTTATTAACGTTTCCTCGACCACCATTATAAGAAGCTAATATTAGCTCTGTCTGGCCATCAAATTCCTTGCTTAAATTATTAAGATACCAACATCCCATTTTAATATTTGTCTCAGGGTCATATAGTATATCATTATTGGTAATTTTAATATCTACATAGTTAGAAATCCATTCCGCAGTTGTAGGCATAATTTGCATTAATCCGTAGGCACCTTTTGGAGATAGTGCTCTTTCTTGAAATTTACTCTCAGTGTTTATTACAGATGCTACTAAATACGGATCCACATTATAGTTAGTACTATGTCTTAATATATAGTCTTCATATTTTATAGGAAAAGCAAATCTTAAAATCATTTTAAAGTTTATCATGATTATCAATATTATAAATACTGTAGTTAATGCTATGCGTTTCTTTTTTGTTGCCATTTTTCCCCCTAAAATCTTCTAGTGATTTCAAAACTTTCTCTAACTGTTGCATTGTGGTTTCTATATTGCCACTATTATTAATAATAAAGTCTGCATATTTTATTTTTTCTTCTTGATCCATTTGACTATTGATTCTAATAGTAACTTCCTCTCTAGTCAATGCATCTCGCAGCATTATTCTTTTAATTTGGGTTTCTTTGTCCACGGTTACTAGTATAATTGCATTCATATAAAAATGCAAATTATTTTCTATTAATGTAGGAGCGTCCACAATGCAAATATCTAAGCCTTTATTATCATACTCTTCTATTTTTTTAAATATGTCTTTGATAATGTAGGGGATCATTATTTTTTCTAAATCTATCTTTTTTTCCTTGTCTGAAAACACAAAAGTTCCTAGTTTTTTTCTTAATAAATTATCACTATCATCAAAAAAATCTTTTCCAAAAGCGTTTTTTATCTCATTCTTTAATTTGGGATTTTTTACTAATACTTCTCTAGATATTATATCAGCATCAATCACTTTTATATTTTTTTCTTTTAGTTTACGGGATATAGTACTTTTCCCACTGCCAATACTTCCTGTGAGGCCAACTACAAAAATATGATTACTACTTTGATTCATACCATGTCTCCCCAACATTTATATCAACTTCCAATGGTACATATAAATCGAGAACATTCTCCATTTCTTTTTTTACAAGTTCCTTTACTTTTTCCAGTTCGTTTTTATAAACATTCAGTATTAATTCATCATGAACTTGTAAAATCAATTTACTTTTATAATTATTATTTTTTAATTGCCCAGCTACGTTAACCATTGCAATTTTTATGATATCTGCTGCACTACCTTGTATAGGTGCATTCATTGCCAACCTTTTTCCTAATGCTTTTACAATCTTATTAGAAGATTTTACTTCTGGAATAAATCTTCTACGATTTAATACTGTAGTTACATATGATGTATCTTCAGCCTCTACAACAATATTCTCCATATATCCTTTTACTTTAGGATAAGTTTCAAAGTAGTTATCAATATATTTTTTTGCTTCATTTTTAGAAATGCCTAAGTCTTGAGCTAAACTAAAATCCCCAATTCCATAAACTATTCCAAAATTAACTGCTTTAGCGCTACTTCTCATTGTTTTTGTTACATCTTCTATAGGTACCTTAAACACTTCGGATGCTGTTTTTGTATGGATATCACTACTATGTTTAAAGGCATCAATCAAGTTTTCATCTCCTGATATATGTGCTAATACTCTTAACTCAATTTGTGAGTAATCCGCTGATAATATAACACAACTATCATTATGAGGTATGAATACCTTTCTAATAGCCCTTCCATTTTCGTATTTAATAGGTATATTCTGAAGATTAGGCTCAGTACTTGACAATCTTCCTGTGGTTGTAACAGTTTGTGTGAAATTTGAATGAATTTTTCCATCCACATCAACCACAGCCCTCAACCCTTCAATGTAAGTAGAATAAATTTTAGTTATTTGTCTGTAGTACAAAATCTTTTCTATAATATCATGTTTACCTTTTAGTGCATCTAAAACCTCTGCATTGGTGGAATAACCAGTTTTTGTCTTTTTAATCACTGGAAGATCCAATTTCTCAAACAATATTTTACCTAATTGCTTTGGAGAATTAATATTAAATTCTTCTTCAGCTAGAAGATATATTTCCTTAGTGAGGTTATCAATATCTTCCTTGAATTTAATACTTAAATCATTTAACATGGATTTATCTATATTAAATCCTTCGTATTCCATTAGAGCAATTGCTTTTGTTAGAGGTTGCTCGACTTCATATAATAAATGTTCCATATTCAGGTTTTCAATATGAGATTTTTGTGCTAAATATAGCTTAGGAAGAAAAGTTAATCCATTTATATAAAGGTTATCTCCTCCTCCACCGAAAGTTTCACCTAGATTTTCCTCTACTAATGTCTTAATGTCATATTGAGATTTGGAAGAATCTATTAAATAAGCAGCTATTTCGGTATCAAAGTCCACTAGTTTTAAATTTATTCCTAATTTAAGGAGAGATGTATAGGCATATTTTGCTCCATGAGTTATTATCTTTATAGATTCATTTTCAAAAACTCTTTTTAATATGGAAATAGTTTCATGTTCTTCTTGTTGAAGCAATTTTTCTATATCTATTACGTAATTATTTTCTTTATAATTTAGAAAAAGTTTATTTAAACTAAGCTTTGAAAAAACATTAGTGTTATGGACTTCAAATAAAACACAAATTGACCCATCAAGCGTATTAAATAAGCCATTTAGTTCCTCTAATGATTTAATATTCACAAAGGTTGCATCAACCAACGGAGTTACGTTAACCTGCTCTTCATTTCCGGTAATTTTAAGAACTTTATCCAGTAAAGATTTAAATTGAAGTTTATGAAACAGTTCCTTTAGTCCTTTTACGTCAAATTCTTCATTAGATTTAATAGCTTGTAAATCTATGTCTACTGGTACATCTGTTATTATTGTAGCAAGTTTTTTACTAAAAATAGCTTGTTCGCTATACTCTTCAAGAGACTCTTTTAGTTTCTTACCACTAACATTATTCAGGTTACTTAATAAATTTTCTATACTTTCATATTCCTTAATTAGTTTAAATGCAGTTTTCTCTCCTATACCAGGAACCCCAGGAATATTATCAGATTTATCTCCCATTAATCCCTTAACATCAATAAACTGTTTTGGGGTTACGCCAAATTCATTAAGCATTCTTTCCTTATCGTATATCTCTTTTTCAGTCATACCCTTTTTATTAATAACTACCTTTACATTATCTGTAGCTAATTGAAGTGCATCTTTATCACCAGTTACTATGTAGGACTCGATGTTATTCTGTTCTGCAAATACAGATAATGTACCAATTAGATCATCGGCTTCATATCCATCTACTTCAAATATGTTAACTGCCATTTTACTTAAAAGTTCTCTTACAATAGGGAATTGCATCGATAACTCATCAGGAGTTTTTTTTCTACCCGCCTTATAATCTCCATACTCTATATGTCTAAAGGTTGGAGCTGCTCTATCAAAAGCCGTAACAATATAGTCAGGCTTCAGTTCCTCTATCATTCTTAAAAGCATGCCAGTAAATCCATAAACTGCGTTTGTATGCAATCCTTCAGAAGTAGTAAGCTCTGGTATAGCGTAGAAAGCTCTATACAGCAAACTATTACCATCTAATATTAGTAATCTCTCTTTTCCCATTGTATTAATTCCTACTTTCTTTCATGTATTTTAGTAAGGTATGAAAATCATCACTTGGATATGTATTAAGAATCTCTTTTAAAACTTCAAAGGCTATAACATTTTCCAATACAATTGATGCTGGAACTACACCGCAAACATCAGATCGCTCATACCTACTTGTAGCATTTTCCATACTTATTAAATTAACCGTATTTAAGTTTTTTCTTAAGGTAGGTATAGGTTTCATGTATGCTGTCACTGTAATATTCTCTCCGTTTGAAACTCCCGCTTCTATGCCTCCGCAATTATTTGTTAATCTTTTTATAACTTCGTTTTCAATGTTCATTTCATCATTATAATTGCTCCCAATCATGTTGGTAGAAATTATACTTCCAAATTCAATTGCCTTTATACCCTGCACAGACATTAAAGCCATTGAAAGGATTCCATCAAGTTTTCTATCATAATGGCTATAGCTTCCTAATCCGATAGGAACTCCTTTAACCTCAATTTTTATGGAACCACCAATTGTATCTCCCTCTTCTTTTAACTTGTCAATTTTTTCTTTAATATTAAATTCTACTTTAGAATTAAAAACTCTCACTTCACTTTTTTCAATAACCTTATATATTTCATCATCAAAAATATTCACACAGTCATCGGTATCAATTCCTACACTATGTACCTTACTTCGAACTTCTATTCCTAAAGCTCTCAAGGCTTCCTTACATAACGCACCTACTGCTGTCCTTATTGAAGTTTCTCTTGCAGAAGTTCTTTCAATAGTATTTCTAATATCACCAGTTTTGTATTTAAAAAATCCAACAAAATCTCCATGACCGGGCCTCGCTATACCAATTTTTTCTGAGTCACTGGGACTATTATTTAAAATATCTTTCCAGTTAGCATAATCTTTATTAAAGATAACTAAGGTAACAGGATTCCCTGTAGTCATATCACCTCTAAGTCCAGACCAAAACTCTACCTGATCTTTTTCTATTTTCATTCTATTGCCACGTCCATATCCTTTTTGCCTACGACTAAGTTCTGTATTTATTTTATTAATATCTATGTTTATATTAGCTGGTAAACCCTCGATAATTGCTACTAAAGCTTTACCATGGGATTCCCCTGCGTCAAGAAATCTTAGCATACTTTATTCTCCATTTCTTAGGGAAAGTTATTACATTATTATAGCATTACTTACTATTATTAACAACGATACTACATATTATAATGATTAAAGCAATACAAAAACCATATAAAATAACTTTTTATGTATATTATATCCACTGATTTGTCATTTATTATTTGCATGTTCTATATGTATACGATAGATAATTCTTAAATTAACTACGTTTTAACTTGTGTTAAGACATGGCAATCACTTTTTAATGAAAAGAAATTGTGACTTACATACTATAAAAAAAGAATATAGTGGATAATTAGTCCAATATATTCTTAATTAAATTTAATAATAACAAAGTTAATCTTTAACAAAACATTTAAGAAAAGTAGAATATAGCAAAGAGAGTTACTGAAAAGATCTTGATCTAGCTTCGACATAATATAATTTATGATTCTAAAGTAGGGTTACCCTAATTCATTTTTAAGATTGATATTTGTTATATCATAAAATGGTTCAATATGAACAATCATTTCAACATTATTATTTACATCTTGTTTAACTTTATTTTCTATATTTTTTATTAAAGTATGACATTGAGCTACATTCATATCTGCTTCAATAACAATATGCATATCCAAATATATATCATTTTCACTTCCTCTACTGCGAATTTTGTGCACATCCTTTACTTGATTGAAGGTTAATACTACTTCTTTTATTCTATCATTATCAACGGCTACTTTATCTACTAGAATGCCACTAGCAGATTTAAAGATTTCATACGCAGAATGTAAAATGAAAAGTGATACAACAAAAGACGCAATGGAATCTATATACCAGGGTAATCCAGCTTTAATACATATTAGAGTAATAAGAACTCCAATAGAGACAAATACATCACTTTTTGTATGCAAGGAATCTGAAATAAGAATGTAACTATTTAACCTTTTACCTTGATTATATTCATATCTACAAACAATAATATTTATTATTAATGTAAATATTAAAGTAACAATACTTTCAATTGTAACGTTCAAATAAACTGGATTCAATATCCTAGAAATTGAACCTATAATTAAGTTTCCACCTATAAAAAGGAGCATACCTGCAATAAATAATCCGGAAAGCATTTCAAATTTTTTGTGTCCATAAGGATGATCTATATCCTCTGGTTTAGAGGCAATACCGATTCCTATTAAACCTACTATATTGGATGTTCCATCAGTTAAGGAATGAAATCCGTCAGCTGCCATACTTGAGCTATTAATAAAATTTCCAATAACAATTTTTAAAACGGCTACTAAGAAGTTTCCAACTAAAATTATCCAAAGTACATTTTTTATTTTTCTTAAATTATCTTTATTCATTTCATCCACCCTTCCTTTTGAAGATAAAAAATCCATGGAACATTTTAATACTGTCCCATGGATTTTTCCACTGCTTCTTAAAAGCCCGGCTGCATGTAAGTAATTACATCGCCTGATCCTATGTTTGTATATATTATTACTATCATGATATTCAATTAAAGTTGATTTTGTTACAGTAATATGCTCAGTATTGAGTCACCCCTTGGAAAAGCTATATATAAACATAAACTTGGTGAAGAACTCTCTATTCCCTCACCCGATGGTGAATATACCGTGAAAACAGAAAAAATAGAAGCGTAGTTTATATAACTAGCTTCTATTTTTTTTAATTTGAATACGTATATTGTATTAGCACATAAATAAGGATAAATTTATTGAAGATGGTTAATTGAATACGTTAAATTAGGAAGAATAAATTATAATCCAAAATTAGGCATAATTTATTCTTAGAACTACTGTATGTATGGCTTCGCTTTTATTCTCATTAATAAACACAACCACTTTGAAAGAAAGATTATATATCTTTACTTAAGTTAATTAAGTCACTGTAGATTCCATAGGCTGTTTGTTGTATCTCAGGATTTTTTTCTACGATACACACCTCACCCATCAAGTCAGTAGTTATACATAATATCGAAGATGTTGCATCTATAGTACTTAGCATATCTGTCACAGGCACCAACTTAGGATAAACTTTAGCAATTACTTTACCTGCCTCAATATAACCTTCACAAATAAGTTTAAACTTATTACCATTGAGTCTTGCTTCTTCAATCATGTGGTTAGTGATAGCTCCTATTCCTTGGGTGTTTACATCAAGTGGCGTAATTTCTCCGCCCAAAAGTACATTTGATATAGCAGCTGTTTTTGCCGCTGCATCCCACCCATCAACATCTATTGATGGATCTGCTTCTGCAAAACCTCTTCTTTGAGCTTCCTTTATAGCAGCCTCATAATCTTTCCCTTGTTCCATCTCTTCCAATATAAAGTTAGTTGTAGAGTTTAAAATACCTTTAAATGATAGAACTTTACACCCAGGAAGAGTATATTTTACCAAATTGAATATTGGTGCACCATCCATCACAGTGGTTTCATATAAAAACTTTTTACTTTTTTCTCTAGCTAATTTTTCCAACCTTTTAAAATCCCATGCAAGGGGGCCTTTATTCGCTGTAATTACATGCATATTATTGTTTAATGCAGTTTCAATATGAAAGATCGCAGGTTGACCATCTTTAATCGATAACGTACTTAACTCAATCAAAACATCAGCGCCTGATCTTTTGATTATGTCTTCAGTACACATTTCTACTCTGCATGGGTTATCTAAAGAAAACTGATTTTTTACTTCTATTTCATTTAAAACCTTTTCTATATCAATTCCTTTATCACAAAGGAGGTTTCCTTTTGATTTTGTTGCAATCGCAGTTATCTTGATATCTGGTTCTCTATTTAATATTAATCTACAAAATTCTTGACCTGAGTTACCAAATCCAACAAGGCAAATTTTTAATGAATTTCCCATTTATAATCCTCCTGAAAAATTACTAGTTATTAAATTAAAATTAAATTTTTAATATATCGGTTAGTCATTACTTAATTCCATAAATTTTTCTGGGCTTTTCAAATTGTTAAAGCTAAATTTTCTATATAAATCCTGTGCATCTTTAGTAGCAAGAAGCCATCTTCTCAAATTTAGCAAGTTTGGATGATTTAAAATGCATTCTAACATCCAAGTTCCGAGACCATTACCTCTAAATTGCTCCTCTATGTAGACATCACATAAATAAGCAAAAGTAGAGTAGTCAGTAATTACTCTTGCGAAACCAACCTGTTTGTCCACTTTGAAAATTGAGAAACATAAAGAATTTTCTATTGAGCTAATGATCACTTCTTTGGAACGTGTACTGGCCCAATAAGAATTGGAAAGAAACTTATGTACTGTTTCAATGTCTATTTTTTCCTTATCTGTTGTAATTGTAAATCCACCTTTTGCATAGTTAATTATTCTAACCATAGCTATTCCCCCATTTACCAAAGCTTGTAGTAAACTATAAACAGTTTGTTTTTATATTTTAATTATTTGAATTACTTTATATTATACCATATTTTTCTTTTATTTTTTCTTGAATAATAAAAAAAATAAACTCATAAATATTTTTACTTAGAGTTATTTATGAATAGAACAATATTAAATTTCGAAAGCTATACTAACCTATAATATTTTTAATTTAAAATATATTTTTTAGTAATATCTTATTAGAAAGTGGAAAGACTAAAATTACGCAAGAAATACATGGTGTAAATTTCAAATTAGAGAGGAGTTTCGATGATGATTGGTATAAATATGCAAGAACTTAATAATAAAAATTCCAAAATTACTATGCCGAATTATAACAATACTGCTTTAGGAATGGAAAGAAACATTGATGATTTAGATGATATGAATAATATGATGACATTAAGCAATATAAGTAGCATGATGAGCATGGATAATTATAAAAATTATCCAAATTTTAAATAAGCTAGAAATTTCTAAAAAATTTCTGCTACAAATATTAAAAATTAAAGAGATACCCAATTATAGATGGTACCTATAGACTTAAAACTTTGAAAAAAGTGTTTAGACTATAGGTACTTTTTCTACGTAAAATTTTATACAATTGTAATGTTTTTCCTAAGTTTCATCCATTTTCATAATGCATTTTATTTAAAACTCGTATATAATAT
The DNA here is from genome assembly GCF_036642255.1 of Clostridium sp. GTDB lineage: Bacteria > Bacillota > Clostridia > Clostridiales > Clostridiaceae > Clostridium_J. The sequence continues at coordinate 7,544 of NZ_JAVWDJ010000028.1, read as the reverse complement.
AACAAAAGTTAATCAAGCTAAGCCGAATCTCTTTTTAAGAGTACGGGGGACTATATTTTTGGGGTGAAGCTAAGAGTATTTTAGCTGGGGAACTCCCCCCTAACCCGTCAACTAACCTCGGAGGCAAAGGAGGCAAAAATTATGATTAAGTTTAATAAATTCAAAAAGATTATAGCAGGAACAATTATTACTTTAATAGCAAGCTCCACTTCGGTGCAAGCTATAACTCATGAAGTGCAAAAGGGTGATACTTTATTTAAAATTTCTAAGAGCTATGGCGTAACTCTTAATAGCTTAAGAGAAAGTAATAATAAATGGGATGATTTAATTCTCCCTGGGCAGAATCTAGAGATACCAGGAGAAACTTCTAGCGTTAAGCCAAACGAAGATATTAAAAAATCAGTTATTTCTTATACTGAAAAAGAACTAGATTTATTGGCTAGATTGATTAGAGCGGAAGCAGAAAATCAGCCTTTTACAGCAAAGGTATCAGTTGGTGCCGTAGTAGTTAATCGAGTAAAAAGCGATAAGTTTCCAAATACAGTTACATCCGTTATACATGAGAAAAAGCAGTTTACCCCTGTAAGCAATGGTATGATTAATAAACCTGCTACTGAAGAAACTATAAATGCTGCAAAAGAGGCTTTAATGGGTTCAGATCCAACTAATGGAGCTTTATTCTTTTACGATACAAGTGCAAAAAGCACATGGTTACTTTCAAAACCCCAAGCTCTAAAAGTTGATAAAATGGTATTTGCTTATTAAAACTTTATAGATTTAAATATGAATTAAAAGCAAGAATTAGAGAAAAACTTTCTAATTCTTGTTTTTTCTTTGTTTTTATTAAGAAGTTATATAATATTCTCCTAATTATGAATAAAAAAACTAAAATTTGCCATCTTAATAATATATGTAAAAATTAATTTTCATTAACAATAGATTTTTTATTAAGTTTTAATGCTTTGGAGGAAGATTATGAAAGACCTTTTATTTACTTTTATAACAATATTTGAAATCATGATTTTTACTATATCCTTATATTACGTGATTTTATCCTTATGTGGCCTGTATAGAAAAAAAGGGGGAAATACTAGCAATATAAGACCGAAGAAAAGATTTGCATTAGTGGTTGCTGCTCACAATGAAGAAGCAGTAATTGCTCAAATTTTAGACAGTATGAAATCTTTAGACTATCCTAAAAGATTATATGATGTATTTGTAATAGCAGACAATTGTACAGATAAAACTGCGAAAATTGCTAAAAAACATAAGGCTTTAGTTTACGAAAGATTTGATGATGAAAATAGAGGAAAAGGCTTTGCACTTGAATGGATGTTCACAAGAATTTTTGCTATGGATAATAAATATGACGCAATCGCTATTTTTGATGCTGATAATCTTATATCTAAAAATTTTCTACTAGAAATGAATGCACAATTATTGCAAGGATACAAGGTGGTTCAAGGATACATAGACAGTAAAAATCCACATGATAGCTGGATTACTGGAAGTTATTCAATTGCATTTTGGAGTGTGAATAGATTATTTCAATTATCTAGATACAATTTAGGGCTATCTTGTCAGATTGGTGGTACTGGTTTTTGTGTAGATACTAACATATTAAGGGAGCTTGGTTGGGGTGCAACTTGCTTAACAGAGGATCTAGAGTTTTCCTGTAAATTAATTTTAAGTGGGTATAAAGTTGGATGGTGCCATGATGCTGTAGTTTATGATGAAAAGCCATTAACCTTAAAACAATCATGGAGACAAAGAAAAAGATGGATGCAAGGTTTTACTGATGTTGCTTCAAGGTTTTTCACTAAGCTTCTAAAGAAATCCTTTAAGGATAAGGATTTTATTGCATTAGACTGTGCCATATATACTATTCAACCCTTCATATTGTTGGCATTGGTGTTTTCAGCAATCTTAGGTTTTGTTTTGAGCGTAACCCATAGTGGAATGAGCAGCTCTATTATAAATCTTTTATTTGCACCGATATTCATTAAGGTATTTAGTATATTTCAGTTTTTATTTACCCCATTAGTTATGATGATTGAAAAGAAATTATCGAAAGGTCTTTTTATACTGTTTGCTTTATACTCATTAAATGTTTTTATATTTAATGGTCTTATAAATAATTTAGATAATATTTATGAAGTTTCTAGATACATATTATATTTAATGATATTTTTGATTCCACTATTTATTGCTGATAGAGAAAAATCCTTTAAAATATTCATATGGTATTTACTTTATGGAGTATATACACTTACATGGGTACCAATCACCATCCAAGGTATCATTCATAAAAATAGAAAAGACTGGTGTCATACAAAACATACACGACAATTAACCATTGATGAAATGTAAATAAACAAGAGTTAATTCTGGACATTAAATTACAGAATTAACTCTTGTTTCGTATCATATCATATCATTATAATTTTCATAAATAACCTTGCAGGTTTTAGGAACTCTAAAAGCTAGTCGCCTATTATCATCATAGTAGTCTTCATCCATAGTTTCACTTTCGTAATCCCATTCATCCTTACTCTCATACTCTATAAGCTTAGGTAATAATATGTCCTCTATTTTATTATCGTAATCTGAATCATCATAGGTCTGAAAACCAAATTGAGAATCTTTAGTCATTCGAATGCTACAAGGAATACTATCGGTATTTTCCTCCATAATTTCAATAATCTCTTCAACTAGATCGTCTGCTACATTAGGTAATTCCATAAATACAAATTCATTACCTTTATACTTCATTAGTTTTGTTAATTGGATTGAATCTCTTACTAAATCATAAATAGACTCATAACCTTCTTTTGTTGTTACCATATATAAATTACTTGAATATGCCATGTATTTAACCTCCTATAAACTCGTTTATTGGAATAAAACTTTAACTATGCATTTTGAAAATCACTGACAAATTTTTTAATTGAACTTTCCTCAGTAACTTTTTGAATTTTTATATCAAAGAATATTACTATCATGAACTATGAAGGAAGTTTTTTGTGTTACCATTGAAACTTAACTTCAATCATGATCTTTAAATGTGATATTATATTAATACTTAGACTCACAAGTTTTTGTGCATAGTTTATAGGATTTTTTTACATTTATTATTTCAAGTATTTACTTATTTAAATGCTTAATGAAAATATTAAGTTTCTGTTCTCTAGTTAGTAGTTTTCTCATAAACTACTAAACTCTTAGGGGAACCTTCCTTTACCATTCCATTTTCCTTTAATTCAAATATCCCATTTACCTCAACTTTGGAGATTTGGGAATTGGTCTCAAAGGTAAAGGATGAAATTTTATCTGTGTTATAAGGTTCATATATTGTTATTTCATCAAATGGTATGTTATAAACTTCTCCATCCTCAGTTGTTATGGTTATGTTTCCATATATATCACCATACCCTATGGATACTTTATAGTCTGTGTTATTTTCAAAATAGATAGTTACTCCTATACCATCCAATAACTCTATTGTTTTTTCTAACATAAATTTATAGGTGCCTTGTCCAACTTTTTGTTTTGGATAGGACTTAGAAGATATAGCTCCATTATATATTACTTTTACTGTATTATCTTCATAGTTTTTACGCAGAAATATTAAATCATCATGTTCGGTTAAGCTTCCATTCTTTGCAACTTCTGTATATTTGGTATTAATTGTTTTAGTATTATCATTGAAATCAACTATGGAATTAATTTCATAATTTTTAATATTGTTTTCTTTTAAATAATCATCTACATTTTTTTTAACTTCATTTTTATCTGAACTTAAGTGTGCTAAGCTTTCTGCTTCTATATAATTTACATATGCATCTGTATCTTTATTAATAAGAGCCTCATACAGGTTACTTATTACCTTATCTGCTTCTTCTTCAGTAAAAACAACCTTTTCCACTGAATTATTTATCGTATTTTTACTATTGTTTGGGCTATTATCAATATTTTGTAGTAAAAAAATTAAAAATCCACTTAATATTAAAACCAATACCGCTATATGCATCTTCTTCAAGTTGCTTCACCCCCTATCCACATTTTATAATGATTACAAAATGTTGTAACTTGTTTATTTTAAAGAAATTTACTTAAAAAACAGTTATTTTTTTTATTATATTAATTAGTATGTAAAAGTCTACCTATATACGGAGTGTTTGCAGCTATTTTGCGAATTAAATTTTACCAAAGATTCTCATTCTATAAGCATTTATAGCTGTTTCACCTAATTTATCCATTAACTGATAATTAGCATATGCTCCAACTACTGCTCCAATTCCTGGAACCAGTTGTAACATTTTTGCAAAGTCGATATAATCCCTGTATTCCATTTGGAAGGTTTTCCAGTCAAAGGAATCCATGTTTTCTGGTAAGGTATTAATATAATTCTCCCAATCTAATAATTGATGGTATACCTGTATTCTTTTTTCATCGCTAGAAAAAGCCAAAAGAAATATATGTAGTATATACAACCTTTCAGAATAATCCTTTACATCAAATCCATAAAGACTAGCAGTATCAAATAAAAATTTCATTTTAATACTTAAGAGTATAGGAAAATCTGCTAGTCCAAGTAAAAGACCTCCAGCCCCTGTGCCTGCGCCACTTACAGTTGCTGTCTTCCTATAGAAATTTAGCTTTTCATTCACTAAGGTTTCACGTTCTTCCAATGGAGCGTATAAAAGGGGTGCTTTAGTAATAAATTCAGATCCTGTAAGTACTGCTTTAATCATATTCTTAATAGCTTCTGTTATCAAATTTTGAGCATTTTCTGGTATTAAATTATTAAACTTAGTTTGAACCCTTTTGGTTACACCATTGATAAAAGAAGGCCTTTTATTCATTTTTTTCTGCCACCTTTTTAACTCATATAATGATTGACTTTCATAATCCATAATTACAACACCTCTCATATCCTTATCTTAATATTTTATAGGAAACCATTTGATAAAACAATAATAAATCAAAGTAAGCAAGTGATAGCCTTGCTTACTTTACAGTATAAAAATCATTCTTTTATTCTAATGAATTGTCAATCACATTTATATAGTCTCTTATTTTATCCTCATCTGGTACTCCTATGTACCAAGGTTGTGTTTTTTCAACTTTCCTACTAAAATATTTAGCTTTTAATATAATTTCTGGTCTATATTCAAAATGTAATATATCAAAATGCCCCCATTTTCCACCCCATATGAAGTTATGCTTTTCAAATATTTCAACTAGTTCCTTTGGGTAAGTTAACATTCTTTTTTCTCCATTTTCTCTAGTATTCCATTTCCAATAGTCATTTGGGTGACTTTTTATATCTATAGCTATACCAAAGGCATGAGGACTTAATCTTCCAGTACCAGAAATATATCTAAAATTATAGGTTCCATTTATAGGATACACAAAGCCACCTATCTTTGGATTTATTTTTGAAGCTTCATTTACCTCTTTTATTACGAAATTCAACGCAGTTGAAGCACCATTCGCTTTATTAAATTGTCCTCCACTTGTGCTCTTAAGATTTTTTTCTACAAGCCCTTTATTTGCACCGTAAACTTCATTGAGAATACTATAAATTCTTCCCCTACCTGGATCATAATTAGTTTCAGGTAGTTTTTCTAAGGATTCCAGGGGATATATTTGTTCTAACATATCCTGTATATCTGGATTATTGAGCTTAGCTTCATGATTTTTTTGTATTTTATCATCATACAGGACTCTTTTTCCAGAATTTAAAATTAAGTATACATTGTTGTTAGTATCCCTTTCTATACCTTTAATATATTCAGGGTAAGCCATAAATAATACAAGGATATCTTGCTTCATGGTAGTTTCATATTCCTCTAAGGCAATAACTTTCTTGCTACTGCAAAATAAAATAATTAAACAAAGCAAACTAAACTTCAATTGTTTTCTCACATAAAATCCTCCCTTCATGAATTTCTTACTTATTATTCCCTATCAATGTGAATTTATGGGGAGTAATTATTTTTCCTTTTTAGAAAGTGAATTTATTTAATGTATAAATTAATGAATTATAATCAACTTAAGCTAATACAAAAGCTATAGATGGTGAATACTAACTATAAAATTTAATTCTTTAGGAGGAAACATAAATGGATATATTAAAGGAAGAAGCAAATAGATGTATAATGTGTAAAAATCCAAGATGTAAGCAGAAATGTCCTATAAGTACTCCTATACCAGAAGTAATACAGCTATTTAAAGATGACGAAATGGAAAAAGCCGGAGAACTTCTGTTCAATAACAATCCCTTATCTGCTATCTGTGCAATGGTATGTCCACACGAGAATCAATGTAAAGGAAATTGTATTAAAGGTATCAAAGGAGATCCAATTGAGTTTTATGAAATTGAGAATTACATCTCAACAAAATTTTTGGAATCCAAACAATTTAAAAAGCCAGAAAATTTTGTAGGTGATAGGATTGCTATCGTGGGTTCAGGTCCAGCTGGAATTACAATTGCTTTTATCCTTGCAACAAAAGGATATAAGATAACAATTTTTGAAAGCAAAGAGAAAATCGGTGGTGTATTGAGATATGGCATACCAGAGTTTAGATTACCTAAAAGTTCTTTAGATAAAATCCACGAAAAACTCATTCAATTAGGTATTAAAATAAGGCCGAATACTCTAATTGGGAGAGTAATAACAATTGACAAATTATTTGAAGATGATTATAACGCAATATTTCTTGGGACCGGTGTCTGGAATGCAAAAACCTTAAATATCAAGGGTGAAAGTTTAGGAAATGTTCATTTTGCCATAGACTATTTAAAATCACCTACTGTATACGACTTAGGTAAGAGAGTTTGTGTAATTGGTGCAGGAAATGTAGCCATGGACGCAGCAAGAACAGCAAAGAGAAGCGGTGTAGATGATGTATGTATTCTTTACCGAAAAGGCTTCGAAGATATGACTGCTACAAAAGCTGAAATTGAAGAAACTAAAGAAGATGGTGTTAGATTTGAGTTATTTAAATCTCCACTTGAAATTTTAGAAGAAGGTGTAAAATTTATAAAGACAGAAAAAATTGTTGATGAGAAGGGAAAAGTAAGCACAGTTACAATTGAAGGCTCAGAAGGCTTTTATGAGTGTGATTCTGTAATAATAGCGGTGAGCCAGTCCCCTAGAAATAATATTATTGCAAATAATAAAGGATTTGAAATTGATAAACAGGGGCTGTTAGTAACTGACGATTTGGGACACACTACTCGACAGGGTGTTTTTGCCTCCGGTGACGTGGTGACTGGAGCTAGAACTGTAGTGGAAGCTATTAACCATGCAAAAATAGTAGCTGAATCAATGGATACGTATTGCATTAATCTAAGAAAAAATAAAATAGTCGAGTAGAATATTAAAAGAACGTACATAAATGGCTAGGAATGCCTTTGCTTTATGTACGCTCTTTTCATAATTTATAAGGAAATTTTTCTGAAATGAGATAAGGATGTAAGTGTTCCCTTATAAAAAATCTCCCCAAAATCTCCCACCCACGCTCAAGCCGCAAGC
>NZ_JAVWDJ010000027.1:0-54532 GCF_036642255.1 Clostridium sp. | reverse complement strand
ATAGTTGAAAAAATTGAGTTCATTCAGATATTAAATAGTTTAAGGTGTTAAAATTGGGGCTAAATAATTATGACTTATTTAAACAGTGGTTATAAAAAATATGCTTCATACCTATTTATTTGAATAATTAATAAGAGAATTTGAGAAAATAATGTTGAGGTGATATTATGAAAATAAATGATGCAATGACAAAGGACGTTATAAAAATTAATGCAGATGCCAATGTAAAAGAAGCAGCTAGAATTATGAAAGAGCACAACATTGGTTCTATTCCAGTTTGTGAGGGAAACAGCGTAGTTGGTATAGTTACAGATAGGGACATAGTTGTTAGAGGTATCGCCGATAATGCTAACGAAAATTTGTCAGTTAGAGATGTTATGACATCAAATCCAGTTATGTGTTCTTCAGAAAAAGATATTTCAGAGGCTGAAAGAATAATGAGTGAAAGACAAATTAGAAGATTAGTTGTTATGGACAACGAAAATTTGGTAGGGATGATTTCTCTTGGAGATCTTGCTGTAGAGAATGTTTCTAAAAATGATATTGGAGAAACTTTAAAAGAAATATCTACACCTTGCTGCCCTAATTAATATTTCTAATACCCCTTAAGTAATTTGAGGGGTATTAACTTATTTTTTTTAAAGCCTTATTGAAAATAAGTTTAATCACCTTAAAGATTTTTAAGTTCGAAATATTTTTAATTGAGTGGGAAAAAATAATTTTAATAACAACTTATACTTATTATGCTAAATAGAATCTTAGAAACAACGTTGTACAATGTAAATTTTTGTAACATTATAATTAAAAATTCTTTAATTTTACAAATTTATATTATTATGTTACTAATTTAATAGTACAATTGATATAGAATGAAAATAAAGGAGGGGCAGAAGTTGAAAAGAGTAAAGTTTATTTATAATCCCTATTCTGGTGAAAATTTAATTGTGAATAATATAGATAGAGTTATAAAGATGCATCAAGAATATAATTATGTTATTGAACCATTTAGAATTAGCAGTAATGTTGATATTAAGGAGGCTTTTAAACATATTGATGATACCTATAAATATATATTAATAGCAGGCGGCGATGGTACCATAGATTCAGTAATTAACAAAATGAAGGAATGTGAAGTAGACCTTCCTGTGGCATTTTTACCTGTAGGAACTGCTAATGACTTTGCAAAATACCTAGGGGTTCCCAGTGATATATCTAAAGCATGCAATCAAATATTAGATGGTAAGCCCAAGAGATTTGATCTAGGTAAAATTAATGATAAATATTTTGTTAACGTAGCAAGTACTGGAATTTTCACTGATATATCTCAAAAGACAGATCCTCATCTTAAGAATACTATGGGAAAGATTGCATATTATTTAAAGGGTATTGAGGAGGTAACGAACTTAAAAAAAGTTTATGTGAAGATTACATCACCAGTGGCAAATTTTCAAGGGAATATATATACATTGCTAGTTTTTAATGGTCAAACTGCAGGTAATATTAAGTTTACTGATTTGTCACAAGCTGATGATGGAGTTTTAGACGTGGTGGTAATAAAAGAAGATGTTGTAAAGAGTGCCTTAAACAATATATTAATAATGGCTAAAAAAGGTCTAGTATCCGATATGGATGGAGTACTATATTTCAAAACTGATAGGCTTACTGTGGAATGTGAAGAAGATATAGGTACTGACATAGATGGTGAAAAAGGCCCAGATTTCCCATTAACTATAACTTGCGAGAGAAGGGCTTTAAAAATATTAGGATACAAGGAAGAATAATTTAGTTCATAAAACATAATTTAACAAAATATATATAATTAAGATTAATTTAATGGAGAGTGAGTTTTTGTTTACTTATATATATTTAATTTCTATATTGTTAATGTTTATGTTAATTTATGAAGGAATAACAACCTCTTTTACTTATGCGCCTAAAAAGATAAAGGCTATTACAATAATTGCTATGATTTTGATTTTATTAAGATTTATAGCTTTGCTTTTGTTATTTGTATATGATAAGATGCAATATGTTTATCTTCTTAAACCACTGATATTTTTAGAACTGTTTTATATGCCAATCATAATATTTATTTGCATTTATATTTATTCGAGAAATGAAAAAATAAAGTTAAGCTTCTTTTATATACTTTGTGGGATTTTTATTATGGTTTATTTTATGCTTATTATAAAAGCTCCATTAGTAACCAATCTTTCAAATGTATATGGGTACTCCATAACCTTAGAAAATGGTCTTATTAGCTATTTAGTATTATTATCTATTAATAGTTTTGTCTTTATTCTAGGATTCAAAATTTATGGATTTAGACACAGTAATAAAATAGGTGTAATAATGATAGTAATATCAGCATTAGTTACAATAATAACTACAGTGGTTTCAGTATTACATCCTGATTTTGTTGGTGTTATTATAGGTGGGGAGCTGTTTTGGATGATAACCCTAGATTATGGTTTAAGGAAGTTTATAAGATAAGTCTCAATTATAAAATATAATTCTATAGGCAAAAAATAAGGAAACACTTTTATTCGCCTATGGTTGGTGCAAAATAATTATTTATAATGAATTGAATATAAAATGCAAGCTTATTTAAAATAAATAAATTTTATTATATTGATTAATTATTTAATTTAGTATATAATGGTAATTGTAAAAGAAATTTATAGTATAAATAAGGAAATTATTTATCTGAAAGGAGTTGTGTAATATGAAAAAATTAAGTGTTGTTTTTGTTATGCCTAATTTTAATAATTGCTACTCCGAGGGATATAAATTTCTATATAAAAACTAAAATATAAGTTTTTCGTTTTTATATTATTTATTGTAAATCTAGTAAATGTTTATTGTGAGCCTTGGAGTAGCTTGAAGCTGAGCCAGGGCTTTTTTGCGTCCAAAATAAAGGGAGGAATAAACATTGATTAATAAAGATAATAGACTATATTCATTAGGATTAAAAGAAAGTGTTTTTGAAGAGTTTCAGGAATTTTATGGTGAATATTATTTAGGTAGGATAATAGTTGAGCAAAAGGGGTTATATAAAGTAGCTACAGAGCTATGTGATATTAATGCTAAGGTGTCAGGAAAATTAATATTCGATGGACTACAGAGAAGTGATTATCCTGCGGTAGGAGATTGGGTAGTTTTAGATAGAGACAGTAATAAATCTGGAGAAGCTATTATTCATGGAATCATTAAAAGAAGCAGTAAATTGTGTAGGAAAGTAGCTGGGGTTAAAAGTGATGAACAAATAATAGGAGCTAACTTAGATAAGGTTTTTATCTGTATGGCTTTAAATAATGATTTTAATATAAGAAGATTAGAACGCTATATTACTATAGTATGGGATAGTGGAGCAGTGCCAGTAATAGTACTAACTAAGGCAGATTTATGTGATGAATTGGATGAAAGAATGAAAGAAGTTGAAGAGATTTCTATTGGAATTGATATATTCATTATAAGTTCTTATACTGGAGAAGGAGTACAGGAAATTATACATTATGTAAAAGAGCGTGAAACAATAGCTTTTATCGGTTCATCAGGAGTTGGGAAGTCTACACTTATAAATGCACTTTTGGGATATGAAAAGCAAGCGACTAAAGGAGTTAGACAAGGAGATGAAAGGGGACGACATACAACTACTCATAGAGAATTGATATGTATACCATCTGGAGGAGTGGTAATTGACACTCCTGGTATGAGAGAACTTCAACTTTTAAACAATACAGAAGGCGTGGATAACTCCTTTAAGGATATAAGTGATATAGCTACTCAATGTAAGTTTTCAGATTGCAGTCATAAAGCTGAACCGGGATGTGCAGTATTAAAAGCTATTGAAGAGGGTGTTATCACTGAAGACAGATTAGAAAGTTATTTTAAACTCAAAAAAGAAGCAGAGTATATGGAAAGAAAAGTTAATAAAACAGCTGCTATTGAGCATAAAAAACACTGGGTTAAGATTAATAAAGAAATGAAAAAAAGACCAAACAAAAAAGTATAATGTTAACAACACCTTGGAGTATGCATCTCATTCTCTTTAAATGGAAGTCTACTATAGAAAGCTAAAGCTTGGTATAACTAAAATGTTTTCATAAATTAATATAAGAAAATGAAGTTATGCATTATTTAATTGAAATTATACAAAAAACTAGTGAATATAGAATATTTCACTAGTTTTATTTTTGAAGTTGAAATATAGTAAATATTATAATAAGATATAAGAGATTTTAAACCTAGGAGGCTTTATCTATGGTGAAGATTACAAATTATGTGATGATATATTTCATGTGCACAATACCATTTTTATTTTTACTATATTATGTTATAAAGAGGGCAATTAAAGATGGGTTATTGGAGTATGATAAAGTAAAAAATAAAAAATAAGTACATAAACACAAAAGTAGCAAGAACTTCTTCTTGCTACTTTGATTTTTATTTAAAATAACTTGCTATTCATACGTAATTTTTATAAGCAATTTTTATTTTCGCCTAGTTGAGGGTTTCCTCGTAGTTTTGTTATTGCTATTAGGTTTCAATTTAATGACATTTTTACTGTTTAAGATTTTATCATTTTTTGTACCTTCATCTTTGCTACCTACAGTATTTTTATCTGACTTAGAGCTTTGGGTGGTTGAAAGGTTATTATTGCTTTTACTACTCTTATTTCTTCTAAAATTAACAGGCTTTTGAGGAACAGGTGGTATTAAGGAACGTTTATCATTACCGATTAAATCTTCTCTATGAGCCTTAATTAGGGCAGCTTTAACGAGAGCATGATTTTCAGGGTTTTTAAACTGCATTAATGCCCTTTGCATATTCTTCTCTTTTTGATCTGTAGGTACATAGATTTCTTCGCCAGTAATAGGATTTATTCCAGTAAAATAGATAGTGGTAGAAAGACTACCGGGTGTTGGATAAAAGTCTTGAACTTGTTCAGGCATATATCCCATTGTATTAATGTATTCAGCCAATTCTACAGCTGCATTCATATCGCTACCAGGATGGCTTGACATGAGATAAGGTACAACAAATTGATTTTTATTTAGACTCTTATTTATATTGGAGTATTTACTTTTAAACTTTTCATATATTTCTTTTGTAGGTTTCCCCATTTGATTAAGAACTTTATCACTTATGTGTTCTGGGGCAACTTTCAACTGACCACTAATGTGATGTTCACAAAGTTCTTCAAAAAACTTTGTGTTTTTGTCGTGGATTAAATAATCATACCTTATACCAGACCGTATAAAAACCTTTTTGATATTAGCAAGACTACGTACTTTTTTCAGAAGAGATAAATACTCAGTATGATCTATTATTAAATTCTTGCAAGGAGTGGGGAACATACACTGTCTATCCTTGCAAACTCCATGGGTTTCTTGTTTTTTACATGCTTTATGTCTAAAGTTCGCAGTTGGACCACCAATATCATGTATATAACCCTTAAAATCATTATCTTCCGTTAGGAGTTTTGCTTCTTCAATTATAGAGTTTTGGCTTCTATTTTGTATAACTCTTCCTTGATGATAAGTTAGAGCACAAAAAGAGCAACTTCCAAAACATCCCCTATGACTAGTAATAGAAAACTTAACTTCATTTAAGGCTGGGATACCACCCATAGGTTCATATATAGGGTGATAGGTTCTAGTATATGGAAGATTATAAACATTATCCATCTCCTGTTGAGTTAGTGGGAACTGAGGTGGGTTTTCAACTACATATCTATCACCATAAGGCTCAATCACAGTTTTACCTCTAATAGCATCTTGCTCTTGTGATGCAAGTTTATAGCTTTTAGCATAAGCTCTCTTATCGAAAGTTATTTCATCAAAACTTGGAAGGGTTACGTAATCTTTTAGGGAAGATATGTCTTTAGATATATAACAAGTGCCTCTAACTGAGGTTATCTTTGAAATATCCATACCATAGCTTAAAAGGTTAGCTACTTCAACAATAGGCTTTTCACCCATACCGTATATTAACAAATCAGCCTTAGAATCGAAAAGTATACTTTTTCTAACCTTATCATCCCAATAATCGTAATGAGCAAAACGTCGTAAACTAGCTTCAATACCACCTAAGATAATAGGGACATCCTTATAGGCCTCTCTTGCTCTATTTGCATAGACAATAACTGCTCTATTAGGTCTATAACCTGATTTTCCACCAGGAGAATATAAATCATCTCTTCTTTTTTTCTTTGATGCAGTATAATGGTTCACCATTGAATCTATATTTCCAGAATTAATTAAAAAGCCATATTTAGGCTTCCCTAGTTTTTTAAAATCTTCAGCATTATCCCACTTAGGTTGAGCAATTACTCCTACTGAAAAACCTTCACTTTCTAGTAATCGTCCAATTATGGCAGTTCCAAAGGAGGGATGGTCAATGTATGCATCCCCAGTTATTATTATAAAATCAAGCTCGTTTATACCACGAGCTTTCATTTCTTCCTTGTTTATAGGTAAAAATTTGTCCGTTACTTTCATGTAAACACCCCTTACAGGAGATAAAATTTTGTGATAAATCTAAATTTTAATATAGAAATTACATCGATTTATTGACAATATAACTATATTAACATAATTAATTTAAAATATGAACAAGAATATAATAGAAAAGGAAAGGTATGATAATTAAAATGAAATACCGAGTATTTACTAGATATTTAACAAAATAGTGCGAAAAATCCGTGTAAAATGATTTTTTGAATAAATATGAGGAAATTTTAAATAAATTAGTTACAAAATAAGTTTTTTCGACTATAATAATACATAGGTATGACGATATTTTTATGTTAATTTAAACTTTAAATATTAAAATTAGACATTTTTATTTAAAGTTGGTTTATATATTTAAATGCAATAGGTAAAAACTAGTTAGGTGGTGAACTTTAATGGAAAGTGGCCCTCGAATAGGAGAGTCGAAATTTATATTTAAATTAAAATTTAATATGGTAGAGGACTATTATACATTAAAGTTACACTAACACTATAATATTCTTCTACAAGAATAGGAGGAATAGCTATGGAGAAACTTACAGAATTTCATTTAAGTAATCTTTTAAACAATTTTGTTTATGATGAGTTTGAGGATTGCATCGGAAGACTACAAGATATCTATGTAACTACAGAAGATGGTTATCCGAGAGCCATTGGTTATCAAATAAGAAAGGGCAGAGATGTCTATAATTTTGAGTTCAGAAGTATTGATGTGTATAAGCATAATGGAAATTATTTAATTAAAGTTAGGCAAGTTAAGGATATAATTCCTAGGAAGTATTCTTATCTTTTATCAAAGAACTTATTAAGTAAGCAAATTGTTGATATTAATGGTAAGAAAATAGTTAAGGTAACAGATTTAAGGCTTGTAAAAAATAATGGTGAGATTAAAGTTGTTGAAGTTGAGTCAGGGGTTTTAGCCACAGCCAGGAAGCTAGGTTTTGAAAATGCTATAAAGGGATTGTACAGTTTGTTTGGAAAAGATCCAAAGGAAAATGTGGTAACTTGGGAGAGTGTTCAATCACTTGAAATGGTTGAAAATGGATTGCAACTTACAACAGCATACAATAAATTAAGCCAACTTCATCCAGCAGATATAGCAGAAATAATTGCAGGGCTTTCACCAGATGATAGAGTGAAAGTAATCGAAGGATTAGATAATGATTTAGCGGCAGACACTTTAGAGGAACTTGATAAAGAAATCCAGCAGGAAATTTTGACGAGCTTAAGTGAGGGTAAAGCAAGAGAATTATTAGATCTTATTCCAAATGACGAAATTGCAGATATATTGGATGAGTTAGATGAGGAAATAGCAAATAAGGTCCTTATAAATGTTAATGATGATGATGAAAGTGAAATCAGAGACTTAATGAAATATGAAGATGAAGTTGTTGGAAGTATAATGAACCCAGATTTTATTTCCTTCAATATAGATATTACCATAGCTGAAACTATGAATATTCTAAGGGAGCTAAAACCAGAGGATGAGGTTTCCCACTATATTTATATTATTGATAAGGATGAAAAACTGCAGGGGTTTGTTTCATTACGAGATTTAATTTTAGCTGATCCTAGCAGTAAACTTAAATCAATTATGAACACTAAAGTTTTTAAAGTTAGGGATACTGATGAAATTGAAAAAGCAATTGGAATAGCAGTAAAATATGATCTATACTCCTTGCCAGTTATAGATGAGCAAGAAAAGCTATGTGGGGTAGCAGTGATGAATGATATTATTGATGAATTATTATCACCAAGTTGGAGAAGAAAAATTAGAAGATCAAGCTAATAGCATGAAATATTACTTTAGATATTTTATAACATCCTGTACATTATAAAAAAAGCGTAGTGCGAGCACTACGCTTTTAAATTTCTATTCACTGATATAGTTAACTATTAAATCTATTGTGGCTAATACTGAGTCCATATGAGTTCTTTCATAACCATGTGATGCGAAGATACCAGCTCCAATTAAAGCAGTTTTAATATCATAACCTGCTCTAAGAGCAGCAGAAGCATCAGACCCATAGAATGGATAAACATCAATTCTGTATTCAATATTATGCTTTTTACATAGATTTGTTAATTTAATTCTTAAATCTAAATCGTAAGGTCCTGAGGAATCCTTCGCAGCAATACAACAAGCATATTCTGTTGAGTTTTGATCAAGTCCAGGACAACCCATATCTACAGCAATGAATTCTTTAGTGTTTTCAGGAATTGAAGCACAAGCTCCATGACCTACTTCTTCATAGTTGCTTATAAATAAATTAATTGTGTTTTGAAGTTTTATATTATTTTCTACGATGTATTTTAAAGTATAAAGTAGTATTCCAACACTAGCTTTGTCATCTAGATGTCTAGATTTAATGTATCCACTTTCAGTAAATCTTGTTCGTGTATCAAAACAAATGAAATCTCCTACATTTATTCCTAGTTTTAAAACATCATCTTTTGAAAATACTTTTTCATCGAGTACAACTTCGTAATTCTCTGGAACTCTTTTTAGTTCTCTTGCATCTGCACCACTTATGTGAACTGATGGTTTGATTGTCTGAATTGTACCTTCAAAGGTTTTTCCTTCAGCAGTTTCAATGGTAACATTTTCACCTTCTACAGAGGTCATCATAAATCCACCAAGTTGAGTTAAGGATAAACGACCATTTCCTTTAATTCCAGTAACCATAGCACCTAAGGTATCTACGTGAGCAGATAGTGTTTTTTGATAATCATCATTTTCACCTTTTAATGTAGCGATTACTGCTCCTTTATTTGTAGTAGTATAAGGAATATTTAATTTATCTAATTCTCCTCGGATATAATCCATTATTCTAACAGTATATCCAGTGGGACTTGGTATAGTTAGTATGTTTCCAAGATACTCTTTAATTTGTTTTACATTGTAATTCATAAAAACACCTCTTTTGATTATTAAAAAATAAAATATTTTCAAAATTGAATATCAATATTATATTAGCACAATTTTCCGTAAAGTAGTACAAAAAAATTATAATTAAACTCCAATTCAATTCATATAATTAATATAATGGAGGGGATTTGGGTGAAAAAAAGGGGCTTATTAATACTTATTTTTGCAATTAGTTTGATTATAATTTATTTTTTAACTTTGATGTATATAAGAGTAAAAAAATATGATAGTTCAATTTATCCAGAAGTATATATTAACAATATTTCAGTGTCAGGATTAGATGGTGAAAATGCAAAAAACAAGTTATATAAGGAACTGTGGGAAAAGGTAATTAATAAAGAAGTCCTTATTTTAGTAGGAGACTTTGAATATAAAATTAATTATAGGATTTTAGAAGTTGAGCCTAATATCCAAAGCGTGGTTGATGAGGCAATGAATTATGGAAAACAGATTAATTTTATAAAAAGCTATAAACTAATCAGAAATCCTAAAATTAAAAATTTTGAAATGAAAGTCAGCTTTAATGATAAAGCTTTAGATAATATATTAGCTACTATAGAAGAAAAGATAAATATTAAACCTATGGATGCAAAAATAGAACATTTTGGCGGAGGAATTTTCAAAATTACTCCTGAAGTAAGTGGGAGAAAATTAGATTCGGAAAAGTTAAAAGAAGACATTAAAAACCAGCTAAATAAGATTACATATAATGATGTAGTAATCTTAGGAAAGGTACATGAGGAGATTCCTAAAGTAAGAGAGATAGAGTTAAAGTCCATCAATTCAAAAGTTAGCGCCTTTAGCACTTCATTCTATAATTCTTCACAATCTAGAGGCAATAATATAAAGGTTGCAACTAAGGCAATTAATGGAACCTTATTAATGCCAGGAGATATTTTTAGTTTTAATGAAATAGTAGGTAAAACAACAGCAGAAAAGGGGTATAGTAGTGCAAAGGTTATTGTAGGAGATGAATTTGTGGATGATATAGGTGGAGGAGTTTGTCAAGTTTCTACAACTTTATATAATGCTGTTTTGAGAAGTGAATTAAAGATACTAGAAAGAAGAAATCATAGTCTTCCCATTTCTTATATACCATTAGGCCAAGATGCCATGATATTCTATGGATATTCTGACTTAAAATTTATGAATGATACAGACTTTCCCATCTTCATAGATGGACATGTGCAAAACTCAATACTATCTTTTAATATATACTCTGACAAAGATTTAGGTGGAAAAAGCTATAGTATAGAAAGTGAAATAAAACAAACTATAAAACCTAAAATAATTATTAAATACGATTCACAGTTAACTAAAGGTGAAATCATTGTTGAAAAAGAAGGAGAAGTAGGTTATGTAGTTGAGCTTTATAGAACTGTAATTATTGAAAACGAGGCCATGAAAAAAGAGTTAGTTTCTACAAGTAAATACAATGGTAAAAATAGGGTGATTAGAATGGGAAATTAGCTAGAATAAATCAAAAAAAGTGATTTAAGTTTTTAAGTCACTTTTAGTTTTTTACAAGGTAAATTTTTTAGAAAATATATAAAACAAAAGCTTAGGTGAGTTTAAAATAAAACCAATTCAAGTATACTCTTGTATTATTTTATATTGGAAATAAAGAAATTTACAAAATAATGAATTTATATCAATAATTTAATCACAATTTTCTGAATTCATGATATGATTATTTTATATAAAATATGGTATTATTTAATAATGGCACGTATTGAAAGGAAGGTATTGAGATGAATAGTAATTTAGCTTTAATAGAAAAAATAGTGGACAATGTAGAAAAGGTTATTATAGGTAAAAGAAATGAGATTTATAACATAATGAAAGGCATAGTTGCAGACGGACATATACTTATTGAAGATGTGCCTGGAGTTGGAAAAACTACACTAATCAAAGCGATAACTAAAAGCTTGAATCTTTCCTTTAGTAGAATACAATTCACCCCAGACTTATTACCTTCAGACATTATTGGAGTATCAATTTATAATATTAAAAATAGTGATTTTGAGTTCAAAAGAGGTCCAATTTTCGCAAATGTAATACTAGCTGATGAAATTAATAGAACATCACCAAAGACACAATCTGCACTTTTAGAAGTTATGGAAGAAAAACAGGTTTCAGAAGGGGTAAATACTTATATACTTGAAAGACCTTTTATGGTAATGGCTACACAAAATCCTATAGAATACGAAGGAACGTTTCCATTGCCAGAAGCTCAATTGGATAGATTTATGATAAAAGTAAGAATTGGATATCCAAGTGAAAATGATGAAGTTTCAATTTTAAACGTTTATAAAGAAGAAGATCCGCTTAAAGCGTTAGAGGCGGTGGCAAGTAAAGAGGATATAATTCAGCTACAGAATATTGTTAGAAAAGTTCGTATTAACAATGAACTAAATAAATACATTGTTAATATTATCAACGCAACAAGACATAATAAAAGTTTGGCTTTAGGAGCGAGTACTAGAGCTTCTATAGCACTTCAGAGAGTTTCACAGGCTACTGCACTAATAAAGGGAAGAGATTATGTAATTCCAGAAGATATAAAAGAAAACGCAAAGCTAGTGCTTAGTCATAGAATTATACCAACATCTAGTGCAAGAGCAAATAAAATTGACAGTGAAACGATTATATCAGAAGTGCTTCGCACTTTACCAGTTCCAAAGGTGATAAAGAATGGTTAGAATAAAAAAATCCTTTGTTGGGTTAACTATATTATCCTTAGGGTTCGCTAGAGTTTCAGGAGGAAATCTTCCATATGCTATATTTTATACATTATTTTTAGTATTATTTTTAGGAGTAATTTATGTGTATTTTATAAGTAGAAATGTGGATTCAGAAATAAGGTGTAGTAGGCAACAATTTAATGTAGGGGATAGTGAAGAGTTAATTCTGAAAGTTACTAATAATTCTGTTATTCCCATAGCATATATGGAGGTAGCCAATGATACTTTAGTTGGCATAATAACAAAATATCAAGGAGATGCTTTCTTTCTAAATTTAAATAGCCGCAAATTCTTAAAAAAACAAGTGGTGTTTAAAAAAAGAGGAGTATATGATTTTGGTATCACCACATTAAAGATAAATGATGTATTTGGAATTTTTAAATATACAAAGAAGTATGAAAATAAAGCAGGTATCAAAGTTTACCCTAAAATCTACTCCCTAAAACATTTAAATTTAGGTGGTAGTGAGAAAATAGAAAACAAATTAAGTAATGAAAGTAAAGTAGAGGATTTAACTTTAATTAAAGATATTAGAGAATATAGGATGGGTGATAGTCTAAAGAGAGTTCATTGGAAACTTAGTGCTAAGCATGGTGACTTATATGTTAAAAATTATGATTATGTTTCAGGCTATCAATGTAATTTATTTTTAGACATGAGAAGAGAAGGATTTTATTTTGATAAGGATGGTACAAAGGAAGAGTTATTAGTGGACTTTTCTGCCTCATTACTCAATAAAATGGTTACAAGCGGTATAAAGTCTAAAATCTTTATATGTAATAAAGAATATAAAAAGTTTGATGTAGATACTAAAGAGCAGTTTAATGGATTGATGGAGTATTTTTTAACAAATTGTAGCCTAGGGGAAGGTAGCTTCATTGATTTTATTCACGGTAATTTAAATAGTATAAATAGAGGAAGCTATATTGCTATTGTAACATGTGATATAAATAGCGAAAATAAAAACGAATTTATGGATTTAAGAAGCAAGGGGTATAACATTAATGTATTCTATTATGGTAATTCGATAGGAGCTATTGAGGACATAGATATCTTAAATGATATGGGAATTAAATGTTACAGTATTTTGGAACTAATAAATAGGGACTCTCAATAATTTTAAAAGAAATTAGGTGGGATAATGGATAGATTAAAAGAAAAACTCGTAAAAATTTTTATAGTTGTGATAAATTTTATATTCTTCCTTAAATTATTAAAAGAAAGTTTTAAAATTGAGGATTTTGATTATGCACTAATAGGATTATTATTAATTTTTGGTATATTAATTTCATTATTTTATACCTTCATTTTAGATAAGAGAAGGTATAAAATTATTTTCACATTGTCATTATTAGTAATTAGCGCAATCTTATTTTATAAATATAAAGATAATGTATTTAATTATATCTATAAAGATTTTATAAATAATATTTTGGTATTAAATAATAAACTATTCAACAAAAAAACTACTTACTTCTATGAATATAAAACAATATTTTTTGTGCTTATTCCCTTGTTAGTAAGCTGCTTAATTACACTTGCTAACCTATGGAAGAATGTAGTAATCTTTTTTAATTTGGCTATAATGACATGTTTTTGGTATCTAGTTTTTCATGAAACCGTATTAGATAACATTTACTATTTTCTTGTAATTTCCTTAGTAACTCTATCAATTACAGCCTTCATGAAAAAGATAGAGGAATTTAAAAATAAAGAAATAAAAGTTAATATAGATATAAAACAAATAGCTTTATATTCCACTGTAATTGCGTTAATTATAATTCGATTGGTTTCTATTCTTCCACAAAACCATAGTGGGGAGAATATTACACAAATTGTAGACTTTTTTGAAAATAGATATGCACCAGGAAAAGGTGTAGGGAATTTTAAAAATGCTTTCTTAGGAGAATTTAATCTTAGGCAATCTGGATATAGTGATACAGAGTCTATATTAGGAGGTCCATTAACAATAAATAAAAAAGAAGTGTTTAGAGTAAGCAGTGATAAACCTTATTATTTAAAAGGGGTAGTTAAGGAGTTTTATTCAGGAAGCTACTGGTCTAATATTGAGGAAGCTGCAATGGGAAAAACTAGGGACTATGATTTTAAAAAATCAGATTTAAAGTCCCCAGGAGAAGGAGAATCTGATGATGCAATAAAAGCTACAATAAAAGAATTGGAAATTTTCCCATCAAAAAACTTAAACTCAACATCTTTTTTTACTCCGAATAATGCTTTTGATGTAACTAGTGATCTTAAAGGAATATTTTACACAAAAATACCAACATTTATGGCAGACATAGAAGTTAGAAATCCCTATAAGGTTAAGTTTTTTAGCTATAGTAATTATGAAAACTATGTGGAAGGCATACAAAATAGGCCTAATTCAGTTTCGGTAAAAGAGGAAGGGTATACCTTTCCCATTAGGTATTATGGTGAACCCTATTTAAATTATGAGAAACGAATTGGGGAAATGGAAGCATCAAGTGATGAAAGAAGTCAAAGAAATAAAATTCTAATCGGGTATGAGGGTTATTTTCAGTTAGACTCTAATATACCAGCGGAAGTGTTTGATATATTAAATCAAATTCTAGATAGTACTAACAAGGATAAGAATAAATTATCTAATTATGAAAAGGCTCTAACTATTAGAAATTATTTAACTAAAAACTATCCATACAGCTTAAATGTTTCGGAAGTTCCCAAAGATAAAGATTTTGTATATCATTTTTTATTTGAAGAAAAAAAGGGGTATTGTACCTATTTTGCATCGGCAACTACCATACTATGTAGAATAGCAGGAATTCCTGCTCGATATGTAGAAGGTTTTAAAACGCCAGATAATACTGATGGTAATGGAAGGTATGTAGTTACAAATGCCGAAGCTCATGCATGGACCGAAATTTTAATTAATCCAGACAAAGATTTATGGATAGTTGTTGACCCTGCAACAACACCCACAGAATTTGAAGAGTTAAATAATACTAACACTGATGAAGAAGACAATGATGAATCAGCTAGCTCCGATGAGGATAATCCAAATGTACAAAAACCTAACAAAGAGAATCCTATGGAAGAAGAACTGGATGATGGAACTGATGATGATATAGGTAAATTAAATAATAAATTATTCTCGTATATATCAATTATCGTCACAATTATACTTTATTGCATTTTTAGGGCGTTAAGACTAAAAAGAAGAATGAGTATTATATGCAATTCTTCTAGTGTTATTCCACTTTACGAATATTACTTAGATAGGTTAGAAAGTGTTTATATGTGCAAACCAGAAAGTTTAGGAGATTTGGAATTCGTTGAAGGCATAAAAGAATGGAATATAAAAGAAAAGCTAAGTAAACTGGCAAACTTTTCTTATGAAGAATTTTATGGTGAAACATTAAGAAATGATATAGATAAAAAAGAATATTTAGATTTTATTGAGGCCTATGTGAAAGTCAATAGTGGAAAAATCAGTTATATTTTGAAGAAATATTTTGGATCATAGAGTAACCTACGAAAAAGCTTGGTTTATAAAGAAAAGTTCAGATTCTATTTAATGATTAATGAGCGGTGTAATGATATAGTTTATTTATGATTAAATAAACTATATCATTAATTATAACTAAGGAGGAATTTATGAAATATAAATTAGTATGTTTAGATATGGATGGTACCTTATTGAATTCTGAAAAAAAAATAAGCGAAAAAAATCTTTTAGCAATAAAAAGAGCCCATGAATTAGGAGTAAAAGTTGCAATTTGCACAGGTAGAATTTTCACTTCAGCATATTATTATGGAAACTTAATAGGTGTTGAGGCTCCTATCATTGCATCAAATGGAGCCTATATCCGCGAAAAGGATAGGAATGAAGTTATCTACAAAGCTATATTGGGGTATGAGAATTGTAAGGACATACTTTCGATTTTTGAAAAATATGATATTATACCCCACTTTTTTACTAGTGATACTATATTTGCTGAAAAGTTAGCTTATTTTTCACAGTACTACAGTGAAGCTAATAAAAAAATGCCGAAGGAAAACCAAGTTGAAATCAAAATTACTACTGAATGGGAGAAGATATTTAAGGAAAATGAACTAGAGATAATTAAGGCTGTGGCAGCTGATGAAGATTTAAATAAGATCCTAAGGGCTAAGGAAGAAATTAAAAAACTTGGAACGCTTGAAGTTGTTAGTTCATCACAAAATAACTTTGAAGTAATGAGTAAAGAAGCTTCAAAGGGAAGAGGTGTTGAAATTCTTTCTGATTTTTATGGGTTACATCCTGATGAGATAATATGTATCGGAGATAATGAAAATGATATTTCTATGATTCAATTTGCAGGATTAGGGGTAGCTATGGGAAATAGTGACAAAAGTGTAAAGGAAATTGCAAATTACATCACTTCAAGCAATGATGAAGATGGGGTAGCGAGGGTTATTGAAGAATTTATCCTTCAAAATAATAATAACTAAGGAATACTAATAATTATATATAGTGGTAAATATAAAAAAATAAAATTAAGGTTAAATATTTGAGAAAAAGAAAATTTATTGCTATTACTGTGTAATCATATGTATGTTTAGAAAAATATCTCTAGAAAAACTAAAATAAATCACACAAATAATTGTTACTTATACATTATTTAATCATAAGTGAATATAGTTCTTAATAAGAACTTTACTAAAAACTATATTTAGAGTATTATAATCCTAAATAATGTTCTTTAGGAGGCAGCGCTGTGAATTTAAATATAGTATTATTTCAACCAGAAATACCACAAAACACAGGGAATATTGGAAGAACCTGTGTGCTAACAAATTGTAAACTACATTTAATTAAACCTTTGGGATTTAGTTTAGACGAGAAGGAAATTAAACGTGCTGGATTAGATTATTGGCCACAACTCCAGCTTGAAATACATGAATCCTATGAAGATTTAAGAGAAAAATATAAAAATGGGACTTTTTACTTTTGTACTACAAAGGGAGAAAAGTATTACCATGAGGCTCAGTTCAAAGAAGGGGATTTTTTAGTGTTTGGAAGAGAATCTAAAGGTTTGCCTGATTATATTAGAAACGATAATAAAGACAATTTGATCAAGGTCCCTATGATTAATACAAGTAGTAGATCACTAAATCTTTCAAATACTGTGGCAATCATTACTTACGAAGCACTTAGACAAATAGAATTTCCTAATATGAAATAGGGGGGGATTTAATGAATAAAATTAAAATTATTACCGATAGTACTTCGGATTTACCTAGAGCATTAACGGAAAAATATGAGGTTGATGTAATTCCACTAGAAGTTACTATAGATAATATTAGTTACCTTGATGGGGTAGATATAACTTTAGAAGAATTTTTAGAAAAAATGGACAAAGCTAGTGAGATGCCGAAGACCAGCCAAATAAATCCAGGAAGATTCTTAGATGTGTACAAAAAATATTTAGACGAAGGATATGAGATAATTTCCATACATCTATCTTCAAAGATGAGTGGCACGTTTCAATCAGCAAAGATGGCTAAAGAAATGCTTAATACTGAAAATATTCATATTATTGACTCAAAAAATGTAACTTGTGGGTTAGGAATATTGGTGCTTAAAGCTTGCAAATTAAAGGAAGAAAATTATGATGTTGAAAAAATTTGTGAGGAAATTAACAATGCCATTCCAAGAGTTAAAAGTGCATTGAACTTTGAATCCTTAGATAACCTAGTAAAAGGTGGGAGATTATCAAAAGCTCAAGGTTTAATAGGTGGACTGTTAGGCATTAAGCTTAACCTAACTATAGATCAAGGTGAAATTGTCGTTAGAGATAAAGTGAGAGGGAGTAAAAAGGCTTTAAGATATATACTAGATTACCTAGATCAATGTGGAATATCTGAAGAAGTGTCTCCGATGGTTTTAAATGCCGCTGCAGATAAGGAGAATTTAGAAGTTTTAGAAGGAATAAAAAATTACCTAAAAGAAAAACAAATAGAATATATTGAATCGGAAGTTGGGTGTGTTGTTGGAACTCATTCAGGCAGAAACGCTTGTGCCATATTTTTTATTGAAAAATAACATGTGAAGTGTAGGACTTATTTTATAAAATTATTAAATGATTATTAGTTTTTAGCCAAATTTAAGTGTAAGATAGACTCTATTTTAAAAAACTTCATTTACATAGTAGCAACCTTCTATGAAAGGGAGTTAAATAAAAAACCTGAAATAAATAGTTTAAATTATTATAGAGGCTCCTTAATCTTTTGTTTTTCAATTAAAGATTAAGGAGCTAATTTATTTTGATGAATAAAATGTACTCATCTTAATAAAACTATTAAGGAACTAAAATTGAATAAAGTAGTTTCCTTGCATCTGTAAAAAATATGTTAAATTTGTTTATAAAAAGTTTATAATTTAGTAATATTCTTAAAATAAACTTAAATCATTGATATTTTTATAACAACTATAGAGAAATCAAATACAGAATTTTAAAATAAATGTAGAAGTTTCACTTAGAATATTGTATACTGAGCGTGTAAGTTAAGTGAATATTCTAATGGATGATGTTTTCGGGAGATGATCTGAAGCGAAAAACGCAAAGATAGCCGAAGAAGCAAGTAGTTATTTAGCCAAATAATTATGAAACTCTCAGGCAAAAGGATCGAAAATGGACATAACTCTGGAAAGCTTAAGCACCGACGGAGTAACACTCTCAGGTTCAAATACAGGGCGTATGGCAAGGGAAACTTTGTTCATGTGTCTTTTTTTGTGCGTTAAAAAAGGAGCTGTTTTAAGTGATTGAACCATTATTTATAGTAACAAACAATCCTATGTCAAAAGAAAAATTTCAAGGAAAGTATAAAGTGCAATATATTGATGGGCCCGCTATGGAGGTCTTGAAGACTGTTAGAAACTTTATACACACAGGTCACAGACTTTTAACTCATCCACTAATGGGGAGTGTAAAACCAAACGAGACACCATATAGAACCGTGTGTGTTTCAACAGAAAAACTACAAGGAATAGATATGCAGTCTTTAGAGTTTATAGAAAATTCTATCATAACTACAGAGAAATTTTTAAAAGATTTTAAAACTCCAACATGGAGTGAAAAAATATTATTAGACTTTCAACTAATAGATTCAGATCTAATAGACCATGCTATAAATTAAAGGAGGTAATACATATGTCACAAATATTCGATACTATAATAATTGGTGGAGGTCCTGCAGGATTATCAGCTGGATTATATGCTGCAAGATCAAGAATGAAAACTTTAATAATTGAAAGAGCAAAATACGGTGGTCAAGCGACTACTACGGATGAGTTGGAAAATTATCCAGGCTCAATAGAAGATTGTACTGGAACTTCATTAAGCCAAAGAATGAGAAAACAAGCTGAAGAATTTGGAACAGAATTTGTAAAAGATGAAGTTGTAGAGGTACAGTTAGAGGGAGCTATAAAAACAATTAAATGTAGAAAAGGTGAATACCAAGCTAAGACTATTATCATAGCTACTGGTGCAACTCCAAGACTTGGTGGATTTAAAAATGAAATTGAGTTAAGAGGAAAAGGAGTATCTTACTGCGCAACTTGTGATGCTGACTTCTTTACTGACTTAGACATAGCAGTTATTGGTGGTGGAGACTCTGCTATAACTGAAGCTATTTACCTTGCTAAGTTTGGTGAAACAGTTACTGTTATTCACAGAAGAGATTCTTTAAGAGCAGCTAAATCGCTTCAAGAAAAGGCATTTAATAATCCAAAAATTAAATTTATCTGGGATTCAGTTCCTTTAGAAGCTAAGGGTGAAGAAATACTAGAATCTTTAGTGATTAAAAATGTTAAAACTGAGGAAGTTACTGAACTTGCTGTAAACGGATGTTTCGTATTTGTTGGTTATTTACCAATATCAGAGTTATTCAAAGGTAAAATAACAATGACAGAAAGAGGAGACATCATCACTGATGAAGAGATGAGAACTAACATTCCAGGAGTTTTTGCAGCTGGAGACGTTAGAGAAAAATCTTTAAGACAAGTTATAACTGCTGCTGCGGATGGTGCTATTGCTGCAACAAATGCTGAGCATTATATAGAAGGAAACTTACACTAAAATCTTAAATTACTGTTTAAATAGTAATAATAATGGAAAATATAAGCATTAGGGAAACTATGCTATATTATTTGAAAGGTAGGTAAATACAATGTTAGAATTAAACAAAGATAATTTTGAGTCAGAAGTTATTCAAAGCGAAAAGCCAGTTTTTGTGGATTTTTGGGGAGATAAATGTGAAATTTGTATCGAACTAATGCCAGGAGTTCACGGATTAGAGCCAAAATACGGCGATAAAATAAAATTTGCTAGCTTAAATATTGGTGGATCAAGAAGAGTAGCAATAGCTCAAAAAGTTCTTGGATTACCAACAATGAAAATATACAATGGTGGAGCATGCGTAGAAACAATTACTCCTGACAAAATTGCTACACTAGATGATATTGAAAACTTCATAAAAGCATACTACGAAACTTTATAATTAATGCTTATAAGACGAGGAGGATATACCTCCCGTCTTCTAATAAAACATAAATAAACCTATTTATTCTAGGAGGTGAATGTTTTGCGTCTAGAGATTGGAAACATTATAATAAAAGATCTTCAATTCGGACCAGAAACAAAAGTTGACAATGGAGTTCTTTATGTAAACAAAGAGGAATTACTAAAAGAAGTATCTGGAGATGAAAGAATCGCTAGCATAGATTTTGACATAGCAAGACCAGGTGAGGAAGTAAGAATAATTCCTGTTAAGGACGTAATTGAACCAAGAGTTAAAGTTGAAGGAGATGGGGGAATATTCCCAGGCTTCATCAGCAAAGTTGATACAGTAGGATCAGGTAGAACTCACGTTTTAAAGGGTGCTGCAGTAGTAACAACTGGTAAAATAGTTGGATTCCAAGAAGGAATCGTTGACATGTGTGGAGAAGGTGCTAAATATACACCATTCTCAAAAACAAATAACTTAGTAATTATTTGTGAACCAAAAGATGGAATACTTCAACATGACCATGAAGAAGCAGTTAGAATGGTTGGCTTTAAAGCAGCAGTTTACCTAGGAAAAGCTGGTAAAAATGTTGAGCCAGATGAAGTAAAAACTTTTGAAACATTACCAATTTTAGAGCAAGTTAAACAATATCCAGAGCTACCAAAAGTAGTTTATGTTTACATGCTTCAAACACAAGGATTACTACATGATACATATGTTTATGGCGTAGATGCTAAGAAAATCATACCAACATTCATTTACCCAACTGAGGTATTTGACGGTGCGGTAGTTAGCGGAAACTGTGTATCTGCTTGTGATAAGAATCCATCATACGTTCATATGAATCACCCAATAATCACTGATTTATATGAAAGACATGGAAAAGATTATAACTTCTTAGGAGTAATAATCACAAATGAGAATGTATACCTAGCTGATAAAGAAAGATCTTCAAACATGGTTGCTAAGTTAGTTGAATTCTTAGGAGCAGACGCTGTAATAATTTCTGAGGAAGGCTTTGGAAATCCAGACGCTGACTTAGTAATGAACTGCAACAAAGTTACTGCAAAAGGAATTAAAACTGTTCTTGTAACTGATGAGTATGCAGGACAAGACGGAATGTCTCAATCTTTAGCAGACTCAACTCCAAAAGGAGATGCAGTAGTAACTGGTGGAAACGCTAATGAAGTTGTTATACTACCAGCTATGAAGAAAATTATTGGGCATATTTCTGCAGCTGACATCATCGCTGGTGGACACATGGGAAGCTTAAGAGAAGATGGAAGTATAGAAGCTGAAATTCAAGTTATCACTGGAGCAACAAGTGAAGTGGGATTTAACTACTTAACTGCAAAAGGATACTAATACGAAGAATTATTACAAATCATAAATTTCATAAGGAAAAGGAGATAGAATTATGTTACAAGGAAAAAAAGCTATTTGTATAGGCGATAGAGATGGAATACCAGGACCAGCTATTGAAGCTTGTTTAAAATCAGCAGGAGCAGATGTAGTTTTCGCATCAACAGAATGCTTTGTGTGAACAGCTGCAGGTGCAATGGATCTGGAGATCCAACAAAGAGTTAAAGATTTAACAGATAAATATGGTGCTGAAAACATGGTAATTGTTATAGGTGGAGCAGAAGCTGAAGCTTCAGGATTATCTGCTGAAACAGTTGCAGCAGGAGACCCAACTTTTGCAGGTCCATTAGCTGGAGTTGCTTTAGGTTTATCAGTTTTCCACGTAGTTGAACCAGAAATCAAAGATGAATGTGATGAAGCAATCTATGACGAACAATGTGGAATGATGGAAATGGTTCTTGATGTTGATTCAATTATAGAAGAAGTTAAATCAGTAAGAGACCAATATTGCAAATACCTTTAATTTTAATAGATTCAACCGAAATTAAAAAATTGATCTGAAGGAGTTTAACCTTTATAAAGGTCAATTCCCATGAAAGGGGGAAAAACGCATGTTAAAAATTGTTCACTATATAAACCAATTCTACGCTGGAATAGGCGGAGAAGAACAAGCACATATTAAACCAGAAGTTCGTGAAGGTTTTGTTGGACCAGGTATGGGACTAAATGGTTTATTACAAAAAGAGGGTGCAGAAATAGTTGCTACTGTTATATGCGGAGACTCTTATTATGCAGAAAATACAGAAGAAGCGCAAAAAGAAGTATTAGAAATGGTTAAGAAGTACAGCCCAGACTTATTCATAGCTGGACCTGCTTTTAACGCTGGAAGATACGGAGTTGCATGTGGAGATATATGTAAAACAGTTAATCAAGAGTTAAATATACCAGTTTTATCTGCAATGTATATTGAAAATCCAGGTGCTGATATGTACAAGAAAGATGTATATATAGTATCAACTAGAAATAGTGCTGTTGGTATGAGAGATGCTCTACCAAAAATAGCTAAACTTGCAACGAAATTAATGAAAAATGAGTTAATAGGTTCTCCAGCAGAGGAAGGTTATATCGAGAGAGGTATAAGAAAGAATTACTTTGCTACAGAAAGAGGATCTAAGAGAGCTGTTGATATGCTTGTTAAGAAGTTAAAAGGAGAAGAATTCGTAACAGAATTCAAAATGCCTGACTTCGATAGAGTTGAGCCAGTTGCTCCAATTTTAGACATAACTAAAGCTAAAATAGCTATAGTTACTTCTGGTGGTATTGTTCCAAAAGGAAATCCAGATCACATAGAATCTTCTTCAGCTTCTAAAATTGGGAAATATGATATAGAAGGAATAGATGATTTAACATCTGAAAACTTCGAAACAGCTCACGGTGGTCATGACCCAGTGTATGCTAACAATGACCCAGATAGAGTTATTCCTGTTGATGTGTTGAGAAACATGGAAAAAGAAGGAAAAATCGGTAAGTTACACAGATACTTCTACTCAACTGTAGGTAACGGAACAGCTGTTGCTTCTTCTAAGAAGTTCGGTGCTTTCGCTGCTCAAGAGTTATTAGCTGATGGTGTAGATGCAGTTATATTAACTTCTACATGAGGAACTTGTACACGTTGCGGAGCAACGCTAGTTAAAGAAATAGAAAGAGCTGGATTACCAGTTGTACATATGTGTACAATAACTCCAGTATCAGTAACAGTTGGAGCTAACAGAATACTTCCAACTATAGCTATTCCTCACCCACTTGGAAACCCTGCATTAACTAAGGAAGATGAATATGCTTTAAGAAGAAAGCTTGTTGAAGGCGCTTTAAAAGCATTAGAAACTCCAGTAGACGGACAAAAGGTTTTCGAAGTTTAAAAAGATCTAATTTTATATATAAATAATTGGGGGACATTAAGTTCCCTAATTATTTATAATTGTATGCACATTTCATAATGTATAATTTGATATTGGTTATAATATCTAAGTAATTATATATCATGAATTGTGCATGAATAAAAATAAATATTGCACATTAATAAGGGAGGTTGGAACATGATGAATTTTCCAGTAATTAAGAAAGCATCTTACATTTTAGTAAATACTCCAGATATGGTGATACATAATGGAACTACACAAACTTTAGAAAGAGAAACAAATCCTAACTCAGAGTATTTACAAAATTTAAAAAACCATTTAAGACCGTTTGAAGAGGTTGTTGCTTATGCACCAAATCAAACTTATATAGGAAACTTAACACCAGAGCAATTAGAAGAAATGCCAAGACCATGGTTTGGTAAAAATGTTGATCATTCTAATAGGTTTGGTAAATTTGGTGAAGTAATGCCTCAAGATGAATTCTACGGATTAATGAAAATATCTGACGTATTTGATCTTGTAATATTAGAAGCATCTTTTGCTGATAAAATTAAAGAAAAATTAAGTGCACATCCATTAATAGCTGCGAAGGCAGAAAAAATTGTTGGTGATACTATAGAAAAAGTTCAAGATTTAGTTAATAATTCAGGTGCTGAAGGTCTTTATCAAGATGGAGCTTTAATTGGTTGTGTAAGAAGAGCACATGAATTCGACCCAAATCTTTCAGCTCACTATATGTTAGAAAATTTAGCTGTTAAAGCATCAGGTGTTTTAGCTGGAATGCACTTAATAAACAACTTAGATATACCAGTAAATGAAATTGAATATATCATAGAGTGTTCAGAAGAAGCTATTGGTGATATGAACCAAAGAGGTGGTGGAAACATCGCTAAAGCAATCGGAGAAGTTGTTGGATTAACTGGAGCAACAGGAACTGATATGAGAGGATTCTGTGCAGGACCAACTCATGCTCTAGTAAATGCAGCATCACTTGTTAAAAGCGGAATATTTAAAAATGTAGTTGTTTTAGCTGGAGGAGCTACAGCTAAGCTAGGAATGAATGGAAAAGATCATATTAAGAAGAATATGCCTGTACTTGAAGATTGTTTAGGCGGATTTGCAGTACTTGTTTCTCAAAATGATGGAGTAAGCCCAATACTAAGAACAGATGTAATAGGAAAACATACTATAGGTCACGGAGCATCACCACAAGCAGTTTTAGAAGCATTAGTGCTTGATCCTTTAACTTCAGCTGGATTAAAAGTTACAGATGTTGATAAATATGCTCCTGAAATGCAAACTCCAGATATAACAGAACCTGCAGGAGCAGGAGATGTACCTACACAAAACTATAAAATGATTGGTGCATTAGCAGTTAAAAAAGGACAATTAGACAGAAAAGAGCTTCCTGAATTTATTAAGAAGCATGGTTATCCAGGATACGCACCAACTCAAGGACACATACCTTCTGGTGCTCCAATTATAGGACACGGTATCGATCACATCAAAAATGGTGTATTAAATAACTTTATGATAGTTGGAAAAGGAAGCTTATTCTTAGGAAGAATGACAAACTTATTCGATGGAATTTCTATATTAGTAGAAAAGAATACTGGAAAAGTAGAAGAAAATAATGGAGTAAGCAAAGAAGAAGTTAAATCAATGGTTGCTGATGCAATGAAAGATTTTGCAACTTTCTTAACTAACGCTAATCAATAAGCATTTGCCTTTTTAGGATTAGTGATAAAATTTGCTAATTGAAATAATTTAACTACAAGAATTATTTTATATTCCCTCTAAAATTTTAGAGGGAATATATTAAAGAAAAGGGGTGTAAACATGAGCCAAAATTCTACGAAAGCAATGATTGCTGAAGTATTTAATGATATAGCTAATGGAATAAAGAGTGGACAATTTAAGAAAAAAGTTAGAATAGGTCTAACTATACTGGGCTCTGAGCATGGAATTGAAGAAATGGTAAAAGCTGCTGAACTTGCAAAATCAAAATATGGTGATTTTGATATAGTTTTAATAGGAACAAAGGTAAGTGATGACTTTGAAACTATAGAAGTGCAAACAGCAGAAGAAGGTCATAAAAAGATGACAGCAATGTTAGAAAATGGCGAGTTAGACGGTTGTGTGACTCAGCATTTTGATTTCCCAATAGGAGTATCAACTGTTGGAAAAGTTACTACTCCAGGTAAGGGTAAGGATATGATTGTTGCAACTACTACTGGTACAACTTCAACAAATAGAGTTGAGGGAATGGTAATGAACGCAATATCAGGTATAGCTGTTGCAAAGGCTAATGGAATTAAGAATCCAAGAGTTGGAATACTTAATCTAGATGGAGCTAGACAAGTTGAGAGAATATTAAAGGAAGTTCAAGATAATGGCTATGACTTTAAGTTCACTGAATCTTTAAGAGCTGATGGTGGAGCAGTAATGAGAGGTAATGACCTTTTAGCAGGAACACCAGATGTCATGGTTTGTGATTCCTTAACAGGAAATTTATTAATAAAAATATTTTCATCCTTCACAACAGGAGGAAACTATGAAACAGTTGGAGCAGGTTATGGTCCTGGTGTAGGTGAAAATTACGATAAGCTTGTTAATATAGTTTCAAGAGCTTCAGGAGCACCACTTATTGCTGAAGCACTAAGATACTGTGCAACTTGCGCTGAAAATAAAGTTCTTGATATAGCTAGAAGTGAGTTTAAAGCGGCAAATAAGGCTGGGTTAAAAGAAGTTATTGAAAAAACAACTAAAAAGGCTGGAAAAACAGAAGTAACTGAAGAGGTTAAAATGCCAGCAAAGAAGGTTGTTACTTATTCAATAGCTGGAATAGATATACTTGAGCTTGAAAACGCGTGTAAGACACTATGGAAAGAAGATATCTATTCTGAAAGCGGAATGGGATGTACTGGACCGATAGTTCTTGTACCTGAAGAAGACAGCGAAAGAGCAATAGAAATATTAAAAAAAGCTGAATACATGGCATAAAAGAAATAACTGGACAATATTGTCCAGTTATTTCTTTTAAAGAATCTGTATAAATAACTGTTAACAATTTTATGCTGGTTCTGTGAATAACAGTATTTCCTAGGTTTATTTCACTAGGATAAACATTCTTTAGTAATTAATAAATAATAGAGCTTAGCATGACAACACATTTAAAATTTAAAGTCTATTTTTCAAAATGAGTTGTAATTATTCATAAAAACAGTACATACAACATATTAATTAATACAAATGAATATAAAAATCAACATGAAAGATATAAAAGGTATAAAATCTATAAGTTTTACTAAAAATATTTTTAAGAGAATAAAAAGATAAAAGAAGGAATTTTACACTTCGTGTAGAATAATACATTGTTGGGACTAAAAGGTTTCTAAATTATAGGAGGTAAGAATTATGAAAATGAAAAAAATAGTTGCAATGTTAACAACAGTTGCAATGACAGCTTCTTTATTAGTAGGCTGCGCATCAGGGAAAACTGGAGATGCTGACAAAGCACCTGCTGGAGAAACAAAACAAGTTATAATTGGACTATCAACTGATGAAGGTGGATTAAATGACAAATCCTTTAATCAATCTGCTAATGATGGAGTTAAAAAAGCAGAAGCAGATTTCAAGGTAAAATATACACCTATTGAATCACAGAAAAAAGAAGACTATCAACCAAACCTACAATCTCTAATCGACAATGGTTCGAATTTAGTTCTTGCAATTGGATTCCAAATGTTTGATGCAACTACAGCTGTTGCAAAAGCTAATCCAGATGCAAAAATAGCAATCATTGACTCTATTGTTGATGCTCCAAACGTATCATCAATTACTTTTAAAGAACACGAAGGTTCTTTCTTAATGGGAGTTATTGCAGGTAAAATGACTAAAACTAACAAAGTTGGTTTTATAGGTGGAAAAGACTTCGATACAATTAATAAATTCGAAGCTGGATTTGCTGCTGGAGTTAAAGCAGTTAACCCTGCTGCAGCTGCAGGATTATTAAGCTCAGATGGAAAAACTGCAGGAACAACTGTAAAATATGCTGATTCTTTTGCTGATACTAACAAAGGTTATGAATTAGCTAAATCATTATATGAAGGCGGATGTGACGTTATATACCATGCTGCAGGTGGAGTTGGTATAGGAATGTTTAAAGCTGCTAAAGAATTAAAAGATGCTGGCAAACAAGTTTGGGCAATCGGAGTAGATATGGACCAATCAATCACAGTGCCAGAATATGCTGATGTTATTCTTTCTTCAATGATCAAAAGAGTTGACGTTGCTACTTATAACGCTGCTAAATCAGTAGTTGAGAACACATTTAAAGGTGGTCATCAAGATTTAGGAATTAAAGAAGGCGGAGTAGGAATGGCTGAAACAACAAACAAAAACACTCCAGAAGATGTTTTAAAAGTTGCTAAAGATTATGAAAAACAAATTTTAGATGGTAAAGTAGTAGTTCCAGCTAACAGACAAGGAGCTATGGATTTTAAATAAATCTTTACGATATAAATCTAAAATAGTATAATAAAGGCTAGATGTTTATGCATCTGGCTTTTTTTGAATAATAGAAAATTGTTGAAATGAAAAAAACAGCAATATAAGGCTTTTCTATTGCTCAAAAAA
The DNA here is from genome assembly GCF_036642255.1 of Clostridium sp. Lineage (GTDB taxonomy): Bacteria > Bacillota > Clostridia > Clostridiales > Clostridiaceae > Clostridium_J. The sequence continues at coordinate 25,896 of NZ_JAVWDJ010000027.1, read as the reverse complement.
ATGTATAATATACTGTACAGCCGTATTTTTGGTTTCTACAATTACAGGCAAAGGATAGGTAATTTGTTTAAGGAGGAAGGGAAATGGAAAAAGTAATTGAAATGAAAGGTATAACCAAAGTTTTCCCTGGTACTATCGCTAATGATAATGTCGATTTCGAACTATTAAAAAGTGAAACTCATGTTTTGCTTGGCGAAAATGGTGCAGGAAAAACTACCTTAATGAATATACTTTACGGTCTCTATCAACAGGAAAAAGGAGACATTTATGTAAATGGTGAAATGGTAAGGATTACAAATCCAAATCACGCAATAAAATTAGGAATAGGTATGGTTCACCAACACTTTATGCTAGTTCATAACTTTACAATTGCAGAAAATATAATTTTGGGAAGTGAGCCTAAAAAAGGTATAGCTTTAGACATGAAAACTGCAATTGAAAACGTTAAGAAACTATCTGAAAAATATGGGTTTGCAATTGATCCTAATGCAGTAATAGAAGATATTTCTGTAGGCCAACAACAAAAGGTAGAAATATTAAAGGCTCTTTATAGAGGAGCAGAAATATTAATTCTTGATGAACCTACAGCAGTTTTAACTCCGCAAGAAATTGAAGAACTAGGCAAAATTATTCATAATCTAAAAAAAGAAGGTAAATCGGTAATACTGATTACACATAAATTAAAAGAAGTTATGAGTATGAGTGATAGAGTTACAATTATTAGAAGAGGTAAAGTTACTGGTACAGTAAAGACTAATGAAACCAATATAGATCAACTGGCTGAGCTAATGGTAGGAAGAAAAGTAAATCTTGTTGTAAATAAGAAAAAAGCTGAATTAAAAGGTGATATACTGAAAATAGAGGATTTATGTGCAAATGACCATAGGGGCATTGAAGCAGTGAAAAACCTTAATTTAACAGTTAGAGGCGGAGAAATATTAGGAATCGCTGGTGTAGATGGAAATGGTCAAAGTGAATTTCTAGAAGTTATAACTGGGCTAAGAAAACCATTAAAGGGAAAAATAGTATTAAATGGTAAAGACATATATGGAAAGTCAACGAGAGAGATTATTGACTCAGGAGTTGGACATATTCCAGAGGATAGGCATAAAAGAGGACTTATTCTAAAATATTCCCTTTTTGAAAATTCTATATTAGGCATTCATAGGAATAAACCTTTTAGCAACGGAATTGTAATGGATTATAAAGCAATTAAAGAACATAGTGATAAACTTATAAAAGAGTTTGATGTAAGAACTCCAAATAATGAAGTATTCGCTTCTGCGTTATCTGGTGGTAATCAGCAAAAACTCATCGCTGCTAGAGAAATTTCTAAAGATCCTGAATTATTGATAGCTGCCCAACCCACAAGGGGATTAGATGTCGGAGCTATAGAATATATTCATGGAAGACTTGTCCAAGAGAGAGATAAGGGAAAAGCAGTACTATTAGTTTCTTTAGAACTTGATGAAGTACTATCACTTTCAGATAGAATTGCAGTAATGTATGATGGTAATATAGTTGCTATCCTAGATAGAAAAGACGCTGACGAACAGAAGTTAGGAATACTAATGGCTGGTGGAAGTTTAGAAGATGTTAAGGAAGGAGTTGTGAAAAGTGAACAATAAAGGAAAACAAATTTTTAATGCTTTACTCTTTCCATTTTTAGCAATATTCATATCTTTCTTCGTGTCTGTATTTTTTGTTATGTGGGCAAAAGGATATCCTATCACACAATACTTTTCAGCATTAAGTGATTTAATGGGTACTATATGGAAGGGTAGTGTTGGGACGCCTAGAAATACCATGGCAACTTTAGCAGAAATTACTCCGCTTATATTTACTGGAGTAGCCAACGCTGTTGCGTTTAGATGTGGTCTATTTAACATTGGTGTTGGTGGACAATTTGTTCTTGGAATGATGGCAGCAGCAATAGTTGGTACAATTCCAGGGTTAAATCCTGTTATTCATATATTACTTATGATTATTAGTGGTTTAATAGCAGGCGGATTATGGGGTGCAATTCCAGGATATCTTAAAGCTAGATTTGGAACAAGTGAAGTAATAAATACAATTATGATGAACTATATAGCTCTTGCATTTGCAAACTATATAATACTAAGAACACCATTTGGTGTTGCTGGAAAAGCTAGTACAGCTACTATTCAAGAAAGTGCTACTCTTGCGAGATTTATGAGTGGCTCTCAAGCTAATATAAGTATATTCATTGGTATTATAGTGGCAATTTTTGTTGCATGGATACTTTGGAAAACAACTATAGGATACGAAATAAGAGCTGTTGGTATTAATCCACATGGTGCAGAGTACGGCGGAGTTAACATTTCTAAAAGCGCAGTGTTAGCCATGGTGTTCTCAGGTGCTATAGCTGGACTTGGTGGAGCTACTCATGTAGCTGGAGTAACTCACTTAGCACAGGATTTCATGGTATTACCTTCATATGGTTTTGATGGTATAGCAGTTTCACTGCTAGCTAAAAACAATCCTGTAGCTTGTATTGCTTCAGCAGTTCTATTTGGTGCATTAAATAGTAGTTCAAGAGCATTACAAATAAGTGGAATTCCAAAACAGATTGTGTTTTTAATACAATCCATAATAATAATTTTTGTAGCTACAGATTACATTGTTAAATACTTCAGCGACAAGAAAAAGAAAGGGGCGATAATGAATGAGTGATTTTAATTTAATTTCATTATTAACCGCAACCTTAAGAATAGCTACGCCTCTAATTTTTGCTGGTCTTGGAGGTGTGTTTTCTGAAAGGTCTGGTGTAGTTAATATTGGACTTGAAGGAATGATGACTATTGGAGCATTCTTTGCAGTTTTTGGTACGTTTTTCACAGGGAATCCTGTTATAGGAATAGTGTTTGCTATGGTAGCAGGGGGAATTCTCGCTCTTGTTCATGCAGTTTTAAGTATAAATTTAAAATCAGATCAGGTTATCTCCGGTACGGCAATAAATTTATTTGCTACAGCTTTAGCTAGTTTTTTAATATTTATATTATTCAATGGTAAGGGTGGTCAAACAGATATAGTTAAGGAATTACCTTATAATTTACCTGAAGGAATCTTAAATATACCATTTATAGGGGAATTTTTAGGTGGATTAAACTGGTTTGTAGTTCTTGCCATTGTACTTGTGTTTGTATCACATTACGTATTATATAAGACTTCTTTAGGACTAAGAATAAGAGCAGTAGGAGAACATCCGAAAGCAGCTGACACTTTAGGTATCAACGTTTATAAAATTAGATATTTATGCGTTATTTTATCAGGAGTTCTGGCTGGATTAGGTGGAGCTGCTTTATCACTTGGTATAACACCATTGTATAGAGAAGGTATGGTTGCTGGACGTGGGTTTATAGCTTTAGCTGCTATGATCTTTGGTAATTGGAAGCCTTTTGGAACTCTTGGAGCTTGTTTACTATTTGCACTAGGAGAGTCATTCCAAATCGTTGCCCAAGGTTTTGCATTATCAGTACCGTCAGAGTTCTATACTATAATTCCATATGTATTAACAATGCTTGCGCTTACAGGGTTTGTTGGGAAAACAAATTCTCCGTTGGCAAGTGGTCAGTCTTACGAAAAAGGCTCAAGATAAAAAAAGATGGCGGAAGCCATCTTTTTTTGTATATAAATTTAAAGTTTTATTACAATAAAGTGGAAATTTATGTATAATTATATTAACCACATAACATTTAAGATGAAAAAATCAAATGGTTTATAAAAAAATCGGGTGTGTTTAAAAAAATGAAAAATAAAGGATACAAATGAGTAACTTTACTGTATAATATAATATATAGTATATTATTATAAGGTATATGATAACACATTTTATTGGGGGGATAAAATGAAGATAGTTGGAATAGATCCTTGTCTAGGCGGATGGCTTGGAATTATGATTTCAGAAGATGGTTGGATTGTAAATGTTTTCAAAACTATTAAAGATATTATAACTACTTGGAACGATAGTGATATATTTTTAGTTGACTTACCTATAGGTTTTATTCAAGGTTCTAACGAAGAAAGAAGTTGTGATGTTGAAGCTAGAAAGTTAGTACTTATGCATAACGATTTTGATTTATTGCCAGTACCCTGCAGAGAAGCAATCTATTGCAGTAGTTTTGGAGTTGCGAATATAATAAATAAAAGACTTACCGGCAGAAAGGTACCAACTAGAATATGGGATGTTGTTGATAAAATTAAAGAATTAGATTCCTTTCTTACTGAAAGTAAAGATTACAGAGAGAAGTTTAAAGAGTGTAATTGTGAAATCGGATATTTAATACTTAATGGTAGACCTATGGTAAATAGCAGAACTACACTTGCTGGATATAATGAGAGACGAAATGTTTTAAAGAAAATTTATCCTGAAATTGATGGAATTTTAGATTATACTATCGATACTTTTAGAAGAAGAGATTTAAAAGTAGAAAATGTTCTAGATGCTGTGTGTTTAGCTTTACATGGTATTATTGGTTTTAAACAAGGTTTTTTAAAGTTACCTAATTTTGCTGAATACGACGATCATGGCATAAGAATGCAAATAGAAGTAGCTCAGTTTTCTCAACTCAATTATTCGGAATGTGTAATATAGATACGACTATCTAGAAAATTCAAAATATTTCCATTATTCTAACGAGCACTTTAAACCTTCTGGTTCTATAGTGCTTTTGTTTTGAAAAAATAAATTTGATTTGGTATTGAAGAAATAATTTTCTAGAGTGCTTATTAAAACAGAAAGCAAATATTCTTAAATTTATGATATAATATAATTGCTTATGGGGGTGGTTAGATGAATCTAGACTTGGGTTTAAGATTGACTCAGGAACAAAAACTAGTTATGACTACAGAAATGCAATTATCTATAAAGCTTCTGCAAATGTCTTCTTATGAATTATTACAGCATATAGATAAGGAACTACAAGAAAATATCGTCTTAGAAGTTTCTTCCGAAAATCCAGTTGAAAATATCGTAGAAATGGAACTCGAAGAAAATAGAGATTTGAAAAATTATAAAGAAATGATAAAATCCTTAGATTATGATAACTATAGTAGTAGAAATTACATTGTAAATGACTCAGAAGAAGTATCTCCTTTAAATTTTGTAAGCATTAAAAGCACTTTAACTGATTATTTAAAAGAACAATTATCAGAAGTTTGCCTAGATTCAAAGAAGTTAACTATTTGCAAATACCTGGTAGATAGTATTAATGCTATGGGATATCTGGAGTGTGATCTCGCATTAATTTCAAAGGGGTTAAAAGTTTCAATGAAAGTTTGCGAGGAATGTTTGAGTATAGTTCAAAGCCTTGAGCCCAGTGGTATTGGCGCTAGAAATTTATCAGAGTGCTTATTAATTCAAATTAAAAGAAAAGGCATAACTGATAAGCATTTAGAAGATATAGTTGCAAACTACCTGACTTTATTATCACAAAATAAATATGGTACTATTGCAAAAATAATTGGAGTTACTCCTTTAGATGTTCAAAAATACTGTGATATAATAAAAACTCTCGAACCAAAACCCTCTAGAGGATTTTTTACGGGAGAAGAAACAAGTTACATAATACCAGATGCATATATTAGAAAAATAGATGATGAATACCATATTATCATGAATGATAGTATAATACCTAATTTAAATATTAATAACATTTACAAAGATGTAATCAATAATAGTAATGATAAAGTTGCATTAGAGTATGTAAAAGGGAAGATTAATAGTGCAATGTCTTTAATTAAAAGTATAGATGGTAGAAGAAATACATTATTTAGGGTGATAAAGGAAATTATAAACTTACAGAGAGAATATTTTGATTTTGGTGAAACTTTTATTAAACCAATGACTATTAAAAATATTTCATGTAGTTTAGAACTACATGAATCTACAGTAAGTAGGGCTATTAGAGATAAATATGTTGCTTTGAATAACGGAAAAATTATAAAAATCAAAGATTTGTTTAGTAATTCACTTAACTTCAGCAATGAAGAACTATCTACTTTAAATATTAAAAAGATGATAAAAGAAATAATTCATAAAGAAAATGAAAAGAAACCATTATCAGATTCGGTTATCTGTAACATCCTTAATACAAAAGGGCTAGATATTTCTAGACGTACTATAGCTAAATATAGAGAAGAGATGGGAATTAAATCTTCAACTCAAAGGAAAAGAATCTAATAATTGAATATTTAATTAATTTTATGGAAAACTCTTCACAAATTAACAAATTTATCTTATAATTTGTATAGGGACATAAATTCACCGCGTGGATATAAAATGTCCAAAGGAGTAGACATGGAAGACTTATTAAAACTACAGCAAAAACTTATACCTGAATTGTTAGAAGTTTTAAAAATCAGATATGATGTTTTGAGAAATATAAGATATCATCAACCTATTGGAAGAAGACTTTTAGCTTCTAGCGTAAATTTAAGTGAGAGAGTTGTAAGAAGTGAAACAGATTTTCTAAAAGAACAGAATCTCATAGATGTTAATACATTAGGAATGTCAGTAACCCAGGAAGGCGAAGAAGTTTTACAAGGGTTAAAGTTATTTATTGGTGAAGCAAAGGGTGTACATGAACTAGAACTAGAAATAAAGGAACTTTTAAATATTAAAAAAGCAATAATAATTCCTGGTAACATAAATAAGGATACTTCATTACTGGGTGAAATAGGCAAAGCCACTGCTAACTACATTAAAAGTATGTTAAAAGATGATATTATAATTTCATTAACAGGGGGACACACAGTAAAGGAAGTAATAGATAATTTTCAAAAAGTAAATAAGTTCAAAAATGTAAAGATTATCCCAGCAAGAGGCGGTATGGGAAAAGATATAGAAATTCAATCTAATACTTTAGTTCAGTCACTAGCAAATAAACTTGAAGCTACTTATGAACTATTACATATACCAGATAATTTAAGTCAAAGTGCTTTTGAAACTTTACTTAATGAAGAGGAAATTAAAAGAACTTTTCAGATGATTGAGCATTCCTTTATGTTAATTCATGGAATTGGCTTGTCTAAAATTATGTGTGAGAAAAGAAATTTACCATGTGATATTATTTCTAACATAGAAAAGTCTGGTGGTGTTGGAGAAGCCTTTGGTCATTATTTTAATATGAATGGTGAAATTGTATATTCAATGCCATTTATAGGTATCCCTAATGATAGAATAAATGAAGTAGCACATATGATTGCAGTTGCAGCAGATATAAATAAAGCTAAGGCAATAATATCTGTTGAAAAAAATAAAACCAATAGTGTATTAGTTACAGATGAAGCTACCGCTAGAGAAATTATAGAACTTTTAAGGATATAAACTTATTTATTAACTTTAGTTAATGATTTATTTAAGTATCCTTAACATATCAAATGAATATTTCATTAGTTTAAAATGTAAAGATAGTCACAATTATAAGATAAGTTAATTTTTACTATTCATATCTTATAGTTTGATATATAATATCTGTGATATGTCAAGTTATTTTTAATTATAAAACTAACTATTAGAAACATTATTTTAGGAGGTTACTTAAATGATAAGAGTTGGAATCAATGGTTTTGGAAGAATTGGAAGAAATGTGTTTAAAGCTTTAGTTGGAAAATATAGTGATAGTCTTGAGGTTGTTGCTATTAATGATTTAACTGATCCAAAAACATTAGCACATTTATTGAAATTTGATACACTTTATGGAAAGTTTAATGGAACAGTGGAAGCTACTGAAAACTCAATTATTGTTAATGGTAGAGAAATTAGAATTTTTGCTGAAAGAGATCCAAAAAATATTCCATGGGGACTTCAAGGAACGGATATAGTAATTGAATCTACAGGATTCTTTACCGATGCAAATAAGGCAAAAGCGCATATTGAAGCAGGTGCTAAAAAGGTGTTAATTTCTGCCCCTGCTAAAAATGAAGATATCACAATTGTACTTGGTGTAAATGAAGAAAAATATGACTCAGTAAATCATAACATTATATCCAATGCTTCATGTACAACAAATTGTTTAGCTCCTTTTGCTAAAGTGTTAGATAGAGAATTTGGTATTATTAAAGGATTAATGACAACAGTTCACTCCTATACAAATGACCAAAAAATATTAGACGCTCCACATGATGATTTAAGAAGAGCAAGAGCAGCTTCAGAGGCTATGATACCTACAACAACTGGTGCAGCTAAAGCTGTAGCTTTAGTATTACCACAATTAAAAGGAAAATTAAATGGTATGGCTGTAAGAGTTCCAACACCAACAGTTTCAATGACAGACTTAGTTTGTGAATTAGAGAAACCAGCTACTGCACAGGAAATTAATGCTGCATTTAAGAAAGCTGCTGAGGGTGAGTTAAAAGGAATACTTGGGTATACTGATGATCCACTAGTATCAACAGATTATAGAGGAGATGAAAGATCTTCTATAGTTGATGGACCTTCAACTATGGTTATAGAAGGCAACTTAGTAAAAGTTGTTTCTTGGTATGATAATGAGTGGGGTTATTCAAATAGATTAGCAGATTTAACAAAATATGTAGCAGATAGACTGTAGATTATTGTCTAAAATCCATTTTAGTTGTACAATAGTAATTGATAGGTTTACTATATGTAAACTTTATGTATATAAAGTTTTTAATGAGTGATACTTTATCATAAATAATACTTTAAATTATCTAGTTCCGTAGACAAACTATAGAACTAGATTTTTGCTTTAATAATCAATAAGTCAATTCTATCGTGATTTTAGCGTAAAGAGGTTCTCGGTAAGAAAAGCTTTGCGTCTTAAATAGATTAAAAACTATAAAATTAGTCTTTATTTTAAGCTAAAGAAAGAGGGATAAAAATGGTATTTAATAAGAAAACTATAGAAGATATAGAAGTGAAAAATAAAAAAGTATTAGTACGTTGTGACTTTAATGTACCTATAGTGGATGGAGCTATAACTGATGAAAATAGATTAGTCGGAGCTTTACCAACAATAAACTACCTAATAGGAAAAGGTGCAAAAGTAATATTATGTTCTCACTTAGGGAAACCAAAAGGAGAAGCAAAAAAAGAATTATCATTAGAACCAATAGCTTCAAGATTAACACAACTTTTAAATACACAAGTTATTTTTGTAGATGATGATAATGTAGTTGGAGAAAAGGCAATTATTGCTGTAAATGAGTTAAAAGAAGGAGAAGTTATGCTTCTTCAAAACACCAGATTTAGAAAAGAAGAAACTAAGAATGAGGAAAATTTTTCAAAGGAATTAGCATCTCTTTGTGATATTTTTGTAAATGATGCATTTGGTACTGCACATAGAGCTCATTGCTCTACTGTAGGAGTTACAAATTATGTTGAAACTTCTGTATGCGGGTACTTAATACAAAAAGAATTAAGATTTTTAGGAGATGCTGTTGAAAATCCAGTTAGACCTTTCACAGCAATTTTAGGTGGGGCTAAGGTATCAGATAAAATTAATGTTATCAATAATCTTTTAGAAAAAGTTGATAACCTAATTATTGGTGGTGCAATGGCTTATACATTCTTGAAGGCTAATGGATATAATGTAGGTATATCAAGAGTTGAAGAGGATAAAATTGACTATGCTTTTGATATGATGAAAAAAGCTAAAGAAAAAAATGTTAATTTGTTACTTCCAATAGACCATATAGTAGCTAATGAATTTTCAAAAGATGCAGAACCAATAACAACTGATAATGAAAATATTGAACAAGGATATATGGGACTGGATATAGGACCAAACACAATAAAGAGATACAATGATGCAATTATGAAGTCCAACACAATAATTTGGAATGGACCAATGGGTGTATTTGAATTTGAAAACTTTAGTAAAGGAACAAAAGCTGTTGGAGAAGCAATGGCTAAGTGTAATGGAACAACGATTATAGGTGGAGGAGATAGTGCTGCTGCAGTTAATATCTTTGGAATGGGTGATAAAATGACACATATTTCCACTGGCGGTGGAGCATCACTAGAATTCTTAGAAGGTATTGAGTTACCTGGGATTGTTGCTTTAAATAATAAATAAAAATAATGATATACTGGGGGAATAATTATGAGAAAACCTATAATAGCTGGAAACTGGAAGATGCATAAGACAATATTAGAAGCTGTAACTTTAGTTGAAGAATTAAAGTCATTAGTTAAGGAAGCACAATGTGATATAGTTGTTTGTCCTACATTTTTAAGCTTGCCAGCAGTTGTGGAAGCTTGCAAAGGGACTAATATTAAGGTAGGAGCTCAAAACATGCATTTTGAGGATAATGGAGCTTTTACTGGAGAAGTGTCGCCAATTATGCTTAATGATCTAGGAGTAGAATTTGTTATAATTGGACATAGTGAGAGAAGGCAATATTTTAATGAAACTGATGAAACAGTAAACTTAAAATTAAAGTCTGCTTTTAATCATGGATTAACTCCGATTTTATGTGTAGGGGAGTTATTAGAGGAAAGAGAAGCTAATATTACGGAAGAAGTTTTATCAACTCAGATTAAACTAGACCTTAAGGGAATTCCAGCCAGTGATGTTAGTAACATAGTTGTTGCCTATGAACCAATTTGGGCCATAGGAACTGGTAAAACTGCCACAGCAGCTGATGCTAATGAAACAATTGGATTTATTAGAGGAGTAATAGAAAAATTATATGGAAAAGATGTGTCAAATAGTGTTAGAATACAATATGGCGGCTCTGTTAAACCATCTACTATAAAAGAACAAATGGAAATGGAACATATAGATGGTGGACTTATAGGTGGAGCAAGCTTAAAGGCACAAGATTTCAGTGCAATTATTAATTACTAATTTAAAGGGTGGGATAATTTAGGATGCCAAAAAAACCAGTAATGCTTATGATACTTGACGGATTTGGTTTAAGTGATAACGTTGAAGGAAATGCAGTTAGAGCTTCTAAAAAGCCAAATTATGATAATTTACTAAAGAACTATCCATATACTGCTATTTCAGCTAGTGGTTTAGATGTAGGACTTCCTGAAGGCCAAATGGGAAACTCAGAAGTTGGTCACTTAAATATTGGAGCTGGAAGAATAATTTATCAAGAATTAACAAGAATAACTAAGGAGATTAAGGAAGGTAATTTTTATAAAAATCCTGCCCTTAACCTTGCTATTGAAAAAGCAATAGAAAATCAATCTTCTTTACACTTAATGGGACTTTTGTCTGATGGGGGAGTGCATTCACACATCGACCATGTAAAAGCGCTAATTACTATGTGTAGAGAAAAGGGTTTAAAAAAGGTATACGTTCATGGATTTCTTGATGGAAGGGATGTTCCTCCAACTTCAGCATTACAATACATTAATGAATTAGAGCAGCATATGTTAGAAGAAGAGACGGGTAGTTTTGCTACTATTTCAGGAAGATATTATGCTATGGATAGAGATAATCGTTGGGAAAGGGTACAGTTAGCTTATAATGCAATGGTAAATGGTGAGGGAAATGTGGCTAATACACCACAAGAAGCAGTGGAACTTGCTTATCATGATAATAAAAATGATGAATTTGTACTTCCAACGGTAATATTAAAGCAACAAAAACCAATGGCTAAAATTCAAAATAAGGATTCTATTATTTTCTTTAATTTTAGACCTGATAGAGCTAGAGAAATTACTCGTGCATTAAATGATAAAGAATTTAATGGTTTTTCAAGAGAACAGTTGGACTTAACTTATGTTTGCATGACTCAATATGATAAAACTATAGAAAATGTTGAGGTTGCGTATAGAACTGAAAGTTATGTTAATACTTTAGGTGAGTATATAAGTAACAAAGGATTAAAACAATTAAGAATAGCAGAAACAGAAAAATACGCACATGTGACCTTTTTCTTCAATGGTGGAGTAGAAACACCTAATAAAGATGAAGATAGAGTTTTAATACCATCTCCAAAGGTTGCCACCTATGATTTAAAACCTGAAATGAGTGCAGAGGAAGTCACTGATAAAATGATAAACTTATTAGATGAAGATAAGTATGATATGATTATACTAAACTTTGCAAATCCAGACATGGTTGGTCACACTGGTGTTGTAGAAGCGGCTATAAAAGCTATAGAAACCGTAGATTCTTGTTTAGGTAGGATAGCAAATAAAATTCTTGAAAAAGATGGAACCCTATTTATTACTGCTGACCATGGGAATGCGGAAAGTATGATAGATTATTCTACAGGAAAACCAATGACTGCACATACTACTAACCTGGTTCCTTTTGTATATGTAGCAAAAGATGCAAAACCATTACGACAAGGTGGAATACTAGCAGATATTGCACCAACTATGTTACAAGTTATGAATCTAGAAAAACCAGTGGAAATGACTGGAGAATCTCTAATTTAGAATATATTAAGTATAGAATTAATATATTCTAAACATAAATTTAAAGACAAGTAATGTGGTTTAAACATAGTATTAATGTGATAATATGAAAAATGTACACAATAAGTGTAAACTTATTGTGTATTATAAAATAATACAAGTTCAGAATATTTTAAAAATAATAAAATTCAATGTTGTTAGGAGGAATTATTATGAAACAATATGTAGAAATTATCGATGTTTATGCAAGACAAATATTAGACTCTAGAGCCTTTCCAACTGTGGAGGTAGAAGTTGTTTTAGAAGATGGAACTGTAGGAAGAGCAGCAGTACCATCAGGAGCGTCTACAGGTCAATTTGAAGCAGTAGAATTAAGAGATGGGGATAAATCCATCTATAATGGAAAAGGAGTGCTGGATGCAGTAGACAATGTAAATAATATAATTGCAGAAGAGCTAATAGGTATGAACGTACTTGATCAAGTATCTATAGATAAAACAATGATTGATATTGATGGTACTGAAAATAAAGGAAAACTGGGAGCTAATGCTATGTTAGGTGTTTCACTTGCTTGTGCAAGAGCAGGCGCTGCATACTTAGGATTAGGATTATATCAATACATAGGTGGAGTTAATGCAAAGGTGTTACCGGTTCCTATGATGAATATATTAAATGGTGGAAAGCATGCTGATAATAATGTGGACTTACAAGAGTTTATGATAATGCCTTGTGGTGCATCTTCTTTTAGTGAAGCTTTAAGAATGGGTGCAGAAGTTTACCATTCACTTAAATCTATTTTAAAATCAAAAGGATTGGCAACAGCAGTTGGCGATGAAGGTGGCTTTGCTCCAGATTTAGCATCAAATGAAGAGGCTATAAAAGTTATAATGGAAGCTATAGAAAAAGCTGGATTTAAGGCTGGGGAAGATATATTTATAGCATTAGACCCTGCATCCTCTGAATTCTTTGAGAATGGTAAGTATAATTTGGCTGGAGAGGGTAGAATGCTAACTCCAGAGGAAATGGCGGATTATTATGTAGATTTATGCAATAAATATCCAATTATCTCTATTGAGGATGGAATGGCAGAAGAGGATTGGGAAGGTTGGAAACACATTACAGAAAAATTAGGACATAAGGTTCAGTTAGTTGGAGACGATTTATTCGTTACTAATACTAAGAGACTAGAAATGGGCATTGAGAGAGGTATTGCAAACTCAATATTAATAAAACTTAATCAAATAGGAACATTAACTGAAACAATTAATGCTATTGAAATGGCTTCAAGAGCTGGATATACTGCAGTTGTTTCTCATAGATCAGGAGAAACAGAAGATACTACAGTTGCAGATTTAGTTGTTGCAATGAATGCAGGCCAGATCAAAACTGGTGCACCAGCTAGAAGTGAAAGAGTAGCTAAGTATAATCAACTGCTAAGAATAGAAGAAGAACTTTGTGATATGGCAGAATATAGAGGATTGAAATCCTTCTATAATCTTAGAAAAAAATAATATATTACAAGCAGAGAGAAACATCTCTCTGCTTGTGTTGTTTTAGTAATAAAATTATACAATTACAAATATAGCATTAAATAGACTTCATAATAAAGAGCTTATTAAAAATGGCTTTTAAGTAAATAGCCAAACTGGATAGCTATTATAATTTCATATACATGTAAAAATAAATTAAGTAATGCATGGAATTTAATATGAATAATTGTAAAAATATTATTACTATGTTAGAATAAAGTGTGTTGGAATAAATGACCTATATTCGCAAGGGGGTGTACATATGTTAAAAGTTCTTATGGCAGTATTAATTATATCTGCATTAACTGTTATAATATCAATAATTTTACAGCCTAGCAAAACAAGTGGATTAAATAACTTAATTTCTGGAACTTCCGAGACTTTCTATTCTAGGAATAAAACTAAAACGAAAGAAGCTTTTTTAGCTAAAGTTACAGTTTTTTCAGCTATCATACTAGTATTATCGGTAATTTTAATAAATGTAAACTTAGGCTAGAGTAGTAATTCTACTTTAGTCTTTTTCTTTTTTATTTTATAGTATAATTTTAGATATGAGCTTCGTAATCAAAAATATAATAAATTAATTGGAGTTTTTCTTGATAATCCTAATAACTGTTTCTTGCTTAAATCAAAAGAAATATAAAAATATTTGAATTAGACAAATATTCTGTATTTACACTTTAATACATTAAACTTATAATAATAATATAAAGTGCACAAAAGCTAGAATTTGGGGGGATAACAATGAAAGAATTTAACTCTAAACTCGAAAGTAAGGAAATGGATTTTCTTTTTGAATGTATCGCTAACTTAAAAACAAGAGAAGAATTTTATAAGTTTTTTGAAGACATATGTACAATAAATGAGATAAAAGCTATAGAACAAAGACTTCAAGTGGCAAGGATGTTAATGGAGAAAAGAACTTATCTAGATATTGCTAGTACGACGGGAGCAAGCACTGCAACTATAAGTAGAGTGAATCGTTCTTTGAACTATGGAAATGATGGATATAAAATTATTTTTGAGCGCATCAAGTGGAAGGATGAAGAAGGTTTATAAATTTTCCTTATTATAGGTTTTAAAAAGCGACATTGTCGCTTTTTTTGTTTAGTATAGAGAAAGTATGGTATAATTAAAAATAGTGCAAATTTAAACTACAACATAGTTTAAGTTAGGAGTGATTAAATGGATTTACAAAAGCTATTAAACAAAGAACAATATGAAGCAGCAATAACTGTAAAAGGACCACTTTTAATACTGGCTGGAGCAGGTTCTGGTAAAACAAGAGTATTAACTTATAGAATTGCTCATATGATTAAAGATTTAGAGATATTTCCATCTCAAATATTAGCAATAACCTTTACAAATAAAGCTGCAGGCGAAATGAAAGAGAGAGTAAAAGTACTTGTAGGCGAAGTAGCAGATGCTATGTGGATATCTACTTTTCATTCAAGTTGCGTAAGAATTCTAAGAAGAGAAATAGACAAGCTAGGATATAATAAAAACTTTACAATATATGATACTTATGATGCTAAAGCTCTTGTAAAGCAATGTATGAAGGAGTTAAATATCAATGAAAAGGATATAACTGATTCTGAGATTATTGGTAAGATTTCTTCTTCAAAAAATAGTTTAATTCCAGCAACTCAATTTAAGAAAGATAATGAAAATGACTTTAGACAAAATAAAATTGCAGATGCTTATCTTCTCTACCAGAAAAAATTAAAAGCAAATAATTCTCTTGATTTTGATGATTTAATTTATTTAACAGTAAAATTATTAAGAGAACATAATGATGTTAGAGAATTTTATCAGAGAAAATTTAAATACATAATGGTGGACGAATATCAAGACACAAATAAGTCTCAATATGAATTGGTGAAACTCTTAGTAAATGAAAATGAAAATATTTGTGTTGTGGGTGATGATGATCAATGTATCTATGCATGGCGAGGTGCAGACATAAGTAATATTTTAGACTTTGAAAAAGACTTTCCTAGTGCAAAAGTGGTGAAGTTAGAACAAAATTATAGATCCAAGTCAAATATTTTAGAAGCTGCTAATATGGTAATTAGAAATAATGCACAAAGGAAAGAAAAACAACTGAGAACAGAAAGTGAACCAGGAGAAAAATTAAAGGTTTATAGAGGTTTCAGTGATATTGATGAAGGAAATTTTGTAGTTAGTGAGATTAAAAGATTAATAAAAGAAGATGGAAGATCACTTAAAGATTTTGCGATTCTTTACAGAATGAATTCGCAATCTCGTATGTTTGAGGAAGCTTTTAGAAGAAACGAAATTCCATATAAAATAGTTGGAGGGCTTAAATTCTACGATAGAAAAGAAATAAAGGATATTATGGCATATTTAAAGTTTATAAATAATCCTGTAGATGATGTAAGTCTAAGAAGAATTGTAAATGAACCTAAAAGAAATATTGGAGATACTACCATAGCTAAGGTTCAAGAATTTGCAAATTCAGGTGAAGATTGTTTATATAATGCCTTATTAGATGCTGAAGTTATTTCTGACTTATCTTCTAGAGCGGTAACATCTATTAATAAGTTTATTAGTCTCATTAATAGTTTTATCGCGAGAGTAGACGATATGCCTGTATCTGAACTTATAATGGCAATCTTAGAAGAAACAGGTTACATGAATATGCTAAAAGCTTCTAAAAATGCTGAAGATGAAAGTAGAATCGAGAACCTAAAAGAGTTGGTTTCTGATGCAGTTGCTTTTGAAAAAACCTCAGAAGATAAATCACTTTCAGCTTTTCTTGAAAAAGTGACCCTAGTTTCAGATATTGATAATTTAGAAGATGAATTAAACTCGGTAGTTATGATGACTGTGCATAGTGCTAAAGGACTTGAATTTCCAGTGGTATTTATAGTGGGTATGGAGAATGGAATATTTCCTGGGATGGCATCATTAAATAGTTTTACTGAAATGGAAGAATCGAGAAGACTTTGCTATGTGGCGATAACTAGAGCAAAAGAAAGTTTATATATAACTTCTGCGGAGCAAAGAATGATATTTGGAAGAACTGTTTCTTACTCAGTATCAGATTTTGTTAGTGAAATTCCATTAAGTTTAAAAGAGTTAGTAAGTGGAAATTCTAGAGCAGTAAATGTTTTAAAAAGCGAAACTAAAAGTAGCTATAATAATAATCCACACAATTTAAGAGGTATGCAATCCAGTAGAATTAATCAAGCTGCAACCGCTATAATAAATAACACTGAAGTTAGAAAGAATATAGATGTAAATGAACTATCCGTTGGGCGTAAGGTTAAGCATAGTAAATTTGGAATAGGAACTGTTGTGTCAATTTCTCAAAATGGTGGTGAAAGCATTGTAACCATAGCTTTTAATAATATGGGAATTAAAAAGCTAATGTTAAATGCTGCGCCATTAGAACTATTATAGTTATTAAGGAAGGTAAGAAAATGGATAAAAGGACTAGAATGTTACAACTAGTAGAAGAACTTAATAAGCACTCCTATGAGTACTATGTTTTAGATAATCCTTCTGTCTCTGATGTGGAGTATGACAAGAAGTATGATGAACTTAAAGCCTTAGAAATAGAGTTAGAAGAGGTTTTACCACACTCTCCTAGTCAAAGGATAGGCGATGTTGTACTGCCTGAATTTAAGAAACATTATCATAAAGCACCGCTTTGGAGTTTAGATAAAGCACAAAATATTGGAGATTTAAAAGATTGGCATAATAAAAATATCAAGGTTGTAGAAGATTATAACAAAACTCATGAAGATAAACTGCCTTCTTTAGTTTATATCCTAACCAAAAAATTTGATGGGTTATCTATTAATTTAACATACAATAAAGAAGGGGTTTTAGCTACAGCTGCATCAAGAGGTACTGGTGAAATAGGTGAGGATATAACAGCACAAGTAAAAACTATAAAGTCTATTCCACTTAAGATTGATAATGATACAATTATTGAGGTGCATGGCGAAGCAGTGATGACTAAAGGTGCTTTCGAAAAATACAATAATGAAGTAATAGTACCTCTTAAAAATCTACGTAACGGTGCTGCTGGAGCGTTAAGAAATTTAAATGTCAAGGAAACAGCAAAAAGGAACTTATCAGCATTTTTTTACGATGTAGGCTATAAAGAAGGAAATGGGTTTAATTCTTATGAAGAGATGATGGATTTTATAAAACTCATGGGGCTTCCTGTAGATACATATTTTAAGACATGTACTACATTTCAAATGGTTGAGGAAGAAATTAATTACATAGAATCCATACGAAATGACCTGGATTATGATATTGATGGAGTTGTTATTGCTATTGATGACATGAAGACAAGAGAACATTTAGGATATACCATTAAGTTTCCTAAGTGGGCAATAGCATATAAATTTGAAGCACAAGAAGTTACCACCACACTGCTTGGAGTGGAGTGGAATGTAGGTAGAAGTGGAAGAGTATCCCCTACAGCATTGCTACAACCAGTGGAATTAGGTGGGGTTACTGTAAAAAGGGCAACTTTAAATAATATGGATGACATACATAGAAAAGGAGTAAAGATAGGTTCACAGGTTTTTGTGCGTCGTTCTAATGATGTGATTCCTGAGATAATGGGTACCGTTGAGAGTGATGTAGAGGATGTTAAAGACATTGAAGCGCCGAAATACTGCCCAAGTTGTGGTTCTGAAATAATACAGCAAGGGGTTCACCTATTCTGTGAAAATACTTTATCCTGTAAACCACAAATGGTTAAAAGCATAGTTCATTTCGCAAGTAGAGAAGGAATGAACATCGAAGGCTTTAGTGAAAAAACTGCTGAAGCGCTATTTGAGAAATTAGATATAAAATCCATTGCAGATTTATTTAGAATAGAAAAGGAACAGCTTTTAACCTTAGAAAAATTTGGAGAGAAAAAGGCAAGTAATCTTTTAAATGCCTTAGAAAAAAGCAAAGAATGCGAGTTACCATCATTTATTTATGCTCTTGGAATTCCTAACGTGGGAAAAAAAACTGCCAAAGATTTAGTAAAAGAGTTTAAGACTTTGGAAAAAATTCGCGGTGCAAATTTTGAAGAACTTATTAAGGTTGAAGATATAGGAGACATAGTAGCACATAGCATAGTAGAGTTTTTTAAATCAGAAAAGGTTACTAATAGTATCAATGAATTGCTGGCATTAGGAGTTAATCCTAGATATGAAGAGGTTTTAGTACAGGAAGAAAGCCCCTTTAAAGATAGAACTATAGTAGTAACTGGTGCATTGGAAAACTATTCAAGAAGTGAAATTAAGGAAAAGTTAGAAAGTTTAGGCGCTAAAATTTCAAGTAGTGTTAGCAAAAAAACAAATTATGTACTAGTTGGAACTGATCCTGGATCTAAATATGATAAAGCGGTGGAGTTTGGTATTCCGATATTGAAGGAAGCAGATTTCGATGAAATGGTTAGGGGGAAATAGGTGAAAAGAAGTATTAAGTTGATTCTTTGGGCCGCCATGACAATTACTGTAATAGTAATTGTACTAACTATTTTATCTATGTATAATATTTCTTATAGTAAGTATTTCAACAATTACCATCTGTTTCAGATATCACTTTTCATAACCCTTATATTATGGAGCCTAGAAATAATTGTGAATAAAAAAGGCGAAAAGTATATGTTGTATGCAACTATTTTTTTGATTTTAGCTAACTTTATTCTCATATTTATGTTCTGGGGAGTCAAGTAAGGTACAGTACGAATTTAATAAAAACTCCCAAAGGATTTGTTCCTTTGGGAGTTTTTATATATGTATAGATATTTTTAGTTATAGTTAAATTACAGAGGATGATTTACTTTAAGGAAGGGCTATCTTTAATATCTTTATTATTGGCTTCTGAAATGAAATCTTCCTTTTCATAGAGCTTTTTCAAATTATTAGATAGGGTATGGATATTATGAGAAACTTTCTCAAGAAGGTAGTTTCCATATCTAATTTGATTATAAAAAGAGTTGAATAGAACAAAACTCCAAATACCAATAAAAGTAAAGATTATAATTGAAATAATAACTAATAGTTTTAAAATAATATCTAGCATGGGTTACCTCCTAAGAAATATATGTATAAATTTCTAATTTTAAACTCTTCGATTAAAAGTATTATAGCATAAAAATATTAATATGTGTTAACACTTTTTATATAGAAAAGTTACTATATTTTGGATTATTTTTAAAGGACTTGTAGATAATTTTAAAGATAGCTTAAATTTATATGATATATCTAATTCTTAATGGAGGTGCTGCTATGAAAAAGCTATTCTATATAATTTTTATATTAGGAATAATAATATGCTCCATTTCAGTAGAAAAGGAAAATAAAGATCAGGTTTCAAGTGATTTTATCACATATAACTTAGGTGTGAAACCAAATAATTTGATAATGACTAGCAGTTATAATATTAGGGAAAAAGACTTGTTAGTTGCTCTATTCCAAGGGCTGGTAACTGAAGATATGGAAGGTGAAATTACTCCATCTTTAGCAAAAGAATATAAAATTTCAGAAGATGGATTAGAGTATACATTTATTCTTAAGGAGAATCTAAAATATAGTGATGGAGAAAAAATAACATCAGAAGAATTTCTGGATTTTTTTAAGAGTTTTTTGGAGGATAAGAGTAATATTTATGCTTCCCAATTATATTGTATTTTCGGAGCAAAGGACTTCGCTCAAGGAAAAGTTGGTTTTGATAATGTTGCAATAAATGCAAAAGATAAAAATACATTGGTTATAAGACTTAATTATAAAAGTCCATATTTTATTAAAATATTATGTGAGCCTGTTTACGTGTTAAGAGATTATAAAGAATTAGGAAAAGGTACTTTAAATTATAAAAATGTAAAATATACAGGTCCATTTGCTATTGAAAAAATATATGATAATGGAGACTTTGGGTTAATTAAAAATGATATGTATTATAATAGCAATGAAGTTACTGATGAAAAAATAAAAGTTACCTTTGTAGAAGATGAAGAGAAAGCTTTAGCAAGTTTCGAGCTTAATGATAAAAATAATAGCGTAGATATCATGACAGAATCTCCAATTAATGAATACTTAAGGCTATCACAAGAGGGGAAAATAAGAGGATTCTCAAGTAGCACTGTGTATTACCTTAATTTTAATATTCACAGTGACAATCTTATTGGTGATATAAATTTTAGAAATGCATTGAATACTGCTTTTTCAAAGGAATATTATGCCCAGCAAATCTCAAAAGACTTTGCAAAGCCAGCATCTTTATATGTTCCTAAAGATAATTCAATGGAAAAAAGTTTTGATACTTATGGAAACAAAGAAAAAGGCATTGAATATCTAAAGAAAACTACTTTTACTGGGCAAGAAAAAATAATTTTAGTTTATGAAGAGAATAGTTCCAATAAAAGAGTTGCAGAAGATTTATCGAAAAATATCTCTCAAGATTTGCAAATTGATATAATATGTAAAGGATATAAAGATGAAATATTAGATCAAGTAATTCAAAAGGGAGAATATGATATTTATCTCAGTAAATTTACCCCTATATTCAATGATTTATCATTATACTATGAACTATGGGATAGTAAAGCAAGAGAAAATAAAATTAAATATAATAATTCTTATTATGATGAATTAGTTAGAAGTGTAAAGTACGAAATTGACGAAGAAAAGAGAGCTTCAGTTTATAAGAAATGTGAAGAATTATTAAAAAACGACTTGCCAGCAGTACCTATATATTATGCAAATACTCAAATATGTATAAAACCTAATATATATGGTGTATATGCCTCTTCCTCTGGTAATATTAGATTAGAATATATAAGTGTGGACAAATAATATAAATAAATTAAACTAGTAAGAAATATAATTCCTACTAGTTTAATTTTTACAATTAAATTAAAAATCAATTAATACTAATCCTTATAATCTCTGTCAAGAAATAAAATTAAAAAGAATAAAAACATATTTCTAGATGCATCAAAGCTATGTTTGTATTGTTTATAGCTTTCTTTCCTTCTATTGAGAGTAACATATTTGATGAATATAGGAGCTAATTCATTGTTTTCGGGATTCGGCATTGAAGACATTCTAAAGTAATCATCTTTAAGCAAATCATCTGATTTAGATGTAAAATCACTATATCGCTCAACGTCATCAAGAGAAGGAGCATCTGGCCAACTTAAAATTATCCCAGAGTTAATTATTTGATTTTTATATATGTTATTAATTTTTGAAAAATCTATTTCTTGGTTTTTATCACTTTCAAAATGATTCTTAATAATCATCATATACAAGTAGAGTATTATTTCTTCACAAGTGAACTTATTTTCTTTTTCATCTAAATCTTTTATAAAGATACCTTTCTCAGGCAAATATAATTTTTCAAGATTTATATAAATTTTGTTAGCAGCATCCTTGAATTTCGAAATATTAGTTTCTTTATATAACATCATACAGTTAATATATGCAAGGCAAGATACATCAATTTTTTCTTTAATTACTGAAGAAGGAAGGTGTTTTAAATTTTCTATCATTAATTCTGAAAAATCTAAAAGAAGTATTTTCGCATCTTCTAGATTTGAGTGCTTATAGAAAACATTAAAGGCAAAACAAACATTAACTAGTTCATCATGAGGAATATTATAGACCTCATTTTTATAATGCTTAAACATATCTAAGATATCTAGTGAAAAGTTCTTAAATTGATTTTCATCAGAACTTTTACAATAGGTTGAATACTTATAGTAAGCAGCCATTAAAAGTGCCTGGGTTGAAAAGTTAAATTTTAGATCTTTATCTGTTAGGTTATATTCTTTAGACATTGGATCAGTAGAATCATATTTGTCTATAAACACTCCTTCACAGTTTCTGCAATGGAGAGCAAAAAATTCAAGTTGTTCTCCAACTAGATCGAGATAGTATTTTTTTAAAGAGTATTTTTTATTATCAATATCAACAAATTTATTGTAATAATCTACAAGTTCAAGGAGTGAAAGAGTCATATAGGCATTAGAAGTAATGTTAATTTCCTTCTTAAACTTCTTATGGTTCCAGTTTAGTTTGCCATTCTCATTTATAAGTTTTCCATCGGCTTTCCTATAAATACATAATAGTGGAGAAATAGTACTATTTATGATATCATCATTTTTAGGTAAAGATTTAGATTTTAAATCATCATTTTTTGATACTATTCCGCAACCAGAATGTAAAACTATGTGTCTTATAGATTCTTTTGATAAGTAGAATAATTGACTTTGTATGTTTTTATTGTCTAAAACATTAATTCTTAAAAAAGGTCCTATATATTTCAACGTAACACCACCAAAATATTAATTATATTTAATAATATGATTGAAAAGTGAAAAATGTGCTTAAATCATAAATACTTTTAAAAAAATATAAGGAGGATGATTATGAGAGTAGGTAAACTTAATTGGGACGATTTAAAATATATTATTGATAATCATAAGGGAATAACAAGAGATGAAGTTAGAATAAGTAATGGTGTTGGGGAGGATTGTGCTGTAATAAATTACGGTGACTATGAGTGTGTAATTTCAACAGACCCTGTTACAGGCGCCGACAAAAATATAGGGAAGATTGCTGTACATATAAATTGTAATGATATTGCATCCTGTGGCATTGAACCGTTAGGGGTTTTGGTAACAATTTTGGCACCACCTACTACAACTTTAGATGAATTACATGAAATCATGAGAGAAATACACCAAGAAACTTCAAAACTAAATGTACAAGTTATTGGAGGTCATACTGAAATTACAGAAGCAGTTAACAAAGTGATAATATCTTGCACAGCTATTGGAAAGGGATTAGTGGGCTCAGCTATATCTACTGCAGGAGCTAAAATTGGAGACGATATTGTAGTGACAAAATATCTTTGCCTTGAGGGCACATCTATATTGGTAAATGATTTCCATGAAAAATCTAGGGAAATCCTAGAAGATGAAGAAATTCAGGAAGCTAAAAGGTACATAGATTATTTAAGTGTAGTAGAAGAGGGAAAGATAGCAGGAAGGTTAAAAGTTAATTCTATGCATGATATAACTGAAGGAGGGGTTTTGGGAGCTCTTTGGGAGTTATCTAAAGCTAGTGATGTAGGATTTAAAGTTTATGAAAATAAAATGCCTATAACTAATATCACTAAGAAACTTTGTGAAAAATTTAATATTGATCCTTTAAAGTTTATATCATCAGGGAGCATGATTATCACTTGTAAAAATGGCTATGAACTTGTTGATAAACTGAAAGAGCAAGGGATTAACGGAAGTGTTATTGGGAAAATTACCTCGTGTAAAGGTATATTAGTAGTTAATAATAAAGACCATGAGGTTGAGCCACCTGAAGCAGATGAACTTTTTAATTTATAATAGATATAAAGGAGATATAAAATGAAGAAATTAATTGTTGCTAGTAATAATAATCATAAAATAAATGAAATTAAAGAGATTCTAAAAGATTTTCACTTGCAGGTATTAGGTTTGAAAGAAGCAGGAATAAATATAGATGTAAATGAAACAGGAAAAACTTTTATGGAAAACTCTGAGCTTAAAGCGCGAGAAATTTCCTTAGCTGCTCCAAATTATATGATATTAGCTGATGATTCGGGGTTATCTGTAGAAGCACTAGGAGGAGCACCGGGAATATATTCAGCACGATATAGTGGAGACCATGGTAATGATATTGAAAATAACAAAAAATTAATAAAAGAACTCAAAGGAATTCCCCTAGAGAATAGAAAAGCAAAATTTATATGTGCTATGGTGCTAATTGTTAATCAAGATACTATTATAAAGGTGCAAGGGGAAGTAGGTGGGTTAATACTTGAAGAGTATAAGACAACTGAAGCTTTTGGATATGATCCACTATTCTATGTACCTGAATTGAACGCAACTTTTGCTGAGGTACCTTCACAAGTTAAAAACTCAATTAGCCATAGAGGTCGTGCCCTAGAAATGTTGAAAGAAAAGCTAAAGAATTATTTATAAAAGTTGGTGAAAACATGAAAATAGGGGTTTTAAGTGATTCCCATGGAGATTTGTTAGCCATAGAAAAAGCTATTTTAAAGCTGAAGGATTGTAATATCATTTATCATTTAGGCGATTACGTTAAAGATTGTAAAGTTTTAAAAAACAAAATAGATGTACCTATTGTACCTATTAGAGGTAATTGTGATTCATCTGCAGAAGGTATATTAGAAAAAGTGGAACAAATAGAAGGTATAAATATATTTTTAACACATGGACATAATTATGGTGTTAAACTTGATACTTTTAAATTAAGATATAAAGCTTTGGAGACAAATAGTAACATCGTGTTGTATGGTCATACACATATAAGAAAAATAGAAAAAGAAGAGGGGATATACTATATTAACCCTGGAAGTATAAGTGAACCTCGAAATGGTTATAAACCCTCAGTAGCTATTATAGAAATACATAATGCACTAATATCACCTAGATTAGTTGAAATTTAAAGTAATGGTGAAGAAGAAATGCTATAGATGTATGTTTAGGGGAGTAATAAGAACTTTACATAGATAAAGATTTGAACTACTTCCCTTAATTGCATTTTTTATAAGGTGAATTTGGTCTAATTTCAGATGTAATATTCTAAAAATATTTTTGTCTTTAATTTGATAAATATTAAAATTTTATAGAACTAAAATATTTATAAAATTTATAATTTAAGATACATTAAATTTGTCATGAAAACTCTTGTTGTTAAATATTAATATGAAAAAAAATCATAAAAGTATAGTTGATGGAAACATTGGAAAATCAAGGCTTTGTCCATGTCAATAAAAAAAGTAATTACTTTTTTTAAAAAAGTGATGAAAAAGTGTTGACTAATTAAATGCAATGTTGTAGAATAACTATTGTCGCTGGGGTTAATAAATAAGAACATAACGGCAGGGGTAAATGATATTTCGGGGTGTAGCGCAGATGGGAGCGCGCGTGGTTTGGGACCATGAGGTCGCAGG
>NZ_JAVWDJ010000026.1:51164-58965 GCF_036642255.1 Clostridium sp. | reverse complement strand
ACCTACAACCTGCTGATTACAAGTCAGCTGCTCTACCGTTGAGCCATGCCAGCAATTTATTAGCTACTAGAGCTATTGTTAACATTGACAAGGATTAGTATACAATTTTATTTGGATTTTTTCAAACTTAAATTTGCCTGTTTTATTAGTTTATTTTCACTTACCTTCTGATTGTTTATAAATACTCTGCATTCCTATGATTACATAATTTATTTTAGTTTCACTTTAGAGTTATAGATTTCATACTGCTATAAGCATACTTCCTGAGTCTAACCCATTGGCTAAAGCAAAGGCTCACCTATGAAAGTATAGGTGAAATTTCACCTATTGTAACTCCCTTTGCAAATATATTATTTCTCCTCTTCTACGGTATTCATATCTATATATCTAGAGAAAATAGCCTTTATTTCATTTATCTCTTTTTCAGTTAACTTCTCTTCAATAATCTCCAATGCCCTTCTTACACCAATTTTTTGATTTTTATAACTTAGGTATTCTTGAAACTTTTCGTAATCACCTTTTGCCAAGTTTTTTGATATGGATAATAGTATTCCCTTATCTTTTAATGAAATATATGACATTATATCATTTATTGGCACCTTTATAACCTGATTTTTCTTTCTTTGTTCTATATTATAAGAATCAAATTGTTCATTACCATCATTAGTTATAGCAACTTCATTTTCTTGTTTATACAATTCCTCAAAATCATCTTTAACTATTTTTAAACCCTTATTTTTTTTGTAACCATGATAATCCATAGTTCCTGTTTCATCAAAAATATCACTAGGTTTATAACTTGAAATGGTACTCTCATTGGTATATTCGTTAACATTATCTTTTTTAGTAATATCTGATTTTTCATATCTATCATTATTTAATAGTTCCTGCTGTTTTCTAACAGTAGTAATATTTTCATTTATGTCTTTATTTGGCAGTCTATAGTTAATCATTATGTAGATACAAATAATGCTATACATAATAACAATTATAGAATAAGACTTTCTTTTCACTTTATCACCATCCTAAAAACCATCATCTATAGATTATTCCTAAAATTAATAATTTTATTCTAAAAAATATATTTGATTTTTCCCATAATTAACCTATTCCTAATGTTTTTCAAATAATAATTACATATATCTCCTCATATAAATAAACTAGGGGGGTGTGTGTTCAGTGAGTAAGATCAAAACGCATTACAAGGATCCTTTGGGGTATTATAACTTAGCTAATTTTATTAAGGATCATTTAAACGAAAACACTATAATAGTATGTATTGGCACTGATAGGTGTATTGGCGATTGTTTAGGTCCTTTAGTGGGAACATATCTTAGCGAAAAATTTTTTCCTCTTCCTGTATATGGGACTATATCAGATCCTATACATGCTTTGAATCTTGAATCAAAGCTGACTGAGATAAAATCAATTCATCCAACTTCTAAAATTATTGGTATAGATGCTTGTTTAGGTCCCTATTCAAGTATCGGTGAAATTCAAGTTAGAAATTATCCCATAAATCCTGGAAAAGGAGTGGGTAAAATATTACCACCTGTGGGGGATATATCAATAATTGGTATAGTAGACTCTAGTGATGATGATGAGCCTTTTACCACAAGAAATATACGTTTAAATTTAATTGTACAACTTTCAAAAGTAATAACTCACAGCTTAATGCACGCCTATCATCTTAGCTTCCAATATAAAGATAGTAAAGCAATGGACGAAGCTAGATAATTAATCACATATGAAAAATTCCACTGGCGGAACAATCAAATAAATTAATATGCAAAAAAGCAATATAGCCGAAGCTATATTGCTTTTTTCTAGTCTATTAGTGATACATGTTGACCACTAAAAGCATCATCTAATTTATCAATATAATCTAGTACTTTACCAGTGCCTAGTGCAACGCAGGACACTGAATCCTCAGCTACATAAACGGGTACTTTTGTAATTTCTTGAATTAGCTTATCTAGCCCATCTAATAGAGCTCCTCCTCCAGTCATAACTATTCCTTTATCTGCGATATCAGATGCTAATTCTGGTGGAGTTTTTTCTAAAACAGAATGAGTACATTCAGCAATTGCATAAACTGCTTCTTTTAAAGCTTCTCTCATTTCACTTGAATTTACCAGTATATTTTTGGGAAGTCCTGTTATAAGGTCTCTTCCTCTTATTTCCATACTCACTTCTTCTTCTTTAGGGTATGCGCACCCAATATTAATCTTTAAATCTTCCGCCGTTCTTTCACCTATCATTAACTTATGTTTTTTTCTAATATAACGAATAATTGCCTCGTCAAACTTGTCTCCTGCGACTTTAATTGATTCTCTGACAACCATTCCTCCAAGGGATATAACTGCAATATCAGTAGTCCCTCCACCAATATCAATAACCATATTCCCACTGGCTTTTGTTATATCCAGCCCTGCACCTATTGCAGCTGCTAAAGGTTCTTCAATTAAAGAAACTCTTTTTGCCCCTGCATTTTTAGCTGCATCATTTACCGCTCTTCTTTCAACTTCAGTTGCTTCACAAGGGACACAAACAACAACTCTTGGTGCTGACATCTTTCTTTTTCCACAAGCCTTCTTTATAAAGTGCTCAAGCATCTTCTCTGTAACATCATAGTCGGAAATTACACCATCTCTTAGTGGACGAATTGCAACAATATTACCTGGTGTTCTTCCTATCATCTTTCTAGCCTCTTCGCCTACTGCTAGTACCTTGTTGGCATTTTTATCAATAGCTACAACCGACGGCTCTTTTAAAATTACACCCTTACCTTTAATGTACACAAGTACTGTAGCAGTACCTAGGTCTATACCCATGTCTGTACCCATTCCGAAAAAAAACATCTTAAATTTCACTCCTGCTCTTTGGTATATTTGTACTATAATAATTTAAGTTTCGCTAAAATTTGCCTTAATTACTATTATAATACTAAATATTTTATCCTTCAATCGTTTTATACTTCATTCTTGTGGCTTTTCCACCTCTAATGTGTCTCTCTGACTTATTTAAATTTAAGATAGTTTTTGCTTCTTCAGCTATTTGCGGATTTATTTTAGGTAATCTCTCAGTCATATCCTTGTGTATTGTACTTTTACTTACTCCAAAAACTGATGCTGTTTTTCTTATAGTAGCTTGCGATTCAATAATGTATCTAGCGACCTCTAGTACTCTATCTTCGATGTAATCTTTCAAAGTGTTACCTCCTTAACCCTTCTATATTTATAAATATGCTGAAAACTAATGTGAAATTACTTTCTTATTAGTCATTTTCCGAAAGAATCGGAAAATGACTAAAATTACCACTTAAAATCTGTGAATTATTTTTTATAACTTACATAAGTAGCTGGATCTACATTTTTACCATCTTTTAAAACTTCAAAATGAAGATATGTTCCATACTCTTCATATGCTAAATTTGTAGTATCTCCAACTTTACCAATTTCTTGGGAAGCCTTAACTTTGTCTCCCTTTTTGATTGCTAACTTTTCATCTAAATTTGCATACTTAGTAATTAAACCATTCTGATGATCAATTTCTACATATATTCCCTCAGTGTCACGATCTACATTTTTAACAACTCCATCTAAAGTTGCTACTACAGATGCGCCCTTTTCAGCTTTAATATCCATTGCAGGGTGAGTTTTGTGATCATTAGTTGTTTTAAACTTAACTGGATCCTCTGAGTACGCTCTTCCTAATGAACCTTTAACTGGATTAACAAAACTTTTGTTTTCTGTATTAGAAACCGCCTGAGTTTTGTTTTGAACTTGTACATTTGGTACTGGTTTTATATCTTCTTTTACTTGAAGTGCATCTTGAGGATCTTTAGGTTCTGTTACAGTAGTTTCTTTTTGTTCCACAGGTGGATTCATTGCTGTATCTTTATTTCCACCAGCAGTAATTGCAGCTACTGTTGCCACAGCACATAAGCAGACGAAAAGTATTACGTAAAAACCTTCCTTTTTAATAAATTGTTTAAAATTATTGAATTTGTTGTTCATAAAAACACCTCCAACTGTATTCTAGACCTATATTTGGAAATTAATACATGTGTTAGAAATTTTTTTATTAAAGTTTTGATTTTCCTATTTATTACTGAGTTAACAAGGAATTAATTTAAAGTATTGCAATCATACGTACTTAGTTCTCTAAAATTTAACAACAAAAAGCTTCAAGAACATAAATATAATGATCTTGAAGCTTATATAACTTTTATTTAAAAAACTTAAGTTTTCGTATCATAATAATTAATCACAATTGTGAACTCAATGTTTTTACTTTTTCACACTTTTGATTTCTACTCCACTATAATAATGGGTTAGAATATCATTATACTTTTCCCCTTCTTTAGCCATAACATTGGCACCCCACTGACTCATCCCAACACCATGGCCATTTCCAGTACATTTAACAACCACTTCCTTCGATAGAAACTCGAGTTGGAAATTAGCTGAATTAAGTCCAAATAAAGTCCTAAACTTTGTACCTGGAATAGTTACATTGGCTAATTTTATCTCCTTAACGCTGCCACCCTCAGTCCTACTTTTTATCTGTACTTGATCTTTGATTTTATTAACATCAACCCCTGCATCTTTATATGCACTATTTACTGTAGATGCAAACTTTGAAAATGGAATAGTTACAGCACTTTTATATTTTGGGGCTATTTCTTCTCCAGGACTTTCAACACTTCTTAAGTAAGGTAGAGCATTTACAAAAACTTCTTCCACATTTTCTGTTTTCCCACTGCTAGTAGAAAAATAATATGCACCCTTTGCAAGCTCATTATTATATGTTAACACCATACCAGCAGTGCCATTAACAGCTTGCTCAATTTTTTGCCAATTTTTATCTCCATCTATTCCCCAAGCATTCAATCTAGTAGCTTTGTTCATATAGACTTGACAATGAATTGTATCACATAAATCTGCTCCCTTTGCATTGGCACAACCCCCTCCTAATGCTTTGGTATGAGCTATTGTATAAGTCCTCGCAGCTATTGCTTGTGCTTTTAAAGCCTCAATTTCAAAAGTTACAGGCATCTCGCTACTTATGACACCTTTTATATATTCTTCTAAAGGTAGATCTACAATTCTTCCTTCTTTAGTTAAATATACTTTTACATTACCTGCTTTCAAATTAAACTCGGTATTTTCCTTGGATCCATCCTTATTCACTATATCATTCACATTGTTATCATAATTTTTCACACCATTATCCCCAATAGATTTATTTTCTCCACTCTCACTAGCTCCTGGTTTTCCTAGAATCATGTATGCAGAAATAAATAAAAATACTATTGCTAAGCCGAAGTACATTAATATGTTCAAAACTGGCTTTAAGGAACTACCAATAACTCTGTAGTTTATTGTGGTCTTATTATCTTTATAGTATCTCATTTGGCTCCTCCTTCTTCCATAAAGTAATATTAATATTTATTAAAGACAAGCCAATAATATTACAACTACTTAAGCTATTTTTCACTTTATTACAGAGTAATAGGCTCTAATGACAGCTATGCTGGGAGTAGAGTCTATTCGTAGGGAATATCATAAATTGCACTAACCTAGTTACTTACTGTGCCCTATACCATTACTTATATGAAAATAAAGGCATAGTAAACCCTTATAGTTTACTATGCCTTTATTATATAAATTATTTATCATCATCAATTCTTATTATATCAGCACCCAAAGCTCTTAGTTTATTCTCAATAGAAACGTATCCTCTATCTATATGGTATATATCTTTTATAACAGTTTCTCCTTTTGCACATAATCCTGCTAAAATTAAAGAAGCTCCTGCTCTTAAATCTGTTGCCTTTACCTCTGCTCCAGTGAAGTCATTAACACCTTCAATAACTGCACTTCTTCCATCTATCTTTATATTTCCACCCATTCTTGTAAGTTCGCCAACTTGCATAAATCTATTCTCAAATACAGTTTCTGTGATTATGCTTGTACCGACTACCTTACCTAATAAACTCATCATCTGAGATTGCATATCCGTTGGGAACCCTGGATATGGCATTGTTATTATGTCTATAGGCTTTAGTTCTACATTCCCATCAACAAACATATCATTATCTTTCATAGTTATTATTACACCCATTTCCCGAAGTTTTGCAATCATGGGCCTTAAATATCTTTCATTTACACCTTTTATAGTAATGGCACTTTTAGTTATTGCCGCCGCAATCATAAAAGTTCCTGCCTCAATCCTATCAAATATTGGAACATACTCTGCCCCATTAAGATATTCTACTCCTAAAATAGTAATAGTATCTGTTCCTTCACCTTGGATATTAGCTCCCATTTCCCTTAAAAACATAGCTAAATCAATGATTTCTGGTTCCTTTGCTACATTTTCAATCACTGTAGTTCCCTCTGCTAAAGTAGCTGCCATCATAATGTTTTCAGTGGCACCAACAGAAGGAAAATCTAAATAAATATTATTTCCTCTTAATTTGTCAGCAGTTGCTTCTACATACCCGTGTCCAACCTTTATCTTTGCACCTAGTGCAGCTAATCCTTTAAGATGTAAGTCTATTGGTCTAGACCCAATATTACATCCTCCAGGAAGTGAAATTTTAAATTTCCCAAATCTAGCTAACATTGCACCCATAACCAAAAATGAAGCTCTCATTTTTCTTACAAGCTCATCATTTACATTTAAATCATTTAAATTACTTGTATTAACTTCAACTACATTATTGACCTTATCTATATTAACCTCTGCTAAAAGCGCTTCTAATACATCACATAATACAAACACGTCTTTCAACATTGGTGCATTTTTAATAGTACATTTGCCACCACTTAAAATTGTTGCTGCAAGAATTGGTAATACAGAGTTTTTTGCTGAACTTATGTTCACTTCTCCACTTAGTTTTTTACCACCCTTTATAATAAACTTACCCATCTTCATCCTCCAATTAACATGCTATTTTTTTAATAATCCAAGGTTATTTCTGGTGTACCCATGATTATATAGCATCCTGAGGAATACTTAACTACTGCACAATGAAAATCTATATCCAAATTTCCAATTTTTTTAGAATTATATAACTTAGTATTAGCGATATTGCTATATCCATTGTATAATTTAGCAGCATTAATGTTTTCCGCTTTATTTTGTTCGAGTGTATCTAAAACAAATTTATTAATTTCATCTAAATTGTTGCTTAAGACTTTTCCTTTGATACACTGAGAATAAATTATCCTGCTATTTACATGGGATAAAATCTCGGAAAGTTTACCTTGAAGCTCTTTTGTTTTATTTTCAGTATCTTCCTTAATTACTGTAACTGTAATTATATTTTCACCATCATAGGATGTGCAATTAATTGTTCCTTCATAATCTTCATTTAAAAATAAAATATTAGTAAATCCACCTTTATCTTCTATAGTATATTCCACATTGCCTAAAATGGTACATATTCTATTTAGGATATCCTTTGATAGCCCAGTGTCGCTCAAACTAGCCTTGAATGTAGCTGTAACAGAATATTTGCTAACCTCTATATTTTCATTAGAAAAGATTACATCAAATAAATCAACCTTTTCCTTTGCCAAAAGAAAACTATTATTAGATATCGATATAACTAGTGTTAAAAGAATAGTTAACAATATTTTAAACTTAAATTTCATATTAATTCCCCCTCACATTGAAAAGTATTGACAAGCCTTCAAATTCTATTCCATAAATTTACATTTAAATTTAAGAACACAATCACCTCCCTATCATTGAATAGAGAGGACCATAGGAGAATTAATATTATTTT
>NZ_JAVWDJ010000026.1:38025-51064 GCF_036642255.1 Clostridium sp. | reverse complement strand
CAATCACCTCCCTATCATTGAATAGAGAGGACCATAGGAGAATTAATATTATTTTATTTATAAACTACCTACTACCAATATATAAAAAAATGGAAAAAGTGTGCACCTCTATAGAACTTCCCACGTCGTAGCGTGGGAAAACCCAATTCTTCCTCCAAGATAACCTCCTTAAGCATCGTAGCTTAAAATATATCCAATTCTTTTTACACCTATAAAAATCTTCCCACGTCAGAGCGTGGGAAAACCCAATTCTTCCTCCAAGATCGCCTTATTAAGCATCGTATCTTAAAATATGCCTCAATTCTTTTTACCCCTCTAAAAAACTTCCCACGTCGTAGCGCGAAAAAACCAGCTTTTCTTCCCAAACAAAAGACTCCCTAAAAATTAGGAAGCCTCAAATTTCATATTTATTGTATTTAATGGTTTTCATTTTTTTCATGGTTTAATGCATCATGAACCTTTTCTAAGTAATTTGTTTGATTCACAATATTTTCTTCAAAACTCTCTATTGCACTTTTCGTATAATTTCCTATCTTAACCATAGTTAATCCATTATTAACTTTAATTTTCCCTTTGTTTCTTCCCATAAAATTTTTCACCACCTTTAAAGGTAGTATTTGCATAACTTAATGTTTTAATTATTATGGATTATTTCTTATTAAATTTAGTTGAATACTCAAGTACGTATTCCTTTAGCTCTACATTTTTATTTAATATATGTTCATTTTCGTATACCAAATTCCATACTCTTGATTCTTTTGCATTAAGGACTCCAAAATCTTTTTCAGTAAGATTAAAGTTTGCTGATGCTATAACTTCTCCATTCTTTTTTATATCAACCTTAGCATCTATATCATAAACAGAATAGCTATATCCATTTCTAACAAACACAGATAAAACTAATGCACCATCCTCCCTAAACTTAGCTGAAAATCCATTAAAACTAATATTATCTTTTTCCACTTCGCCTAATGCATTTATATGTTCTTGGAGTTCTCTTTTAGTTTCCTCAGAAACCTCTGCCTCATTTATATTTGGTCCAAAAGTAAATTTTTGAACTGGCAGATTTTCATTTCCTTTATTAAATTCATTGATTTCATTAGTTCCACTAGGTTTGTTTATATCATTATTTTTAATATATGCAAGTCCTGATACTACAACAATTAATGCTAATATTAATATCATCCAAAACATCTTTTTCATAATATTCCTCCACACCAAGTATAATACTATGTATTATTTTATATTATGCATATATAAAAATTATATCCCATATAAAATAAAAAACAACCGAGTAAACACTCGGTTGCGTCTTTTAATTTGAACCTTTTAATCTTGCAATTGATCTTAACAGTGCAAATTGAGCTCTTTTTATGTCAGTTTCAAGACTCTTCTCTTTTAATCTTTTCTCTGCACGCTGTTTAGCCTCTTCAGCTCTTTTTTTGTCTATTTCCTCTGGCCATTCTGCAGAATTGCAGAGTAAAGTTGCCTTATTATTACTTACTTTAAACACACCATCTGATGTAATGGCAGTATATTGCTTTCCATTAACATCTTTAAAAGTTGTTATTGTAGGTATTAAAGTTGTTATCATAGGTGCATGGTTCGGAAGAATTCCAAAATGTCCATCACTACCTTCAGAATATAACTCTATAACATCTTCATTAAACAATTCTCTATCTGGTGTAACTACTGTAAGGTGAAATTTATTATCCATAGCTTTTCACTTCCAATTAATAACTATTCGTTCATTGTTTTTGATCTTTCAATAACATCCTCAATAGTACCTGCAAATAAGAATGCAGCCTCAGGAAGGTTATCATGTTTGCCTTCTAAAATCTCCTTAAAGCCTCTTACAGTATCTTTTACTGAAACATATTTTCCTTTATATCCAGTAAACTGCTCACCAACTGTAAATGGTTGTGATAAAAATCTTTGTACCTTTCTTGCTCTACCAACTACAAGTCTATCTTCTTCAGAAAGTTCATCAACACCAAGTATTGCAATTATATCTTGAAGTTCTTTATATCTTTCAAGAATATGCTTAACTTTTGCAGCTATTTCATAATGCTCTTCTCCAACAATTCTTGGGTCAAGAACTCTAGATGACGATTCTAGAGGGTCTACTGCTGGATATATACCAAGCTCTACGATTGATCTTGATAAAACAGTAGTAGCATCTAAATGAGTAAAGGTTGTTGCTGGTGCTGGGTCAGTTAAATCATCCGCTGGCACATATACCGCTTGCACTGATGTTATAGAACCATTTTTAGTAGAAGTAATTCTCTCCTGTAATGCTCCCATTTCTGTTGCAAGGGTTGGCTGATAACCAACGGCACTTGGAATTCTTCCAAGTAGTGCTGAAACTTCAGAACCTGCTTGTGTAAATCTAAATATATTATCTATAAATAAAAGTACATCTTGACCTTTATCTCTAAAGTGTTCCGCCATTGTAAGCCCAGTTAATGCAACTCTCATTCTTGCTCCTGGTGGTTCATTCATCTGTCCAAAAACTAAGGCAGTTTTATCTATAACTCCAGATTCCATCATTTCATTATAAAGGTCATTACCTTCTCTTGTTCTTTCTCCTACTCCTGTAAATACAGAAAGTCCACCATGTTCTTTAGCAATGTTATTAATTAATTCTTGTATTAGAACAGTTTTACCAACTCCTGCACCACCAAATAGTCCTATTTTACCACCACGTTGGTAAGGTGCTATTAAATCTATAACCTTTATGCCTGTCTCAAACATCTCAGGTTCTACTGATTGTTCTTCAAAACTTGGTGCAGATCTATGAATTGGGTAATATTCCTCAACCTCAAGAGACTCTTTTTCATCCATAGTGTGACCTAGAACGTTAAATAATCTTCCAAGAACTTTTTCCCCCACAGGAACCTGCACTGGTGCTCCAGTGTCAACTGCCTTAACGCCTCTTTTTAATCCTTCTGTGCTCTCCATAGCTATTGTTCTAACTATGTCATCACCTATGTGTTGCTCAACTTCTGCAATTATAACTTTGCCATCCATCTTAATTTCTATAGCATTATAGATATTAGGAAGTGAATCTGTATCAAATTTTATATCAATTACTGGTCCAATTATCTGAACTACTTTTCCTATGCATTGTGACATGTTTACCCTCCAAATTATTTAGTGCTTTTATGCCACTACTTTTGTGCTTGAGCACCGCCTACTATTTCTGAAATTTCTTGAGTAATAGCGCTTTGTCTAATTCTATTATATTTTAAATTTAATTTATCAATTATTTCATCGGCATTTTTAGTGGCACCTTCCATAGCTTCCATTCTGTAACTTTGCTCAGATACCTTTGCATTAACCATGGCATTTAAAATTAGTGAGTTAAAATATGGTGCTATTAGCCTATCTAAGAATTCCTCTTTATCTCCTTCAATATCAAATTCACTATTATAGCCGTCCTTCAAAGGTTTTGAAACTAAAGGTAATAGCTGAACAGAAATAGGATTTTTTCTTAATTGATTAATAAACTTAGTATAAACTAAATGAACTTCACCGATCTCACCATTTAAATACAAATTAAGTGCATGCCTACATATTGTATTGGATTCCTTTATTGTGGGTACATCGGGAACTTCTACATATTCAGCTACAGTTTCATATCTATACTTTCTAAGTAGCGATCGTCCTCTTTGCCCTATCATCATAACAATGTAGTTTTCTTTATCTTCTCCTATTATTTCACTGGTTTTAGATAAAACACTACCATTGTAAGAACCACAAAGTCCTATGTCAGAGGTCATTACTATCATTAATTTTTTAGTGCTATTATTTCCTGTTATAAAAATACTCTCACTTGATAATGAAGGAACTACTTCATCTACAATTTCTTTGTAAGCATTGAAGTAGTTATTATTATCATTTAATTTTACTCTAACCTTCTTTAGTTTAGACGTGGCAACCAGACCCATGGCCTTTGTAATCTTTTTAGTGTTTTGCACTGATTTAATTCTTCTTTTAATATTTACTAATCCTGTTGCTGCCATGTTTCCCACCTCCTGCAAAACATAGTAGCTTAACTAAGTTCTGCTAAAAATATCTTTTTGTACTCATCAATGGCTTCTTTTAACTTATTCTTTATTTCATCATCTAAAGCTTTTCTTTCATTAATGAGCTTTATTATTTCCCTATAATGAACATCTATATACTCTAGGTAACCTTTTTCAAAAGCTTTAATTTTATTAACTGGTATATCAATAAGGAAATTATTAACTCCTGCATAAAGAATTGCAATTTGCTTCTCCACGCTCATTGGAAGATATTGATCTTGCTTCAATATTTGTATTAATCTCTTTCCTTTTTCTAGTCTTCTTACAGTTTCCTTATCTAGATCCGATCCAAATTGAGAAAAGTTTGCAAGTTCTCTGTACTGAGCAAGCTCTAATCTTAAAGTAGCCGCTACTTGCTTCATAGCTTTTATTTGAGCATTTCCACCAACCCTAGAAACTGATATACCTGCATTTACCGCTGGTCTTTGTCCTGAGTAGAAAAGTTCTGCTTCTAAGAATATCTGCCCATCAGTAATTGATATTACATTGGTAGGAATATATGCTGTAACGTCACCTGCCAAGGTCTCTATTATCGGAAGAGCAGTAAGTGATCCTCCTCCAAGTTTCGTAGATAGCTTAGCCGCTCTTTCTAAAAGTCTTGAGTGTAAATAGAATACATCTCCAGGATAAGCTTCTCTTCCTGGTGGTCTTTTAAGCAGTAAAGACATAGCTCTATAAGCTACTGCATGCTTTGATAAATCATCATAAACTATCAATACATCTTTACCATCATGCATAAAATACTCACCCATACTACAACCTGCGAAAGGTGCCAAATATTGTAGTGGTGCAGATTGAGATGCAGTGGCAGCTACTACTATAGTGTAATCCATAGCTCCCATTTCTCCTAAGGTATTAACTATATGTGCTACTGTAGACTGTTTTTGCCCTATAGCTACATATATACAAATTACATCCTTGCCCTTTTGATTCAAAATGGCATCAATAGCTAGTGCCGTTTTTCCTGTTTGTCTATCTCCAATTATAAGCTCTCTTTGACCTTTTCCAATAGGTATCATTGAATCAATAGATTTAATTCCTGTTTGTAAAGGTTCTTTAACAGATTGTCTATCAATAACCCCTGGTGCCTCTACTTCAACAGCTCTATAATTTTCTGTGATTATAGGGCCCTTACCATCTAATGGCTGTCCCAAAGAATCTACAACCCTACCAATCAGTTCTTCTCCTACAGGAACTTCAACAACTCTACCAGTTCTTTTCACAATGTGTCCTTCTCTTATACCTTCTTCAGAACCTAGTAAAACACATCCAACGTTGTCTTGTTCTAGATTCAAAGCGATACCATAAACATCATTTGGAAATTCTAATAGTTCTCCCTCAAGGCATTCATCTAACCCATAAACCCTAGCAATTCCATCTCCAATTTGAATAATTGTTCCAGAATCAATTGTGTTTATATGATTTTCATATCTTTCAAGTTCTCTTTTAATAATAGATGTTATTTCACCTGGTTTAATGTGCATAATTTCACCTCTATATTCTATAACTGCGCACCAGCATGCTAGGACATTGTTCTTCTTAAGGTTTTCAATTTACCTTTCACTGTGCCATCAGTAATGTCATCGCCAATTCTTACATAAACTCCGCCAATTAATTCTTTATCTATTTTTTGTGTTATAACAATTCTTCTTCCGTAAAAATCTTCTAAGCATTTTTTAAGCTTTATATTTTGCTCTTCCGTTAAAGGAACTACAGTTTTAACTTCAGCATTTAACATTTTATTAAAGTTACTTGAACCTCTAAATACTTCTTGTTGGCCTTTTCCCATTTCTTCTGCTTTTATAGCATTATCT
This sequence comes from Clostridium sp., assembly GCF_036642255.1. Taxonomy (GTDB): domain Bacteria; phylum Bacillota; class Clostridia; order Clostridiales; family Clostridiaceae; genus Clostridium_J. Next base: position 45,162 of record NZ_JAVWDJ010000026.1, on the reverse strand, counting down.
TTATTAGTTAAATCTTGTAGAAATTCTCCCTCAATAACATCATTTCCTATAATTACTCTAACTTCTCCTATAATACCAGCATCTAACACTTGTTTTATTACAATACTATGACTATAGAAGTTTCCTAGATTTACTCTAAGCCTTTCCAATTGTTCTTGAGAAAGTGGAGTTGCAGTTATAACTTCAGCAATTAATTCTTTATTTAACTCATTAAAGTTATATCTAGATCTTTGGTTGTTTTCTACCAAATCCTTCATTTCCTTTAACTTATTTTTAACTGATCCGTCTATAACATCACTACCAACTCTAACAATCAGTCCACCTAAAATAGATTTATCAATTTCCTCTTGAATAATTATATTTTTTTTATAAGTTTTCTCCAAGTTTTCTTGAAGAGCTTGTTTTTGATGTATCTCAAGTGGAATTACCGTTTTAACTATAGCTAATAAAGTGTTTGTACGTTCCAAATGAATTAACTTAAACTGATTAAATTTTTCTTTTAGATAAAGTATCCTCTCTTTTTCAATAAGTAAAAGCAAGAAACTTAACATACCCTCAGTTATCTGATTTTGGAAAATTTCTGTAAAAATTCTTTTTTTTGCAGATTTACTTATCTGAGGATGACTTGTAATCTTCATAAGGCCTTCATTATTCATCAATTCATGAACTATTCCTTCGAATTCTTCCATAACCTGTTCTATGTTGCCTTTTTCACTACAAGCATCATAAAGAGCAAGTGCATATCTCCTATCTAAAAATTCATACATGTTTTAACTACCTACCTTAGTTATGAAGTCGTCAATTAATCTCTTATGTTCTTCTTCATTAATTTCCTTTTCTAATGCTTTTTCAGCAAACTTTAAGGATAAGTTGATTATCTCAGTTTTTATTTCCTTTTCTGCCTTTTGCTTTTCTCTTTCCGCATCTACAATAGCTCTCTCTCTTACAAGAGCAGCTTCCTTGGTAGCTTCTTCTACAGTTTCTAAATATACTTTATCTGCTTTATTTTTAAAAGATTCAACCAGTCTTAAACCTTCTTCTTTATATCTTTTAATATTTACTTCATGTTCCTTTTTTATCTGTTCAGCTCTTTCTTCTTCATCTCTAGCTTTTTTAAAAGCTTCTTCAACTTCTATTTTTCTCTTATTTATTATTACAAGGGTTTTGTTGAATACAAACTTCTTTAGTATAAAATAGAATATAAAAAAGTTAATGGTCGATGCGATTATTATACCTAGATTTATCTCCATTCTACAAAATCCTGATTTAATGTATCTTTATTTTCACTAAACAAACCAGGACTCTCACCTACCCTTCCTCAGAAATTTAAATCTCACAATTCTACAAATTAGCCCTTCACTCCCATAAGAATTAATAAAAGTGCTATTAAGAATCCATATATTGATGTAGCTTCTGATAATGCTCCCCCTATAATTAATGCTGACATTATCTTACCACTAGCATCAGGTTGTTTCCCAATGGCTTCTACTGCTTTTGCTGTTGCATTTCCTGTTCCTATACCTCCACCTATTACTCCAATAGCTGCTATCCCTGCTCCGATTGCTGCCATTCCTGCTATAAATGCTGCTGATTCCATAATAATAATCCTCCTTAAAATTTATCCTTTTTTTGTTTTAATTACTTTGAAATTTTTAATTTTATATAGATTTAAATGTATATTGTTTATTCTTTATGATTTAACATATTATTATTTATAAATTGCTAAAATAGCCATTTACACGGTTCAAAATAAAAATTTTAAATCTTTCATTTTTTATTTAACTATAACTTTTGTTTAACCCAATCATTAAATATTTTTCTAGTGTTCTGAGATTATCTTAATATTAATCATAGTTAACATTACAAAAATTACCATCTGTATTGTTCCATCAAATATATCAAAATAGAAGTGGAACGGTATTGGAAGACCTAATGTTGCAAGGAAATGTATTCCATTTAAGCCTTGATAAACTAATTCCATAATTATTGTTGCTGCGAACATGTTTCCAAATAATCTCAGGCTCAGTGATATTGGAACCATGATTCTTTCTACAATATTTATAGGTAGTAGAATCGGCACTGGTGATGCATATCCTTTAAAGTATCCCCAGATTCCAAGTTTATTGATAGTATATCCTTGAATTACTAAAAATGTAGTTAAAGCCAATCCTAAAGCTACACTATAATCTGTGGTGGGAGGTTTAATTCCAAATAAACCTACCATATTTAAAGCAAGTAGATAAAGTCCTAGTGAACCAATATAAGGAACAAAACTTCTTTTTCCTTCTCCCATATTTTCATCTACGGTTTTTGTCAAAAATTCTATAAGTATTTCCACTACACTTTGAACTTTTCCTGGAACCTTTTTTGCCTTAATACTATAAAGTATAGATAATAGTAAAACAATTATTATTACTATCCATTGAATTACAAGACTTAAAGTAATCTGAAAAGGATACCCAAATAAGTTCATGGTATATATAGGTACCATTTCTTCCATAGAATCACTTCCTTTCACTAGTTTTAAACTTAGGTATCTGAAATAAACTAATAAACCAAAGCCCCTACTAATTTTTTGTGCCCATAACCCTGCTATGCAAGGATAAAAAAACAGGTCCTATTGATAGTCGTACTATTAATAGATTAAATTGAGCCTTTATATCACAAAACACACTAGTTCTTGATTAATTATTTTACTTCTGATCCCTTACCCCATAAAGAACAATGGATATCAATTGTGCAGTATATCCTATTATGTATATTATGAAGTTTAAATCACTTTTAGTAATAATTATTATGCCAGTTACACATACAAGTAAAATTCTAAATAGATTACTCCCAATTCCCAGCATTCTTTTAATTTTTCCCTCTTTTAAAAGAAGTAAGTTTGTAGACAATGAGTTAACTGCTAAATTTATCCACGCAAAAAAAATCCCTAACAAAAAAAATAAAGACGAAGAGCTAATAAAAAAATTACCTAGTCCAATAAAACACATAGCTAAAATGAAATCATAAATAGCTATTTTTTTTAAAAGTACTATATTTAATTCATCCACCTTATATCTCCTCTAATTAAAACTAATTAAGATTATATACATATAAACAACTTATTTAAAACCCTTAAAATCGTCGAATTCCGCTAAATTATCAAGCAATTGCTCATCCCAATGATTTAAATCCATTTTAATCTATATATCTCTCTTTTTCTCTATTTTTTCCCTACATTAAATAATTTGAGTTTATATTATTCAAATTTATATTATTCGCAAACATTGTAGAAAATTGTTACTTTTTTATGAATAATATAAAAGAATATTATTCACAAAACCCTATTTATTATTCGTTATTTCCATTACAAAAGAAACATTTTTTGTTCATTCATTCTTTTTTGTGAATATTTTATTAACTCCCATTTATTATATACTGACAAATGCAATTTTACAATTGTTTTATGTCATTATTTGTTCTATTTTATACTAAATAATCTTATTTACTTATAAGTATGTTTAGTTTTAAAGGCCAATTATATCCCTTTTATTTAAAATCATTAAAATAAATGAAAAAAAGCAAGCAAACACTACCATCTAACACCATATTCGTTACCACTTAATGAAATTTATAAAACTCCATACTTGCATTTTAGATAAAAATAAGCAAAAGATAAATTGATAACCTTCAATCTACCCTTTGCTTAATTTTGCAATTTATTATTTATTACTTATGCAAGTTTTCTAAATTGCCTTTAGTTTCTATTCAAGTTTCTTAAACATTTTGCATTTCCATGCTAAAATAAATATCACCACAACTACAGAAGCCAACAAAAAGTACGCTTTCTTACTACTTAATTGCATTGCAATTACAGCTAAACTACCTAAAATAGCACTAGTGACATACATAATGAGCACTGCTTCCCTTTGATTTAAACCTAAATTTAGTAATCTATGGTGCAAATGCCCCTTGTCCCCTTCCATTATAGGCTTACCACTAGCCTTTCTTCTAATCATGGCAAATATAGTATCATATATTGGCAATCCTAAGGTCAACAAAGGTACTGCTATAACTAATGATGTAGTAGATTTTATTGCTCCTTGAATTGAAATCCCTGCTAGAAAAAAACCTAACAGCTGAGATCCCGTATCCCCCATAAATATTTTAGCTGGATGAAAATTATATGGCAAAAACCCTAATATCGCCCCACCTAAAATAGTTGTTAGAAGTATCGTCTCATATCGTCCATTAATTATTGAAACTACTAATAAAGTAATAGTTGAAATGAACGCAACCCCTGCTGCAAGGCCATCTAGCCCATCAATTAAATTAAAGGCGTTTGTGATTCCAATTACCCATAGCATTGTAATGGGTATTCCCCAAAATCCTAAGTTCATGTATGGGTAAATGTTATTAAAAGGATTAGTCACTAGCCTTATCGTTATACCTGATAAAATTAAACAAGAAGTAGCCAATAATTGAAACATCAACTTATGACTAGGCTTTAAGCCTTTAATATCGTCAAGAATTCCGCCAATTACTATTATAGTTCCTCCTATAATTAATCCATAATGAGCAGCATGAAAACTCTTAAATTCTAATAACATAACTAATACAAAACTTATATATATTGCAAGTCCACCCATTCTAGGAATTGGGCTACTGTGAACTCTTCTATTATCCTTCGGTATATCTATGGCATTAACTTTATTTGCTATTTTCTTTACCCATGGTGTAATAAAAAAGGAAATGCTTACTGCCATGAAAAACAAAAATATTCTACTCATAAAAACCATCCTAATAATTTATTTGCCTTGCTTTTAGTAAACTCCATCTCCTATTAAAGAATCATCATTTTCTATCCAATAATCCACTTCTACTATTCTATATGTACTTTCTGTATCTCTAATTATCACCTTATCAATACCTGAGTTTATAATAAATCTTTTACATAATGAACATGGTGCAGCATTCTCCACTAACTCATTCGTAGATTTCTCTTTCCCAACTAAATAAAGTGTAGCTCCTAACATATCTTGTCTTCTTGAGGAAATTATTGCATTTTGTTCCGCATGAACTGATCTACATAGCTCGTATCTCGTTCCTCTTGGAACCTTTAGTTCTTCTCTTCTGCAAAATCCTAAATCAGAACAATTTGCTCTTCCTCTAGGGGCCCCTGAATAACCTGTAGAAATAATTTCATCATTTTTCACTATTATAGCCGCAAAATTTCTTCTTAAACAAGTCCCTCTTCCTAGCACAGTTTCACATATGTCTAAATAGTAATTATGCTTGTCAATTCTCTCCATTATTCATCCATCCCTCAAATTTATAATCAAATCTATTTTAAACCATAACGGATAAATTTAAAAGAGAAATTTAATGATTTTAAAAATTACCATAGGAATTTGCTCATAATTATTTCTTCTCACAACACTGTAGATTCATTCAGTAACTTAATTACTTATTACTTATACTTTTTTCCTTGTTTGAAAAGTATAATAAAAGTTCCTTTTACTTACGATTAATCCTTTTTAACATAAATAATAATTAATATTAAGAAAACTAGCACTATTTTAAAGATAGGTATGGTAGTATAAAATTAGTTGAAAATTTTACTAAAAAGGTGATTAGATGAATAAAATAATTATGCCACTAAAAAAATGTATCCTTTTTAAAGGAATAGATGAAGAAGAAATAGTTAACCTGCTAAAGAAAGTAAAGTATTCCACTTATGAAAATTGTAAGAATTGCACTAACTGCAGATCTTGCATATTAGCACTAGAAGGTGATGACTGTAACTCCATAGGGATAGTCCTTGAAGGAAATGTGGAAATTCAGAAACATTATCCTAATGGTAAGGTTGTGTCCTTGAGCTCATTAAGTGAGGGCAAAATCTTTGGAGAAGCTCTTGTTTTTTCATCGCACAATAAATATCCTGCTACCATTGTAACAATGAGAAATTCGAGAATCTTATACATCTCTAAAGATGATATCATTTATATGTGTAGCGAAAATCCAACAGTATTAAAAAACTTCATGAGTCTTTTATCCATGAAAATCTTGAACCTTAATAAAAAAGTTACTGAACTTTCTTTAGAAACCCTAAGGCAAAAGATAATTTTCTATTTACTACAGCAATATAAAGAACAAAAGACACTAAAAATAATTCTACCGATTTCTAAAAAGAGCCTTGCTGAGTATTTAGGGGTACAGCGTCCCTCTTTATCCAGGGAGTTTATAAACATGAAAAATGAAGGACTAATAAGTGTAGAAAAAGACATAGTGGAAATACTAGATTTAGAAACTTTACAAGATTATATTACTGTTTACTAAGCTTGTCGAAAAAAATCTAAAAGTTTTTTATAATAAATAATAATTTTCTATTGATAATTATTATCCGATAGTATATAATTAAATCATCGGGTAGGACGAAAAGAGAAACCTATCAAAATCAAATAAATTGTTTAAGAGTTTTAAGGAGGAATATTAAATTATGAAAAAATTTGTATGTACAATATGTGGTTATATTCATGAGGGAGATGCAGCACCAGAGTTTTGTCCAGTATGTAAGGCACCAACATCTAAATTCGTAGAGAAAACTGAAGATTCTTTATCATGGGCAGACGAGCACAGAATAGGCGTTGCAAAAGATGTAGACGCTGAAGTTATAGAAGGCTTAAGAGCTAACTTCGTAGGAGAATGCACAGAAGTAGGCATGTACTTAGCAATGAGCCGTCAAGCAGATAGAGAAGGATTCCCAGAAGTTGCTGAGGCTTATAAAAGAATAGCATTTGAAGAAGCTGAACATGCTGCTAAATTTGCTGAATTATTAGGAGAAGTTGTTGTAGCTGATACAAAAACAAATCTTCAAATGAGAGTTGATGCAGAGCACGGAGCATGCCAAGGTAAAAAAGATTTAGCAACACTTGCTAAAAAATTAAACTTAGATGCAATCCATGACACAGTTCATGAAATGTGTAAAGATGAAGCAAGACATGGTGCAGCATTCAACGGATTATTACAAAGATATTTTGGTAACAAGTAAAGTTTAGCATAGATAACCATCCCCCAGGATGACATTGAACCTCTATAATTTAAACGATAAAAAGACTGTAGGATTTTTCCTACAGTCTTTTTTACTATTAT
>NZ_JAVWDJ010000026.1:0-37925 GCF_036642255.1 Clostridium sp. | reverse complement strand
ACTTATACTTATACTTATACTTATACTTATACTTATACTTATACTTATACTTATACTTATAGCTACTCTGTAAACTCACGAAACTCTGCTGTGGTTATCTTATACATAGTAATTATGGGATTTATTATTTATCTTAAAGCCATAGATTTTCCCTATGAAATAAAAATATAAAAGGGCTGTTTCAAAACTAGTTTTATACAAAAACCTTAGAACACCTCTAAATATATTTAAAGTCTCTAGGCTTACATTTACATTTCTCTATGAAAAATATAGATATTATTCTACATAGAGTAAAGAGGCCTACTCACAGTGCATGTTTATACATTGTGAAAAGCCTCTTTTATCTTTAACCCGTCTATAAATTACTTAGTTCCAAACAATCTATCTCCAGCATCTCCAAGACCTGGTACAATATATCCATGATCATTTAGACATTCATCAATTGCAGCTACATAAATATCTACGTCAGGATGAGCATTCATTACAGCCTTAATCCCTTGAGGCGCAGCTACTAAACACATAAGTTTAATGTTTTTGCCTCCTCTTTTCTTAAGAGCATGAATTGCATCAACTGCTGAACCACCAGTTGCTAGCATTGGATCTGTTACTATTATGTCTCTCTCTTCAATATCCTGTGGTAATTTACAGAAATATTCCACTGGCATTAAAGTTTCTTCATTTCTATAAAGACCAATATGTCCAACCTTAGCTGCAGGGATAAGTTTTAACATACCATCTACCATTCCAAGACCAGCTCTTAGTATTGGCACAATAGCAAGTTTCTTTCCTGCAAGAACTTTACACTTAGTTTTACAAATAGGTGTTTCAATTTCAATCTCTTCAAGTTGAATATCTCTAGTTACTTCATAAGCCATAAGCATAGCAACTTCTTCTACAAGCTCTCTGAAATCCTTTGATCCTGTATTTTTATCTCTTATAAAAGCCAACTTGTGTAATATTAATGGATGCGCGATTTGTGTTACTTTACTCATTTAAAATTCCCCCTAAAGTTATTATTTATTATATTTTTTCTCAATTTCACTAATTTTATCAATTCTTCTTTGATGACGATCTCCCTCAAATTTAGAATTTAAGAAAGTGTCTACTATATCAATAGCAAGACCTGGTCCAACTATTCTTTCACCAAGAGTTAAAATGTTAGCATTATTATGTTCTCTTGTAGCATGGGCACTAAAAGTATCACTACAAAGTGCTGCTCTTACTCCTGGAATTTTATTAGCTGCTATGCTAATTCCAATCCCAGTTCCACATACTAGTATTCCAAAGTCATAGTTTTTAGCTACTACTTCTACTGCAACTTTTTCTGCAAAATCTGGGTAATCACAAGATTCTTCACTGTATGCTCCAAAATCCTTAAACTCTATACCCTTTTTTTCTAGATGGTTTATTATTTCTTTCTTAAGTCTTAATCCACCATGATCGCTTCCTAATGCTATTTTCATCTTTAGCACCTCCATAAAATTTTAAAAAGATATGTTCCTTTAGTAAATGTTTATCTTAGTATGTTTCAAATTGCTCCAAAATCTAACTAGACACTTATCACTTTTATTGGAACTTATATACACACAAAAAAAAGATATCAGTATTAGCTACTAGTATCTCTTTTTATTTTATCCACTAGGGATAAGATGTCCTCTTTAATCATCTCAAAAGTTTGAGAATAGACATCTATATTGCCGCCAAAAGGGTCAACTACGTCTCCCTCATTGCCGACAAACTCCCTAAGGCTATGCACTTTTTCGTTAAATTGTGGAAAATTCATAACAATCACATTTTTCATATGCGAAGTCATTGTTAAAACTAAATCTGCTTCCATCAACATCTCCTTAGTTAGCTGAACAGCTTGTCTATTGGAGATATCAATGTCATAATTATCTTTCAAAAGCTTTGCTGTATGTTTTGATGCAAGAGAAAATGGGACTATTGACAACCCCGCTGAAGTCGCCTGTACATTATCTAAATGGGAAATATAATTAAATATAGCTTCTGCCATATTACTTCTACATGTATTTCCTGTACAAACAAATAATATCTTCATATTTCTCTCCTTTCTTAGGCTTTTGAATTAAAATAATAAATCATAAATTCTTTAAACCTGAACTATGTCAAAACCAGCACTTTTTTTCAATCTATTCATTATAGCTATACCCACACCTTGTTCTTCGAAGGCCTCACAGAGAATTATATCTACCTCTATGGCATCAAAGCTTCTTAAGACTTTGAACAAGTTTTGTCCTATTTCTTCAAGGTTATTTCTACTTCCTAAAGACACTACAATACCATTTTTATAATATTCTTTAGTTTCGTCTGTTGCTATAATTCCAACCTTCTTTTCATGTTCTATACTATTTAACACTATTTCATTGATTTTTGCAACAGTTTTTTTGATATCTCCCTTTATAATTTTAACTGGAGCTTTTGGAGCATAATGTCTGTACTTCATTCCAGGAGCCTTAGGCTTAAAATCGCTACTAGGCTTACTTAAAACTGCTGGGTCAATGTAAGTTTCTTCATCTATTTCTCTCAGCATCTCAATAGTAATTGCACCAGGTCTTAATATACAAATTGGCTGAACAGTACAGTCAACTATTGTAGATTCAAGTCCTACCTCACTGTTTTCTCCACCTAAAATATAATCTACCCTTCCACTTAAATCCTCGATACAGCTTTCTACATTTGTAGGACTTGGCCTACCCGAAATATTGGCTGAAGGAGCTGCAATTGGTGTTTTAGCTGCCAATATCAATTCTCTTGCGATGTTGTTTGAAGGCATTCTAATCCCAACGGTAGACAAATTAGCACTAGTTATATCAGGCACAATATCACTTTTTTCAAAAATCAAAGTAATTGGCCCTGGCCAAAACTTATCCATGATTTTCTTAGCAATAGTTGGTATTTCCTTTACATATGGTTTAATATTAAAATCTCCAACATGAATTATTAAGGGATTATCTTGAGGTCTCCCCTTAGCAACAAAAATTTTCTCAACAGCGTCTTTATCTAAAGCATTTGCTCCTAAGCCATAAACTGTTTCAGTGGGAAATACTACAAGCCCTCCATTTTTGATAACTGCAGCTGCATCCTTAATTATATTTTCATCTAAATTTTCTTCACTTAATACCGCTACTTTTGTTTTCATCCTTTACACCTCAAAAGTTCTTTTCACATTTTACTATCATATATAAACTTGTTTACTCTTAGCATTTAATTATTCTTCCACGGGTACCCAAATCCTAAGTTGAAGCTTCCCTTCTACAACGAAAATTTTTGTAGAAGCTAGATAACATTTATCATAATAAACCCAAAAATCACTCCAGCTAAGATAGTAATAGCATTTGCATAACCATTTGAGAGTTCATTACTTTCTGGTATCATTTGCCCAAATACCACATAGAGCATTACTCCACTAGCAAAGGCAATACAGTATCCTAAGAATGCCTGGGAAATTGTTCCGACTAAAATTCCTATCCATGCCCCTATAGCAGTGGGTAACGCAACTAAAAAAGCATACCATAAAATCTTTAATGGTTTCACTCCTGAAGCTATAAGTGGTGCTGCTATGGCAATCCCCTCTGGCATATCATGAATGGAGATAAGGAGACTCATCTTGATTCCTAAGTTAGCCTCTTTTACAAATCCAAATCCCATAATAATGCCTTCTGGAAAATTATGAAGCATGAGCCCTAAAGCCATCAAGAATGCTACCTTCTTATGGCTATTGGAAGTCCACTTTTTATCCTTGCTTAAGTAGTCTGTAAAAGCAATAACTATTATACCCATTAATATAGTAATTAAAGCCATATAAAAGTTAGTCTTTTCCACAGATTCAGGTATAAGTTCTAAAAATATTATTGAAATCATAATACCAGAAGCTATTCCCATTATACTTCCTAAGAACTTTCTAGAAGGCTTTTTAATAGTCACCCCTATGAGTGCACCCAACAAGGTTCCTATTAAGGATACCACTGCTGAAAAAAGTCCTATAACAAAAATTGTATTGTTCATATATATTGTTACCCCCATAAATAAAAAATAAAACTGTTACTAACAATCTATTTATCTTTATGTGGGTTTATTCTACTTTCTGCACTCTTTAACTTTCTCTACTGCACTTTCAGTAAAATTTGCATTAACACAATATTTATATAAAAAGTTTAATAAAAGATACTTCTTTATTCCACCTTTTCTAATAATAAAGAAAAAGTAAGGCCCTTCATCTGGCATCTTAATCTTATTGTATACTCTATCTACTTCCCTATATTTATCTAAAACCTTGAAATCTAAGTGTTGTAATCTTTTATTTCTGAACCTGGACTTTGTTACAATCAATAGATCAAAATACTTTTCATTATTTAACACATGGACTATAGCCACTTTATCTATAGAAATGTTATATTTTATTTTTGCTGCACTTGTAATTATAGTAAGCTTAAGTCCTTGGACCTTAAAACTTAAATATTCCTCGTTATACCTTATTGCCATAGATAGCAATACTAAAGCCTCTAGGAGTATTAAGTAAAATATAAAGAACACATTGAACTTTCCACTTATATTTAACGCAATGGGCAATAATAGAAAAATAAAGCCCATTGAGAGCATAAACCTTTTATAAGATTTTTTTTGCTTTCGTAGGACTTTATCTATATCCATAAAACACCTTCCAAATCATAAGATGATTACTAAATTGGTCTTATTTCCATTGAATATCACATATGATGAATACCCCAAAAATCATCTTAACTTAACTAGTTATTTTTAAGTATGTCAAAATTAAAAATTATCACGATTTCCCATAGCCTGCATTTTTTCAGCTTGATCTGTTGTAATTAAAGCATTTAACATTTCATCAATATCACCATCAAGGAAAGCATCCAGTTTGTAAATGGTTACTCCTATTCTGTGATCTGTAACTCTTCCTTGTGGGTAGTTATAAGTTCTAATTCTTTCACTTCTGTCACCAGTACCAACTTGGCTCTTTCTATCTTCAGCAATTCCTGCAGATCTCTCTGCTTCTGCTGCCTCAAAAAGTCTAGCCTTTAACATCTTCATAGCTTTTTCTTTGTTCTTTAACTGAGATTTTTCATCTTGGCAAGAAATAACTAAACCTGATGGCATGTGAGTTAATCTAACAGCTGAGTCCGTAGTGTTAACACTCTGTCCACCGTTACCTGAAGATCTAAATACATCAATTCTGATATCATTAGCGTTGATTTCAACTTCTACGTCATCTACCTCTGGGAGTACCGCTACAGTAGCTGTAGATGTATGAATTCTTCCACTAGATTCAGTATCTGGAACCCTTTGAACTCTGTGAACTCCACTTTCGTATTTTAACTTACTATAAGCTTTATCTCCCTTAACCATGAATACTACTTCCTTGAAACCTCCAATATCAGTTTCATTCATACTCATAATTTCAACTTTCCATCTATTACGCTCAGCATATCTAGTATACATTCTGAAAAGATTTGCGGAAAAGAGAGCAGCCTCGTCTCCACCAGCACCACCTCTGATTTCAATGAACACGTTCTTATCATCATTAGGGTCTTTTGGTAAAAGAAGTATTCTAAGCTCTTCTTTGAAAGTTTCACAATCATGAGTAAGAGATTTTATTTCTTCTTGAATCATTTCTCTCATATCTCTATCTGATTCTTCATTAAGCATCTCTTTATTTGCTTCTAAATTTTCTTCTGCATCTCTATATTGTCTATACTTTGTAACTATTATCTCTAATTCCGCATGTTCCTTACATAACTTTTGCCATTCCTTTTGGTTGGCCATTACACTAGGATCACTTATTTTATTTGATAATTCATCGTACTTATTCTCTAAAAAATGTAATCTATCTAACATTACTTATCACTCCATATTTAAATTCTATTTATTAGGAAGCACTTTAAATTTTCTATTATACATAGTTTAAGCTGCTTCCCTTCAGCTCATTTCAGCCTACGCATTTACTTAAACTTATTACCCTAAATCTTTTTAAGATACACATAATACTTATCTATAAAATCACATAACTTTATACCTAGTATACACTTTTAACATAACAAAGCTCCCAAAGAATAAACTTTGTTAAAACTCAAAAGCGTAGCACCTATAATCAAAATAATTTTACATCATATCATTATAACATAAAAAACTTTATTTTCAATTTTTATCTCGAAAATTTTTATGGTAATTTTCCTATAACAACCCTAGGATTTCCTGATAAGTCTTCTATGGAGTAAACATTGATATATCCCTCACTTTTTAATATTTCCATTACTTCCACTCTTTGATCATAACCAATTTCAAAAGCTAAATATCCTCCTGAGGTTAAAACCTCCCTGCACTGTGATGTAATCTTCCTATAAAATATAAGCCCATCGTCTCCACCCCAAAGTGCAATATATGGCTCATAACTTTTTACATCCTCCATTAAGGTGGGAATTACTTCTGTTCTAATATAAGGCGGATTTGAAACTATCATATCAAAGGTTAGTTTTTCCTCTATTGCTCTAGTTAATAAATCACTTTTATAAACCTTAGAACTATCTTCTAAAGATAGTTTTTTTATATTATGACCTGTAACTTCTAAGGCAGTATCACTTATATCATATAAGGAAACCTTAGAAGCCTTAGTATGATAAGCAAGGGAAAGCCCTATAGCTCCACTTCCACAGCATACATCGCAGATATTTGAAAAATGATTTTCTTCAATAATTTTCATAGCTTCTTCAACTAAAACTTCTGTATCTGGTCTCGGAATTAGAACACCTTCTTTAATCATAAACTCTAATCCCATAAATTCAGTATGTCCTAAAATATATTTTACCGGCATTTTATTTTTTCTAAGCTCTATGAGTTTAAGAAAGGCTTCTTCCGTGTCTGAAGTCACTTCTAAATCCCTATTCATCATTATAAACAACTTTTCTACGTTTAAAACCTTGCATAAGAGTAATTGGGTATCTATAAGGTAACTATCAATATTATGCTTCTTAAGTACTTCATATCCTTTAGCTAGCAACTGAGATATCTTCACTTTATGACCTCTTTTCAGTTCAATATACACTTCTTATCTACATTTATTCTCTACTTTACTAATTTCTAATCCTTTTTCAAAATATACTTTAACTAACTTAGTATTTAGGAAATGAAATCAGGTCACTATTTACTTAAATTAATTTTAGTTATCATCTTCTTTTACTATGGCATCCTCTATACCTTCTGCTGCCTTTAAAGATGCTATAGCAACTTCTATCATAGTTAAATCTGGCTCCTTAGTAGTTAGCCCTTGAAGCTTTAAACCTGGTGCTGCCACAACCTTAGCAAAGTAATTATTACTCTTTCCAAGCCATCTAATTACTTCATAGGTTACCCCTGAAACTAGTGGCAGTAATAAAATTCTCCATATAATTCTACTAATAATGGACTGATACCCAGTAAAGGAAAATATAACAATACTTATAACCATTACTAAAAACAAAAAGTTAGTTCCACATCTTGGGTGAAATCTACTAAATCTTTGAGCATTTTCTGGTGTCAATTCCACACCTGCTTCATAACAAAAAATCGTTTTATGTTCTGCACCGTGATATTGATAAACCCTCTTAATATCCTGCATTTTTCCCACAAGAGTAATATATAATAAGAATATTGCTACTCTTATTATTCCTTCAGTAATATTTAATATAATAGTGTTGTTAGTTATATTACTTTTAATGAAAGTTGTGAGTAGTGTCGGTGTGATAAAGAAAAGTAACATAGCAAGTACTAAGGACAACACTAAGGAAAATCCCATGATCACATCATTAGTCTTTTCTTTAAAGATCCCCTCAAACCATTTATCAAATTTTGAAGGTTCTTCTTCTTCCTCCAAAAATGAAGCGGAGAACTCTAAACTTTTCATTCCAATAATTAAAGATTCAACTAATGAAACAAAACCTCTAATTATTGGTAGTGAAAACAGCTTATGCTTTTTTGTAAAGCTATCATAATTTTGTTTTTTAATTTCTATTTTTCCACTAGGTAATCTCACAGCGGTGGCTAATCCTTTGGCCCCTCTCATCATTACCCCTTCAATAACCGCTTGTCCCCCAACTGATACCTTTTTTCCCATAGTAACACCCACTTATCAATTATTTTTGTATCTTATCCTCTAAGGTATCTTTTTAATATAACTAGCCAGTATACTAGTGTACTTTATTTTAAATACCTAAAGCAATTTCTAATTGCCTTTCACTTAATTCTCTCTCATATTGCTCCTTATACATAAAAAAGCATCTCGGACATAAGGCTTCATATTCAACATTGTCTTTTTTATCAATAGCTATTTGTTCTCCCTGAAATACAAACTTACCGTTTATTAATCTTCCATTTAATAATGCCTTTTTACCACATTTACAAATAGTTTTAAGTTCCTCTAAGCTATGAGCTAATAAAAGTAATCTTTCGCTGCCTTCAAAACCATTCATTTGAAAATCTGTTCTTAAGCCATAACAAATGGTAGGTATATCTAACTTAACTGCGATCTCAAATAACTCATCTATATGATGAGATTTGAAAAACTGAACCTCATCTCCTAATATACAATCAACATTGCCATTTTGCTCTATATATTCCTTAACTTTTTCAAATACATTATCACTACTTTTTATTAATAAATCTACATTTCTTGTAACTCCTAATCTTGAAACCACTTTGTTTCCACCCTTAGTATCTGTTTCAGGTTTTATAACAATAACCTTCATTCCTCTTTCCTCGTAGTTATGAGCCACCTGTACTAAATTTGTAGACTTTCCACAATTCATAGCTCCGTATCTAAAGTATAATTTACTCATATTTTCCCTCCATAGTTTCAAGATATAATACCTATGTTTATTCTATAAGAAATATTCAGGTTTATCAAATTAATATTTATGCCCAAAACTTTATTTTTATCGCTAAAAGTCCTAGAAACCGCTAAATCACTATATATTCTTAACTTCTTATATTTAAAAAAATATAAGAAGTTTTATTCTTGACCTAAGTATTTCACTATGATATAATTAGGAAGTTGATAATACGGATATATATGTTGTTTCGAAAGAGGTGAAAAATATGCAAGAAGGATTACATCCAAAATATAACCATGATACAGTAGTTAAATGTGCATGTGGTAACACTTTCACAACTGGTTCTGTTAAGCCAGAATTAAAAGTGGAAATTTGTTCTAAATGTCATCCATTCTTCACAGGCAAACAGAAAAATGTTGATGCTGGTGGAAGAGTTGATAAGTTTATGAAGAAATTCAACCTTAAAAACGACTAATCATATATATTTTTACGAGGAGAAGGAAACTTCTCCTTTTTTGTGCAAATTTTTCCTCTATTTCCTCCATTTTAATAGTTTATTAAATTTTAATTAGCACACAATAATAACACTTAATTGATATTCATTAACAAAATGATTATCGATTGGTAATTCAATAAAATTATAGTTTAATTAAAAAAGGAGGAATTTGAAATGGCAAACAACAATAACAACAGAGCATTAGTACCTGAAGCTAAAGAAGGTTTAAACAAATTTAAAATGGAAGCAGCTCAAGAAGTAGGCGTTAACTTAAAACAAGGCTACAATGGAGACCTAACTTCTAGAGAAGCTGGATCAGTAGGCGGACAAATGGTTAAAAAAATGGTAGAAGCTTACGAAAGAAACCTATAATCTAAATAAATAATAATAAGAGAGAGCTGGGTAGTTCAAACTATCCAGCTCTCTCTTATTCGTTGGCTTTATTACTGCTTTTTTATTACTATTATTAAGCTTTCCTTTTAAATTCCCATTATGATTAAAATAACTATAATATTTCTATTAATTTCACTGCAATAACCTTAGGAAAGATAACGCTCCTGTTCATCATTAGATTTGAGTTAAATCTCCTTCCATAAGTGGTTGAAGAAAATGAATTTATTCATCATTTAAATAACTAGAGAGCCACTGATTCTACCTCAGTAACTCTCTAATATATCTCTTAGGCTAAGGGTTTAAAACCCTTTAATCTTAATGCATTTAATAATACCGATACAGAACTGAAACTCATAGCAAGAGCTGCAATCATTGGATTTAAAAGTGGTCCTCCAAATACATAAAGTATTCCCATAGCTACTGGTATTCCTAAAGTATTATAACCAAATGCCCAAAACAAGTTTTGCTTGATATTTGATATTGTTTTCTTACTTAACTGAATAGCTGTTGGAACATCCATTAAGTCACTTCTCATTAGAACTATATCAGCAGATTCCATAGCTACATCAGTACCAGAACCGATAGCAATTCCAATATCTGCTTGAGCAAGAGCTGGAGCATCATTAATTCCGTCTCCTACCATGGCAACTTTTTTCCCTTGACTTTGAAGTTTTTTAACCTCATTAGCTTTATCCTGTGGCAATACTTCTGAGATAGCAACATCTATTCCTACTTGCCTTGCAATAGCATCAGCTGTTCTCTTATTATCACCAGTAAGCATAGCTACTTCTATACCCATAGAATGTAGTTTTTCAATGGCTCTCTTACTGCTTTCCTTCACTGTATCTGCCACAGCAATAATACCCTTAAGTTCATTGTTTATAGCAACATACATTGGTGTTTTGCCTTCTGACGCTAAGGTATTAGATTCCTCTTCTAAGTCTTCAATAGAAATGTTGCTTTCTATCATAAGCTTTTTATTACCAAGAAGTATGTCCCTATCATCAATAGTAACCTGAATTCCCATACCTGCAATAGCCTTAAAGTTTGAAGTATTTTTAAACTCTATCCCCTTCTCTTCTGCATGCTTAACTATAGCTTCTCCAAGAGGATGTTCTGAACCTTTTTCTGCACTTGCAGTGATTTGAAGTAACTCTTCCTTTGAAATGTCATTTACAATTATATCTGTTACCTTAGGTTTTCCTTCTGTAATTGTACCAGTTTTATCAAATACGATAGTTTTAATTTTGTGAGCAGTTTCTAGTGCTTCTCCACTCTTAATTAAAACTCCATATTCAGCACCTTTTCCTGTACCAACCATTATAGCCGTTGGAGTTGCAAGACCAAGCGCACAAGGACAAGCAATTACAAGTACTGAAATAAAGATAGTTAGAACAAATACAATTGTTTCTCCGTAAATTAACCAACCTAAAGATGAAAGAATGGCAATACCAATAACTGTTGGTACAAAGTATCCTGAGATAATATCCGCTAGTTTTGCAATTGGAGCTTTTGACCCCTGAGCATCTTCTACTAACTTTATAATTTGAGCAAGAGCAGTATCCTTGCCAACTTTTGTTGCCTTGTATTTTATAGATCCATTCTTATTTATACTTGCACCAATAACCTTTGAACCTATAGTTTTTTCCACTGGAATACTTTCCCCTGTAAGCATAGATTCATCAATAGAGGTTATTCCTTCCACCACTTCTCCATCTACAGGTAATTTCTCACCAGGTTTTACAAGGATTATATCTCCAACTTCTACATCATCTATAGAAATAACAACTTCCTTACCTTCTCTAATTATGGTAGCTGTTTTTGGAGCAAGCCCCATAAGTTTTTTAATAGCCTCAGAAGTTTTACCCTTAGTTACAGACTCTAAATATTTACCTAAAGTAATTAAAGTTAGTATGGTCGCTCCTGATTCAAAATACAATTCATAAGCATAATCCACATTACCATCTAAAATTTGATATATGGCAAATAATCCATATAAAAATGCAGCCCAAGTTCCAATAGAAATTAAAGAATCCATATTAGGGCTTTTCATTATTAAGGACTTAAATCCTACTTTAAAGAATCTGCGTCCTGCTATCATTACAGGAATTACTAAGATTAGTTGAGAAATTGCATAATTAATTGGGTTTCTCATTGGATCAAAGAACTCTGGAAGCATATATCCCAGCATATGAGCCATGGATATATAAAGAAGTGGAATTGTGAATACTGCTGACACTATAAATCTTGTCCACAGATTTTTAATCTCTTTTTCTTTATTTTCCTTGTCCTGATCTACTGTAGTTTCTTCTTCAATAGCTATATAACCAGCCTTTGTAATAGCTGCCTTAATATCTGAAATTCTTAACTTTGAAGGTTCATAAGCCACAGTTAACTTTTCTGTAGCTAAATTTACATTCCCCTCCACTACTCCATCTAACTTTCTCACAGCTCTTTCCACAGCCTTAGAACAAGATGCGCAAGTCATGCCTCCTACTTTAATAGTAGCTGTAGTAGTTTCCACAGAAGCCTTATAGCCTGCTTTTGTTATTGCTGCACTGATTGCATCTAAATTTGTTTTATTTTCATCGAAGGACACTGAAAGCTTTTCTGTTGCTAAGTTCACACTTGCTTCAGTAACTCCCTCTACTTTTTTACTTGCTCGTTCCACAGCTTTAGCACAAGCTGCACAGGTCATACCCTGTATTTTCAACATTTTATTTTCCATGTTAAAGTCTCCTTTCAATGAATAAATTAGTATTTCACTATTTTCATTGTATACTAAGATTTCCAATTCTAATTTTCAGCATATAAGTTATATCATTATTTCTAAATGGTTTTGTTAGTTAAACTAACTAACACCAAAGAGAATGCAAACATAAAATCATAAATTAAAGTGATTTATCTTTGGCATTCCATATATTAATTCTTTTCTTTTTATATAAGTTTTAAAGATATTAATTTGTTCACTTATAAATACAAATCTAAAAAGCTTTCAGAAAATTATCTTGCTACCTTTAACTCCTATAACTTAAATTCTTTTGTTAAAGTATTACTTTCCTTTTCATATTTCCAACCCTCTTGAGAAATCTTATCCACATCAAGGCCTGCATCCATAAGTGGCTTAGCGTCTATAACAAAAATTATATCTGAAGTTCCCTGTCCTAGAGTTTCTGTCCACATAACTTTATAATTTTTTGCTACATCTAACACATATTTTTTAGCACTAGAATCATAAGTAACAGGTACTTCCTGTACTTTTAATAATCTTTTGAAAGCATCCTCTGATCCATTGGAGTTTTGCTTTTTATCACTTAAGTTATAAGGTTTTATTAAAAGGTTAGGGGTTTCCATTCCTCCCTCATTAGCAGCAGCCTTAAATACTAAGTCTTTACTATCTATTTTTGTAACATCTAATCCTGCTTTTGTAAATGGATCTGCAGGAATAACCATAGCAAAGTCTATTTCATTAGCAGAAGTATCTTTAGTCCATTCAAACTTTTCCCCTGTTGGTAACTTAAGACCCCAATGGGATAATTCACTGTGAAAACCTACATCATCTTTATTTTCTTTAATTATATTCACAAAGGATTCTGATGCTTTAACCTTAGTTTCATCTACATTACCCTTATTTCCACAACCTGTTGCAGTAAGTGTAACACCTACTAATATTGCACTAATGATACTTGCTTTATTTTTCAACATAATTAATTCCTCCTATCACTCCCTACCCCCTTGGGGGGTGTCTATAAATATACTTTAACATGGAATTGTGAATTTTTTATGGACAAAACGCTAAATTTAAAAATATTTTTTAGTGAATCTAGTTTATTCATTAATAGTGCTTTATAAATTAATTTTTCCATAAATTAATAGATGTATTCTCTTATTATATAAAATCTTTATTCTACCAATATATGATTGGACATTGTTTAAGTTTTTAAGAAAACTTACAACGAAAAAAATTAGAATTGGAGTTAGCTTATGAAATAACCACAGCATAAGAAAAGAACTCCTGTAAATAAAGGGTTTCTCCTTAACATGTGGGTAATTTATCTTCTAAAATTAGTTACTAACTCTGTGTTTACATAAAATCTACATAAATTTTTTATATAATTTTATTAAGTAAAAATATAATGATTTAGATTTAGGACCTCAGGAATAACACGTGTATTTGTACTTCTCAAGGATCCTAAAATGAGGGGTGAGAAATTTGTCGGTAAAAACGGTAAACATTAAAGTTGGGAATATGGTCTGTACTTCTTGTGAGTCTTTAATTACAGATGAAATTAAAGATTTAGGTGGTATTTTAGAGGTTAAAGCTAGTTACAAGAAATCCTCCGTTTTCGTTAAGTTTGATGATTCAATCTGTTCTTATGCTAAGATATGTTCTGCAATCGAGCAAGCTGGTTATTCCATTGAAACTGAGTTAACAAAAGATAATAATAAAAAAGATAAACCATCAGAATATCTTTCAATAGTAGGAATCATTTTAATAGCATTTATAATTATACGACTTAGCCAAAATTCTGGAGCCTTTGACATGAGTTCTAAATTAGGTGAAAACACCACATATCTTATGTTATTTGTTGTAGGACTACTTACATCCTTACATTGTGTAGGAATGTGTGGAGGCATAATGATGTCTCAAAGTATAACTATTGCTAAAAGCAAGGCTGCATCCTTAAAGCCTTCAATAATGTACAATGCAGGTAGAGTTATTTCCTACACGATTTTAGGTGGAATAGTGGGTGCATTAGGTTCTGTATTCTCTTTAAATCTCACTACCCAAGCTTCTATAGCTATAATTGCAGGTATCTTCATGGTAATTATGGGCTTCAATATGGCTGGTTTTTCTGCCTTTAGAGGAATAACCCTTAAGCTACCTTGGTCAAAGTGTAACAGTAAAAAAAGTGGCTCTACTCCTTTTGTAGTAGGATTATTAAACGGCTTTATGCCTTGTGGTCCACTTCAAACTATGCAACTTTATGCCTTAGCTTCTGGAAGCGCAGTTAAGGGTGCTACTTCAATGTTCATCTTTGCTATAGGGACAGTACCCCTAATGCTTGGTTTTGGACTAATGGCTAATTTAATGAGTCAAAGCAACACTAAAAAGCTACTAAAATTTAGCGGCGTCATAGTAGTAGTTCTTGGTATAGTTATGGCTAATCGTGGTCTTACACTGTTTGGAGTGAACTTATCCCCTATGGCTCTTATGAGTGGAAAAGTATCCTCTGAAAATGTACAGGCTACAGATGCAAATAAAGCCAAAATAGTTAATGGTGTGCAAGAAGTAAGAATAACTGCTGATGCTAGTGGTTATAACCCTAATGTGGTATTTGTTCAAAAGGGTATTCCAACGAAACTTATAGTAGATGGTAAGACTATAACTTCCTGTAATAATCAAATTATTATTCCAACAATGAACATTAAGAAAAAACTTGCTAAGGGTGAAAATATTATCGAGTTTACACCAGGAGATAAAGATATAAACTATAGTTGCTGGATGGGTATGATAAGTGGATTAATAAAAGTTGTTGATAATATAGATGGTGTAAGCCAGTCCGACATAACTGATGCACAAAATTCAGCCCCACCTTCAAGTGCTGGTGGTTGTTGTGCAAGTGATACTGTGGGTGGAGCTGCAACAGAACCTCAAATATATGGAGTTCCTATTTCTGAAGTTCCAACAGAAAGACTTGTAAAAAAAGCTGAAGCTTCTGGAACTACCCAAACCTTAGCTATAAACGGTATTGGACCAGACTTTGAACCACTAATCGCTGTGTTAGGAACTGGAGTAAATACAAAAATCACCTTTGATTTAAGTAAAATGACTTCTCCAGATGGTGAGTATTCCATTTTAGATATAAACTACAACAAGGTAAATTCTTTTAAAATAGCTGGATCAAAGGGTGAATTTAATGGAACCTTCGACAAAGCTGGAACTTATCTGATTTTAAGAAAAGATCAATTAGTGCTTTCCTTTGAGGTAGTAGACTCAGTGGACAATGTAGATTTAGAGCAATTAAGAAGTGAGTTTATTTATTAAAGTCGCAGCAAACAGCTTAAGTCTAACAACTTTGGAATCAGATTTATGTTGCCACCAAAGCAATTTTTCAAGTCTGAAAAGCTTCAACTTACTGAAATCTACAGACTTGAAGCTTCCAAAATGTTGCTAAACCATTTACTCTAAAAATTCTAACTTTAGCTAATTAATCTTATAGATTTCTTACCAAGGTTATCTAAACTTTTTAAAATAACAAATCTCTTTTATAAAGAAATGGTTGTGTCACAATGGATAAATCCATTGTGGCACGGCCTTTTTTTATTTATAACCTAAAACTTTTTTACCAAAAATTATTACAATTAATATTAGTTTTATAGTATCAACTGCGTTTCTAACCCTTTATATTGTATTGGTTATATGCTCATTCTTTTTTTATCTTTCTTTTTCATAAAGCTTCTAAATAAAAAAGCCACCATGAAAATAGCTTCACAGTGACTAACATTAATTATTATTTAATGATGTTTGAAAAATAACTCTTATTTCAATTACCTTGAATAAAATAACTCTGTTTCTTATTTAAGAAGTTCAGGACTCTTACTTAAGATATCAAAGAAATCCTTATTATTTTTTGTCTTAGATAATACATTTAATAGTTTCTCTGTTACTGCTGCTGTGTTTCCTTCATTATACATAAGCTTTCTTATGCTATAAGTAACTTCTAGCTCTGTCTTACTAAGTAGTAGGTCTTCTCTACGAGTACCAGACTTATAGATATCTATAGCTGGGAATATTCTTCTTTCTTGAAGAATTCTATCAAGATGTACTTCCATGTTACCAGTACCCTTAAATTCCTCGAAAATCATATCATCCATTCTACTTCCTGTTTCAACTAGTGCAGTGGCAAGAATTGTTAAACTTCCGCCTTCTTCTACATTTCTAGCAGCACCAAAGAATTTTTTAGGCATAAGTAGTGCTCCAGTATCAAGACCACCTGATAATGTTCTACCTGTTCTAGTAATAGTTAAGTTGTATGCCCTTGCAAGTCTTGTTATGCTATCTAATAATATAACTACATCTTGACCTTGCTCCACACATCTTTTAGCTCTTTCTAGAACCATGTAAGCAACTTTAGCATGATGTTCTGGTTCTTCATCGAAGGTAGAGTATATTACATCTCCATCAATAGACCTTTGCATATCTGTAACTTCTTCCGGTCTTTCATCAATTAAAAGCACAATAAGCTTAACATCTGGATGATTTTTAGTTATGCTTTGAGCAATCTTCTTTAAAATACTAGTCTTCCCTGCTTTAGGTGGAGCAACAATAACCCCTCTTTGCCCTTTTCCAATTGGAGAAATTATATCCATAAGTCTTGAAGATAAATCTTCTGGACTAGTTTCTAGCTTTATCTTTTCATCTGGATACACTGGAGTTAGCTTTTCAAAAGGCATTCTTCTTATTGCTTTTTCAGGATTTTCTCCATTTACTTTTTCTACGTATAAAAGAGCCTTATATTTTTCCCCTTCTTTAGGAATCCTAACTTTACCTTGAACTTCATCTCCAACCTTTAAATTAAATCTTCTAATTTGAGACAAGGATACATAAATATCATCATCTCCACTTAGATAATTATTGCTTCTTAAAAGTCCAAAGTTATTATTGTCACTGATTTCAAGAACACCCTTTCCAGAATTGGACTCATTAATCAGTACCTTTAACTTCTCTCTTTTTTCTTCAAAGGTTTCTTCCTTTTCTTCAATTTCTTCAATTTCTTCTATCTCTTCTATCTCTTCTATCTCTTCTATTTCTTCCGGTACCTCAGCTACTCTATTATCCTGAACGCTGCTGCTTTCAATGTTTTTTTCACTGAATGTATCTTCTTTACTTTCAAAGTTACTTTTTCCAGACTCTATCACATCATTTTTAGGACTAATTTTTTCTCTTAAAACCACTCCTGATTTTTCAATTGAAGCTGGGGAAATTTTTTTAATTTCCTCAATCAATTCTGCTTTTTTAAATTTTGAAATATTTTTTATGCCAAGATCCTTAGCAATGTCCTTTAGTTCGCTAAGATTCATATTCTCTAATTCTTTATTGGTCAAGCACTTACACCTCCGAATGCTTCAATGTTAAAATAAAATCTATACTTTAACAAACTATAATTTAATATATTTATGAACTTATAAAAACTTTAAATGTGAAAACCTTTAATATTACTATTTTAAGCTATAAATAGCGCACTAAATCTTATGCCTGTTTAAAAGCTTTAATAAAGCAGAGATAAATTATATATATATTATTTTCAATTTGATTTTTAATAACTGGGAATTTATATTTGCCATATGAAAATTTTAAATATGTATTAATACATTATAACCATATTTTTTAATATTAAGCGGCTGTCCTAGTAGAAATCTCATGAAGTTTAACTATTTTTGGGAAGGATACCTCTACCATCCTCATCACTACTTAAACAAGTTTAAGGTGGTAATCTTTGTTTAAAACTAAACTTTGATGCAACAAAATCTTTTTGTTCACAATTTTTTCTGTTTTCAAAATTTTTTTGCTACAAAATCCTTTTATTCACAAAGGCCACTTCGTTCTAACAAACACTACTTTGTTCGTTAAATTTCCTTTCAAAGTTACTTACCAAATTGAACTTGTTCATTATTTAAAATAAGGTAGAAAATATACAGAAATAGAATTTATAAATACTAATATACACCAAACATAACTAAAAAACTAGTTATTTTAGGCTATAGTTATTATAAAAACTAAAATTTAAAAATTCTATTAACTATGTTATAATATATGTATGAAATTTTTGTTTCATTTTCGTAGATTTTCATATATTTTATTGCAATATACTTTGAAAATAATTCCAAAATCAATTATTTATTTGGGGGACTTAATTATGAATTTTAAAAGCAAAAATTTTAGAAGATTTCTCTTTTATTTAGGAGTAATAATGTTTATAACTTCCTTATACCTTATAGGTAAAGTACCTTATATGCCTGCATTAGCTATTGCTGGTCTTGTTGTGATGTGTGCTTACCCTGTAAATAAAATTAAAAGACATAAAATAAAGTAAGCCTAGAAAACACAAATTCCTAGGCTTATCCCTATGCCTGTACTTTTATTTCTATTAATTTAATAATACAAAATAACTATTAAACTTTATTCAACTTCCTCAAGTTAGTTAATTATATATTACAAATTTTTCTTAAAACCATAATTAAATATCATATTTAAAATTATCCAAATTGTAATACTAAACTGTTTGAATAGTTTTCTTTTCCAGAATAATTTTAAATTCTGTTCCATTATTAATTTCGCTGTTAACCTCAACACTTCCACCGTGAGCTTCCACTATTGACTTTGTAATTGCAAGGCCAATACCAGAACCCCCTGTAGCTCTAGTTCTTGATTCATCAACCCTATAAAACCTTTCAAAAATATAAGGTAAATGTTCTTTAGCAATACCTATACCCGTATCTTTAATGCATATAGTTACTGTATTTAGATCTTCATAAGTATTAATAAATATAGTCCCATGTTCCATTGTATACTTTTCTGCATTAGAAATCATATTAATAATAGCCTGACTAAGCTTATCTTTATCAGCATACACAAAAATATCTTTGCTTTCATAGTTAACTTCTATATTTTTATCCAAAAACTTCTTTTCAAAGTTATTTAATATATTAGAAAGTAACTCTCCTAGGTTTACATTAACTTTATTAAGGGTTATATCTTCCTCTTCAATTTTAGCCAGATTTTCTAAATCTCCCACCAACCTGTATAGTCTTAAAACCTCTTCATTACAGCTTTGAAGCCTTTCTACAGTAGGTTCCCATATGCCATCAATTATTCCCTCTAGATTGCCTTGTAAGGTAGTAAGGGGAGTTCTAAGCTCATGTGACATATCCTTTGTAAGGATTTTTCTAAGATGTTCTTGCCTTCTTAAAGATGAAGCTAGATTGTTTACTGCATCAATAAGGGTGTTCATTTCCACAATATTGGACTTTTCAGCTATCATATTATAGTTACCTTTTGAAATCATAGTAGTACCCTTAACCACCTTTGAAATCATATCACTTAGCTTTGTTGCAATAAGAAGTCCAATGATTATGGATAAAGCTAGCGCAATAAAAGCAACAAAACCCATGGCATTTCTTAAACTACTTAGATAGGCTAAGTCATTATCCCTATAATAAAAGGGTCCATAGTAACTTATATTCACTATACCTTCCTTATTACCGTCTATTGTTAGGTCAAAGGTTTTGGTTATATATTTTATTGGTGCATTAGAATTAGTTCTTGTGTTGTTGCTTACATTTTGTAAAATACTTTGGCACATACCATGATTAAAAGCCATAGCATCCCATATAACATCTTTATTGTTATCAAGGACTTCTATTATTAATCCATTATTCATGGCATCAACACCAATATTCTCCATAGCATATACATTCCAGTTGCCGCTTTTATACTGTTTTCCTAAGGATTGTACAATATTCGCTGTCTTATCTTCTATATTCTTCTGAACCAACTTTTTGTAATGAGCCTCTAACCTATTTATGGACAATACTCCAACTAAAACTATGCTTATTAAAGACACAACAATATTTGAAATTATTAAATTGCTTCGCAATTTCATTTTCATGCTTCTCCACCAAACCTGTATCCAAAGCCATGCACCGTTAAGATATATTTAGGTTTTCTAGTATTATATTCTAATTTTTGTCTTAAATTCTTTATATGGGAATCAATAGTCCTATCGAATCCTTCAAAGTCCTCCCCTAACACATGGCAAATTAATTCCTCTCTACTGAACACTCTTTTAGGATTCTTGGCAAGTAAAACAAGCATCTTAAATTCAGTAGCAGTTAAAGTAATAACTTCACCATTTTTTTTCACTTCTAAATTAGTAAAATCTATGAAAAGTTCATCATTAAAGGTTAAGGTATTTTCTGTATTAAACTTACTTTCACTACGCCTTAAAAGAGCGTTAATCCTAGCCACAAGTTGTTTAGGGCTAAAAGGCTTAGTGACATAATCATCACTTCCTATGTTAAGCCCATTTATAATACTACTCTCATCTACCTTTGCAGTAAGCATTAAAATAGGCACATCACTTTTACCTCTAATAAACTTACAAATCTCCTCACCGCTCATATCAGGTAGCATTAGATCCAAAACTACTAGTGAAAATTCCTGCTGCAGAAAAATATTTATAGCCTCTTTACCATTTGTAGCTGTACTCACTTCATAACCTTCATGTTCTAAATAAGCCTTAACAATTTCTATAATTTTAACTTCATCATCTACAACTAAAATCCTTTTATTAGCCATGTAGACATCTCTCCTTAAAACAATTTTAAGCATCTGAAATAAACTAATAAGTTACCGTTGTTCCACGAATTATGCCCCTAAATCCATTAGCATAATAACACGTTATTTTTCAAGATACCTTATACAAATTTTAACATAGTTTTGTGAATTTTGTATGTAAATCCCCATTTATAGCATTTCTTATATTCCCTTAGAATATTTATTTTAAAAGTATGCCGTAAAATAAATAAACCCCAGCATCTTCAATTTCCTATACAATAAAAAAAACACCTAAACTTACAGACTCATACTAAATAGCAATTCGTCCAAATAAGTCTAGGTGTTACATTTACTTTTTATTTTTTTAAAACACTTCCTAAAGTTACAATATATTAGTTATTATTTTTAGCTTTCCAAGTTACTTCTTATTTTCTAAAGCCGCCTTCACAAAATCACTAAATAGTGGATGTGGTCTATTTGGTCTTGATTTTAATTCTGGATGGAACTGTGCAGCTACAAACCATGGATGATCTTTAAGTTCCACAATTTCTACTAGCTTACTATCAGGACTTGTTCCACTTAAAATTAAACCAGCTTTTGTTAACTCTTCTCTATATTCATTATTAAACTCATATCTATGTCTATGTCTTTCATAAATTACCTCTTCACCATAAGCCTCATAAGCTTTTGTTCCTTTAGGTAATCTACACGCATACAATCCAAGTCGCATTGTTCCGCCCTTTTCATCAATATCCTTTTGATCTGGCATTAAGTCAATTACTGGATAAGTAGTTTCTGGTGAAAGTTCTGAACTATTTGCATCCTTGTAGTTTAATACATTCCTTGCATATTCAATAACAGCACATTGCATTCCAAGGCATATTCCAAGGAAAGGAACCTTATTTTCTCTAGAATATCTTATAGCTTCAATTTTTCCTTCTACTCCTCTATCCCCAAATCCACCTGGAACTAATACTCCATCTATATCTCCAAGTAATTCATCCACATTTTCTCTGTTTAATTCCTCTGCATTAACCCATTTAATGTCCACATTGGAATTACAGTTAAATCCTCCATGACCTAAAGCTTCAACCACTGATATATAGGCATCGTGTAGCTCAACATACTTACCAACTAGGGCAATCTTAACATTTTCTTTTAAGTTTTTGAGTTTATCTACCATTTCAATCCAAGCTGAATTGTCAATGGTTTTACAACCTAAGTTTAACTTCTCACACACAAGAGTATCTAACCCTTCTTTATGTAACATTAGAGGAACCTCATATAAATTTTCTGCATCTAAATTTTGAATTACTGATTTACCCTCTAGGTTGCAGAATAATCCAATCTTATTTCTTAAGTCCATTGGAATTTCCCTTTCACTTCTGCAAACAATAATATCTGGCTGAATTCCTATGCCTCTTAATTCTTTAACTGAGTGTTGTGTAGGTTTTGTCTTAAGTTCCCCTGCTTTTCCAAGGTAAGGTACTAGAGTTACATGAATAAAGCAAACATTCTCTCTGCCTACTTCATATTTTATTTGTCTTATAGCTTCTAGGAATGGTAAGGATTCTATATCACCAACAGTTCCACCAATTTCTGTAATAACCACATCTACTTGTTTCTCTTTTGATACTCTATAAACTCTATCCTTAAGTTCATTTGTAATATGAGGAATCACTTGAACTGTTCCACCTAGATAGTCTCCTCTCCTTTCCTTGGAGATTACCGACCAATATACTTTTCCAGTAGTAACATTGCTATTTTTACTTAAGTTCTCATCTATAAATCTTTCATAGTGCCCAAGATCTAGATCCGTTTCTGCACCATCATCTGTTACGAAAACTTCGCCATGCTGATATGGGCTCATTGTACCTGGGTCCACATTTAAGTATGGATCAAATTTTTGAATAGAAACCTTTAACCCTCTATTTTTTAATAATCTCCCTAAAGAAGCTGCAGTAATACCTTTTCCTAGTGATGAAACAACTCCACCTGTAACAAATACATACTTAGTACTCATGAAAATTCCTCCTTATTATTAGTTTAAAAATACTGGTAAATTTAACTTAACTTTATTTTAAGTTCATCTTTCAATGAACAGGTCCATTAAAGAAAACCAAGTCTGTTTTGAAACAACTTCGACTTGGCCTTTCTAATTTATTGCTTTTAACTTTTTTCTAATACTTTTTTAAAAATATAAAAAAATAGTGTTGACTTTTATATTTTCACATACTATAATAGAAATTACCCTGTAAAGTAAAATGCAATATTTGTGTTTAAAAACAAGTTCTATACTATCATATTATTTGCCTTTATGCTAGTATTTTTCGTGTTTATTTTTTGTTTTTTATTTTAATGTTTTTTCAAAAGAAAAAGAGTTAGGCCTTAGCCTAGCTCTTTCTTTATTTTTATTCTATAGCATATTTCTTTATTTTATATTGTAGGGTTTGTCTTGGTATGTCTAAAAGTTTTGCAGCCTTAGACACATTATATTTAGCTATTACAAGGGCTTCTTTTATATACTTTTGTTCCTGATATTCGAGCTTATCCTTTAAAGATAAAACCTTAAACTCTCTTTTTTCCCTTTTTAAATTTAAATCCTCAAAGGTTAGGATGCCCTGATTTCTCACATTAAAACCACTCTCAATAATGTGCTCAAGCTCCCTAATATTTCCCTCATAATCTCTCACTATCAAGTAATTTAAAGCCTCTTCACTAATATCTTCAATGTTAACCCCAAACTTTTTATTAAACTTATTAATAAAATAGTTTACTAGCGAGGGAATATCCCCTTTTCTATCATTTAGCTCTGGTAAATTTATTCTAACTACACTCAGTCTATAGAATAAATCCTTTCTTAACTTTCCTAAGGCCATTAATTCTTCTGGTTTTTCATTTAAGGAGGCTACAACTCTTACATCTACCCTCTTACTTGCGGAATCACCAATTCTTCTAACTTCTCCATCTTGCAGTACCCTTAGTAGTTTTCCTTGAAAATTAACAGGCATAGAGTTAAGTTCATCCAAATACAACGTCCCACCATCAGCTAACTCAAACAATCCAGCCTTAGCTTCAGCTCCAGTAAAACTCCCCTTTGAAACACCAAAAAAAATACTTTCCAAAAGGTTTTCAGGAATTGCCGCACAGTTTTGAGGTATGAAATTTTTATTTTTTCTCTTTGATCCACTATGGATAGCTTGTACTATTAATTCCTTACCAGTACCTGTTTCTCCATAAATAAGTATTGGGGAATCTGAATTACAAGCCCTTTTCCCAATATACTTAACACTCTCTATTTCAGTACTGTTACCTATAATATCTTGAAATGAATACATATCATCACCTCATAAATGAAGATTCCGAAGTTATCTCAGCAAGTTATAATCACACATTGAATCATCATAAATTAATTCACTATAATCTATAACCATTAGATTTAATTTTTCACTTAGTTTATAATAGCCATCCATAATTTTATTAAAACATTGAAATCCAGTCTCTTATAATGCTTTTGTAATGATAAGAAATCTATAATTGACATTCCTGCCTCAAATCCTAGCTCTGTCTTACATTAATAGTTGCCATAAGATTAGTATTAATAGTTTCCTGTCCCTCTACAATGATGTCATAGTTTACTTCTATAACGCCACCCATGTCATCAACTTTAATTTTTACATTCTTTGTTCTAACCTGAAGAGCTATTCCTCCGTGTGGAGTATTATATAAAATAGAGGTTTGATGTCCCCTTTTAAATTCCATAGTGGTATTAGTTTCACCTTCGCGAATTAAATTAAAATAATCTTTACCAATTTCAAAGGTAGTATGAGTCTCTCCAAGACCTGAAAGTTCTGTTTCCTCATATTCTACAACATATATGTCCTCTTCTTTATAAAATACTCCTGGACTAACTATTTCAATTCTATCATTATCATCATGATTTTGAACACTTACTACTTTTATTACAGCGTTATTTTCCATATAATCTCCTTCTATCTAGTTCACATTTTTATACTTATGCTATATCTAGGTCTTCAAAGCAAACCCACTACCCACGATAAAATGCGGATTTCCTCTTTTCCACTTATAAAATTCTATCCATTATTAAGTTATATAATCAAAAGCTTCATTTATAGGGAACCAAAGCCAGAACTTAACTTATCCATGAGCCTACCTTGGCTCCCTTAAGGCTTATAGAAATGAATAAATTAAAATTTTATTATGTAAGCATATACCTAAATACTCATCTATATTTTACTTTAAATGTTCAACAATTTCTAGCTTTTCTCCGTTTGGCCCTTGAAAAAAGAATACTTTCTTATTATCTATTAACTTTGGAGTTTCACTTATAAATTGAACCTTGAAAGTTTTCAACTTTTCTATAGCTTTTTCTATATTATCTACAGTGAAAGCAATATGTTCTACTACACCAGTTGCGCCATAAAAATCCACATTTTTTCTTTTAATAAACTCAATGATACCATTACCAAAATCCATAAATACAAGATGAACACTTTCATTTTCAAATTCATGTTCAACTTTTCCACCCAAAACCGAACTATAGAACTCTTTAGATTCATTCATATCGTTAACCACAACACCCACATGATTTATAAGCATTATTTACTTCCCCTTTCAATGTTCATAA
Source organism: Clostridium sp. (assembly GCF_036642255.1). Taxonomy (GTDB): domain Bacteria; phylum Bacillota; class Clostridia; order Clostridiales; family Clostridiaceae; genus Clostridium_J. The sequence continues at coordinate 12,207 of NZ_JAVWDJ010000026.1, read as the reverse complement.
TCTCTTTTATAATATCTTAACTCTAAATTACTTCCCTCACAATAGCATACAAAAACTAGGATACTTTAAACTTTTAAAACGAAGCTTAAAATATCCTAGCCAAAAATCATTAATTATCCATTATTTCTCTCTACTGCAAGTTCTATTAGTTCATCTATTAAATCAGGATAAGAAAGTCCAGTCGCCTGCCACATCTTTGGATACATACTTATGCTAGTAAACCCTGGAATTGTATTAACTTCATTTAAATAAACCTCTTCTGTATCTTTATCAACTAAAAAGTCTACTCTTGCCATTCCAGAACAATCCAATTTTTTATAAATCTTAACTGCCAAGGCTCTAATAACCTCTAATTTTTCCTCCGATAATGCAGCAGGAATTAGTAACTTAGAAGCAGCATTTTGATACTTTGCTTCATAATCATAAAACTCTTTTGCAGGAATAATCTCTCCTGGAATAGATGCCTTAGGATCATCGTTTCCTAAAACTGAAACTTCTATTTCTCTGGCATTAAGTCCTACTTCCACTAGAACTTTTCTATCATGCTTTAATGCCATATCGAGTCCACTTATAAGTTCCTCTTTGCTATGTGCCTTGGTAATCCCTACAGATGAACCACTATTTGCTGGCTTAACAAAACATGGATAACCGAGATTTTCTTCTATAGCGTTAATAAAATAATCTTTATCTTTTCCATATTCAAAAGCTGTAACAACTACATATCTAGCTTGCTTAATATTTTCATGCTCTAATAAGTATTTAGTATATATCTTATCCATACATACTGCGGAGCTCATTACTGAAGGACCCACACAAGGAATGTTCATTAGTTTACTTAACCCTTGAATAGTTCCATCCTCCCCATACATTCCATGTAGTACTGGGAATACTACTTCAACCTCCTTATTTACAAGAAGATTTAAACCATTTGGTATTTTATTTTCTTCATCCTTTTCCCATTCTCCACTGGCAATGTTCTTATACTCACCTTTATAGAGAAACCATTTACCTTCTTTGTTAATCCCTATAGGGTAAATATTATATTTTTCATTATTTATATGACTTAAAACAGATGTAGCTGACACTCTAGAAACCTCGTGCTCTGTAGATTGTCCTCCAAATAATATTGCTACATTTTTCTTCATACTTATCTCTCCTAACAATAATTTAGGTAGCTGAAATAAAATAAATAATCAAAGATTTAGGTTGAATTTCATGAATCCGTAGATACACTTTCACCAATAAAGTTGAAATTAGCTACTTAACTCATGAAATATTTTATAAAGTGTTCCTGCATATTGACTAGTTACCTTCTCCAGATTCCTATATTAATAAAGTATTCAATACTAGCTTTCAAGGTGAACTTAAATTTACTTAACTTGAAAGTTTTACGAATTAAAATAGCTTTATACTAGCATATTCTTTTATGTTACTACCTTAATACAAATTTATTCTATTCCTATATTCTTTATTCTTCAATAGAAAAAAGTAAAATACTCTGCCTTGTAATAAAGTTCTAATTTTTCAACAATATTTAAAATAGCACTGAAAGCTAAAGCAGCAGAGAACCTTCTGCTGCTTTTGTAATGTATTTTATTACTCATGTAATTTTTTCATATACTGAACAATTAACTCATCTAAACATTGGCTAACTTCTAGTCTATTATCATAATCATTATTTTCTTCTGTACAACAAATCTCATTCAAAATACCTCTTAGTTCTTCAATACGGAAACTTATGTCACTAAGTTCTAGCTTCTCTATTTCAATGTTATTCTGTGCCTTTCTTTCCAAAGAACTCACCTCCAAAGTATTTACTGACTAAATTTTCTTCTGTTTATCAATTACAGTTTTATTTCTTCCTAACTGTTTTGCCTTATATAAATTTTCGTTTGCTCCAGATATAAATCCATGTAAGTCTAGCTTAAAATTATTAATACTATGCACTCCAAAACTTGAAGTAATCCTTATATCTGCATTTTCATATTTAAAATTGGTGTTTTCCAGTTTCAATCTTATACTCTCTGCAATATTATACGCGCCCTCTGAGTCAGTGCCACCCAGAACTATCAAAAACTTCTCACCCTCATATCTACCCACCCAGTGAGTATCTTCTCTTAAAGTTTTTTTAATGAGTTTTGCAAAATCCTCAATAACTTTATCTCCAATAATATCACCATAAGAATCATTAATATTTTTAAATAAATCTATATCAGCCATTATAATAGATATAGGTTCTCCTTTAATCGATGCCTTATTCATATCAAATGGAAGTCTTTCATTTATATAACTTTTATTATAAATTCCAGTCAAACTATCTGTTATAACTTTTTCATTTATTTTTCTAGTTAATACTTCCAAATCATCTTTGGTACCCTTACTTTTCTTTGAAAAATCTTCACTTTTTGAAATATCCTTTAAAATTTCCAAAACATAAGTATTGTCATTAATTTTTATTGGCATGGCAGTTACTAGAAATACTTTTCCAGAACTGTTTTCAACTTTTACAAAGGTGTCATTTTCTAAATATGCTCTCATAGATATGCAGTTTTCACAAAAGGGACCTCTGCTCCAAAATCCAAAGCAGCTTTCATTTTGAGCTAAAAGTTTATCATCACTGACATCTATTAGTTTTTTATTTATGGGGTCAATAATTCTTATAATATCATAGATACCTTTTAAAATTGATAGCTTGTCTTCCACTTCTTTAAGTATATCCATTTTTAATTCCACCTTTAGCAAAAATAATTGTTACTTTTCTGATGAATTTCATTTTTATACACTTTTTTATAAATTATACCATAATTTGTGAAAAAATCAAAAGGATAATTAGTCATTTTTCTAAATATTCACTCTTACTCTCCCCCTCAAAACTATGCCTTTAGCTAAGCTATTTACTAAGTTTACAAAAAATTAAAACAACAAGGAAACCTTGCTGTTTTAAAAATAAAAAATAAGAGAATGGGGATTTATTTTTTTGGGGGGATATTCCCTTATTTTTTTTGCAATAATCAATGATGATTGGTAAGGGGGGGCTTTCCAATCTCATTGTCAAGCTCTATATTAAACTACATGAATCTTTCTATAAATTATCGAAAAAATTTTTCATTAATTCCCCTAATTTGAACTTTATAACTATATTATTATCCTCAGTATTATCTACAAGAGCAGACTTTTCTGTATTTTTTACATCTTGCTTACTTGTATTAGTATTACCTTTTTTCACAATATTATTATTACTATTGTTTGTTGTTTTATTTGTTAGACTTTTACTACTATCTTTTTCGAACTTAAATATGGAATTGGTATTCTTTTTAGCTTTTTCACTAGCTCTATTATTTACCATATTATATTCTTCCTCATCAAGAACTTCCTTCATTTCCTCTTCAGTTTCCTCATAAGCCACTGCCCCTTTTGTAACATCTACAAAGCAGATAGGTGGAAACATTACACACCACCAGTTTTGGCCTTCTCCAGTTCCAATAATAATTCTATATGCTTCATATTCTCCCTGTGGAAGAGTAATATTCCCATAGGTTTTAATTGGAAAATACTCCCTAGAAAGAGTTGATTCCACAGAATAGTCATATCCATTGGCAGCTATAACTTCTTTTGCAATTTGTATTATCCTATCATTTTCTCTATCTAATATCTCTCTTGACATTTCAATGCTTTCACTATCTTTAAGCATTGGCTGTATATATGTTAATACCTCATCTCTAACCTTTAACTTTAGAGCTTGGTCTTCTTCTCTATCACTATTTGCAATTACATGAAATCTAATCAATTTTTCTGAGATTTCCTCTACGCTTGGATTTGCTTGTTCCCCTCTACTAAGTAAAGTTTTTGCACTTACTGCTTCTATGGTTCTAATACCATAAATTCCTGTTAAGAATGTTAATGCAACTAAAATTGTAACCCCCATTGTTATCATCTTTTTCATAATTTTTCTTCCCCCTTAGATTAATTACTGTTATATCCTAATTATTACCAGGAGGACAAGTTCTATACATGTTAAAAAAACTTTTTTTGAAAATTTTCACCTATACTAATTTTACTAAATTATCTTCTTCATTAATCCCTGTAAAAACCCTCCTGAAGAACTTTTCAGGAGGGCTTTTATTTGAGGAGTTCCTCAGAGGAAACTTATATTGGGAGGATTTCTACCAAGGAACTTTTGCTCTCTAGTTACTTAAACCTACTGTTCTTATATGATTATCTACTGTAACCTTTATTTCAGCATTTTCATATATTTCTGGCCACCTATTTTGAACTTGTGACCAAATACGAGGGTGATATTTTCTTAACTTTTCTTTCACATTAAGTATATCTACTTGCAGTTCATTTCTTGTCATATCAGCTATGGCCACTAATTCTTTTTCCATAGCCTTTCCAAAGTACCCCTCTATTTCTCTAACTACCTCTGTATCAAGAAGGTTAGCTTCAGTAAAATACCCCTTAATTGTACCCTCTGTGAAAATGCTATAATTTAAAACTAATTTATCATTTACTAACTCCATTTTAACTTTTGTAGCAACATCTCTAATATAATAATCTATTGGGTGACCATCTCTATAGATAACCTTCTTACAACTACCTATATCCCCTCTTAAAAGCTGAACATCTATAACTTCTTTATCATTTAAATACCCAACAATTTCATAATCCTTTATTAAAGTAATTCCTGCTAATACAAGCTTTTTATTCCCCTCTTCAAGTCTGAATAATGGAAGCATATTCACATCATTTTGGGTAGACATATCTAAGTATTTGTTCAAAGTAACTGGGTAAACAGAACCATTCTTGCTGTTATTCCCCATAAGTCCTGTCATATAATTTTCTATATTTTCTTCCATTAAGGGTTTAAAACTCACATAATCCTCTGCCTTACCTTCAACTATTGCCATGGTCATAGTTCTATTTAAACTTGGTTCCCTTTCTATATAATCCATTACCTCTTTAGCTACCTCTGGGTTTCTAAAGATTTCATCACTTAAGAAAAGTACCTTACTGTGCCCAAAGTGTAGTGTTCTGCTACTTTCAGCAAGAGCCTTAAAGTAAGCATCTGTCATAGAATATCCTCCCACGGTTATAGGAAGTATTTCTGCTGTGCCCTTTTCTTGTTCCATATTTCTTATATCAGGAAAACCGTAAGTTACGTTTAAAATATCTAGAGACTTCTCAGCAAAGGGATCCGTTGGCTTAAGAGTCTTTAGGGTATCTCTTTCCTTAATATCCTCACCAATATCTATGGCTATGGTAGATACAAAGGCCTTCTTATCTATCTCCACCCTATCCCAACAACCTGTAAGCAGCAGACTTGTAAATAGTATAGGAAGAACTTTTTTAATTTTCATGCTTAACATTGACACCCCTCCTTCTCTTTATGAAACTTATTAAGAAGGTAACCCCAATAACTACGAATAATGTGCCTATGAACCCCATTCTAATAAATCCCATTTTTAAGTTTCTTACATCTACTACACTATCAGGGAACAAAGCTGCCACATAAACTACTGGGATAAAAATTATTGAAGCAATTTTTATATCTTCAAGGTTAAACACATGTTTTACTATATAAGATGAGAAATAATAGGTATTAGCAAAAGCAGTAAAATAGAATACTACCCAAATTGCCATAATGAGACTATCCCATCTCTCTAAAAATCCACTTTTTGAAGTTATGGACTGAATCATAGTGATAGTTGGAAATATAGTATCCTTAGTCTGCCCCACTGATAAAGTTGCTGCCACAAGAATAAAGGTAATACCATAAAAGGCAGTGATGAAAAGACTACTATGTCTCAAAAGTTTAGTAATTGTCTCCTTTTTCTTTACATAAGGAATTAATATAAATGCCATAGAAAATCCATTTAATAAAAATATCAACTCGAAGCTTCCACTGATATAACTTTTAGGTGCTGCAGTAAACACAGGCAACAAATTTGTAAAATCTGCAGTGGGAAGTGTTAGAAGGAAAGCTATAATTGCTGGAATAAACATAATCCAAAAAGCTAACTCATTAAAATGCACAATATTAACGAGTCCTCCCCTACTTAAATACATTCCTAGAAATATTAAAGTTATAAGTATTACCTCTGTAGGTGTATTATTAAGTAAAAACATAGTTATAACCTCTGCAAATACCCTTAAAGATATAGATAATGCAAGAATCATCATTACAGCATAAACTATGGATATTACCCTACCTAAAAATCCACCATATATATTTTTTAGAATTACTACAATATCATCATAGGTATTCATTTTCATAAGCTGATACATTACATACATTATTAAGAAAATCAATATCCCTGTGATTATGGCTACTGCCCAACCATCAGCTCCCACATACTTTGCCACTAGAGAAGGGCTATAAAACACACCTACACCTAGCATTGAAACAACCAAACTTGCAAAGAGCCCAAAATCTTGAATAAAATTCTTATCTTTCACTGTAAACACCTCCAATAACACATTTATTTTTGCCTAATCTTATCTTTAGGTTGTAAAAATTCTGGTCTTTCCTTAAAATTCTTTAGAGGCGCTCTTATATATAAATCCTTCAAATCCTTCATTACAGTATTTACTGCTGGTGCCAAATATGGTATTCCAAAACTTTCTATTCTAGTTAAATGAATCAACAAGAAAATCATTCCTAGCATAATACCATATAATCCTAACATTGCAGACATAAGAATAAGCATTACTCTAAAATAAGAAAATGCAGTAGTTACAGTGTAGTTTGGAATCAAGAAAGTAGTAATTGCAGTAAGACCTAACACTATAACCATAATTGGACTCACAAGCCCTGCGCTAACTGCAGACTGCCCTATAATAAGACCTCCAACAATACCTATGGTTGAACCCACTGGCTTTGGAAGCTTTATAATGGCTTCTATTAAGAAAGCTAGTGCTGCTTCCATAACTAAAGCTTCTATATATGACGCGAAAGGAACCCCTTCTCTCGAAGCAGCTATAGCATAGGCTAATTTTGTAGGAATAAGTCCTGTATGAAAAGAAGTTACTGCTACATAAAAAGCTGGTAATACTAGCGAAAGTACTATTGCAAGTAATCTGATAATCCTCACTACAGATCCACTTAGCCATCTATTATAATAGTCATCTGGTGATTGAAGAAAGCTAGCTAACACTGCTGGCACAACAAGAGCAAAAGGTGAATTATCCACGATTATTGCTACTCTTCCCTCATATAGTGCTGCTGCAACTACATCTGGACGTTCAGTGCTTTGCACTTGAGGAAATGGAGTTGTTCTATTATCCTCAATATATTGCTCTATGTATCCACTATCTAAGATTGCATCTATATTAATTTTGTCTAATCTCATTTTTAATTCATCCAAGACTTCTTTATTCACTATGTCATCAATATACATAATGGCCATATCTGTCTTAGAACGAGTTCCACATTGCATTGGTTCTATTTTTAATCTACTATCTCTAATTCTTCTTCTTACAAGAGCTGTATTAAATCTTATGGTTTCTGTAAAGCCTTCCCTTGAACCTCTTATTACAGTTTCTCCTTCAGGCTCACCGATACCCCTATTAGGCCATGCTCTATTAGCAATAATTAGCGCTGCATCTAAATCATCGATAAAAACCAAGGACTCTCCTGCCATCACAGCATTAACACCATCACTAAGTTTTGTGATTTTTCTCATGTCAGAAATTGCAATAACTCTATCCATGAACTGCTGTGGAGTGAGATTATCTCCCTTACTATCCATCAATGGCTCTAATAAGAAGTCATTAAGCAGGGTCTTATCTGCCATTCCATCAATATATATTAAGCCACCCTTGATACTCCCTATCTCAAATTCTCTAAACACCACATCTGATGCATTCTTGAAAAGCTCCTTAACATACATGATGTTTTGACTGGCCTTTTGAGAAATATTATCACGAATTTGTTCTTCCACTTACTTCACTTCCCTTTCCCATAGGTTGTAGCTTTGTTTGCTCTTTAAATAATTAAAGAACTGTTTAGTTAACTTATTTTGAAGCTTTGCTAATCATTTTGGCTTTTTTAAGCTCACATACTCTAAAAGTTTCAGGCACTAAATCTTCAAAATAGTCATGATGAAACCTATTAATTATTTAAACAAACATAAATCTAACAATATATACAGCTGCAGTAAAAATTATAAGTCCAAGCCCTAGATATTTAGCTTGCTTATAGGCGGTTTGCTTCTCCTCCTGCTTAAACTGCTTTGTATCTAAAAAAGCTACCATTAATCCCGCAACAGTGCATAGTAATAACAAATATAAATCGAAGCGTTCAATAATAGTTATCAACATAAAATTCATCACATCTTCCTTCATGAGTAATTATGAAATTGTTTCTTAATCTTAGAAGAAACTTTGTTATCTCAATGAACCTATATAAAGTTCTTTAAAACCGTTGTGTGCTTATATTTCTGTTGACCCTCCAACTAGAGAACTTTTATAGATTTCTTTAAAAACTAAAGCCTTATACTTCTAAAATACCGTTGAAAATTTCTTATTTAGTTTTAGCTATTTTTCCCTTAATATGCATATAACTTTTTTAAGGCTACCCAGAGCAACGCTGTTTCCTCTCCTGTGATTTAACTTAAGGTAGCTGAAATAAAATAACAAATCAAAGATGCCACAGATATTTGGCGTCACACAAGGAAACAGGTTCTATTGATAGTTATGCTATCAATAGAACCTGTTGACCCAGTATGCTGCAAAATAGACTAGCGTACTGACAAGTTATTTTTTGAAGATGCCCAAGAAGAAAAATCCCTGTAAGAGATAAAATTTATCCTATAAAAAACACACTGAAAAACCGCATTGCTACAAAAAACATTTAAGCACCCCCTTTAGAGATGCTTAAAATTGCAAAAATGCCCCTGAGGCTTTCCTCAGAGGCACTTAAAATATATTCAACAAAAATCCATAGAATAAAATCTCCTAGAGGGAACTAATTAACTTACAAACAATTTCATTCCCTTTAATGATTTCCAAGTTGTCCCTAATCCTCACTAAACCTTGCCTTTTAACCCAGCCTTCCCACATTAAACCCCTATGCTACTTATTTTCTCAAGGGATCCTTAAATGGTTCTAGTTATAAAAACTTCCTTATATTTATCCTTTAACTTTTCATAACATCTTTGAGCCGTAAGCATATCTTCAAAGAAACCAAATACAGTAGGTCCACTTCCACTCATCATGGCACCTAAAGATCCTTCCTTTTCCATGTAATCTTTAATATGTTGAATTTCTTCATGCTTCCTAATAGTAACATTTTCTAATAGATTCATCATATTATTTGCCACATAGACTACATTGTCTTTCCCCATAGCATCAATAAGGTTTTCTGTATTAGGATGCTTCTCAATAGAATTTATATCAAAAGCCTTATACACTGCCACAGTAGACACCCCAAAATTCGGTTTAACCACCACTAGAATCTTATTGTGAAAAGGTTTAAGAGGAGTTATAACCTCTCCAATTCCTTCACATAAAGCTGTGCCTCCTAAAATGCAGTAAGGAACGTCAGCGCCAATCTTTACCCCTAATTCCATGAGCTCCTTATCACTAACACTAGGGACATACAAATCTCTAATACCCTTAAGTGCTGCAGCAGCATCTGTACTTCCCCCTGCCATTCCTGCTTCAACTGGAATGTTTTTATTTATATGTACTTTCACTCCACCTTGAACTTTATAGGTAGTATTAAACAACTCTATAGCCTTATACACTAAATTTCTTTTATCTGTAGGTACAAACTCCTTATCGCAAGTTATATGTATACCTTCTTCACATTTTTCAAATATAAGTTCATCATAGATATCTACAGTTTGCATAATCATTCTTAGAAGATGATATCCATCCTCTCTTTTTCCAACAACATCTAAGGATATATTCACTTTTCCGTAAGCCTTTAACTTCATAAATTTCACCAACCTAAACTATTTAATAATCCTAAATAAAAACTTGTTCATTTTGTTCCACCACTTCTGGAAGAGGATTTAACTCCCACCTTAAATTTATTTAAGCACTGAAAATGATGAGAGAATTATTCTTCCAAAATGTGTTTAAACATAAATTTTTCTATTTGTAACTTTGCATAACTTTAGTATAGTATAGGTTTTACAAAATATGCAAACCAATTTGTAATTACCTTTGATTTTATGAAGCTAAATTTATTTACAAGGCAAAATAATAGAAGGCACCACCTTATAGGTGACACCCCCTAAATATAAATATAGTAAATATATTATGTCTTATTAATTATAGGTTGTTACAAAGCTTACACTTTTTCAAAATACCCTTAGGCCTCTGAACTAAAATAACTTATCATACTGATTAATTATTTTTTGAAGATACCTAAAGAATTTTTCTGTAACCTTATCCCTGTGATAAAAGTATGAGCTTATCCAGGATTACATATAAAACCTATAAATTACATTATCGCTCTTCCTGGAATTATTAACTTTTGAGTTGGCTTAATTTCTACATTCTCAGGAAGCTCGTTGAGATACATTATTTGCTCCTTAGTAGTAAAGTATTTTTTAGCTATTTGCCATAAAGTATCCCCAGGTTGAACTACATAAATTATAATACTTGCCTTTTTGCCAGGAACTTCAGCATCTGAAGCCTGCATGTCTACTAAGAATTTCTTCTTAACATTATAGCAAACCTTACAATGAGTTTTGATTATAGCTCTAATAGAAATATTACCAACTTCTACATTAGCCTCTAACATTTCTAAGTTAACCTTACTTAGTGCATCCATATAATCCTTAGCACCATTTATTTCAATTTGAGAAGTAAATGGAATCTCATCGCTTACAGAAGCAACATAATACTCTTCATCTTCTGTAGTGTATAATACATCCACTTTTAATACTCCTTCTATAGTAACCTTATCTTCATTAAGGTTCTTGTCAGTGATGGACACTGAACCGTAAGCCATGATAACCTTATTTGGTTTTACCATGCCTTCTCCAATTTCAATATCTCCCTTTACAAGACTCTCATGTTGTCCTTGACCTTGAATAATATTCATATCATATTCCATAGTATCCATATCAATTAGATTACTTGGGCAATATGCATCTTCTATCATTTCAACTTCTTCTTTATACATTACATGAGTACAAGTCTTAACAAGGAATTCCACATCCAAAATTCTGTTTTCTCCCATGTCATCTTCTCTTATATCACAATCAAAGGAATTTACTTCGAAGTCTGTATAATGATCCATATTAGATTTTAAACCTTCTATAGTTAGTTCTTTCATTAATGGAACATTTACGGAAACTGAAACTAGATCTCTGCAAGATTTAACCTTATAAAGTATGCATACATTTGCCACTGCTTCTATACGTACACCACCGTCATAAAGTCTAACATCTTTTTTGCCTATAACAACGTTATACTTAACAACCTTGCCAACCTCTGGCTTATCCATATCAATTTTTATTTCTGCTTTGCCTATAATTTCTCCAGATATAGGTGCCATAACCTTATCAATAGTCATAGGGCTTTTCAAGAACTGAAGATCATTACCATTTTCAACTTCTTTAACTATTTCAAAGGAATTCATTTTATAAGCATCACACTTAACATTCATAACTCCTTGAATAGATATTTTTCTTTCATTAACGATTATACAATTAATATGTTCCATACATAGATCTATTTCACAAAGCATGTCACTAGTGGCACCGTTCATATCTAAACAGCTTGAGAACTTAGAATTATAAGTAACAGGATGAGCTTCAGTAGCCTCATCTTCCTTAGCCATATAAAGAACAGTATACTGTATTTGCCCCTCTACGTTAACCTTTCCATTTGCCACATCTTTGCTAGTTACCATTGGTTTTGCATCTAACATTAATATCTCGTTCACATCTGGAAGCGTATCAGGAATTACATATTCTTCTTTTACTACCATATCTGTAGCATTTTGACCTAATAATTGTTCGTATTCTATATTGTCCTTGATTAAATCCAAGCGCATCACAATATCCCTCCTAAAATACCTACTAATAATTTATATAGAAAACCAGAAAAAAATATAACCAACAAAATAATTTTTTATAGTATAAATTTCGTCAAAAATATGTTGACATGTGTCGAAAAATATTTTACAATTAAATTGGTTATTGACCATATAACCTCTCATAAATTCTCAATACCCTTTTATACCATAGC
>NZ_JAVWDJ010000025.1:0-62986 GCF_036642255.1 Clostridium sp. | reverse complement strand
GTTATGAGTTTGGGGAGTTTTTTTATTAGTTGGGGATTTTTATTAGTTGGATACATAGATAGTATTAAGTATTAAGTATTAAGTATTAAGTATTAATGTAACCATATTTTAATAAAAATTTTCCACCTATAACTAATATTATAAAGGCATATTATTTCATTTAATATCTTCTATAGGTAAAAAACCATATCTACCAACTTCTTTATTCTTACTGAAGTGATAATAATTTATTTTACTTTGATTATCTTCATCTGGGTCAACATTATCTAAAATAATAATTTGCATATTTTTACTCTCATTACTAAGATATTTATAAAACATTTGCTTTACTTCACTTTTTATCTCGTTTTCATCGGCTTCTTTATCTCTCTCTTTGTATGTAGTTAGTGGAGAGTCAACTATAACTACCTTAGAATGCGGTAAGTTAAATTTGATAGAAAATTTCATAAGTGCAATAACAAAAGCTGTATTAATTAATGACCTATATCCCTTACCATAATTCTCCTTGTGTTTATTATTAATAATAAAATCCATGGTAACTTTATCAAAAGTCACATCAACGCTATCATATAGCTTCCACTCTAATAAAATATCACCTATAATTTCACATAATTCCTCATAATTTACATCAGTTATTTCATTTACTACTGGTATATTATTTTTGTCTTTACCTAAATCTAAAGCCAAGGATTCTTTTTGGACTTTAAGCTCTTCAATCCTCTTTATAGCATATTCTTTTTTCTTAATATCATCTCTTATTTGTAAAAAGCTATCTAATTGACTTAAATACTTATCTATTACAGGCTTTAATTCATTATTGATTTTTTCGTCAATTAAATTAAGACATTCACCAAACTTATGTATTTCTTTGTCAGTAATTAAAATTTTTTCTTGTAAATCCCCTATGGTAGATACCAAGTCAATAATTTGATTTTTCAACTTGGTCCTCTCACATTTTATAGATTTCTCAATAATTTCTTTTTCAAAAATACTACTCACAAAATCATCTTTTACTTCTCCATTGCATAGTGGACACTTAATATCATTCAATTGCCCCAAATAGAACCCCGCTTCATCTATAAAATCTAATCTTTCTAAGTCTGATAAATAGTTTTCTTTTAATAATCTAAATCTTTTTATGAGTTCAGCATGGTATAGGTTTTCCTGTTTTAACTTAATATTATTATCCCATACTGACTTTCTTTCACATTCCAATATATCAAGTGTTTGCTTTTTACCCTCAATTATATTTTCCAATCCGTTAATTACATCGTCCATACTATCATAATTAGCATTATATTCTGAAATATGCTTTTCTAATTCCTCAATTTCCTTAACTGTATCAGATATAAACTTATCTACAAGCTCAATTTTAGCCTGTAAACCTACCTTTTTATTAGTAGAATGATTTTTTACCATATAAGAAGAATCATCTATACCTGTTACAATAGTTTTGAAAGCTGACTCATTTCTTGTTTTCTTGAAACCACCTTTACCGCTATAAATTATTGAAGTTTTTGAAATTACACTTTCCTCATTTAACATAGTAAAATGGGCAATATCTCTAAAAGTAAAATTTTCAAATTTTCCTTTTTTATTTGAAAGAATCTTCGTGTAATGTGCATTGCAAATATTTAATAGAATTGTAGATATGTTGTTTTCCTTTTTCTCATCATGTGTAGCCTTTATTTCAACTGGAACACTACTATCAATTTCGTTAAATGAACATTTATACAAAAACATTTTTTTATCAGATAAGTTCCTTCTTATTGTTATAACTTCCCCTTTATAAGTTTCAATTTCTATATTTACTTCATTATACCCCTCATCAATAGCTCTTGGAACATCTCCACCTCCCAGAGCGAAATTTATACATTCAAATATATAAGTTTTTCCTGTATCTGAAGCACCAGAAACAACATTTAGTCCTTGATACAATTTTATTTCGGCATTACTTTTATCAAATCCCTTAATTATTAATAATTTTATATAAAAACCAAAATCATTCAACAAATTCACCCCTAAACAAAATATCTGTTTCATTTTCATTTTTCCAATTATGTATACTGTTATTTATAAATTTATTTAGTTCTACTTCATTAAAATCTTCGAATCTTTTTATAACTATATCAGCATTACTACATAATTTAAAATAATAATCGCTTTCAAAATATGATAAAAATATATTTCCTATTTCGCTATCTTTATATCTAATGCCGTCCTCAGAGCAAACTATATTAACTAATCCTTTTTTTATCAATAAATTTATAGCATTTTGAACTACTTTTCTTTTTGCTAATAATTCTGTAGCGTGATATGGATTAGCAGGATGTAAGCTCTGATATTTTTTATCAAAATCACTTATATGTAACATTAAATAGTCATATATGATAATTGAATTTAGTTCCATTGCACTTTCGCACCTTTTTAATATTAGTAATATTCTAATTCCAATTTCAATAGGAGTATTATATATTTTAATCTCACTCATTATTTATCCACCCACTTCAACTTAGTTTCATTAACGAGTTCGTGACACATTCCAGCTTTTTCGCTTGGATTTATTATTCCTAATTCAATACTTTGTAAAGGTAAACTTCTTGCTACCTTCAATGTATCATTAACCTTCTTTATCAAATTACTGAATTCTTCTAAACTTATATCTATAACACCCCTATATATCTCACTTTTTATATCATTATATGGTTCAAAGTCTATGTATTCATCTCTGGTAAATCTTTTTAATGCTTGAGCTAAATGATAATCTTCTCTCTGTCTACTAAAATGATTGAATAAAGTATCATCTCTCTTTAGTGTATTTATATCATTTACTTGACCTTTAGAAATTTCAAAATAAATCTCTAATAGTTGTTGCACGTATAACAAGTCAATTTCATTACCATCAATGCTCTCTGGTATAACAGGCTTTGACCTTTTTTTTAGTCCACCACCAAATCTAAACTTGTGCCATTTTGTTAAACTATGTTGCTCTAATAATTTAATTTGTGGAATATCATCAACAATTGAAAAATCAAATTCTTCAACATATTTTTTAAATTCATCGTCTAAAACAACTTCTTCGCTTAAAGTTATTTTCTTCTTACAATATTTATTCCAATTTCTCACAAGTTCCTTGTTGATTTCTTCAGGATTGTCTAAAAGGTCTCTTAACGCTTGTCCTATTCCTTTACTTGCAACTATATAGTAATGTACAGGTATTCTATAATCTTTTTTATATGTGTAGTAACACAACTTTCCGAATTCTACCCAGTATTTACTTGGTGATAATGCTTCCCCATAATGCTTACACTGGTAAATATCAAAATCAGTTTTATTATAATATGCCACTACATCTCTTCCTTTATCACCTGAACCAGCCATCCCCGCTACTTTATAATATACAGTTTTCAAATAATCATTTGCCCACTCAATAATTAAATCTTCAAATTCACCGTCATCCATTATTTTTAATCTATCTAATGGAGCTATTGCTATTCCTGTATACGGATTGTAATTTTCTGGCAATTTAGGTGCTTGTATTTCCTCTAATTTCATCGGTAATCCTCTCCAAATATACTATATAAAATAATTTTTGAAATTTGACTCTATCCAAAATTTTCATATTAGAATATTTTTTTACATATTGCTACAATTAATAGTATATATTCACAAGCTTTAATTGTAAATATATAGACAAACAGACAAAAAATACAAACATTGTTTGAAATTAAAACTGATTTTTAATTCACTTATTATGGCAATAACTGTATCTAATTTATCTTACTCCTGCTTTTCTTCTTATAATCCATTCGCTTTCTCCATTTTTCACTAAATTTTCTCTTACCCAATTAATTCTTCTCTCTTGAAAATCCTCAACTGTTTCTACTTGTTCATTTAAATATGCCTTTGTCTTTGGCATAATATCTGTATACTTTTGCAATAAGTAAGCCTTGCCTATTTTTCTTCCAACAGCTCCAATTGTAATCCGCTCTGGCTTTTCTGTGCTATTATACATACTTTTAATAACCTCAGTAACTTTCTTTAATAGCTCTTCATCTCTCTTCTCCCAATTAATTCTCTTACTATAACCATATGTCCTTTTCAGGGGAGAGTTTTCATCTAACCACTTTCTATCATATCTACTTAACCAAGTATAAGTGGCACAATCTAAATCTTTCATGAAACTCTTACTCTTATTAAGATAACCTATTCTTAGTTTTAACCATTTTTCCCTATATACTGCTTTTTCTTCATCTGTTTTAACAAGATAAGTTTTACCTTTCTTTACCTCTAAGTAATCTGCATTAAATAGAGCTTCTATATCTATATTTAAGTATTCTATCATCAATAAATGCTGAATTGTATGAAAGCTTTTCCTATGTTTTCTTGTAATAGCAGTTACCCAGTTAAACCCATTTTTAGTATCATAATTACAGCCTAAAAGTGTCAAATACTCTTCGCCATAATAGCTTTTAATATCTCTTAATAATTCTTCTTGATATATTTTCATCCTACTTTCAGCCATTCCTTTATCTATTAAGTATTTTAGGTAATGCTCCCTAAAAAAATTCATTTGTTTATACTCTAAATTACTATTGATAATTATATTAACGTTTTTACTGTACGTTTTTTGATGTTCAATAATATTTTTATTAAGATTTATTAAAACTCTATCTTCGCTACTTATTGTCATATCTAAATTCAAATACTCTTGCCGATTTCTTAATTCAACTGACTTATTGCTGATTTTAAGCTCACAAAAGTGTTTATGACACATTATCGTTCCTTGTAATTGATGTTCAATGTGCCAATATGCTTCTCCGTGATTATATCTATCTTCCTCAATACAATAATTGCAATATTTCAATAAAGAGTGTGTCTTGATAGTATTATTACACATTCCTAAACTTGTATATATTAGAGAACCATTCCTTTCTAACATTAAATCATATACTTGTTTAGCCCTTTCGATTGGTAGAAAGGAGGTATAGTATTTGTATAATGTATGTTTTTTAATAATTTCATCAGCTGTAAGTATACAGTTCTTAGGTAAATTTCTTAGTAATAAATTAACATTAGCAGGTAGTTCTCTACCTGCTGTTATTGTTGTTGTATTAAATAAATCTCTTAAAGTGGTCTTAACTGTTAAATTTCCACTCCAAATATGATACCTTGCTATAACACTGTATAGTGTTTCATTTGGATATGGCGTAGGGAAGAATGTTACCATTTTTAAGTTACCTCCCTTATTAAGCTTTCAAAGTTTTTAATATAGTTGTGACTTTTTAATCCATCATAAATTGAAGTTTCACTTTTTTTACATTTATCAGCTACATATCTTATATCATTTTCGTCTTTTAATATAATTTTAGATTTCTTATTCTTCTTTTTATCTAAACTATCATTACTTCCTATTTTCATCAAAAGCCTTAACATTTCTCTAATAATCTTATTTATATCTGTGGATTCTATATAAAGGACTTGTTCTAAATATTTGCTTATTTCACCTTCTTCAAAGCCTAAATCTAAAAGCCTTATTGTAATCTCTTTTTTAACATCAAAAATTTGAGAATTTACTTTTTCTTCTCTTGCTTTTTTAAAATGGTCAATTTTACTATTCAGTAAAATCTGATTTTGCTCATTATTTATAAAGTTAGAAACATCTAATACAATTATATCGTTGTAAAGAGGTAGGCTTTTTGTATTTCCAGTCTTTATTGCTTGAAGCATAGGTCTTACTAACTTTAAATTTTCCTCTGCTACTTTTCTTATTAATAATGGTGTAATTGTTTCTTTTTTTGAAGAAATTGCTCTTATCTGTGACATAAAAAATAATTTAATGCAAACATCAATTATTCCTTGTGATTCATCATAAATTACATCTAATAATTCTTGAGTTAATGGCTGTGGCTTTTTAACCCACTGGTACTCCCATAACCCTTCAATCAATAACGTCCACTGTTCATCTTTTTTCAACCTATCCCATACCATATTTCCACCTTGGCCACTTCCTCTACGAGCTTGTCTAAATTCATTTTGTAATATTGGCATAGCTTTAGGAGTTCCAACTGTAATTATTGGAAGTGATAATGTATTACTCATTGTCACAAAGTAGTTTAACATTTTTTCACATCCTCCACTTTTGGCTAAACTCAAATGTTGAATTTCATCTATCACCAATAAACCTAATCCCACGATTCTTGATATTTGATTTATTATTGGAAGCATTGCATTTGCAGAAAGCCTTGCCATACTATATTTGTCAAAATAGTTAGTTGATAAAATCCTATCTACTGCTGAAAAGTATTCGAGACAAAGTGCTTTTATCGAACCATCAAATGGACAATCCAGTTTTAAATATGTTAATTGAGTCATAGAAAATGGTTTTTTTTTATATTTTGAATGTACGATGACTTGAGGCATTGTGTTTAGTATTTTTGATAATACTGTTGTTTTACCCATACCACTAACCCCTATAAGTGAAAAACCATTAGATGTTGTCATAAAGTTTTTTGTATTATCTACTGTAATTTGTTTATTTATTATATCTTTGTAACCATTATTTAATTTCCTTACATAAGCTGAATTAACTGGATTTCTTCCTATATACCCCAATCTAATACTTCGTGAAATTCTACTTTCCAATTCTAAATGTATTGGCAATGGTTGGAAATATTGAAAAACTCTTTGTATTAAATGCAGTCTAATATGAGCTTCATATTCTCTTTCCTTTATGTCAAATTTTGGATAATACGAAAGTTTGTTTATGACATCTGATTTGTTCAATATTTCTGGAAGGGCTTCTATAAATGGATTTCCTTGATATTCTGCAATTAATTGTTTAGAGTAATTAGCTTCCATCCCCAAATTATTGTTCATTAGATTCCCCTCCTTTTTGCTTTCTCTTGAGCAATAACATATCATCTTCACTTTCTTCCGATTCTAATACTGGATATTGCAAAACTATTCCTGAACTTGCCATTTCATCTTTTCCAAGAACAAAAGCTTCTTTCTTCCTATTTATAAGTTTCTCAGCTTGTCGATTAGCCCTTATTCCCTTAATACTTGAATTAACTAACTTAATATGCTTTGATTCTTCATTTGCTTCCATAACAATTTCCTCTATCTGATTTATTAAATTTATTCTTTTTTCAACTTCATCTATTTCAATATTTTTTACCTTTAACATTTCTTTTTGTTTAAGATACTCAATTTCTTCAAGAGTCTTATCTAAATATCTATACTCTTTATTTAATAAAAAACATTTCTCATATTTTGTTCCACTTTTATCTATCCAATAAATATTGTTTAGATTACGTGGTTCATATGCAATATCTATTTTAAAATTACCTTTTGACCGTGCAGTTTCAAATAACTTATCACTTATAGCTGTTACTGAACTATAATAAATACCTTTAAATCGAATTCCACTTTCTGTAATAGTTGCTTGGTCTCTGGGCATTAGACTTAACTTTATCAGCTCTTCTGGTGCGGTTCTTAATATTCCACTCTTATTCTTTATCCCCCAATTCCATAATTTTATTGGAATTGCCTCTATTTCATCTTCTATCATCCCTTTTTCTCTTTTGTATCCCTTTAATATGTGATGATTATTGTGAAATAGAATTGATAATATTAAAATCTTAGTAAATTGTTTAATATTCAATTTAGAATCCAACCTATAATCCTTTGCACCACGCTCTCTAAAATCTGGATTAATTGCTCCTGGAATTAAAGCCTTGGTTTTTATATTTAAAAGCCTAAATTGTTGTTCTACAATAGGTTTCCATTCTGGTCGAAATGGTGGAGTATTGGACACCTTAATTCCAAGGTTATTTACTAAATTGTCAGCGTTAAATCCCTCTAATTCTCCCCTATCTCCCAATATGGAATATGGTATGTGGTGTACTGGCCATTCTTCCTCACTAATTTCAATATCATACTCCTTGCAAAATTTAACTTTATCGGACATTGCATTAGCTAAAGCACTCATTGCTCCAACCCATGAAGGACCTTCTAAAGTAACAGCTACTCCAGAAACCAAACGAGTATAACAATCAACCACTATATAGATAACTGGTCTTCCAATAATCCATTCCCTTTGAAATTGAGATACTAAATATACATCTCCCACAGTTGCGTCTATTTGGTACTCCATCCCAGGTGCAGTAACTAAATCATTAACTGAATTTAGAATAGCTCTATGTTTTTGATAGAATATCCTTGCTCCACTTCTACTTGTAAATTCTTTTTTTATATCTCTTTCCTTATTAACCCAATACCTAAATTGTACTAAGGAAGGAATCTGATGTTTATCCTTTAGTATCAACTCTGCTTTTCCTTCAACATTTATAACTTTTTTGCTAAAATATTCTTTTAGCATTAAATGATATGCTGTTACCAATGAATTTTTTTTCTGATTATAATAGAATTTATTTATTGAAGTTTTAAAAATCTTTTTTATATCTTCATCAATATTAATACCACTATTAATATCATTTAATTTAGGACGACCTCTTTTAATTTGCCCAACTCCCTTCTCCTTATCTCTACCACCGCAACGATATGTGTCAGGTAAAAGCGAGTTACGGTTCATACCTCTCTTCCAATACCTCTTAATATAATCCTCAATAGTTCTCCTACTAAACCCATACTTTTTTATAATATAAGAAATATACTTATTCCTCTCTTTAGTTATAAAAATGTTTGGTTCACCTATATTTTTATAAAATTCCAAAACAACTTCATATGCTTTATTCCTCTTAGCAATATCTTTTTCACTTAATCCATTGTCGTCAACTAATCTATAATATATTTCATCTGAAACAGTCTCAATTTTATTTTCACGTAATAATGCAGTTAAGTCAGATACATTGGCACTGTATGGCCATGAAGTATCATAAATATTAATTAAAAAAACAAAATCAAGTTCTTCTGAAATCCATAAGACCCTTTCTATTGAATTTTCATCCTCTTTTTTCTTTAATAAACTATTTAACATTAAGCTATAGGACATTCTTAGTCACCTCCTGATATCTCACATGAAAATTATCTGAGGATAGCCCAATATCGATTGGTTTATATAAATCAGCAAGAATCTCTTCATTAATAATCATTTTCTTGAATACAACTAATGAGGTACCAATAGGAAGTAAAAGTTCATTATCGGTATTACTTAGTAATTCTTTTACAGAATACTTTTTTTTGGCAATCTTGCTGAGTATAACTTCTTTAACATACCGCTCTTTTTCATATTCAATATCAACATCTCCCATATATAGCCACTTTATATTATTAACCTTTGCCATTGGTATATCTTTATTAGTAATAATAGTCCAATTAATTTCTTTCGTTTGCCAGTATCTCCTTTCTACTTCAAGCTTCTCTAATAGCAAATCCCTATATAATTCTGTTTCATTTCTAACAGAAAGAGCTAAATATTTCTCCTCTGATATACCTTTTAATCTAACAACAAATGTTGTTGTAAATATATACTGTTCACCAGTTTTTTTATCTTTAAATTTATCTAACCTAATATTACTTAAATCTGATACTACCTCCTCTAAATCCAATAAAGGATAGTGTTCTTTTATATCTGTTACTTTATCTTCAAAATCAAGAAGATAAAATAAATTTGTTTCTAAATCACTTATTAAGTGATGAATTCTATTAGTAGTTTTGCCTTTAATTCTTGATACCCTGCCCTTTGTTGAAAAATCTTGTATTTTTATGCCTGGGGTATAGTTTTCATCTTTTACTTTATAGTAATCACCTACATTAAACATCTTAAATTGCTCCCTTCTCTAAATAACAAAAGGTATTGACTTTTGGCAACCATAATTGTTTTTTTTATGGTTACTTAAATCAATACCTTTTTAAAATATTATTTTGTTTTTCGAATTAAATTATCAACCTTATTCTACTCATCAACAAGCTGAAAGTTATTGTTCTTAGAGTTATTTACTTACGTGATAATATTCAGCTCTTTTCTCTAATGTTCTCATTACCCAATCTTCTAAAGCAGTTGAATAACTAATAAATTTAATATTTTGGGGTAATCTTGAAGGATGTCTTGGATAACCTAATATACTTAAATCATTGCAACATAGTACCTCAATGTTAATCTTCGCTAATATCGAAAGAACATCATTTTCTCGTTGTCTGTACCATTTTTGTTTACCGTCACCCCAAGCTATTATTACTTCATTTACATTTTCACAGCTCTGTCTAATTAAATCATCATTGTTGTATAAATCATTGTTACTAATTCCTGCTACAACCTCATAACCATACTCTTTCATATAATCCTTTAACTTTTTTGAATCCTTTTCAAATACCGAGAATAAGTTTAATATTGTTATATACTTAACTTTTTTCTTTTGAATATGAATTTCTTTTATTATTCTGTTTACAGTATCATCTGATAACTCTTTATTTGCCTTACTTGGGTTCATCATTATTATAACTATCTTTTCATAATTTTTTAAATTATTAGTTCTATTCAACTCGATTTCAAGAGAATATCTTTTCAGTGGCTCTATACTATTATCTTCTTTTATATCTAAAACTGTTTTAAAAAAATTATTATCATACGGTACATACTTATCCATATTATCCCCCCTTCTAAAATTTCCTGTTAATTTACCTCTTTAATATTTATCATAAATTCAAATTCATATATACATCATCTAAATCATCCTGAGTAATTCCTAAATATTTTCTGGTATTTGAAATACTACTATGATTTAAAGCTTCCATTATAAGTGCCAATGATACTCCTGATTTGTATGCCCAATATCCCCAAGTTTTTCTCATAGAATGAGTTGAAATTGCTTCTTTTATGCCAACATAATCTCCTGCATGACTTAAAATGAACGCGGCCTGTTGCCTGGTAATGGGTTTGTTTTTTCCTTTTCTTGATTGAAACACATAATCATCTTGCTCAAGGTTATATTCTTTCATAAACTGAAGAATTGCCTTATTTAAATTTTTAGTTATAGGAAATCTTTTAGCTTTACCAGTCTTTTTTTCATTTAGCATTATAAATTCCTGTGGCTTTTTTCTATCCCAAATATCTTTTACTCTTAATGCTAAAATATCAGATATTCTCAATGCACTGGATATTCCAACCATAAACATTAGATAATCTCTAACATCTTTTCCTTTTAAGAAGCTCTTCATAGCTTCTAACTGTTTCCTTTCCCTTATAGGGTTTACTGTATTTATAGATACTCCCCCAAATCTTACTTAATTTTATTTTTTTATACAATATGTCATATTCAAAGTTTAACTTTTTTATTAAATCTCTATAAACCTTTAAAATAGCCATTTTGAATCTTACAAAATGCTTTTGTGTAAAATTCAAAAATTTTAATAAATAATGCAGATACCACTTGAAGTAGTCTGCATTTATCTCAGTTATATATGTAAATTATACCATTTTAAATTTATTACATTCAATGTAAAATCCTAAATACATTGTTGAAGTTAGGCAACACAAGGACCTAAATAATCATACTTAACTTAATCGCTTATAATTTAACTCGGTAAACCATAAATTATTGCTATGAAGAACGATACTTTATTCAAATATTACTGTATTCTACCATTAATTTTTACCTTGTATATAGTATCAACTTACTCTTCATTCAATTCTTGCACCTTTCAAAAATATTTAAATTTTCTCCCTCAGTTCTCTTATAGAAGACATTTAGAAACTACTTCTATAGTTATAATTTTTATAACATCTCCAACGCTCATTACTTAATTATCTAAAATAGTATAATGTTTACTATATAACATTAATAAAAAAACTGTACTGTAGCCCAATCAAAGTTAGCTAATAGTACAGCCTATATCTGGATTTAATTTAATTCTACATTGGGACAACATTTCTGCAACTCCTTCCCTTTTAAATCTTTGCTTAATTGTTTCTTACATTTTCCCATATATGTTAAGTTACGCTCAATGATTATGTTTATGAAAACAAAAGAGCTAACATCGCCACCCCAATGTCAATGATTCGCTACGCCAAACGCTAAATTTGTACTGATAAAAACTCTCCAAAGTTCTTTGCCAAAACCTCGGTATTTGAAATTGCCAGTCACACAATTTAAATATATTGCAAAAAGAGACTAAAACAATCAAAAATTGTGCATTAATCTTTTAGCTTTATCGTCATTCTAATCTTAATTTACTAATAAATTTTAATGCAAATGGATATATACTCTTTACATGCTCTTTAAATTTCTCCTCATCTCTATTATTCTTGGCATAATTACAAGTGACGCAAGTGACCTGAATATTACTTGTATAATAATCAACATTAGAATTAATTCTATCTAAAGAGTTAATCTTTATACTCTTCTTAGTACTCCCATCAATAATTTCTCTACTATACTCTCTACCACAATACTTGCATGGCTTTACTATTAGAATTTTATATTTTTCAAAGGAAACTTTAAAAGACCTTCCCATTTTTTTTGTGTCTTGCTTCAGTTTATTATAAGCGTTTTTATACAACATATTCTCTCTATCTTTTTTACGTATCTTTCCCTTTGTGTTTGGTCTGACAGTTGTTTGTAATGGACTAAATCTTTCATTAATATCAATTTTTTTATGTAAAATCATGTAATTATATGTCCTGTATATCCAGTTTGCAAAATAGCTAATATTGCTTTCATGTTTGCTGTAATTACACCACTTACAACAACTTACAACATTTTTAGTTATATAACCCAAGTTATTATCCATACGGTCAATCCCGTTTATTAAGATTTCTGTATTGGAATATTTATCTTTTCTAATTTTGCTTCCTTTTTCCTCACAGTAGTAGCACTCTTTATCTACAATATTAGAAAATTCTTCAAAACTAATAATATTATCTTCTTGTGAATTTAGTTTTTTGCTACGCCTTATAATAGATTGATAATATTCTTCTTTCTTTAGTACCTCTACACGGTCCATTTGTAATTCAGGACCTTCTGGTTTATGTGTATCCCCGCCACAATGCTTATTTACCTTAATTGAATCAGACCTCATTACTTTTTTATTGCCACAATCACACTCAACTTCATAATAAAACCTTCCCTTATCTTTTTTAACAAATTTTACAACTGAAAGCATATTAAACTTCTTGCCAGATAAATTCTCAGAAGGTTTATCCTGTGGTTTTCTCGCCATATTAATACCTCATTTAAATTTTACATAAGTTTACAAATTCTATTATGATATTAGTATGTTTGATAATTTATAAGTTATACCCTCTTTAACTTACTATTAAATGTAGTAATAAATTTCTAATAGAGTCAATGCCAAAAATATTGACTGTAGATAATAAAATAAATTACTCCTATATCCATGTCCCTACTTTTCTCACTTTGTCGCACTTTATTAAACACTTTTAGTGCTACAGAGTAGTTATAAGTCGCCCCCTTAGTGCTTATTATATAAAAACATTAAATTTAAGAAAATTTGGAGGAAATAAAATGAAAGATATTTTAATAGCTGTAGATACTGGAAAACATAGTACTAAAGCACTTATAAACTTAGGACAAAGAATAGAAAAAGTGGTATTTAGAACTAAGGTTCAAGAAGTACATAACCTTGGGGTAGATATTACTCCTAACTCATATTTGGTTGATTTTAATGGTAAATCATACTTAATAGGAAATATGGTCAGTGAGAGCCAAAGTGATTATAGTATAAGTAAAAGTTCAATAACACATCAGCTTTCTATATATGTGGCAATAGCTAAACTTATAGATAAGGCTGACGTAATGAAATTTGGATTACCAAATGTTCATTTAGCAATAAACCTTCCTATAAATATATATAAAAATAATACATTAAAAATTCAGTATCAAAATATGATACAAAAAGATAAAGAAGTAATTACATTAAAAATAAATGGAATCATCTATTGTTTTAGGATTACCAATATAGTGTTAATGCCTGAAGCTGTAGGAAGCACCTACTACAGACCAACAGAATTTAGAGATACTAAAGCTACCGTTATAGACATTGGTTCATTAAACACTACATTCTGTACCTATAAAAATCTAATCCCAGAATTAGAAAGCATGGTAGTAGCAAACTCTGGAATAAGTATTCTAAGAGCAAAGTTAGCAGAAACATTAAAATCTAAGTACGGAATTCACATTGACGATAATGACACAGAAGAAATCTTAAAGGATGGTTGTTTATATATAAATGGGAATCGAGTACATGAGAGTATAGAAATTATTAATGAGTTAATAAATAATCATGTATTGGAGATATTCAATTTTGCCAAGAGCAGAAATATTACATTTAATAACTCTAAGCTGGTTTTTGTTGGTGGAGGTTCAATCCTTCTACAAGATTATATCCTAACACATTATCCTTCAGCAATAATAGAAGAAAACAGTCAGCTGTCAAACGCATTGAGCTACCTCAAAGTACTGGAAATTAAACATAATGGCAAAAAATAAAATTTCAATAAGCTTTTCAGAAAAAAAACTACATATATATAATTACCTTAAAACCAAGGATAACATTAGCAGTTATATATGTGGATTAGTAGAAAATGATGTAAGCAATGGATACGATAGCCTGAATTTAGATAATAGGATTAGACATATGATTAATGAAATATTGAAGGATAAACAAATTATTGATTCTTCAGTATCCTCCAATGGTATTAGAACTAAGGATAGCGAAATTACAGACGAAGACATAGATACTATATTAAACCTATTTTAGATAGAAAAATAAGTAAAGAGGGAATTACCAACCAGTATTCCCTCTTAAAACTTTTTAATCTTATAATTTGCTTTGAGAAGTATATATACATATAAGTATCCTAAATCCTACCTTTATCCCTTTATTACTATACAAGACTGACTTAACAAATTAATATCATGTGATATACCTGCTCTTAATATTGCGGCCGCTACTAAGTTATATGGATTGTCTACCTTAATAGCATTTGCCTTTACTAAATCAGTATATTTTTCGATAAATGCTCTAATAGCCACTTCTGCGTCTCCATGGTGGGTCGTAGATTTAGAATTTTTAGATACAAAAGCCTCCCAGATGAATAGGTTTAAGGGCTTATTAGTGAATTCATTCCACTCGAACGTTACCTTAATATCTATCCTCGTCAATTCCTTAATTCTACTCAGTATCCATGCACATTCAGATAGTCCAGTAGCTAAAGCACCACAACCTGCCCCTGCACTCCAAGGTCTATCTCCTTCACCCTCTCTTGCACTGGTTAGATTTAATGGGTTATCGGATATAGGAACAAATAGAGGACATTCAAAACCTAAAGCAACTTTATCTCCATTTGATAAATCCTCTGCAATACCAACAACAAAATCTTCAATACTGATACCAACTCTAAATCTTTCATTTGTTCCTAATACGGCTCTGCACCATCCAAATCTTTTATTTTTAATTGAGCCAATGTCTGCACACCATACAATAATGTTTTTCAATTAACAACATCCTTTTATAGTTAATATGTGTATATGGTAAATATTAAGCAACTTTTGTAAATTCAATATGTTTCCCCATCCTTAGCTCTGTTATCTTCCATCCACTTTCTATCCATGCCCTTGTTACTGTATGAGTTTTACTTTCTCTCCAATAAGCATTATATTCATAAGCTGATTTCGGAAGTTTAAATCCAATTATATTTTCAATATCATCATAAGTTAAAACTACCTTATTATCTTCTATTGTCTGAAAATACTTCATTAATGCTTCATATTTATAATCCCCTAACATAGTACACCATCTCCCTGTTCAATGTTTACAAATCCATTCTAACACCATAATTTTTTAGCCATTCTTTTCTAATCTCATAGTCTGGTAACACCGAAGCTAATAAATCCCAGAAGTTTTTAGAATGGTCTTTATGATACATATGGCACATTTCATGTACAATAATGTAATCTAAGGCATTTGATTTAGCCATTATACATCTCCAATTAAACAAAAGTTCATTCTTTGATGTACAACTTCCCCATCTCTTCTTCTGCTCTTTAATCTTAATACCTTTTGGAGCTACATTGAAAAATCTTTGGTAATAACTAACTCTCTGCTCTATTATTTCCTTAGCCTTGTCTCTGTACCATTCTTCCATAGACCTCTTTATTATTTCTTCATCCTTATCTTTTGATTTTACTACAAACTTCCCTCTATAAAGCTTGACTTCTGACTTCCTAATACTTGAATCTACTTCTATCTGTAAAGAATAGGTTCTTCCTAAATACATAAAGGACTCTCCATTAACAAATTCTCTGTTAATCTGCTTACAGTTCATATGCTTAAAGGAATAGAGTTTTTGAATAATCCAACTTCCTTTGCTTTGTACTTTCTCAAGTATCAGCTCCTTATTAGTACCCACTGGTGCAGTAACAGTTACAACATCTGGAGGTTCTACTGCAATCTCCATAGTTTTTCTATTCTTAAAAACTACACTAAAAGCTATATTTGTTGTTCCATACTTAAACTCCATTTTCATATTATAAACCTCAATTCTGTTGCATTGACTTTGTATAAAACTACACCTATTCCTTATAAGTTTTAATTTTTCTCTAATACTGCAAAATGCTTTTTAGCTAAATTTAATAGAGGATTAACCATACTTTTTCTTATATTTAGCTTTATCTGCTTAAAATAATTTTTATTTAACATCATAAATATGGCTCTTTCAATGTCACCTGTTTTACTTTGATTATTAATCCAATCAACTGCATAATCATCTTCAACTGCTTTACGCACGTCCAAAGCGATACTCTTAGATAACTCTACAACGTCATTACTTATATAACTTTCACTTTCTTCCTTAATTCTATCATCTTCTACCGCTTCATCTACTATATACTTTTTAACAACTTCGAAGAAAGCAAATTCCTTTTCATCTAATCCCAGGATTTCCGATTCTGTTTTTGTACCTTGTTCTACTTCCCTTTCAATAAACTCTTCAAGCTTCTTTTTTCTTTCAATCCAATTATTCTTAGTTTCATCAAGTAGTTTTTGAAGTTTTTCTAATAAACTTGTAAAAAATACTGGATTGTCATCCATTTTCACACTTATTGCATGTTTTACTGCATGTTCCATAGCAGAAGCCTGAGCTTCATCTGACTTCAATGTACTAATTTTACCTTTGAAATCATCCTCAAACAGTGTAATAGGCTCTATCCATTGAATAACTCCAAGAGACTTTAGATGTTCTTCAATTATTTCCCTAACCTTTTCACCACAATCACTTATATCTAACTCTTCCTCTGGGCTATACTTTGCCTTAGCTCCTGCTCTAATATACCCAAGCCACTTTAAATCATTCAAAATATCTGTACCCACATGCGAAGGAAGTAAAGCTTCCACCGCACCTAAAAAACGCTTATATCCAATCTCAAATTCGGCTCTTTTATCCTGTGGTTCTAAAATCTTAATTAATTCATCAAGGTTATTTTTATCCTTACCTTTGAACATGCTTATTACAGCTTCCCTATATGAAAGCATTTCTTTATATAAATCATTAATAGGTTGCATAGGTTGCCCTAAGTCTTCTTTATCAAATATAGCCAGTGCTTCTTCTAAATAATCAGACACACCATAGTAATCTACAACATAGCCACATTGTTTTACAATATTATCTTTCTTAACTTTGTAACTATCTCCCTTACGATTAACCTCCATTGTGCAAGTTCTATTAACTCTTGCTATTGCCTGTAATAAATTGTGCTCTTTTAAAGGTCTATCAAGGTACATTACTTGTTCAATAGGTGCGTCAAAGCCAGTTAAAAGCATATCCTTTACAATAATAAAGCATAACTTATCCTTGTTAATAGGTTGCTTGAATCTATTAATTATACCTTCTTGCTCTGCCTTAGTGGTAAAATGTTCCTTCAAATACGTTGGGTCATTCAAGTCACCAGAGAATATTACCTTCGCCTCTAATTCTTCTCCAATAACTTCTTTCATATTTCCCCTTAGAGCATTATAGTATTTTACACAAGCCTCCCTGCTTACACATACTATTTGTGCCTTAAATCCGTTTGGAAGTATATTGTCTCTATAGTGTTTAAGCATATCAATAGTAATGTCATTAATCCTATTTTCAGCTTCTACAATAGCCTTTTTATTTGCATACTTCTGCTTTATAGCTTCCTTCTCTTCATCACTTCTATCAGCAAAAGCTTCATCAAATAATTCGTCTAAACTTTCAGCTTTTATATGAAGCTGAGGCATTCTTCCTTCATAAACTATTTTTACAGTTGCACCGTCATCAACTGCTTCCTTTATGCCATATTTATCTATGTAGCCTCCAAAAGTCCTTTGCGTTGACTTGTCATCTTTATCTATTGGAGTACCTGTAAATCCTATAAAGGTTGCATTTGGCAGAGCTGTCCTCATATTTAAAGCAGTATCCTTATATTGACTTCTATGAGCTTCATCTGAAAGTACAATAACGTTAGACTTTGTGGTTAAGACTTCATACGGAAGAATGAATTTCTTCTTTACCTTCTTCCCATTCTCTATAACTTCTCTTTCCTCAGTCTCACTTTCAAACTTTTGAATAGTTGTCATTATAATCTTAGGCTGGGCCGCAGATAAGAGTTCTTTCATCTTTGAGATTTTATCTGCTCTTTCTGGTGTTGTAATCTTAGATAAGGTCCTTAAAAATGTGCCATAAATCTGTTTATCCAAATCAATCCTATCAGTTACAACAACAATTGTAGCCTCTGATAGTCCAGAAGTTCTTTTTATCTTCCTTGCTAACATTACCATAGTTAAGGATTTGCCTGACCCCTGTGTATGCCAAACAACTCCTCCTCTTGATAAGGTATCTTTACCTTCTTTTAGTCTTTTTATGGCTTTATTAACAGCTCTAAACTGCTGGTATCTGCATATCTTCTTTATAGTAATGCCATTATCCACTTCAAATAATAGGAAGTTTCTCATAACATCAACAAGATTTTTCTTTTCTAAAAGTCCTTGGATAAAAATATTCTGTCCAAAGTCCTCTACTTCTTGAACCTTGTCCCTTTTTATTGGATAAGGGTCCTTCCATTCCAAGTAATGATTGTACTTTGAACTGATAGTTCCTACATAAGCATGATATTTATTTAGGATACCAGTTAAGAAGTTTGTATAAAAAAGCCTTGGGTTTCCTTCTATAAGGTTTCCGTCCCTCTCATTCATATATCTTCTGAGTTGTTCAAAGGCTTCCTTTTTACCTGTATTTTCATTCTTGGATTTCTCTAAGAATGGTGACTTACATTCTAAAACAACAACAGGAATACCATTTACAAACAAAACTATATCTGGATAAATAGATTTACCTAACTGAGTCTTTACTTCAAATTGTCTTGTAACTAAGAAGTCATTATTTTCTACATTATTCCAATCCATAAAATGTACCGTCTGTGGCTTCTTTTGCCCATTACCATATATGTCTTGGTCAACAGTATATTTCAAATCTACAATATCCTCGTATAACTTTTCATTAATCTCCAGGAGGCTTGTCCCTAAATTCTCAGGTCTGCTTAAATGTCTGATAGTCCTATTAATATTCCCTTCATCCATCCATGGATTTAGTCTTTTCAAAGCTTTTTCGAGCCTTCTAACTAAAATAACTTCAGTAAGGGAATCTCTTGCTCCCTGTTCTGGAGTTAAATCTTTACCATGAACAAATTCATAATCTAATATATCTTTTATATAATCTATAGCTGGAAGCTCTACAAGAGTTGCTTCATTCCCAAGGTAAGACACTTTATCACCCCTAAATCAATAATTAATTTCTCTCCAATGTTATTTCATTATCTTTTATGACCATCTTGTAATCATTTAACATTGCTACTATGCCAACAATGCCAACAGTTATAATTAGTGTTATTGCAACTGCAACCGAAATTCCTGCTATTGTACTCATAAAACCTGCGGCCGCAGTTGTAGACATATTTTCATCAATATTTATCTTCTTATCTGATTTCTTTAGTAATGATAATGGTTTAATTTTTTTAGCAAGTTTGCCTTTTACTAAAATTGTATTCTCTTTATTTTTCAATGCTGTCTTTAATTCTTCTTTAGTTGTTACTGTAACTACCAATTAATTCTCTCCTATTTCTATAATTTATTATTTTATTAATAATCACTGTAATTACACTCAAATTCAGTCCTTAATTCTGCTTCATAATCCAGCATACTATCCACATCTGGTGTCATACTTCTTAAATCTAATAGTAATGTACAGTAGAATTTTAATGAACGTAAAAGTCTATCCCATTCTCCAATATCTCTTTTTTTAAACGAATGAACACAATTCCTGTACTCTCTAATTACTTCAAGTTCTTCTGTATATTCGTTCTTCCACCATACATTAGACTTATAAAACCTTATTAAATTTTGTAGATTTAGCTGTTGCAAATCAGTAGTTTCTTGTCTTGTTTTGAGATATTCTTTTATATTCTTTTTAA
Source organism: Clostridium sp. (assembly GCF_036642255.1). GTDB lineage: Bacteria > Bacillota > Clostridia > Clostridiales > Clostridiaceae > Clostridium_J. Next base: position 42,515 of record NZ_JAVWDJ010000025.1, on the reverse strand, counting down.
GTGATTTCTTCTTATCCTTAGCTAAGTCCTTTTCGTCTATGCTATCCAACGTTTTATATATCTCGCCTTTTACATTTTCATAATTAAATTCTTCCCACTTACCCCATCCTGAATCCTTATAATTTAATAAATGAATAGCAAGAAATATTTGTAATGCACTTTCTACAGACGAACCCAATGTTATCCACGACTGCATTTGTCTTGCTAATTCTTCTATTTCATTAGAAATCCCAAGCAACTCACTAAATTCATAGTCATAATCTTTTAACGGAAAACCAATTGCTGTTGTAATTGCAGAAAATCTCTCTAAACTATCTTCTGAAAGTAACTCTTGTATTTCATCATTACAAGAACAATATGCACATTTTAAAGCTTCGTTAACGTAGTTGCAAGCTTCTTTTTTTAAAATTTCTAATACCTCTTTCATATCAGCTTCTTGTATCTGCAACGGAATTCTCAATTTAATCACCCTCTTATACAAAATTACACTAAATCTGATTAATTACACCTTAGCCCTAATCTTCCCTGTCAAAAGCTTCTGCATAAGTCCTTTTTTAAGTTCTTGAAGTTTCTCTTTTTTTAATTCATATTTGTCTACATGTTCATATGCTGAAGATAGAATGGAGGCTATCTGGTGTTGCTCCTTTAAAGGTGGTAATGGTATTTTAAATTTTGTTAAGGTCTCCTTTGTTATCGTCTTTATTACTCCGCCGTCGGCTTTATTTTTTTCTAAATCAAACAAAGCATTTATAGCATACATAAAGTATAATTTATTAATAGGCATTAAATATTCAGTAAATAATAGCAGAGTTCTATCTATATAAGCATCGTATTGCGTAATCGCAGTTCTTCCAAGTGTTCCTTGAAGTGTTATAATTACTGTCCCTTTTTCAGCAAAAACACTTGCTTCTGTAGCCACTTTTGATATTTTTCTTTTTGTGATTTCTTTCAACCTAAAATTTGAATCCACATCAAAAACTTGAACAAAAGGCATTCCATTTAACTCATCATACCATTCTGGTAAATGATAGGGTTGTGGGAAGCTTCCACGTCTATATCTTGTTATCTCTCCTAAGCTCTTAAATTCCCATTCCTCTGGTATACTTCCTATCTCTGTCTCCTTAAACCTACTATGTCCAATTCCTTTTGTAAGAAGCTTCTTCATAAGTCCTTTTTTAAGCTCCTTTGTCTTTTCTATAAGAATATCAGTATTTTCAATTTGGTCATCTACTACTGAAAGAATATCAGCTATTTTTCGTTGTTCTTTAATAGGTGGCAGTATTATACTCAATGATTTAAAAAATGGCACTCCTATGGTCTTTATTGTGCTACCTGCGCCAATTCTTTCAAATAATGGCTTCCTATTATAAAAATCATAATATAAATAAAAATTGTACAAATTTTCACCACATACATAATTAATAAAATGTTGGCTTGTTGCCATTTTTTTAGCAGTAATTCCAACCTTACCTACTGTAGCGTCTCTTGATAAAACTACCGTACCTTTAGGTAACATAACTGCTGATGAATTGCTTATTCCTTCCTCAGTAGTATAATCTGTTGTTTCACTTATATAACGTTTATCCAACCTTTTAGTATCTTTAAGTGAAATCCATGGAATATTTCCACTCCAATATTCAGCTATTTTTTTATCTGGAGTATGACCTGATAACCGTTCAGCAATATTTTCTAAATATTCTACATTCCAATCAATGGGTATTTCTCCAAACTCCGTTATCTTGTACCCTTCTCTAACTTCATTCACTATTCTGTCACCTCAGCTTCATATAATTTTCATTACAAACCAAACAAAGAAAGTATTGATTAAATAATAAAGTATTTTTCCACCTCTATGTCTAAAACTTTAAATCATCTATTGTCCAAAACACTTTAAAAAATTCAACAAATCCACTTATTATTGATTAATAAATAATTTTGCTAATCTCTGTACTATCCATATATTCTTTTCCTTAACCTAAATAGTATCAAAACCTAATTCCTCAAGATATTGGTTTAATTGCTCATCCGAATCTACCATTTTTAATTTCAGTTCTCTAATATCCTGTAAAACTAATTCTATATCTACATTTTCCTCTTCTTCTGTAGTATCAACATATCTACTTATATTAAGGTTAAAGTCATTTGCCTTTATAGTTTCTAAATCTACAACAGTAGCATACTTCTCAACATCTTTATATTCATCATAAGTTCTTACTATCCTATGAATGTCTTCTTCTCTTAGCTTATTCTTATTTCCATCCTTAATGAAATTATTACTTCCATCAATAAATAAGACCTTATTCCTTTTTCCGTCCTCTTTATTCTTATTAAAAACGAGAATGGTCGCAGGGATACCAGTACCATAGAATATATTTTGTGGAATTCCAATTACAGCTTCAATCAAATCATCTTTAAGAAAGCCTTCTCTGATTTTACCTTCTGCTCCACCTCTAAATAAAACTCCATGAGGCACAACACTTGCCATCTTACCTTTAGAATTTAAACTTGCTACCATATGAGATACAAATGCTAAATCTCCATAAGACTTTGGAGGTATTCCATAAGGAAATCTATGGTACTGGTCAGCACTTGCTTCTTCTAATCCCCAGTTACTCAATGAAAAGGGTGGGTTAGCAAGTACCTTATCATATGTCTTTAATACTCCACCTTCTGTATGTTTAGGTTCTCTTATGGTATCACCTTTTTGAATATCTGCTCCTTTAGCACCATGAAGAAGCATATTCATTTTACATATTGCCCAAGTAGATAAGTTTATTTCCTGACCGTATATAGATATATTCTTATGATTTCCTCCATGTTCTTTTATATATTGAATACTTTGTATAAGCATACCACCTGAACCACAGGTTGGGTCATATATACGCTCCCCCTCTTGTGGCTTTAATAAATTTACCATTACCTTAACAACTTCTGTAGGTGTATAGAATTCTCCACCCTTTTTACCGCCTTGGTCAGCAAACTGCTTTATAAGGTATTGATAAGCGTCTCCTAAAATATCCTCTGATTCAAGATATTCATTGGATAAATTCATACTATCAAATATAAGTAACAACTGACTTAATTTCTTATCTGGAACTCTTTCTTTGTCATTATAATTTACAGTAGTTAGAACTCCTATAAGTTCGCTGTTTTTAGGTTCATCTTCAATAGCCTTAAAAGCTTTATCAAGTTCAGGGCCTATATTTAAATTCAAATTCTTTAATTTATCCCATCTTGCTTGTTCTGGAACATAGAATGTCTCGTAAATTGAAGAGTCATTAAGTAGCTCCTCTATCTCTTCTTCTACCATTCCTTGCTCTTTAAATTCCTTATATCTAACCTCTCTTTCAGCATTAAATTCATTATTCATTCTCTTTAAAAAGAGCATACCAAATATATAATCCATATATTGAGTTGCAGAAAGCTCTCCTCTAAGTACATCTGCACACTCCCATAACTTTGATTCTAATTGTTGTAGTGTTAATTTTTCCATTATTCTTTCTCCTCTTGTAGATAATTAAAATCTCTTAACACTATTTTAACATACTTTTAAGAATCACATTATTTTTTATAAAAATACTAATTATAAAAATAAAGCATTATATATACTTTTCAATTTCTAATGCCATAACTTATTAAATTGGTCCTGTGCCTAATTCCCATTCATAGTTTTTGTGGATAATTATATCACCATCCCTGTCATATGATATATGGTATACTGTGTTAGGGATGAATACATTAAAATACAAATCATATTGGTCTTCGCCCAAAAATATAACTTTCTTTTCAATTATATTTTCTAACCATCCATCATGATTTTTTTCTTCATAAATCATAGTTACGCTTCTCTTTTCATCATTAAATTTAATTATTTACTTAACAAGTTAATAGTCACCCATATACTTTCTATACACTCTCCATGAACTTTATTAAAATATCTTTCTAAATATAATCCACTTATTTGATTTAGTGATATTACGTCTATTATTTTACTAATTTATTAAATTCTAACCTTGAACTAAATTACTTTGGTGTCTGCAGTCTCTATACTTTTTTCTAAGACATTTATTATTTTAGTTGCTTGAGCTTTGCTAATGTAACTTTGTCCTTCATATGATGTTATAAAATCTAACACACATTCTACTTTCATTAGATTTAATGTTGTATTTTCTAATCCTGATAATCTGCAATATTTATGAGCCATTGCAAGAATACTTACTATCTCAAACTTATCTCCAACTATCTCTTTCAGTATTTCTTCATGTCTTTGTATCTGACCTTTAGGGTTTTCCAGTAATTCATACTTATATTTAGTTGTTTTGCTCCAATTTTCATTTCTATCAACATATATCTCCCCTGAATAGTTTTTCGTCTCTATATGAAATAGACCATTGGGACCTATAACTAAATGGTCTATTTGTTGATACCTTCCATTTGATTTTACGGCGATATTATTGTAGACCTTGTACTTGTTGTAGTTAAGAAAACTTAGATAATGCGATACTTTCTTTTCACCAATCGTTCCTGCATTTATAATTTCAGTTTCAGAAGTATGGGAATATTGTTTATCCTCACTCGAAAAGCTCTTATTACAAAGCACTTCTCTTTCAATAATTATTTTGTCAATCTCTGCCCATACATCTGCTATTTTTAATACTGCAAAGTATTTTAAAATAGTTATGTAACTTGGTAATCTTTCATTTTTTTCAATTTCGAGCTTTGTTAAATGTCTCTTCAATTTGTAATATTCCTCTATAAGAGTTTCTGTAATGATTTCCTTGCTGTACTTTGGCTTATTACCGCCATGTGCTTCTTCAAATCCTGCTATCTTCCTAAGATTGTTCATTCCCCCAAATCTCAATGAAAATACAGTTGCACTATATACCCCCTCAAAAGAATTTAATTCGTCTTCTGAGGCAGGTTTTCCAATTTTATTACTAATATCTTTATATATTTTAAGCAATTCCTTTTTGCTTTCATTCACTTTTGACTGATATTTATTAGGTTCTAATCCACATTCTCTCATGGCATTATTATATGAACCAAATATCTTTGATAAAATAGCTGTACTATATCCATTCGCTATAAACTCTTGTGCAGATGGAGTATGTCCTAACTTTTTATATAAATTTTTAATTATTTTTGTATATTCCTCTTTATCTCTTCTGACAAAGTTTAGTTCCTTTTCATTTATACCTGCCTTTAGTAATATCTTATTAAACGGCACTCCAAACCTTTTCTTTAAATATGGTAGTGAAGGAGACCTTTTCCTCCTGCTAAAAAAATCCCAACACCCCTTTGGTTTTAACTCCTCATATTCTTCTTTTAAAATTTTAAGCATTTCATCATCGGATAATAGATTCGGGTTTATTTTATTTTCCATAATCAAATTCCTCCTTTTCATCATTAGTTACTTATAGAAGTGCCTCATGTCTTCTTAATTAGCCTATACTAATAAATCCATTCATATAGTTACTACTCATTCCTTTAAAGTTCATGCCACTATCATCATCCTGCCTATCTCCGCTAATTTAGCAACCTTACCAGGTAAGACATCGTTGGCTAATACTAAAGACTTGTCTAAATCTATGTATATATTAACTTCTTGCTTTTCCCTTTCATCTTGGCTCTAATTTATGTCATATTCTATTAAATTCACCTGAACCTTACCATACAAAAGTCGTAATTTATAGCCTCGACAAAGCAGTTCTCTCCGTCTAATCTATTTTTTGTTTTTCATCTTTAGTTTTTTAGTTTTCCTCCTTATTTAATTTCATCTTATGTAATCATTTTTACCATTCCTCGTACATTTCTTTAGCAAATTCAGATTCTGGATTTGTTAAGTTAAAGAATGTTTTCATCTCACATATATGAATGTTATATACCTTTTCTTTATTGTCTAAATCTATTGGCAATTCTTCCATAAGCCTATTGAACTCTTCTTCATTTACCCCTATAACAAAGAAATCATTTTTATGCTTAATAATATGCCCTATCCAATCCATAGATTGATATTCGACCCCGTCAAAAATATCAGTTACTGCTTCATATATGCACCAACTCATCCAATCTGATGAGTTTTTATCGTCTTCCAACAATGATAATTCTCTTCTTAAAATTGAATCATTGTCTTCGATTCCTATTCCCATGAAATATCCTATTTTGCTATTCTTAAATCTCTCATTACTTATTTTTTCACTATTAGTCATTTTCATATTAGTTAACTCCTCCATCTTTCTTTAGCATTATTCCTCTTTATCATTTATTAGTATCTAACACTCAAGCTACTGCAATATAGAGATTTTTGTAAGGACAATATCGCTTAATGCTATTTACATCTATTATGCTTTCATCATATACAAGAGCATGGTCCCTCCAAAACTTTAAACAGTCTAATAGCTCTTCCTTAGAACTGATATTTATGTCTTCTGGTTCTTTAAAGTTTTGTTTACCTGGAAACATAGTAATTAAGTAGTATTCACCAATTCTGTTTTTGCTTCTATTTAAAATAAAAATTATAGAATTCGTGGTCTCAGCTTTAGCATTTCTTATAAATCTTGTATATATTTCTCTTCCAATTCTCTTAGCATATACAATATCATCATTGGGTTTTGTTTGGATAAGATTACAATTTCCTACTATAAACGGAAACTCTATTGTGATTATTTCAAACGGCTTATGTAAATTATCAAACTTACCGTTTGCTTCACACTTTCTTATAAACTCATCCCAATTAAATACAAAATGCTTTTTATGTGCCTCCATATGCTGTCTACATTTATTACTGACTATAATTTTCATTTTTATCTAAGGTAATATTTATTATTTATCCCACCCTGCCGCCCATTTGCCTTTATTCAGATAATCTATATCATGAATTGGAATATTTCTTATCTGCTTTTCTAAGCTTCATCTATTTCACAAGAAAAATACTCTTCTATAGCGTCTATTTCATTATGTCTTTCTAACCAATCATAAGCTTCATCATGACTAAGAGGTATTATTGTGGAAATACCCCAGGTTTGGTTTCCACTTGATTCTGAATACCGAGTTAAGGGACCACCAGAACCATACAAGAAAAAACTTCCTTTTTTTGTTCTATACAAAGTTTCTTCAAAATACCCGAAGTCGTTTCTCCCTAAGCCATTCCAGTATTCTGCAATTATCAATGCTGTTTCAGTATCATATACACGTCTTTCAATTACCTTTCTCATATTTATTCCTCCTGATTTCATTTAGATTTTAAAAAAACAAGCAATTTATTAAGGAAGAACACGCTTAAAACATACCCCAACTAAATCCAAAGGAAAATGTAAGGATTACACTTATCCCTTGTATGGGCTTGGTTTTAAGTATGCAGTTCTTCGATAATAAATTGCTTGTCTCAATAAAAAAATATCTATTTTAAAAATCATCTAATCATAAAAAAATAAAAAAAATAAAAAAAATAACTGAATGTTCATCATTCGTTTATACGTCAGGCAACTTTTCATTTGTTGTTGCCTTATGTCATAATAATATCATCTTTATTCACCATCGTCAACACCTTTTTTAAAATTTTTATCTTATTTCATTCTACTTACCAAGTTCATCTGTTTTATCAAAATATATTATTTGTTCAAAAGTCTTAGCTCTCATTTTCCTATACTGGTCTAAACCACTTAAAATATAGTTTATCTGCATTACTAATTCACCATCTGGTATTACTCCAATTGTAAATATATCATTAATCAATCGAAGTAATACTTCTTTTTCTTGGGCTGTAAGGTTTGATTTGTAGGATACCCATTCTTTTAAAGGAGAAATAGGAGCAACAATATCACTAAACCTTATAATCTGCTCTATACCAGTATATCTATATTTTTCTTCAATAAGGTTTTTGTATCCAAAGCTCATAAGAACTTCATTAAGATTTAATTCAAGGACCTCTGTGATATCACATACTAACCTAAACGATGGCGTTAACCGTTCGTTCCTCTCAATTCTACTCAAGTAACTTTTACTAACATCTTCATTCTTTTCATCCTTTAGCTTATCTGCTAAACCTTGTAACGAAAGGCTCTTCTTTGTTCTGGCATTTGCCATCAACTCTCCAAAGGTAATATTATTTTCTATCGCTTCGCTCATATCAATGTCAACTCCTTATATTGTCATAATTATACTACCCAAATTAAACTTTAGTCAACAATAATCCTATAACCTCTATATTAGTCAACAGATTTATTTGCTAATATATTATTCTGTTGTTGAATTGTACACTTTATTTATATTTTTATTATTTCTTGAAAAATGATTTATGCCTTTTAGCTGAGTATCCAAGCCATTTTTATTAAAGTTATAACTTCATCTTTATGGTATCTAATGTAGTAAATATAAGGGCTTTTAATAAGCCCCTTTATTCTCTTTAGCTATATTTTTAAGGTATGTAATGATTAACTTTTTTACTTCAGAATTCCTATTTATTAAATCTGTATATTCATTCTCACCAATATACCCTCTGTCCTTACTCTTCGACAACCAATGCTCAGTTTCTGCACAGCTCCCAAGAGCATTATTTAAAAACGAAAAATATTTCTTTGGGTATAATTGTGACCCTCCCTCACATATATTGGCTGAAACGCTGGTTGAACAACGTATAAGCTGGTCGCACATTCGGTATTTTTCTTCATTAGGAAACCTTTTACAAAGTTTATATATAATATCTTCCACTTCAACACTCTTTTTGTATGCTAATAACTGTCTATAATCCTTTATGTATATTTTTTCTGGACTTACTACTAAATCGTCTTTGCTCATTATTTTTTCTCCTTTGATTACCTTAATCTCTTATTATATTTTATATCTTTTATACATCTTTTAATATGGTTTTAATGCTCTATAAAGTTTGACTCCATCATTATTAATTAAGGATTGGACTGCAAGTATATTTACCTAACTATACCCCTTGTTACAATTGATTTATTAATATCTTTCAGCCTCTGCATTAAAAGCGAGTTTCTCATATTACTCTTATTTCTTACTCCTATATTGAAAGTTTCCTTGTCTCCTATCAGAATTACCCTCTTAGCACCTCTGGTAATCGCTACGTATAACAGTTCTCTGGTTAACATCTTGCTTTGTTCCTTATCCACCACAATCACCACTATTGGTGATTCGCTCCCCTGCATTTTATGTACTGTAGAAGCATAGGCAACTTCTATAGCATCCAATTCATTGTTCTGGAAAGTTACCTCTTTTCCATTAAAATCTACTACCACAGCTTCTGTTCTACTCATATTCCTTTCCACTCTTATAGCCATACCTCTTTGGCCATTAAACACTTCTTTTTTAGAGTTGTTCCTTACTACTATTATAGGGTCCAATACTCCAAACTTATAAACTTCTCTTCCTGAAACATAATTAAATTTATCAGCTATATCTCGGTTCAATTCTTCTACCCCGTTATCTCCACCTTTAATTGGAGATATAACTTGTATATCATAAATGCTTTCTCCTTTGCCTAACAGCTTGTCTATTGCACTTATAACTTTCTCCTTAATTTTTTCACTATCCGCTTCTATAAACTCAAACTCACCTTGCTTTAACCTTAGTCCAGCATTACTTCCATCTAATGTAATACCTCTTAAAACCTTATTAGAATTAGCTATAATCAAACTATCCTTTTCCTGTCTAACCGTCTCAGTCATTCTAACTACGGGTATTACACTACTCTGTATCAGGTCTTTAAATACATTACCAGGAGCAATAGAGGGCAGTTGATTCTGGTCTCCAACAAGCACAAGCTTTATATCTTTGTTTTCCTTAACACTTTGAATAAGCATATTAAATAGTTCCAGCCCTAACATTCCTACCTCGTCTACTATAATGACATCAGCTTTAATCCTATCAACCTTTTTTCTACCATCTTCCCTTAATCCTAAAAGCCTATGTATTGTTGTCGCCTGTATACCTGTAATAGCACTGGCTCTCTCTACAGCCTTACCCGTAAATGATAGGAGTTTGATGTTAGATTGCCCAAAGTACATGAATGCGTCACATATAGCCTTTATCACCGTAGTTTTTCCATTACCAGCCCCACCACAAACAATACTTATAGACCTTGAAACAGCTAATCTTACAGCTTCCTGTTGTCCATCATTCAAAGTAATGTCCCCACATTTGTAATTTTTCAAAAATATATTAGCTTTTTCTAAATCCTTGTTATCTGCTTTATCGCTCTCCACCAAGTAGCTTACCAGATTGGCAACTTGAACTTCCGCTTTATATAAATTACCAGGATAAATACATACTTTTCCTACTGTATCTTTATCTATAACAATTTCTCCTTGAAGCTCTAAATGCTCTAACACACCGTCGATTAGTTCATCAGTAGCTATTTCATCATTTTTCTTAGCCCTAACCACTAATTCTTCTCTGTAGATAAATGCATGTCCTTCTATAGCTGTTACGGTCTCCAAAACATGAATTATTGTGGCCGCAACTATATTCTTACTACTTTCTTCTTTGCACTTGCACCCTTTATTCTTCTCAATGATTTCTTTAATTAACTCAAGGTCATACATGTAATGGCATAGCACATAAGGTTTATCTTCTATTACTTTCAATACATCATTTCCAAAATCTCTTAGCATCTTTCCTACTATTTCTTCATTAACCTTAAACGCTATCAGCTTTTCCTTAATCCTTAACTCTTCATACTTAATCTCTTTAATCATTAGTTTTCTCTCCTGTTTTCCTTTGTTTTAACTTATTATTGCATATAGTCAATACAGTTTATATAGTTTAAGAGTTCTACCCTGTTCGAGCTTTAAACCCGCTAAAAAAGACAAGGGCTTTAACTTGCCCTTGCCTTAACCACTTTATCTTTAAATGTTTTATTTGCTGTTTCTTTACCAAATTTCTCTATGCAATGACCGTAAGAAAATTTACTTGCAGTAATCCGTTTTCCTTGATAGAGCATTATTTTTGCTAATTGTTCCGATTTTGCAAATAGTTCTTGATTATACTCTGGTATATAAAAGTGCGTTATATCATTATTGTTACCTCTATTAAATACTCCAGTGTTTACATCAGCTTTTTCTACCAAACCAAGAAGTACAAACGTATTTATAATTGGGCTTATAGTGCTTTTACCCTTCTCCATAATTTCTCCAAGATGGTCCATAGACGCAGAGAATACATTATTCTTATTATAGTTAATATGATAATATAGTTTGTTGATAGCTTCTTCTAACAGTATATCCAACTTATTTATATGCTTACCTACAAGCTCCCTCAATACTGGAAAGCTATCAGACTTTAAGTTCTCTCTCAAAAACTTCTTATTTCTTTCATATTTGTTTCTTATTTCTTCAATCTCACTTATTCTAATATTCAATAAATCGGCAAGTTCCTTGAAGGAGGTCTTAATATCACATTTAAAAAAAATTTGGAATAAATTAAATATATCAAGCTTAGTAATAGCATAATATTCATTGTCTATACTACCTACTATATAAAGATACTTTCGCTTTTTCTTATCATATTCTATCCATGCCTTAATTCTCTCCCCATTTATCCTAATCTCCCTTACAAACATCCCAAATCTTTCATAGCACCCGTGCTCATTTATTTCTGCACCATGGTTATTATAAAGTTCTTCTTCTACTCGTCTATCTGCCTCTTCTTTGCTTTTACATACGAAGGATATTTCCTTCCCATTACATATAAGGTCGCAATCAAATACTTCTTTTAAACCCACGTCCAAGCCAAATACATAGCGAAAGTCTACTTGTTTAATAAGTTCCATAGCTTCTTCCACTGTTTCTACTTGTCTATTAAGTCCTACCTGCTTTCTTACAAGTTCTTTGTTTTTCTCCAGGTAACTCTTGTAATCATTCTCTCTTTCCATATTATCCTTAATCCTACTAACCATATCATTTATTGATATATTTATTGATTTATTAGCTTTTATTACCGCTTTATTGTCATTACTCTCTAAAGCTTCTTGTTTCTGTGCTACCAATTCCTTAATACTATTTATTCTATCCATATTTATCTCCTCCACAAATCAAAAACGAACGATTACTTATTTACAAATTACTTTTCATTTTTATCTTCAAAAATTTAATCTTTCAGACCTTATATTTTGAATCTCATTCGTCTTGACTTGAATATACAAAAAAGGATTAAGTTTTTCAATGCTTATGATGTTCTATAATGTTCTACAGTTTTACTTGGTAAAAGTTTATTCTAATTTATAAAAAGTTGAATTATTCCATGGCCTTTTAATAAGGCCATTATTCATATTACTTGTTTACCCTGCGGGGCTGAATTATATCATCAAAAGGGTATACATTTTGTTTTTATTTAAACCTTTAGTAATGGTAATGTTATTAATAGAGAGTTTTTGGCTTCTAATATACTTAACAATAAGTCCAAAATGTATATTTAATATTTATATGCTTAGTCTTTTAATACCAAGGCTATACGGTTAACTCATTTCATAATATGCCTTACTACTTTTAAGAATAGTACTATAATATACTATATTGACTATTAGTATAAAAACAAAAAAGAAAAGAGCTATTAAAGCTCTTTATATTAAAGTATTCTGTTTACTATCCTTATCATGGCATTTCTTATATTTTCAATCTTGCTTTTGGAAACAACTTCCTCTACAGTGCCGTCACTATATTGTATATTAAGTTTCCTATGCAGTGAACCCTTTTTAACTATAATCACTGGACTGTTTTCCATACATAAAGTATATGCAAAGTCACCATAATTATTTTTACTGCAAATCACCCTTATAACCAAAACCTTGCCTTTTCCTGCGAAAAGAAAATCAGAAACTATTTCTCCAGAACAATCATCATGTAAAAGCACATAATGGTTTTTATTTCTATTCTCGCTTATTACCCTATTCCAACCCTCTAACTTTTTAACTTGTACTTCTATATGCTCCTCAGAGAATCCTCTCTTTTTAAGGTTTTCTATTGTCTCATTTATACTGTATATATCTTTGTGCTGATTTTTAGAACTACAATCCGTACACCTTTGATTATTAATCTGTTCCTTTATCAAGTTTAATTCAACTATAAGTCCATTAAGTCTTGTTCTAATTCCTTCCTTTATCCTCATATCTTCTTCAAGAACTTTCAATCTATCCTCTTCATATATGCAACTGTCAGGAGAAAAAAAGCTATAATAACGTTCTTTGAGCATTCCCTCTTCTATAAGCTGTTTTGTTAACTCTATGTCTCCCTTATACTTATCATATATTTCCTCAAACAACTTATAATTTTTTCCAGTGATACATATACATTCATCCCGTATTTTCATTAATGATGCTCTAAGTGTGGCTGGATTACTTTTATCAATTCTATACATTTCCTGCTTCATATACCTATAACTAAACTTCTGAATTATATCATCCTCACAAATATATTCAAAATTACAGTAAAGCGTTAGACCTTTTATTAAATATGAGCTCATTTCTTTTTCCTTTTGAATTAAAGACTCATATCTAATTAAGAAGTCATATAAGTTCTCTATGCTATTAAAAGATTTATAACTCTCAAAACCCGTTAGTAATTTGATTTCATCAAATGTCAATGAATTAAGCGTAGGCTTAGAAAGAGTAATCATGTTACCAGAATTTATACTGTATGTCGGTCTAATGCACTGTTCCATCATATTCTTCTTAACTCCATCAAGTGATTGCTCTTTAAAATTTAACCTTCTTAATTCCAAAAGCTTTTCATATATCACATTCTCACTTTCCTCAAGTTTATCAATTAGAAGCTTATTACTCATACTTTGAAGCTTTAACTTTTCCTTTACCATCACTTCATTATATTCATCTATATTTAGCTCTTTGGTAATATAATCTTCCAGCTCCTCTATCCTGGCTATAGTATCTACTGTAAGTTTATGATAATATCCTTTGTTAATCTTTATATTACTTTGTTTGTTTATTTCTTTTATTAAAATACTTAATTCCATTGCATTATCAGTTTCCTTAATCTTTTATACTTTATAATCATATTTTATACTGCATTTTTAATTATTGCTACGCCTCCAATGTCTTAGCTTGTTTTACAAATATAATTTATAACTCAATTAATAATTATAAATACTTATATACTTACAACTTTTTTATAGATACTTATTAAAGCTAATATTATTTTTCTAATATCCTATTTAATTATTGATATATGTATTCCTATAAGTTCTTGAAACACTTCATTTCAGTTGTTTTTTATACAACCAATAAATAATTTAATTAACATTTAATCCAATTTTTTTAACTACATATAGGATTATGTTTCAGGGAAGGTGGTGAATATTCTGACAATTTATACATTCAGATATTTTTCATTTACATTTTCTACTCCACGCCCTTTAATCTATGTACATCCTGCACACTCAGTCCTGTTGCATCGGCTACTCGTTCTGCATCAAGTAAATTTAGCTCCAATAATTCTTGTGCTATCTTTATTTTCTCTCCAAATACTGCAAGACCACATTCTCTGTCTATAATCCTATAACATTTATCACATAAAATCCTATTTTCTATATTTATATCTTTATTCTTAATTCCATCCATATGCTCTTATTCCTCCTTAACTCACTATTATGATTACTATACCAGATTTTCCTTATTAACTTTGCTATTTTGACTATCTTATACGCACTTTCTGTCATTTGTTTATCGTCAATTACTCGAACCATATAGAACTGTTTTATAGTATTAATCTCTTACACCTACTGTATAATTAACTTATAGAGATACAAAGTTAAAAGGAGTGCATTATCATTGAAGATATACTACAAAAGATAAATTTAGAGCTTAATAAGAACTATACGTGATTATATATATCAAGTTTGGATAGGCACAGTTACTATATGCTTATCAGTAATATATTGGCTATATAACAAATTCTATTAACGGCGTATATTTAGATATGATGGTGGATATAGTCAGCTACCTTACACACAGCTATATCAATATGCAAAGCACTAATATCGTAAATTGTTTTAGCGGCCACTTAAACATATATCACTCTAAGTAACGGTGTTATTACAACTATAAAGTCTTCTATATTACTACAAATAAAAAATAGGATGTAAGCATTATATCTTCCCTCTACACTTATATCCTACCTTTATTTCCATATATCATATTGGGTTAATAAAGAGCTTTTTCTCTTTCTATAATACAAGTGTTATATTTTTAATACTTGTATTAAGATTTTGACATTTATAATATACTCCTGATACTTTTATTGTAAATTAATCCCTTTAACTTTTAAAAACTCCAAGTATTATATGCTTGGTCGTCTAAAAACTTAACTATTTTATCTATCTTTTCGTTTGCATTAAATTGTTCAAAAGTCAAATAATACTTTTCTTTATCATTTTTAATAATGATAATTAGAGGAAGGCCATTTCCTAAAAAATACAGTTAACCAGCTTTCTTCCTACTCTACCATTTCCGTCAACAAAAAGTGTATACCTTCATACATCAGCAATAAAAGTAGTAATGTTTGCGATATGCTTGTCTTGTTTCTGCTGAACATTAGATACCTCAAATTCCTTTTCCCACTTACGCATGTTCTTTGATGATTTAATGGACTATTAAGTGTAATTATTAATCGTCCATGAATTCCCAAAACTTTGTCTTTATACGTCATTATAATGATATTTTTTCACAATTAAATAGAGTTTAATAAGAGCTGTATTCAATACCCATTATTACAAAAATAGAAAAGCCAGTTCAAGACACTGGCTTTCATATATTTTATATATTATTTTTTCTATCTTCTATTGCCTCTTTTATATGCTTATCAAACACATAAATATATTTTTTTGTAATTCTTGCAATCAACTTTGTTGCACTTTCCCTATCTCTGTAACTGTTTGGGTTAATGTATGTAGCTATCTTATGGTAACTACTATCCCATAAAGTTACTAAGTAATCTAATTCATCCTCAATTTCATTCTTTTTATTTAATAAGTGAAAGAATACTTCTCTACTTTTACTATGGCTAAATATCAGCTCTACTCCCACCATTTTTTTTCTATTGTAAATTATACGAAAGTTAATATCTTCATATCCTGAACCCAATGTAAAATAATTATTATCTACCGACTTGTACTGATATATATTGGCAAAGAACTTACAATCCTTTCGTAACTCTTTTAGTATATCTAAAAGAAATTCTTGCTTATAAGTATAACTATTATTCATATGTTCTGCCTTTGTATAAATTACAGGTCTCCCGTTATAAGACCTAATCCCCTCTACTAATGTAAGATGCTGTTGTATAGTCCTTAAATTCTTTAATGCATCTACCTGTTTATATGAATCTAATGAATTTATAACTTCCAACTTATTCACAACTTCTTCATCTATAGCCAATGCTATAAACTCAATATTTTTTCCACTATATGTAATACTATGCTTAGTCTCAATCAAATCACGTTCCCTAAATTTAGTTGCTACCCATACTATCAAAGTATTTACCTCATCACTTCTACATATTAATTCTTGTACCTGCCTAAAATGATTATCATTACTCGGAGATAGTTGGACTTCTATCATGCACGTTCTACCATCCGAGACATAAGTACTTATGTCAACTTTTCTCTTACCATATTTTCTTTCCAAAGCTATGTCTATCAACTGAGATGATGTAATCCTTTCAAGTTCTTGAGGATATAGTTTTAGGTATACAAGATATAAATACTCCTTACGAGAGCCATCAATTGACACTTCTACCCCTCCTTAATAAATAAGTCTGCGTTATGCAGACTTATTTACCTTAATTCTTAATCTATCCACTTCCTGAAGCAAATTTGCCTCCATAGTTCTTGTAGTTTGTTCAGAAGCAATATTGTCTTCCAGAATCCAAACTATCTTCTGTAAACTCAACTTCACATCAATTGTTGCTTTTATATTCGCAAAGTAAACTTCATTCTTCAATATCAGTTTATCCAATGACACACAGTCATTTGCTTCACCTTTATATGCTCCTGGGAACAAGTCCTGGATTATAGTGATGGGTATGCCAAAGTACCTGGATAATCTGGAAACATATTCCATACTGGGGTTTTCTCTATTTTCCCTCTCTATTCTGTTTATGTAAGAGGCAGAAATTCCAGTTTCACGCTCGACATCGTACAACGAAACCTCCCTCTGTTTCCTTAAATCTCTAATTAATTCTCCGAAGCTTTTAATATTACTGTTTTTCTCCATAGTTATCATCCTTTCCTGTAGCAAATCAGTTGTGTAACACACAACCCCTTTTGTTTTTAGTTCTCTTTTCTTATATGCAGTTTGTAAGACTTTTATAATTCTTAGAGCTTGTGTATCTTTTAGGATTACCAGATACTTAAATCACAAAAGTAGTTTCTAATCTCTAAGGAAAAGCGACAAGTGAAAAAACACTGGATTGACTATTTGCAATAAAAAAGGATGGAATAGTTTTTTTAAGCAGTACTGCCTTTTAAATATTAAATTTGGCATTGTCTTATTAATGTAACTTAACTCATAGCAGTTGAAATAGAAGTTCATTTAATTTCATAGCATTAACCTTAAAATTCCCTTCGGACAATCTCATTCTTCTTTTTACCATTTTTTAATCGCCCTCTCCGAACAGAAATCTTTTAAAATACTTTAAGAATACTAATGCAGAAATACCTGCAATAAACATACTTATAGAAAATATTAATACACTTATATCCCTGTCTCTAATGGCACTTTGCACCAGAAAGCAACATAGAGACAGCACTATATTAAATATTACATTCGCAAATGTAATCAATTTTTTCAAGATTTTCTTTAACAGCTCAACATCCATCTTTTCCTCCCACGCTTACTTTACACCAAATACCATTTTTGACACTTTCTATAATTTTCTTTTTAACTACATAAGTTATCTTTAAAGTAAATTATTCTTTATCATGTCCAATAACGGTTCTTGCCTCATAAAGTAATTCATTTTACAATTTTTTTACTACATAACTCATATATAATGTTTACTATACAACTTCAATATAAAAAACAAAGAGGCTTTTCCCAGTTAGCATTTTATTTTTTACTAACGGTACAGCCTCTTTTTCTTTGTATATAATTTTTCTGTTTGTGCTATAAATACATTTTTTCCTTTTCTCCAACATGGCTTCCTCATTCCTTCTTTTTATTTATTATACTCTATTTTTTTAATCTAAAACATTTTCACCTAACTTTATCTTGTTCTTTCCTTACTTTTAAAATAGTCTAAAAAGGCAGTATAAATCTCTAAATATTAATGGGTCTATAGCAACTATATTTACATAGCTATCAGTAGTATCATCCTCAAAATAATACTTACCATTCTTCTTATTTCTTTGTAAATAGATTGCTCTACCCTCTATTATCTCTCTTAAAACTCCCTGGTCTTTTTCATTTAAAACTTCTGCTGTATACATTTGAAGCTGTCTTACTTTATAGTTTTCATTAAGTCGACTTGAAAGAATATGCTTAATTTCATTAATATTCACGTTTGAAGAAATTACTATCATTTTTGTCCCCATATAACCTATCAATTCATAGTAGCCTAAAGAACAACATCTGTCTATTTTACTATTCATCACTATGTCTATCCCTATTAGCTTCTCGTAATCCTCTTCTGAATCTATTTCTATTTCATAAATATTTCTTTGAAGCATGTTACCAGTTCCCCTCTTAATTAATACTAATATTATAATATATGAAGCCTGATTATTTCTATAAATTTGCCTATTGTCTATGCAATCACCTATTTTCAACAGAAACATCTATGTATTCTCTTTGTAATCACTATCTCCTAAGGAACTCATTAAGTTTCATATTAACTATGTACACAATAAAAATTGTTTTTAACTGCCCTACTCCAAATCTTATACAAATCCCTTATTTCCTATTGTTACTCCTAACCCTACAGCCTCAATCTTAGTTAAGTTTATCCACTTATGATTTTAATTGTAGGTTTAATAAACAAAAACATCCACATTAGAGCTATTAAATAGTTTTAATGTGGATGTTCGTATCCAGAACTTTACGTATATTATCAAAAGTTACTTATAACCTTTTGATATTGCTAAATTGCTCTTACCTCTTACAAAAAGTAATCTTCTAACACCCTATTATTTTATATAAATCTTCTAAGAAGTTTCAATACCAATTCATTCAGTTTTTGTGCTTTTGTTTTAAACTTTCCCACTGGAAGTATGGTTCTTTTTTTCTCCATAGTATAATCCCCTTTATTGCAACTTTTAACATAACTCATATTTAACACTCCTACTTCATATATATCTTTACGTAGTATACTCTAACCCACATTATATTCTTAATATAGTTATACAATTTATTGGTTTTAATTTCTACAAAATAAAAGTAATATCTCACCTTATAACATTAAAAATACTATGAAAATATATTCCGTATATCCTGAAAAATTCTTCTATTTAACTTAATAGTATACTCACTAATTACAATCATTACTAACTTGCTTATATATAGCTATTCATGCTAAGAACACCCTTGTGCAAAATAATTCTTATTTTCTTATCTTTTTCAGCATAATAAGTTAATTGTATCTTTGATAATGCCTCAATAGAATTCAGTTTACCATAGTTTATATAACAGATTTCTTTAATACTTCTATCTCTTTTGGCTTTATGTTCACTACTTCCATTTTATCCACCCAATACTCATAATTGCTATATCTCTTTGTGTCTTCATTGTTAGGAATTGTTGAAAACACCTCATTTTTCCCTCTATAGAACTTAATACAAAAATTCCTCATTATTTTTGGTGTATCACTTTTATTATATACTTACAACGTATAAGAGAATCTACAATGATAAGACTCTGAGCTTTCCTTATCATTCATATAAAATCCAACGTCCTCAAATGTTTCATAAATTCCTTTATAAGTAAGAAAATATTATCCAATCAATCACCCACATAAATTATTGTGATACTTATTAAAATTAATTATTCTTTTTTGCTCGTACTTCTGTCTGGCTTTATTGAATGAGTTAAGTGTTCATTAATTACTTTAGTTATTGTTTAACAAGTTTGGCAAGTAAACATCCACTAAACTGTAAAACTATACAATATATTACTATATTATTAATCAAACTCTTATTTCAATAATAGCTTAAAACCGATTTTCATTAAATATGAAATGATTAGATATATCCTTAAAAATCCTTATTTCATTAACTTTAATTTCACTTAATAAGGTTATCATTTTATTAGCAAAAGGTTCTCTGTCTACATATATAGGTTCTTTATCATTGACTCTTTTTATATCATCACCTTTTACATTACCAAATCTAAATTCTTTAAACTTATCAAAATATTCTTTCTTATCAATTATCTTGAGTAGATTAAATGATGTTATAGGGTTGAAATAAGAAAACATGAACCACTTTATATAATTCTCAAATTGTATTTTTTCTATATCTGACGATTCATCATTAACACTCATACATATCTGTTTAGACAATACAAGTATATTAACTACTTTTTTGACTTCCCTTGGAGTTATGTGCCTAATCCTATTTATATAGTCAAGTACATTATTAATTATATTCATTTCATTCACATCAAAAACGAACTTTTCTTCTTGAACTATCCTTGACATATCCGAATCAGCTCTTTCACTCTTTACTTTTGTATTATCCATCTTGCTCTTTTCAAAAAATAACTTACTAACATATTGTTCATACTTACCTTCATAATTTAAAAATACTGGAATATTAATATACTTTTCCAGGTAGTTCAAAGCAAACATTATTTTATCTGATTCCTTGACGTTATCCTTATTTAGATGTTCAAACCTATTTGTTAAGGCATCGCAAACTGACCTAAAATTAACAGCTATTACAATTACAATTTGTTTCATTGACAAAAATATTTGCAATGAATCTAATAATTCCAATATTCCTTGTTCTGATGCCCTGTCCAATTCATCAACAAATATTACAAGTCTCTCGTTATATCCTTTACTATCCTTACTCTTTTTTAGCCACACCTCTAAAAGGTCTGTTAAATCTTCCTTAATATTTTCTCTTATTCCTAAATCTTTTGTATAGCTTGGCAAGTTGATATTTGTTTCTACCATCTCTGCTAATGGTTTTGCAATTTTAATTTGGCTTTTTATAAAAGGAACTATTATGTTTATAACTCCCATCGCTAATGGAATTATTCCTATATAACTGTATACGAAAACTTTTTTAAACTCTTGCATACTTACTATGTTCTTATTGAATATAAATCCCCACACAATTATTAAAATAACTGTGATAATCATTATTAAATACTTCAATGAATTTCTCTTGATTTTTTTAGTAAAACGTTTAGAAGAAAATAATATTTTCGCCCAAATTCCCTTCTCTTCTTCAAATTTATAAAATAATTTTTTTAAAATACATGACCAAATTTTATTCTGCTCACTATATTCTGAAGCATCATATCTAATTATGTGTGTTTTATAATTTTCACCGAATTCTTGTTTATTGTCCACATTTCTTATTTCCTGCTCAATAAGTTTCAAGAATGTTGATTTACCTTCACCCCACTCACCAAATATACCAACATTAAATGGGGTATCTGTTTTTCTACTTACTATGTATTCAGCTAATATTTGAGAATATACCTTCCTTGACAGAAGGTCATCTTCTGTTTCATTGTCTGAAACAAGTATACCTTTTTTGTATCTTTGCTTCTTATGCTGAAACTTCATATTACTCTCTTCAATCTCAGCATCGGCCTCTAACTTTAATAATTCCTTCTCCTTCCTTTTCCTTTCTCTCTCTAATTCATCAAGTATATATTGAGGATTATTAGACCTTTGCTCATATTCTTCGTCTGAGTCTTCATCCTCGTCGAATCCTCCATGAATATCATAAACAACATTTTCAATTTCTTTTTTTAACTCTTCAATATCTTCTTTCGTTCGTTTTATTTCTTCTTGTATAGAGTTCGTTTCATCAGTCATGTTCCATTACTCATCCTTTCGTTGTATAACCTATGTTAAACATGCATCCTTAAATAAATAATACACTTGTCTATTTGCAAATTATCATACTAAGCTACTTTCACCTTTGCTATCCAAAATGTAATTCCCTATGATAATTTGGGCAAACAGCCATGGTATTCTCTATGGTATCTTTTCCACCATCAGCCAATCTAACAATATGGTGCACTTCCAGATATGGAGTTCCGTCAGAGTCTCTTTTAAATAGAGCTGGCTGTCCACATTTTTCACAGTTTCATTTAGCTCTAATAAGTACCTCTACAACTACATCAGGGCACTTCTAAAATTGATGGTTACTCCTTGAACTCTTTCAGAAATAGCATCTTTTTTGTTATTTAATCTTTCCCTTCACTCTTTATTGCTCAGCCTTAATGAAGCACTAACAGCTTCATCAAATTGTTTATCGTAATTAGATGGCATATTTTCTTTTTCAAGCATTTTCTTCATTGTGTAAAAATATTTCTTATCTAATTGAAAAAGTATTCCCCTGTGAAAAACTACGACATTGCAATTTTCTACCTCTTTATCATTCTTCATTTTATCTAACGATAAGAATTTATCAAAATCTATACTCTTCTTAAACTCAACAATTATTTCTTCATTTATATACTGTTTATCTACTATATTACATATAGAAGTAATTGCACTTGTCTTACCAGTTTCATATGCAACTATCTTATCTCCTACTTTTATATTCTAAAACAATTTTGATTCTTACTCTAAACACCATCTTCTCTTAGATTTGAATAGGTTTCACTTCTTCCAACTTTTAAATCAGAAAATGACCATTCATATCTCTCTGTATCAATGTTTAACCAGTAAAAGCCTTCCTACTCTCTATATTCATCAAGAAGAGTTCATGTTCGCCCTTACCAACACGTCTAAAATATTTTTTATATATTGTACTATGCTATTTTCTGTAGAGTTAGGTAAAATAACTTTAATATGATTTTGTGTACAATGATATTTTTTTGTCCAAGGCATAGTAATAAATATATAAAACCAACAAATAACTCTATGTTTTTTAATGTATACAATTAATACTCTTTACAAGACTACTTATTCTATTTTCTAAATCAAGTAATGACTTAGATTGCTCACTTTGCAATTTTTCTTCATTTCTTAAAGAACTAATACGATTGCTTATATTTTCTAACTCCTTATCATGTATATTGGAAAGTAGCTCTTGCTTTTTCTCTAAAGCATTATCTCTAATCTCATTTGCCCATGTCCTAAAATTATCCCTTGTTGCCGTTCTTGCATCCATTAAATGTTTTTCATTTTGTCCTTCCTGATACTCCTCATAAACAGCAATAAGTGGGGACGCTATTCCTGCAACTATAGCTATCTTTGGCCCAATTTTTGATACTACCTCTCCTACCTTACCCAATTTATCAACTATCTTCAGAGCCTCATATGGCTTAAATTTCTTTCCAAAGAAGTGTCCTACATCTAAGACAAACTTATGTGCATCACTCCCTGCAAGGGCTTTTAAACCTTTGCCAACATTTTCTGCATTTACACACCAGTTTTTAAAGCCATCTCCTGCTATGCCTAAAAATTTTCCAACGTCTTTTAACGCATCAGGAGCTTTTCTTAGCTTTTGTAAGTCCTGTTTCTCTTTTAAGTTTACATTAAAATCAATATCTTTACTAAAATCATTTAGTAATTCCTTATATATTGGTGAATCCTCTAAATCATTTATCTTTTTAATTAGGTCATCTAATTCTAAGTCAACAATATCTTCTATCTTAATACCTGTGTCACCACATAATCTATCCACTTTATCCTTTGTATCCTCAAATTCATCAGCTATGTCTTTTGAATTATTACTACTTGTTATCTTTGAAATAAACTCATTTGAGATATTTATAATTCCTGTATGTAGATTTTGAACTTCTCTCTCAATTTTTCTATCCATATTCTTTCGACTTCCTTCTACAAGGAATCTTTTTCGCATTAATAGCTCTTGTATTTTCCTTCTATCATCATCAGTAGATATTTCATTAAGTATCCTATTTAGATAGGTGTCAATTATATTTATTTCAGATATAAGCTTTCCCGCTATCCCTTTTTCTTTTATAAAGTTATTTAATCTTAGCACAAAGTCACTAAAATTACTTAAGACTATTAACTCTCTCTCATCATCTTCATCTGTTTCTTCCAATGCTTCTATATATTCTTTCGCATCAATAAAAGTCACTCTTAATTCATCCAATGTTTTAGGGTAGATAACTCTTTTAACATCATTTTCCCAGTTTACTTTGTTACTTATAGACTCTAAAGATATCTTATTGACTACTAACATCATCTTTGAAGACATATTCCTTTCAAAAGCTATCTTTTTAAAATCTTTAGCTATTAAGTCATCAAATCCCTGTGTAGTAACTACATAGACTAACAAATCAGCTAAATCCATGTGTCTATAAGCTAATTCATCATGCTCTTTATGGTCAGTTCCTATACCTGGAGTATCTACTAATAACACGTCACTCCACTTATATTCTGTAACCTTATCAGTTGTTATATTTTGCCCAACTTTTATATTCATATTTTCTGTTAATGCTGTAATAATAGAAGATTTTCCTGCTGAATACTGTCCAATAAATGCAATTTTAAAAACGTCATTCTTATTTTGCTCAGCAAGGTCATTTTTGTAATCTCTTATTAAGACTTTACAATTATTACTTTGAATTTTGTTAGTAATAATATCCAAATCCTTTTTTAACTCCTCAATATTCTTTTTATGCCTTATAAATTCTACCTGTTCCATAAATTATATCTCCTCAACACTAATATTAAAATCTTCAAATAATCTGTTTGTTAATCTAATGTTTCTTCCCTTCTTACCTATAATCTGTTTTACTTTCTCTTTTCCTGCCTTAATGGTTATATTAGGCATATTAACCTCAAACTCAACCTTATCTGTGTTAGCAGGGAATAAAGCCCTTTTTAGCAATTCGCTTGGTTCATTTATAAATTCTATATAAATAATTCTTTCTCCATTATATATACTCTCTAATAACTTTCTACTATCTTTTTCTTTCAGTGTTTCATCCTCATTCGTTAATATCTTCAACATTGCCCCTTGTTCTCTTGCGATTCTTATCATCAGACAGCCAAAGTTCTTCTTGTATGTTAGCTTATATAATACCTTAAATAGGTTAATATTTTCCTTATTAACTTCATCTCTGATATTTATTGTAGACTTTCTAATCATATTTAAGTATTTATACAATAAATCAATATTTTTGCTTAATTCAATGTTTATTTGCTTATATAAATTATCTACAATATTCTTTTCAAAAGCATGGCGTAATTTCTTACTTGTATCATTCTCCATTTTTTTAATATTTTTTTTCATATCATTCTTTATGTCTGATTTCTTTTTATCGTATCTACTATTATCATCCCCCCATAGCCATGAGAAAAGTGTAATGGCAGCCCCACCAACTCCTATTAAAGCCGAAACCCATCCTGCTGGATTCCAAAAATTTGTTAGAGTGACGAAGAATGCAAGGTCAAGTGCAACCCCACCCCAACGGGCTACTCTTCCTACTATCCCCTTCTTTAAATCACCAACATCACTAATATCACTATTAAAATTAAGATTATTAGTTTCAAATGTAATCTGCCTTGCAAATTCGTCTAAATATCTTTTAGCATCATCGAATAATTCGCTATATATGTCATTAACCTTTCTTTCAATATTATGGGATTCAAGCTTTCTTTTCCATATATCTTCTGCATCATTGTTACCTGCATAAGCATCGACAAATGAATCTACCTCTGATGATATCTGTGTGAAAATTTTTGAAATCTCACTTTCAATACTGGGTAAACCCTTTGACTTAAAATCAACGAACCAATTTCTAATCTCTGAATGCTTATCTCTGATATATTTGAGCCTTGGTTTCATTTCTTTGTAACTGCTCCAATATATGCTTTCTAAGCTATTTAAATAATATATAAAATCGTCTCTAAAACTAAGTATTCTTTTCTGTTTTCCTTGATTTACTATCAATTCTCTAAGCATGAACTTAACTCTATTCATATTTGATGCATTATACAGTTCTCTTTTTAAATCATCATCATCAACTCTTGTGCTTTCAAATGCAGATAATGCATGGATAGGAATTATTTGAAGATTATTGCTTCCTAAATACTTTTTTGAGTATTCATTTATCCTATCAATATTGCCAGCTTGGCCCTCATAGCTAACTATCTCCCTGCTTTTCTTCAAAAATCTTTTCCTATGCAATTCATTTTCTATGTCCATTTTAACATTTAATAGTATAATGATTGGCTTGTTTTGTGACTTAAGCTGTACCAATTTCTCGAATTCCGTCTCTTGTATGCTATCGTTTGTTACTAAGAACAATATTAAATCTGATTCATCTATTATACTCTCTGCAACCTTCACATCCTCTTCACCTTCATAAGCAGATATACCAGGAGTATCTATAATTCTTAGGTTATTCCAATAATATTCTTTAATATCTCGTGTAGTTCTTTGTCCACCTTTTCCAATGCTTTCACCATTTCCATTAGTTAATGCTTCCCTAATTGTGCTTTTTCCCGCCTTTGTCCTACCAAATAGAGTTACTGTAAATGTACTTAGATACTCACCTTTTTTCTCAATAGAATTTTCTATATTGGTTATGCCATTATTAAGATGCATCAATATTGTTTTATTTAAGTTTCCTAACAGTGAAATCAATTTTTCATCATTAGCTTCACCTAAAGATTGTGCCTGTTTGATAAAATCATTCAAGTTGTCATAACTATTATTCAATACATGTTTCAAATCAACAATCCTTTCTGTTAGGTATGCAACTTCTTTCTCTGCCGTGTCCTTGCATTCTTGTAATGCTTGTAAATATTCATCATAATTCACTTTGTGGTTCTTATCACTTCTTAGTATTCTAAACATCTTTATCATCCTCAGTAATAAATTTAATTGCATAATCTACGACTTACTGGTGCACAATAGACTTCTTTCAACTAATATTGTTATTTCTACAATACTTTACTAAACTCCTCTTTAAGTTAAAAAAGTCATGCGTAAAAGTAACTTAGGAGGGCACTATCCACATACCATCCCTAATCTATAATTATATTTGCTTAGCCTGTACTTTTTGAATTCATTTTTCAATAGTCCATACATTCTTCATACTATTGTATTGAAACAAAAGGTCTTATTTCACTCCTCTCTCAATTTCAAAGAATAGAGTTGTTCAAAGCAGAATTAAAATCTGAGGCTTTACGAGGTTATGGATTCCTGCTACGTCTCAATCTTTTTCTCTGATTTACTGGTAAAATAGAGAAACCAGGCAGGAAGCAGGAGTGAAAGCTCCCATTTCTGCCTGGTTTTATTGAACTACTTTAATCCTTATTAAATGACTTTAGTGCCGATTGGATGAGTTTATTAGTACATACAGTATCCATATCATTGGATTCTACTCATCGTTAAATGAACAACAAAGTTATTTTCTAACTTTGTTTCCCATTTTCCAACTTTTTTTCCGACAACAAAAAAATGTAGGCATACAATAAAGTCGTTCAAAACGCTGAGTAGGATTTAGAGATATAAGTCAAGAATCTACCGCTTATTCCATAACAACTATCTTTCTCCGCACCCTAACGTCTTGACTCTATCAAATAGTCGTAGCCCTTGGTATTACTGCACTTGCTCTACATTCTATCTTTATTTCTATCAAAAAACTATCTTTTCTCTATCGCAATCTCTATCCTTAATTCCATTATATATCAAAAAACAGAGAGAATCGAGCCTGAATTCGCTCTTTTCTCCTTGTTATTTTTGAATAACTTTATTAGATTTTGAATGAGTTTTTTAAACGTTGAATTAGATTGTTGACTACATACATAGTATAGGGTTAAGAATACAAAAATAAACTACTATTTAATAAAATACTTATATATTATTTTTATACTCTTCGAGTGATTTAATTCTTTGAATTAACTCTTCTTTTGCATATTTATGATTTAGCTTTTTTACAATATATAATGTCATCTCCAAAGCTTGAATAGTAGTATCTATACCTACCACTTTAGCAGAATATAAATCTGCTTCAATTTCATTATTTATATCTCTCTCATTTGTGCTATGCTTTAAATGGATATGCCCAATTTCATGTTCAAGTAATGCATTAAACTCTTGTGTAGGAAAATCATAGCACATTTTACCATTGTATAAAATGGCTCTTTTGTTCTCTTTTTTTATTGTAATTATAGACATTGGGGATTGACAATCTGGCGACTCATATACATCCAAACCTTTGTATTTATCTATAAATCTAATATTAATATCCATCTGCTAACCTCCAAAATAAACTTTATTTATCTTATTATAAGTCTTTATATCAATTTACTTCTGAGATTAAAGGAGATACCCCTCATATTTCAAATCTTCCGAACGCACTTTCTCACCATTTATAATGAAATAAAAGGTATTTCTTTTAAAAGCATCTTGGCCTATAAACTCACCTTCCACTGTATTGCCATTAATATTCACTTCATAATACTTATTTTTGACAAAAATAAGCTTCATCCAATTAGCATAAAACTTTGTATTATTTAGCTTTTTATTCTCAATACTTATTATATCTTGTTCTATATCAGCGAGTGTATCCTCTTGGTAGCATTCACATTGACTTTTAATACCATTCTTCTTATTTTCAAATTTAACAATTGAAAATAATACTGCTTCTCCGTAATTTTCTCCACCTTTTGTCTTAAATTTAAACTTATTTTCACAGTACAATGGGTCTTTTATAATAAAATTGCCCAAGTGCTTAAATTGAATTTCATATACTTTATACTTCTTAGTTTCTTTAATTAGTTTCATAGCTCTACTCCCTCCAAATAATAGTTATTGTATATATATTTTAATCTGAGAGAGTAGATATTACAGCTATTAACCAATTCTAAAAAGTGGGGGTAGAACACTAAACTATTTCAATAAATCTTCTCCATACCTTTTAGTGTTTTCATTAGCACTTTAAAAATTTCACTATAGATATTTATAAATGTTCTTCTTACAAATACTAAATCAGTATTATCATAAATTTTAAGTGTAATTTTATATAACTCTTTTTGTATGTAATTCTTTAACTTGTATACCTCAATCAAACCATCTTCCCTAAAAAAACCTCTACTTAACTTTTCTCTTATAAATAATGATTCTTTTATAGAGGTAAATTTAGGTGCTTCATTTGTTTTTAGCAAATTTCTAACTATGGTATTAGCACTTTTATTATTATACTTTATTTTACTTTCAATTACTTCTCTATACACAACCTTAATATGTTGCAGATAGTCCTCATATAATTCTCTTCCCGCATTGTTTCTTAAAAATTCAATTACTTTATTGCATCTTTGTAATTTCTCATTAAATCTTTCTATTTTTTCTTCTTTACCCTCAAGTATAATATTCATTAGTTCTTTTTTTGTTTTAATCTCTTTAATCCATCTTTGGTTACACATATATTCTTTATTAACATCTTTAAATTTTTCTTGGTCTTCATTCATCTCTTGTTCTAATACTTCTATTATATCAATATAGTTTTTGAGTTCATTTCTTCTATTTAACTTGAATAAATAAACAGCAAAAGAATTAAATATACCAAAATTTTCTTTATCACATTTAAATTCTTCATTATTATTTATATTTTTAATCAACTCATATATATCTAACATAGACTTTTTCTTCTGTATGCTATCTAAAACATTGTTTTTGATAATGAGGTAAATTATCCCTTGTAGAAATAAATAAGAGCAAGTATCCTCAATTAAATATGTAACGAGCATTTCTTGTTTTAAATTTTCTAATCCATTTCCCTTAAACAAATTTAATTCTTCATCTGCACTATTAGCATATTCTATTATTGGTTCATAAGCTTCCTGGAGGCTTTTTTCACAGTTATCTATTGAATGTCGTAAATGATGCCTAATCATGCTTTTATTTTCATAAGAAGCATAATATATTCCTTTTATTGAAGGTAAATTCGGTGTAAAATAAGGACTTTTATGTTCAGTTTTAATAAAGCTATCAATTAAGATTTCTAATTCTAAATCCATATCTTCTTTTTTCAAATTTCCAAGAATATTTCTGTTAGGAACTTTTTTAGCATTTTCTGTATTAAAGAAATCCTTCTGCGAATCCATAATTTTAAGCAATTCTGCTAAAAATAATGTTTGCTCATATTCACTAAATTTCTCTATTTTAAATTCAAAAATATCATCATTAATCAGATTATTATACAGATACTTAATTTTATTATATGTCTTATCTATATCACTTTTATCTTTATTTCCATCGTTTATTTTCTTTGCCAAATCATAGAGGTTAACTTCATTCATAACTCTTTCTCCTATTTATTGAATAAGAACAGTATATTAGAATAAATCTTCATATTATGTTATTGCCTTTATTCTGTTTATCATCCTGAATCTTTAATAATGTTCTTAAATTATTAAAGATTATTTTTCTAAAATCTTTTATACCAAGCAAATTTTCAAAACAATTATATATATCATCTAAATCTTTAGGCAAAACTTGTTTGTTGTTAAATTTTCCATATGGTGCATCAGTTTCAATAAGCATTCTCTCAATAGGTATCCTATTTATAGTTTTTCTACCTTTCTCATTTCTAAGCATAGAGCTATTAACTGAAAAATAGTATCCCTCTTCAACAATTTTATCAATTAAATTTAAATCACCTGTATACCAATGGAAAACTGCAAATCTAATATCGTTATTCCTAAGTATTTCTAATACCTCTTCTTCTGCATTCCTCGAATGAATTGATAAAATTTTATTAGTCCCAGTAGATTTCTTACAGATATAATCAAAAATTTCTATTTGTAAGTTTTTGTGAGAAATATAATTCTTAGAAAAATCTAATCCTACTTCTCCAATATACTTTGTTGTATACAAATACTTGTTAAACAAACGTTTATCAAACTTTTCCTCTCCTGCAAGTTGTGGGTTAAAACCCAAAGCAAACTTCACATACTTTGAATCGCTAAATGTAGATAAGCACCTCTCATATATACCAGGAAGGTTGGTAACAAATAAAGCATATATATTGTTTTCATCAAACCAATTATAAACTTTGAGATAATCTTTAAAATGGTCTATATGAATATGGAAGTCTATAAGGTTATTCATTTTCTCTTTCCTTTTCACTTCCCAAATAATCAAGTATTCCCCCATTATTCTTTCTATCTTCATCGGCAAACATTTCTAATAACTCTTCCATTGATTTTATATAAACCTCTTCATACTTATAAAGTTCTTCTATAGAAAGCTTACCATGCTTTAATAATAGATGTTTAATATAATTCTTATCATTTTTATGAATTAAATATCTTTTAAAAGTTAACAATAAAGCTTTTAAATCACTTGCTTTACCATTAACTGCATTAAACTCTTCTATAAAAGCTTTACTTAATTTATATTTAGGGTTATATTCTTTATTATTGTATCCAAAAGAATTTAAAGACGCCTTTCTAATTAAGCACGGATAGCAGTATCCACAATTTTTAGGTGGCTTATATCCATCATATCTTGACAAACAAGGATGTGAACATGATATAGTTAGCGATGCAAATTGCTTGAACACTTCATTATCCTTGTGTTCTTCAACTATTTCACCTTTAGTTTTAAAGGCATAGAAATTACTTATCTTATTGCCTATGCCTAATTTATCAAGTATAGCATTGAAAGATTTTATAAAATATACATGAGTTGTTCTTGTACTGCAACTTCCGTTCCTACTATCTGTTAAAGGTACATTTATCCCTATAAATCCGTTCTCTGGTATATAAACAGGTATCTCAGGTCCTATCATAGATGCAACTAAAATTGCACCTGATAAGAATAAAAATGACCTACTCCTGCTTGTACTCTCTATCTTTCCACATATAGGATTTCCGTCAATACTAAGTGGTGGCAAAGGTGTAACACTAAATAGCTTAACTATTTTATTTATATTTGAGTAGTAACTATCTATTGCATTAAACAATTCCGTCTGTCTTTGAGATATTAGGTTGTACTCTCTAAAGCCTACAAAGCACGTTCTTGTTTTATCCTCCATCAACTTTAAAGCTCCACAGAACGAGTCTAATCCTCCAGAAAACAACGAAACAGCATCAAAATTTTTTATATTTTCATTATTTAGCTTCTTATTATTAGTCCTAAACCTCTCATTGCTTTTTCTAAATACTAAACTCCAAATATCTCCACTAAGAAAACCTAACATCACCTCAAGTTCATTTTGGACACTATTCCATTTTTCTAATTCAATAACAGGAATGTTCATTTCAATATGTCTTGTCCAACTATCCTCGAATTTACCTCTAAGAACCCTCTTGTCGGCACAAAATAAGCTAATTGCTATTAATAACAAATCCTCATGTAACTTAGATACGTTCTCTATCCCAAATTGTTGCCATAACTCTTCAACATCAGTTTTTACATTTGATTTATTACTCTTATCCAATAAGTTAAATACAAAGGCATTTTCATAATACTTAGGAGGTGTATCTTCGCTTTGTTTATTAATCCATATTTTCATCTAAATCCTCCTTCCACATCTTAAATATTTCAAAAGCTTCCCTACATTTTCTATCTATGAAGTCCCTACCCTGATGACTCTTCCACTCTATCTTACTTAAATCTTCAAATGTATATTTTCTTTCAATTTCCACCCTGATAAAATCTTTTATTATATTCTCAGCCTTAATATATTCATTTAAGTTTTTGCATAGCCCTTCAATTTTTTCAGAGAAATTAGTTAAAAAGCTCTTTTGTGTAAATGCTGTTATGAAATCTACTATAAATTTATTCATATCCATATTCTGAATAATATCATCAAAGCTTTGTTCGTCAGTTACACCCAACATATTTTCCATTAATAGTTCTGACATGCTGTCTCTTACAATATTCTTATCTAAGCTACTTCCATCACCTGCAAAATAGTCTAAAAGCCCCATATATACTTCTTCATTGCTTTTACCAACCAAATCTTGCAAACCAGCTCTATTTAGGGCTTCATTAAATCCATATAACTTTGAATTACTAAAAAACTCTATTGACCTTGAACCTGCCCTTGATAAAGTGCTAAACGCTCCACCAGTTCCACTGTTTGATGACATCATGGCATTTGAAAACTTGCCCATAGCCTTTCCAATGGAACTTCTTTGAAAATTATTTTTCACCATCCCTGTAACTGCTCTTTTAGTTTCACTCCATGCCTGACCAGTTGGTGGCAGGTATCCTTTTGACGTACCCATTTTATACCCCCTATTTGTCTAAAAGCCTATCCCATAAAGCTTCATTTATTATTTTCTTTTCGATATAGTATTTTTTTAATTCATCAATTTGTTCTGAATTTATTTTGTATATATACTGAAGTAATTTTATAAAAGGTGGTGTTAATTCACCTTTTTTAACATTCTTAAATGCATCAAGTATTTTATCTCTATATTCATCATGAAGCTCATAGAT
This sequence comes from Clostridium sp., assembly GCF_036642255.1. Lineage (GTDB taxonomy): Bacteria > Bacillota > Clostridia > Clostridiales > Clostridiaceae > Clostridium_J. The sequence continues at coordinate 8,927 of NZ_JAVWDJ010000025.1, read as the reverse complement.
ATTGATTAATACTTCAAAATATTCTACATGGTCTTGATTAAATTTAGAGATAATACCTTTTATTATTTCATCTTTTTTATTTGGAGCGTATTCTTTTATTTCTTTTACTTTTCTCCTTCTTGTTGTATTATCTAATCCCTTCTTACAAATTTCATTTATTTTTCTTCTCTCTTCAAGCCCCAAATCTAACATTGAGATATTCTTATCTTTTACTGATTCCCTTGCTAAGTAAAAATATTGCCTTAGGTCATAAGTATATAATCCAGTTGGCTCTGCAAACATCCACCTTTTTATAACATCTTTTTCCCATGAACTATATTCAGACTTGGTAATTTTTTCGCCATTTAAAATAGCAGTTTCGATTTCGCTTAATTCATTAGCTATTCCACCATTCTCGAATTGCCATTTATATAATTGTTTAAAAAGACTTAAATCAACATATTCCAGCACCATTAACTTCGCTAATATTGCTAAATTTAAATCTAATTTTTGAATATCAGATAGCTTCTTTCTAACATAAAATGTATTTAAAAACCTTTTAGCTTGTCTCGGATTTCCTTTTAAAGTAACTGAGATAATATCGCCTATTTTGCTGAAAATATCAAGTTGATTATTAAAATCATCTAATTTTTGCCCTTCTTTTATGCATTCATCATATGTATCATTTATTTCTCTTAATTTATCTTTTATATCTACAGAACTTATTATCTCCCCTTTAGTAAACAAACCTTCAGATTTTAAATCTTCAAGTAAAGTAGTTAAGCTTTCCTTTTTCAAATACATCTCACATATTAATAGCATCATATAGTTTTTTATATCTATATCAGAAAGTTCTGGTAGCTTGATTGGTAATTGCACAATTTTCTCTATATAGTCTTTAGAGACATCTATTTCATCTCCTTGAGCTAATTGAGGATATTTCTTTTTAACAGAATATCTAATTACATCTTCATCCATTGCAATAATAAATGTAGTCTTCTTTACTGATAAAAATAGTTTTACTGCTTCTAATGTCTCTAATATTCTTTCAGGACTACATCTATCTAAATCATCAATTATGATAATTAGGTTATCTATATTGGATTTCTCGTCTGTTATTAATTCTTCAAATTCTTTTCTAAATGTCCTTATATTTTCCACTATACTTTCTTTATCTTCATCATCACTATCTTTTAGAAACTTTTTAAGCTTAGATATATTTCCCCCTATCTTTTCAATATCTTCTTCTTTAGTAAAGTCAACATTTTTAATACCTTCAATAGAACTTAGTATTGTAGGGATAGGATTTCCTGTTGCTAAGCTTAGTGCCAGAGGAAGCCCTTTCTTCGCTAAAGCACTTCCTACTCTAATCCAATCTACCTTTTTAATTAATTTCCCTAAGCCCTCTTTACATTCTTCTGATACCTTTTTATTATCCTCTATAGCTCTTAAAATTGAATCCATTAAGGCTGTTTTTGCGTCATCATATCCTTCAAATACCCATGCATTAACCATTAAAGAAACAACCTTTTTATCTGTAACCTTTTCAATTTTATCATTTAGTAAGTTGAGGAGAGTAGATTTACCACTCCCCCAGCTTCCTAACAAACCTATAGTTAAAGGATTCATTCTTCCACTTACAGCTATATCATATACTAATTGTGCATACGGTTCATATGAAAGCATATCTATTTCTGAAACATTATCTGACCACATCTTGCCTCCCACCTTTCGTTTATTACCAATTTAATTATATTCTTCTAAAGTAAATATTAAATTTTGTATATACTTACTTATTTTTGAACTATACTTGTCATTTATCCCTGCCTTTCTCATCACCTTCCATTCTTTAACCTCTTCCACTTCTTTCTCAAGTTCATCAATAGCCCCCTTGAGTCTCTTGTTTTGAAAATCCGTTATACTTTCTACATATATTTGTAGATATTCCTTTGTATTAGGTAGTTTGTCCAAGTGTTTTTCAAGCAATGAAATCTTACCTATTTTTTCCAATCTTGCTTATGGCAACTCTTTCTGGTTTTCCTTCACCATTTAATAAACATTCAACTATATCCCTAACTTGATTAAGAATTTCACTATCTCTTTTTTTTAATCTATCTTACTAACTATTTTACACTTTTTAGCATTTTAATGGTATGTTTGTCGAACCATTTTTTATCAATTCTATATAGCCAATTATATTCTCCGCTACTTTAAATCTCTTTCAATTTGTCTCATATGTAACTTTTAAACTATTCGATTGTTCATTATCTCTGTCCATACTTCCCCAAAGTTTTTAATCTTTTTATTCTATATATATTATTTTTGTCTACATCCATACTACTTTAGCTATATACAAATCCACAAGAACATGTGAATATTCCAATAAATTTCTTTTATAATCATACCTCACCCGTAAATCATAAATAGAATTATAAATAATGCTCTGCTCCTATATTCAACCGTGTCCGTGGTGTTTCTGTAGCCTTACAATAAATTTCTTCAAAACCCCAGTACTCACTCTCCCTTACTCCATTTTATTTTCACACCATTTTCCTATTTCATATGATTTAATAAAGTCGTTCAAATTAGAGCTAAAGACCAAAGTTTCAATGAGATGAAAAAGCTCTTGGTATTCCCACCTTTTTTCTCTTTCCTCAATTTTTATTCCTATCTTTTCCTGTGCCTACTTTCCCCATATCTAAAACCCACTTAATCCTACTTACCATATCTCTAATAAAAAGAAACAGAGAGAACCGAGTGTATCTTCACCCTTTTCCCTCTGTATTTTTTGAATGAATTTATTGGATTTTCAATGAATTTATATAGTACAAACATTATATATGGCTAAGGATTAAGGATTAATTATTAAAGATAAAGAATATCGTATAAGTTAAAAAGGATAACTTATACTCATAAATAGAATGTACAAGTTATCTTGTAATATAAAAAATATAAATAGTAAGATTATATTGTATTATAAATATACTTCTTGTAATGAGTTTATATATTGCCTTATTATTTATATCCTCATATCTTATACTCTTTTCCCTTTAAAATAATTCCTTAGAATTATTTTCCTATCTATGTTCCCTTATAAAAAATCTCCCCAAAATCTCCCACCCACGCTCAAGCCGCAAGCCACCTTACTTTCCACCTATTTACGCACGTTTTCATCATAATAAAGTCCACCACGAAAATCACGCATTTTTCTCAACTTACCCACAGATTAGGATTAAGGGTCAATGGTAAAATCATAATAAACTCCCCCAAAAATATCATGAAAAAAAAGCCCTGTATTTAGCCATTTAAGACCAAATACAAGGCTTGTGTTTTAAGTGTTTTTCCCGAACTTTGTTATGAGTTTGGGGAGTTTTTTTATTAGTTGGGGATTTTTATTAGTTGGATACAGTAAGTTATAATATTATCTCATTGCCTCTTCAATAGCAACAGCTACAGCAACTGATGCACCAACCATTGGATTATTACCCATACCGATTAGTCCCATCATTTCTACGTGTGCTGGTACTGAAGATGATCCTGCAAATTGTGCATCAGAGTGCATTCTTCCCATGGTATCTGTCATACCATAAGAAGCTGGACCTGCTGCCATGTTGTCAGGATGAAGTGTTCTTCCTGTACCACCACCGGATGCTACTGAGAAGAATTTCTTACCCATTTCAATACATTCTTTTTTGTATGTTCCTGCTACTGGATGTTGGAATCTCGTTGGGTTAGTTGAGTTTCCCGTTATGGACACATCAACACCTTCATGATGCATGATTGCTACCCCTTCTCTAACATCATCAGCTCCAAAGCATCTAACCTTTGCTCTTTCACCTTTTGAATAAGAAGTCTCATTAGTTATTTCTAATTTTCCAGAATAATAATCGAATTTAGTTTGAACGTAAGTAAACCCATTAATTCTTGAAATTATCATTGCAGCATCTTTTCCAAGTCCATTTAAAATAACTCTTAAAGGTTCTTTTCTTACTCTATTTGCTGATCTTGCAAGTCCGATGGCTCCTTCTGCAGCTGCGAAAGATTCATGACCTGCTAAGAATGCAAAGCATTTAGTTTCTTCTCTAAGAAGCATCGCTGCAAGTCTTCCGTGGCCAATACCAACTTTTCTGTCATCAGCAACGGAACCAGGAATACAAAATGCTTGTAATCCTTCACCTAAAACCTCTGCAGCTTCAGCAGCGTTTGTACATCCTTTTTTAATTGCTATTGCGGCTCCTACTATGTATGCCCAGCATGCATTTTCAAAAGCAATAGGCTGTATTCCTTTTACTAAATTGTAAACATCTATGCCTTTTTCATCACAAATACTTTTAGCTTCTTCTAAAGATCCTATTCCATACTGATTAAGTACAGGTAAAATCTGATTTATTCTTCTTTCAAAACTTTCAAATAATGCCATATTACCTTCCTCCATTCCTTATTCATGTCTTGGATCTATGATCTTATGAGCTTCCTCAAATCTACCATATGTTCCAGTGGCTTTTTTCATAGCCTCGTTTGCATCTATTCCCCTTTTTATCATGTCCATCATTTTTCCAAGATGAATAAATTCGTATCCAATTACTTGGCTTTCTTCATCAAGAGCTATTCTATTAACATAACCCTCAGCCATTTCTAAATATCTAGTTCCTTTATCTTTTGTTCCAAACATTGTACCTACTTGGCTTCTTAAGCCTTTTCCTAAGTCTTCTAATGAAGCACCTATAGGTAGTCCACCTTCTGAGAAAGCTGTTTGTGTTCTTCCGTATACTATTTGCAAAAATAGTTCTCTCATAGCTGTATTTATAGCATCACAAACTAAGTCTGTGTTAAGGGCTTCTAGAATTGTTTTTCCTGGTAATATCTCAGATGCCATTGCAGCTGAATGTGTCATTCCAGAACATCCTAGAGTTTCAACTAAAGCCTCTTCGATAATTCCATCTTTAACATTTAATGTTAACTTAGTAGCTCCTTGTTGTGGTGCACACCAACCTACACCATGAGTTAACCCAGATATATCTTTGACTTCTTTAGCTTGTACCCATTTTCCTTCTTGTGGTATTGGTGCTGATCCATGATTTGGTCCTTTTGCGACACACATCATTTGCTGAACTTCATGTGAATAAATCATAATAATCTCCTTCCTCTTGCTGAAATATATAACCTTAAATTTGTAATTCCACCTAATTAAAGCTTTTGTACTTAGGAATTTTTATAGGTTATAAAATGTTTATGGGACAAAATTTATCCCACACTGGGCAAAATTAGTAAAATGACTAACTCATTTTACCAAATATATTTACAATTAACAATAGCTTGTAAGTATATTTGGTAACTTTAATCCAAATTTCATACGTTTTTTTATTTTTTGAAGATGTTAATTCAAAAATATATCAGTATTTCAATTTATTTGCTCCTTCTGTTAAATAAAAAATTCTTAATTTTAGATTTCTTACCTAAAATTAAGAATTGTTTTGGAGCACTTTTAAGGAAGTGAATTCCAGATTTAAACACTTTAAATTATCCAATTTACATTATAATTCTTGTAATTCCTTTGAAATTAAATTGTAATACATATCCCATTTATCTTTATTAACACCAATTTCAACAATATTTCCGCTATCATCAATATAAGTTAAAGTTTCATCACTTAACTTTTCTGGATTTACTCTTGTTAAATATTGATACATTCTCTTTATATCTTTTATTACCTTTTTTGAAAGGTGATCTAGTGCCTTAAATACTGCGTTTTCATATGAAAAACTTTGTTCTTGATTAACTATAGATAATATAGTGTCTACAGCATTAAAAAATCTATCCTCATCTTGTATTGCCCAGTTATCAAAGTTAGAGATATAACAGTCATAAATAATAGCCGCGAAAATTTGGTTGTGATAATTGAAAGTTTTATCATTCTCATAAAGTTCAGTATGTGAATAAAAGTCTTTACAAACTCTTAGAGCTTTTTCATTATTACTACACATTCTTAAACATCTGATATAATCCATATAATCATCTCTTGTAAAAACCGTTTCTTTTCTCTCATAAATTGACTCGTAAATTTGCAGAGCTTCTTCATATTGTAAGCAATCTAGTAAATCCTTGGCATGAGATTTTACCATCATTTTACTCTCCCCTTTTTGCTTTTTACATTATTAGATAATTGCAATATAATAAATAATATTATTCATATAATATTATATGCTACAATTTGTGTTAATGTATACTGCATTTTGTGATTTAAAATAATTATTTTATTGCAATTTAATAAACATAACTTGCATATGTTACTATCTTCACAATTAAAAAAATTAAAATCTGTATTGAAAAAGATTTTTCTGTACTATAACAACAGAATCTTGTGGTGAAATACTTTATCACTTACTTAATTTTTTTCTAATTACATAAAAATAGTATATTTTATCACTAATAATCCTTCTAAATGCTAATTTATTCTAGAATTTATTATAGTGTTATTTATAAACTTAGGGCCTAGTATGTATAAATTCCTTCATCTAGTTAATATTTTCTCAATATTAATTTATATAAATAAGTTTATTGATATTTAAAATCCTTTAAAATTTTCTATGCAAATGTTTTATTACATGTTTTGCTTAGTATTTGTTCCATAATATGGTATAGGAAATTTTATAAAAATAAGACAGTGTCAACATTATTTTAGTTTTCACACTGTCTTGTAATTACAATTTATTTATTATTTATTTTATTTAGACATATATTCTTAAAGTTGTAAGCTTCATCATAATGATCATCAATGTCTAAGGCTTTATTACAAGCTTCAATTGCCTCATTATAATCACCGTTTTTAAAATAAATTTTACCTTTCAAAAGATAGTACCTTTCATCCTTAGTTATTTCTACTGCATTATTGATAAACACAAGAGATTTTTTAAAGTCAAATTCACTAATAGAATAAAAGTAATACGCTATTAAATAATAGATTTTATCTTGTCTTGAATGAATGTCAAACATACCCATTAAAAAATTTAGTATTTCCTTTTTAGGTAAAAATGTTTTTCTGACTCTTCCCAAATTAGTATCTTTTAACGATAGTTTTAGTAAACTATCAATAGCTTCGGTATACTTATGACTTCTAATAAGGACAAATATTTTATTGATATTGATAAAAATCTCACTATTATCTAAAACTAGTGCCTTATCAATATACATAAGTGCTTTATCATACTCCTCAATTTCAAAATGCGTTCGGGCAAACAAATTAAAATACTTTGCATCGGTATCATTTAAACTAATGGCTTTATTTAAGTTATTAATAACCTCAGAATATGCGTAACAATCCAGTTCATGCACTCCTTTGGCATCCTTTATAGTAGATTGAGAACTGTTCAATATTCGAAGTACCAATACTATTGCTCTACCCTTTCGATAATACCCTCTATCACAATGAGGGTTAAACTCTATTAGTCTATCATAAATTCTTATAGCTTTATTATAATTCTCAATAATTTGAAATATAGTGTAATTAACTTTTATTACTTCGTATTCTTCACCTAGATATAAGCAAATCTCTTCAGTTCTTAAAGTCCAATATTCCTTATCTAGATTAAGTTCTAAGGCTTTGTCGCAATATTGAAGTACAATATTACTCTTATCATCAAGATTTAAATCATCTCTATTAAGTATAAGTAAAACCTGGTGTTGAAGATACATACTGAAATTTTCCTTGTAAAATTTCAGATTTTCTACTTCAAAGGACTTTTCTAGTGTGAAAATCAAACATTCATAGGCCTGAATTTTAATTTTAGCCTTAACATTAATTTCATCAATTATTGTTTTTAATACCTCTAGTCCTTCATTATACATTCCTTCTCTTAGAAGTATAGATCCTTTATAATATAAATAGTTGTGATAATCCTTATTTTTTACATTTATAACCCTATCTAATATTTCTAATATAATCTCATATTTATTTTGGTGTCGCGATTTTTTTACTTTTTCATCAACTAGTTCCTTTATTTTTTTGTCTATGTATTCTTTGTTTATAGCTCCTAGTTCCCTAAACTCAGAATTAGCTTCAACTTCATAGAATCTTATATAAATATTTATTAACTCTATATAATATCCATTTGCTTTTAATATATCTTTTCCGTTTTCAATAGCACTTAAATAATTTATATGATTACTATTTACAGCATTATGATATTCATCATTTTCTTCTTCCTTAATGATAACATCTAATAGTTTCATATAAGTATTATAAAGTTTTGCATATTCTTTAATATTTATATAATCAGTACAAAGATTTAAATAGAATTCCTTTAAAAACTCTCCAACTCTTGCAACATTTTCTCCAAAAATCTCCAAATCTCCATAACTTTTATTGTTTCTTATTAAAAATTTAAGTCCTTGATAGTAAGAATCAAATGCACCTTCATAATCTTTTAACTTTTCCAATAACTTACCCTTATGATTAAAAATAAATTCATCAGTTGAGTATTCAGAACTTAGCTGGATATAATGAAGCGCTTCCCTAAAATCTTCTACCTCATAGTAAGCAAAAGATAACAAGTCATAAGCTTCCTCACTTATCTTGAATTTTATAGCACTTTTAAGACATTCTATAGCTTCATTAAACCTGTCTAATTTAAGATACATCTTACCCTTAAGTATTAATACATCATAATTATTATTAGATTCTAAATCCTTACTTAATTTATCAATTATTTTTTCAGCTTCAATTTTGGTAATGTTTCTATAATTATCATACTTCTCTTCTATATTAAACTTATTGTAATCCATATTCTGCTCCTTAGAAATAAAATTTAAATAGAATTTAAAAGAGTTCCTATACCACTTTAATAAATAATATAGATATCTTTAAAATTATTAATCATTATAATTCTACCATATTATTAAGAACATAAGGGATAATTATCACATAATCTTATTGGTATTATTAGGTTGGC
>NZ_JAVWDJ010000024.1:0-63002 GCF_036642255.1 Clostridium sp. | reverse complement strand
TTTCAACTGCAGTAATTGCAAATATGACAGCTTGTGGAAGTTTGATCATAATTGGATTAGGACTAAATATTTTAGGAGTAACTAAAATTAAAGTTGCAAATTTATTACCAGCTATATTTTTGCCTATTTTGGCTCCTTTCCTTTTAAAGTTAATAAATTTATTTTAAAAATAGATACAAGCCTAATTTCCTCATAAGACATCATATTGTATGTCTATTAGAAAATTAGGCTTTTTTAATAAGTAAATTTTATAATAAATGAACTATAATATTAATTTTAACTTTAGTTTGCTTCATTTTAGGATTTAGAATTTCATGTAATTAATAACACTTTCAATCTAGAAAATATAGTTGTGTTAGATTGGTAACATCTGCATTGTTTAATGTAGCAATACTAATTCCATTTAATATTACTTTCCGATATCACTTCTATAGTAAATCCCTTGAAAGTCAATGTTGCTTATAGCTCTATAAGCTTTTTCACTAGCTTCTTCTATGGTTTTTCCCGATGCAGTAACACCAAGAACTCTTCCTCCAGAAGTGAATATATTGCCTTCTTTTATTTTACCACCTGCAATAAATATCTTTTCTGGACTATTTTCTATTCCTGTTATCTTCTTATTAATATTGTAGCTACTTGGATACCCATCTGAAGAGGCAATGACGCAGCAGGCAACTTCATTTTTGAAACTCACCTTAGTATTGCTCAAATTACCTTGAATTGCTAACATGATTAGTTCCATAAAATCATTTTCCATTAGTGGCAACACCACTTGGGTTTCTGGATCCCCCATTCTAACATTGTATTCAAGGAGATAGACATCATGTGGTGTTATCATTAATCCGAAGAAAATAATGCCTTTAAAATCTATCTTCTCTTCCTTTAACCCTTGTAGTGTAGGTTCCATAATATTTTTCTTAAACTTTTCTAGCACCTCTTCAGTGCAATAGGGATTTGGTGCTATAGCTCCCATTCCACCAGTATTAGGGCCGTGATTTCCATCATATATGGCCTTATGATCCTTAGCTGAGATAAAAGGGATTATTGTGTTACCATCAGTAATAGCCAAAATAGATGCCTCTACTCCGCTTAAGAATTCCTCAATAACAATAGACTTTCCTGATCCATTCAAAGCATCCTCTGTCATAAAATCTTTAATAGACATTGCCGCTTCTTCATAGGAATTTACAATGATAACACCCTTCCCACCTGCCAACCCATCAGCTTTTATAACAATAGGGAAGTTACAACCTTCAGCATACTCTAAAGCTTCTTCAGCTTCATTGAAGCTTTCATACGCTGCAGTGTTTATTTTGTATCTTTTCATGAAGTCTTTAGAAAAAATCTTACTTCCCTCAAGTCTTGCTCCATCTTTGCTAGGTCCAAATATTTTTAAACCTTTCTCATAGAATAGATCTACTATACCTTCACATAAAGGAGTCTCTGGTCCTACAACGGTTATTCCAATATTTTTATCTAAAGCAAATTTCAGTAATTCCTCATTAGAACTAATGTTTATATTTTCACATTTAACTTCATTCGCAGTTCCCCCATTTCCAGGAGCACAATAAATTTTAGTGACATGATTACTTTGACTCAATTTCCATGCAATTGCATGTTCACGTCCACCGCTTCCTATTAATAGTACTTTCATAAATTCACCTCCAACCTAGTGTTTAAAATGTCTAATCCCAGTTAAAACCATTGCAATACCACTTTCGTTGCAAGCTTCTACACTTTCATTATCCTTTAGGGAGCCGCCAGGTTGAATTATAGCACTTATGTTATATTTCTTTGCTTCATCAACACAGTCTCTAAAGGGAAAGAATCCGTCAGAAGCTAAAACCACACCATCCTTAGCTCTATCTAATGCTTGCACCGTTGCCCAAACTCTGTTTACTTGACCTCCAGCAATGCCCTTTGCTTTTTTATCCTTTACAACAACTATAGCATTGGATTTAACATATTTTGCAACCTTCATGCCAAATATCAAATCTTCCATCTCTTCAGAAGAAGGAGATATACTTGTTACTACCTCTAAATCATCAAATAGTTTTTTATCTATCTCTTGAACAAGGATCCCCCCATCTACTGTAACTATTTCTTTTTCATCACTTGGTGGAGTTATGCATTTGACCACTCTTAAGTTTTTCTTTCTTCTTAAGATCATTAATGCATCTTCATCAAAATTTGGAGCAATTACAATCTCGAGAAATGTTTTCACCATCTCCTCTGCAGAAGCTTTATTTACAGACTTATTAAGTGCTACAATGCCACCAAATATTGAAATGGAATCACAATCATAAGCTTTAATATAAGCCTCTTCCACAGAGTTTCCCAAAGCAACACCACAGGGAGTATTATGCTTCAGTGCACAACAAGCTGTTTCTTCAAATTCATTAACAACCTTCCATGCAATATCCATGTCTTTTATGTTATTGTAGGATAGCTGTTTTCCATTTAATATTTCAATATTGTTCATCATACCTTTTTTATCATTGCTTTTATATATTGCAGCGCCCTGATGAGGGTTCTCTCCGTATCTTAAATCCTCAACTTTTTCATAAGATAGGGATAAATATCTTGGATTAGATGGCTCTTCTTTACTAAATAAATAATTTGCTATAGCGGCATCATAAGAGGAAGTTAAATTAAAAACCTTAGCAGCTAAGTGTCTTCTTGTTAAAAAATCCACCTCTCCATTATTTTGCATTTGATCCATAACCAGCCCATAATCACTACTATCACTTATTACAACTACATCCTTGAAATTTTTAGAAGCGCTTCTAAGCATAGTTGGTCCACCAATATCAATGAGTTCAATCATATGTTCAAAACTTAGATTCTCCCCTAGCTTTTCAAAGAATGGATATAAATTAACACATACTAAGTCAATGGTTTCAATTTTTCTTTCTTCAAGAGTTTTCATATGATCTGCATTTTCTCTTATAGCTAAAACTCCTCCATGAATAACAGGGTGAAGAGTTTTAACTCTTCCATCTAACATTTCTTCAGCTTGTGTAATTTCTGCAACTTCTTTAACTGGTATTCTGTGCTCTTTTAAAAGCTTATAGGTTCCTCCAGTAGAGATAATCTCCACCCCTTTACCTACTAAGAAATTAGCAAATTCTAAAATATTAGTTTTATCATAAACACTAATTAAAGCTCTTTTAATCATATATTTACTCCTTTATAGTCACTTTTCTATGATTCACCTGTATATTACCTTCTGCAATAAGTTGAATTGCTTTTGGTAACATCCTATGTTCTTCCTTAAGTATTCTTTTTTGTAAAGATTCTGGTGTGTCACCATCTAAAACTTCAACAGAACTTTGAAGGATTATAGCACCCGTATCTGTATTTTCATCCACAAAATGAACAGTGCATCCACTTAATTTTACTCCATAATCTATAACAGCTTGATGTACCTTTAGTCCATACATACCTTTTCCGCAAAAACTAGGAATTAAGGATGGATGAATATTTATTATCTTGTTTTTAAACTCCTCTACTAGAACACCTTCAATTACAGATAAAAAGCCAGCTAACACAATTAATTCTACTTTACCACTTAAGACTTCATGAATTTTATCACTAAGTTTATCTTTATATTGCGATTTTTCAAAAGTTAGCGTTTTTATGCCAGCCTTTTTAGCTCTTTCTATAGCAAATACATTTGCCTTATCACTAATTACATATTCAATAGTTAGGTTTTTCAGATATCCATTATCAATACTATCAAGTATACTTTGTAGATTTGAGCCGCCACCAGATACCAGAACAGCTATCTTAAACAAACTCCAGCACCTCCGGCTTGTACATACCCAATTTCAAAGGCTACCTCACGTAAATCTGCAAGAACTTTTAAAACATCTTTAGCTATAGATTTATCAACACATAAAACTAAGCCTATTCCCATGTTAAAGGTGTTATACATTACTTCCTCTGGTACTCCCTTGCTCATTATATAATTGAATATCTCTGGTAATTCATAACTGTTTTTATTGATAATCGCTGTGAAATCTCCTTTAAACATTCTCGGAATATTTTCATAGAAGCCCCCACCAGTTATATGAGCAATTCCCTTAACCTCAAAATTTCTAAGTAAAGCTAATATAGATTTTACATATATTTTTGTTGGCTCTAAAAGTATTTCACCAAGGGTTTTATCACCTAAAACCTCATTGTAATCTTTAACTAATTTTCTTACTAGAGAATATCCATTGCTATGGACTCCTGAAGATGCAATTCCTATAAGTGCATCGCTATCCTTTATATTACTTCCATCGATAATCATATCTTTATCAGCTATTCCAAGTGCAAAGCCAGCTAAATCATAGTCCCCTATTTTATACATCCCTGGCATTTCAGCGGTCTCTCCACCAATTAAGGCTGCCCCACTTTGGATACACCCTTCGGAAACTCCTTTTACAATATCACTAGCAATTTCAGCCTGAAGCTTTCCGCAGGCTATGTAATCTAGAAAAAACAAGGGTTTTGCTCCATGACATAAAATATCATTTACACACATTGCAACACAATCGATTCCTATTGTATCAAATTTATTTAAACGGATTGCAATCTCAAGCTTTGTTCCAACTCCATCGGTACCTGAAATTAAAACTGGATTTTTGTATCCTGTCCCAATTTCGAACATTCCAGCAAAGCTTCCTATACCATTTAAAACCCCTTCATTATAAGTTTTTGCTGTATATTGTTTCATAAGATTAACTGCTTTATATCCTTCTTCTATATTAACTCCTGCATCTTTATAGGAAATCATAATACATTTCTCCTCTCTCTAAGACAATTTAACCTGTGCGGATATCGGGTATTCACCGTGAAAACATCCCATGCAAAAGCCTGTATCTTTACCAAGGCATTGAAGTAATCCTTCCATGGTTAAATACCCAAGACTATCTGCTCCTATAGCTTCTTTAATTTCTTCAACATTCATTTGAGCACCAATTAGGGCATCTCTATAGGGAGTGTCTATACCAAAATAACAGGGATATTTTACAACAGGAGAGCACACTCTAAAGTGCACTTCCTTCGCTCCAGCATTTTTTAAAAGTTCAACTAATCTTTTACTTGTGGTACCCCTAACAATGGAATCATCAATGAGTACTACAGATTTTCCTTTAACGCTTTCTTTTAATACATTTAATTTAACATTTACCGCATCTTCTCTTTCTTGTTGTGATGGTGCTATAAAGGTTCTTCCAATATATTTATTCTTAATTAATCCCATTTCAAAAGGAATTTTCGATGCCTTTGAAAACCCCATAGCTGCTGATATCCCAGAATCTGGAACTCCAACAACTATATCAGCATCTACTGGATATTCTTCAAAAAGTTTTTCACCAGCCATTACTCTTGATCCATTTACACTGATGCCATCAATAATACTATCAGGTCTTGCAAAGTAAATATATTCAAAGGAACAGGTAGCGCATTTTGCTTTTTCACCTAGTTTTATAGATTTGATCCCCTCATCGTTAATAACCACTATTTCACCTGGTTCAATATCTCTAATAAACGTTCCCCCAGTAGCATCTATAGCACAGCTTTCTGATGCTATAATATAATTTCCGTTTATTTCACCAAGACATAAAGGTCGAATTCCATAAGAATCTCTAACCCCTATTAGCTCGCTTTCTGTCAATATTACAATTCCAAAAGAACCTTTTATGGCTTGAACTGTATCTACAATGCTTTGCATAATACCCTTTTTTGCTCCCCTAGCAATTAAGTTCAAAATAACTTCTGAGTCAATAGAAGTTTGAAAAACGCAACCCGAATCCTCTAAAAGTTCCCTAAGTATATCAGCGTTAATTAAGTTTCCATTGTGTGCTATAGCAATACTGCCAAGCTTAAATTCCCCCAAAACTGGTTGAGCATTTTTTAATATGCTATCTCCTGCAGTGGAATATCTTACGTGACCAATGGCAGCATTCCCTGTGAGATTATTTAAAATATCATTACTAAATACTTCTGACACAAGTCCCATATTTTTGTGGCACTTCATTTTTTCCCTGTCATAAGTTACAATTCCAGCACTTTCCTGTCCCCTGTGCTGGAGGGCGTATAGTCCATAATAGGTTCTTCTAGCTACATCTATTCCAGTTTCTTTGCTATAGATTCCGTATACACCACATTCATCATGAAACTTATCTGGATCAAAACACTCATAGGGATTCATAACAGTTAACTCCATACTTTTCCCTCCAAAATATCCCTTAAGGATTAATTATTGATTCGCTCTAATACCTTTGTATATCCCTCTACTAAATCTCCAAGTTCTCTTCTAAATCTATCCTTATCAAGTTTCTCTCCGGTGGTGATATCCCAAAGCCTACAAGTATCTGGAGAAATTTCATCTGCCAATACTATCCCACTTTTATATCTTCCAAACTCTAATTTGAAATCAACTAACTTAATATTTTGTTTTTTAAAGAAATCTGTTAATAGTTCATTTACCTTTTCTGCCTGAGAGTAGATATAATTTAATTCATCAAA
Source organism: Clostridium sp. (assembly GCF_036642255.1). GTDB lineage: Bacteria > Bacillota > Clostridia > Clostridiales > Clostridiaceae > Clostridium_J. Next base: position 56,483 of record NZ_JAVWDJ010000024.1, on the reverse strand, counting down.
AGTAGTTAATCCCATTGCCACAGCATGATAGTCATTCATTAATGGATCTCCTAAATCATCATTTTTATAGCTTATTTCTAAGACTGTGGTCTTTAACTCTGTTCCCTCCATTAGACCGTATCTCTTGGCCATGCTTCCAGCTGCCACATTTCTAACTATTACTTCTATTGGAACAATTTCAACCTTCTTACATAATTGTTCTCTATCACTTAATTTTTTAATAAAATGTGTTTCCACACCGTTTTCCATTAACATATTGAAAAGAATTGAAGTAATTGTATTATTAAGAATTCCTTTGGAAGTAATCGATGCTTTTTTTTCTCCATTAAATGCTGTTGCATCATCTTTATAGTAAACAATAACCTGATCCTCTATATCCGTTCCATATATTTTTTTTGCTTTTCCCTCATATAAGAATTTTCTGTTTTCCATTATAATTCAACCCCTTCTTCATTTTCTTTTATAAAATTTTCTTTCATATTTTTTCTAAACTGTATTAACTTTTCTTTTAATTCTGGATATTTTATCGATAGTATTTCTACAGCAAGCATCCCAGCGTTATAACTATTGTTAATTCCAACAGTAGCTACTGGTATTGACTTAGGCATTTGCACAATTGAATATAAAGAATCTAATCCTTCTAGGGCTGCTTTGATTGGCACACCTATTACTGGGAGTGTAGTTTTTGAAGCTATAACCCCTGGTAAATGTGCCGCTAGACCTGCTCCAGCAATAATAGCCTCATAACCCTCTAACTCCAATTCCTTTAGTACTTCGCAAAGTTTTTCTGGCACTCTATGTGCTGAAAGCACGTGAGCTGTATAAAAAACATCAAATTCTCCTAAACACTTTGCTGCCCCTTTCATCACATCGGTATCTGACTTGCTACCAAAAATCACTGCAACCTTCATTAAAATTCCTCCTAATATGTTTTATATTTTAATCTTTTAGTAAAAGCATACAAAATTGGTAAGATTATAATTTCTAGTAACACCTCTCACATAACCCTGTAGGATGTTCAAAAAATTCCTAAAATATAAGAAGCGTTGAGTTATTTATAATAATTAACTCCACTTTCAAAAATTCTTTGATCGTAGTTTCCAATAACATTTTTAAAAACATTCTTACCAAAACGTTCACTGTGTCCCATCTTTCCAAAGACTCTTCCATCAGGACTGGTAATTCCCTCTATGGCATACATAGAACCATTTGGATTGAATTTAATATCATAAGTTGGATTACCGCTCAAGTCTACATACTGAGTAGCTATTTGATTATTTTTCAGTAAGGTTTTTATGACTTCTTCACTACCATAGAACCTACCTTCACCATGTGAAATAGGAATAGTATGAATATCTCCTACTTGTACTTCTTGAAGCCATGGTGATTTATTTGTCACTATTTTTGTGTTAACTATAGTTGATACATGTCTGCCAATGGCGTTATGAATTAAGGTTGGGCTATTTTCATCTAAATCTCTGATTTCCCCATAAGTTACAAGTCCTAGCTTTATTAATGCCTGAAAGCCATTACAAATTCCTAAAACTAAGCCATCTCTATTTTTTAGCAAATCCATAACAGCTTCTTTAATTCTTGAATTTCTAAAAATTGCACTAATGAATTTTCCTGAACCATCAGGTTCGTCACCAGCACTGAACCCACCCGGTAACATAATTATTTGAGAGGTTTTTATTTTTTTTTCAAGTTCCAAAATAGAATCTTCTATTAATTCAGGAGTTAAGTTATTAAATACTAAAGGGTTAGCCTTAGCTCCGGCATTCACAAAAGCTCTTTCGCAATCAAATTCACAATTTGTACCTGGAAATATCGGTATTAAGACCTTCGGCTTAATTGATTCAATTATTAATGAATTCGCTTTTGATTTAATCCATGTCTGATTTTTAGCGCTTTCTTTAGTGTTTAATTCTCCTGAAATATAATCATGTTCAAATACATCAAAGTGTTCATCATATAACCCTAATTGATATTTTTGAGAACTATTATAATCCACAGGGAACACAGAATTTAATGGTTCATCATAATATTTCTTTAATTCTGTAAGATTGCATACCTCTTGTTTATAGATAATAACCTTGTCATTAATAGTTGTACCTAATAGACTGTAATCAGATTCCTTTAGTATTTCTAAGGCTTTTTCATCTTTAAGTTCTAAAATAACACTACCGTATGTGTAGGAACCTACTTCCTCAAGAGTTACACCTTCCTTAAACTTAATTCCAATTTCATTTCCAAAGGCCATTTTCGCAATAGCTTCAAAGATTCCTCCGTGAGTTATGGTATGTGATGCTGAAACTAAATCTTTTTCAATAAGCTCAGAAATAATTTTAAAGTTTTTCTTTAGATGTGAAAAGTCAATCATATATTCATCATCCAATTTACTTGGAATTAACACTATATTACTATTGACCTTTTTAAACTCTCCACTGATGACTTTCTCCACATTTGCAGTACTAACAGCAAAGGAAATTAATGTTGGTGGAACTTTTAAATCTTTAAAGGTCCCAGACATACTATCCTTACCACCTATGGCCGCCACGCCTAAATTATGCTGAGCATATAAGGCACCAAGCAGTGATGAGAATGGTTTTCCCCATTTAACAGGATCATTTCCAAGTCTTTCAAAGTATTCTTGAAAGGTGAGATAGGTGTTTTCTAAACTCCCACCAGTAGCAATAACTTTTGTAATACTTTCTACTACAGCAAAAACCGCTCCATGAAAGGTACTCCAAGTTGAAATCTCAGGATTAAAGCCATAAGCCATGATTGTTCCCGTTGTAGTTTCACCATTAGTTAGAGGTATTTTACACACCATTGCCTCAAGGGGGGTGCTTTGAGTCTTTCCTCCAAAAGGCATAAGTACAGTTCCGCCACCTATGGAAGAGTCGAACATTTCTACGAGGCCTTTTTGAGATGCAACATTTAAATCATTGAGAACTTTTTTAAATTCTTCATATACTGAACCACTACTCTTATCTCTTTTATTAAAATAATTGTTTTCTTCTTTTGGTTTTTCAACAAAAATATCGTTAAAACTCTGAGCCCCATTGGTATTCAAGAATTTACGACTAAGATTTACAATGGAGTTTCCTCTCCATTCCATTACAACTCTCTCTTCTTCTGTAACTCGAGCCACAATTGTTGCTTCTAAGTTTTCTTCCATTGCTAAATTAATAAAGGCTTTTCCATCACTTGGTGAAACTACCACTGCCATTCTTTCCTGAGATTCTGAAATTGCAATTTCAGTTCCATCTAAACCCTCATATTTCTTTGGCACTAAATCTAGATTTATCCTTATGCCTTCAGCCAATTCTCCTATGGCAACAGATACCCCTCCTGCTCCAAAATCATTGCATTTTTTTATTAACTGTGTCACTTCTTTCTTTCTAAATAGCCTTTGAATTTTTCTCTCCGTAGGGGCATTGCCCTTTTGAACTTCAGCATTACATGTATTTATCGAAACTTCAGTATGTTCTTTAGAAGAACCTGCAGCTCCACCAATACCATCTCTGCCGGTTCTGCCGCCAAGTAAGATTATTAAATCTCCAGGTATTGGAGTACTTCTTACTATATTTTCATAGGGTGCAGCACCGATTACTGCTCCAACTTCCATTCGTTTTGCAACATAACCTTGGTGGTAAATTTCTTTCACATACCCTGTGGCCAAGCCAATTTGGTTGCCATAACTACTATATCCTCTAGCGGCTTCCTTTGATATTTTTCTCTGTGGTAATTTACCTTTAAGTGTTTCTTCAATTGGAGTTCTAGGATCACCACTACCTGTAATTCTCATAGCTTGGTATACATAGCTTCTTCCTGAAAGCGGGTCTCTTATAGCTCCACCAATGCATGTTGCTGCTCCTCCAAAGGGTTCAATTTCTGTAGGGTGATTGTGAGTTTCATTTTTGAACATCACTACATATTTTTCAATTTTTCCATCCACGTCTACATCAACCAATATGCTACAAGCATTAATTTCTTCTGAAAGGTCCAAACTTTTAAGTTTCCCCTCTTCTCTCAGTTTTTTCATTCCAATTACTGCAATATCCATTAAACTAATAGGCTTTTCTTTGTTTTTATATAAATTATTTCTATAATTCATATAGATAGAAAAAGCTTTGTTTACAGGATTATTTAGTTTTCCATTTTGAATTTCAATGTTCTCTAAGGATGTTAAGAAAGTGGTATGTCTGCAATGATCTGACCAATAGGTGTCTATAACTTTTATTTCAGTTATAGTAGGATTACGATGTTCTTCATCACTAAAATATCTTTGAATAAGTTTTACATCTTCTAAAGTGATGGATAATCCATTGTCCATAATAAAATTTTGTAACTCATCTTCATTTTTCTTAATAAAATTATCTATAACGTCTATTTCCGTAACTTCCAAATTTCCTTTTGCAGAATCATTAGTTTTTTCTAACGATGTTTCTCTAGAATCAACTGAGTTTATGTAATACGCTTTAATCCTAGCGATATCCTCACTATTTACATGTCCATAGATAGCTATAACCTTTGAGGTTTTTACCACTGGCATTTGTTTTTGAGTCATTAATTGAATGCATTGAGCTGCAGAATCTGCTCTTTGATCATACTGCCCTGGTAAGTACTCCACAGCAAAATATTTGCATTCTCCTAAATCTATAAACTTATCATAAACATTATCTACATTGACTTCTGATAAGATTGCGCTCTTAATAACTTCATATTCTTCTTCGCTAATTTTTTCAATATCGTATTTATTAATAACTCGTACTTTTTCCATTTTTTTTATGCCCAACAATTGTTCTAACTCTTTTTTTAAAGCAAGTGCTTCGTTATTAAAGTTCGGTTTTTTCTCTACATAAACTGTGAAAATTTTATTTTTCATTTAAACACCTCACAACCAAGGAATTATATACGAACTATAATTATTTATAAATCTTTATTGTTCGTATTTATATTGTATATTATAATTGGGAGATTTAAAAGTACTTTTTTAAAAGTTTACAATTTTTACTCAGTATTTACTAAAAATACATACAATTCAGATTTTAAAATTCTTCTTGTTATTTTTGAAACCACTTTATAAATAACAAAACTTGTTTCTTGTAAATTGATTAATATTAAATTAAAAAAGGCATGAAATTAGATGATTAAATCTAAGTTTCATACCTTTTCAAATTAAGATGAATTTTATTTTTTTTAAAATATAGTAATTTCACCATTGAGTGCACTACTATTCACGACTTTTATATTCTGCTAACAAGAGTCGTGTAACTAACCCATAGCTCTTAACCCCCTCACTTTGATTGTTAGATTTTAAGTAGCTATCATTGAATTTATTCCAAAGTCTTTCCACTACACCTTCTCTATCTTTCCAATAATTATAACTAAATTCTAAGTCTCTATTTAAACCATCACTATAGTTCTCTCTCAAGTTTTTATAAGCTTCCTTATCAACACTATAAAGATTATTCATTAGGTAAGTAAGGGCTAAATGATAACCAGAATACTGAAATTCTTTATTTGAATTGTTAACACATGATAGATAAGCTACATAGTTTGCTTCCTCTTCCCTTGCAATGCCACGCTGGTGTGCCATTTCATGACAAATAGTAGCAGGTAGACTTATCTCTGGAATATCGATGTTTATATTAGCCTCTCCAGTAAATGGCGAATACATCCCAGTAATTCCGGTATAACTCATAAACTTTGAAAGCATTACAGGCTTAGCTTTACTATATTTTTCTTGCAACTTGAAGTTTTGTATTTTTAGAATATCAAAACCCTCTTCAGCACTGATACTAAGAGTCTTAAAATCATTATCAAGATAAAAAACTCCATGATTATCTTCCTTTAACTCCATTCTTAAATCATTAGCCTTTGTTATAATTTCATTACAGAGATTGATTAAGTCTTCTGGTTTCGGCTCTTCTATTGAGTAACTCATTGCAGTAATTAGGGGTTTCTTATAATAATTCAGTCCCCAAGTCATGTTAAAAGTAAAATAAGCTAATACTATAACAACTACACTTATTTTAATGTATTTTATAGTTTTATTCTTGAAAATCTCTCTTCTTTTCAAAAATATATAAACTAATTTAGATAACAGATAAATAGGTGAAATTATTATCCCCACATAGATAAATTCCCAAATAGAAACTGGAAATAAGCCGAATAAGTTACTTAATCCTTGTGAAATAAATCTATAGATTCCAGAAGAATAAATTGTTATCACTACAAGCGGATTTTCCTTGCAAATAGCGACAATAACTAAGGTTAGTATACCTAAAAAACATATTAGACTCCATAAATGTATGGATTTCAAAGGTCTCATAAAACATCTCCTCACTGCAGAACACCAATATTCCTTTTCATAATAAATTATAATTGGTACTCTAAGTTTTAATTCCCTTAATAATATATTAAATAATAACTTAATAATTGTACAGTTTCTGCTATTATGTATCACTATTTTTGTAAACTCTTTATAGAAGTTTTTAGCCGTGTTTATCTTTGCCTTATCACTCTAGCTTCAGTTATAAACATTCCTAATTGTGAATAAAAATAAATATAACCACTGTTTCTTAGGGGGATACATGGATTTTTTCATAATTTACATTGTGTTGTTTATGTCAATATTTATACATGAACTAGGTCACTATGTGACTTCCAAAATATTTAAAGTGCCAGTATATCAATTTAGTATTGGTGTAGGTCCAAAGGTTTTTTCCGTTTTTATGAATGGCACAGAGTTCGAAGTTAGGATATTTCCCCTAGGAGGATATATCTATAACGATGAAGCAGAATATAATTCCCTAAATTTATTAAAGATTTATTCTATATGTCTCTCAGGAGTAATTGTTAATTTTATTGCATTTTTTCTGTCCTTACTTGTGGCTTTAAATTGTGATTTTAACTTGTTACAAAAAACTATAAATCATATATATTTGATAATTACTCAAAGTATAAGAAGGATTGATATGAAAAGCATTTATATTCTACAAAATAGCATTAGTAATTTGCTTTATCCAATTAAGGGCTTGAGTTTTTTATTTGCAATGATAATTGTAAATCTCACTTTAGCTCTAACTAACCTATTACCTTTTTCCTCCTTAGATGGAAACAAAGTTTGGGTAGCTACTATTGAAAGACTTCTGCAAAAATTAAAACTTAAAGGTTTTTCTTAATTAAAAAACACTCCGTTATAGAGTGTTTTTTAGTGAGTCTATTAATAGTGATTATTTCCAATAAATATTATGTGCTACTTCGGCTTTTTCTGGAAGGTTAACTCCTTCTAATACAAAGTCCTTAAATACTTGATAACCTGTTCTATCAACAATGTATCCAATGTGCTCTTTTCCATTAGGCGCATCTTTATCTATATATCTATCCACATACTTATAAGTGTTTAATATAATTTTTATAATAGAATCTTCATCTATCCACTTAATAAAATCTTCAGCAATTCTTGGGTTTTTCTTTCCAGTTCTACCCATTATAACTAGTTTGTAATATCTTTCTGTGCTCCTAGTCCAAGCATTAGTTGGGCATTTATTTACACATTCACCACAACCTAAACATCTCTGATGATCTCTTTCTACCTTAAAGTTCTCCATTTTTAATGCCCCTGTAACTCTTTTCTTACAGTTTTTCACGCAAGCACCACAAGAAATACATCTATGACTTTCGTATTGTGGCTCGGTCATCCCAAGGATTCCAAAGTCATTCATTCTTGCTTTGATACAATCATTAGGACACCCTGTTACTGCCACTTTTACATGGTAATGATTTGGGAATATTGCTTTTTCTATTCTTTGAGCTAAGGCAGTTGTATCATAATTTGCAAAAGGACAGACTCTGTTTCCTATACAAGAAGCCACGTTTCTTGTTCCTGCAGCAGCATAGCCTGTTTTTCTTTCGTTAGGCTGATTAATATCTAAACCTTCTATAACAGGTTGAATTAGTTTATTAACTTCATCCATTTTATCAAAATCTATATCAGTGATTTCAAAACCTTGTCTTGTAGTTATGTGAAGTGTTCCGTTACCATATTTTTCTGCAACTTCTTTTAAAACATCAAAGTATTTTACATCTAAATGTCCTCCAGGGACTCTTATTCTTATAGCTGTTTTTCCTCTTTTTTTAGTTACCCTAAAGGCATTTCTCATTATAGCTTTAGTATTTATATCCATGGTTATTCCTCCTTAATCTACTAAGGTCTTTGCCTCAACATAATTAAATACAGGTCCATCTAGGCATATATAAGTATCATCCATTTTACAATGTCCGCACTTACCTACCCCGCAGCACATTTTTCTTTCATAGGAAACCCATATATTCTCTTCTTTTATGCCAAGTTTTAAAAATTCAGCCACTGTAAATTTCATCATCATTGGAGGTCCAACTACAATTACTACAGCATTTTCAATATCTTCAATTTTAAGCTCTGGTACGTATTTTGTCACAAGGCCTACGTTTCCAGTATAGTCTTCTGGGGCAGAATCCACAGTAACAGTTACATTAACCTTTTCAGCCCACTGTTTTAAATCATCTTTAAATAATATATCAATAGGAGATCTGAATCCTACTAAAAGATTGAAATCCTTTGCTTTCTCTTTATTTTTTGTGAAGTGCTCTACAATTCCCCTTACAGGTGCTATAGCGCTTCCTCCTGCTGCTACAATAATTTCTTTTCCTTCGTATAAAGTAACATCAAAGCCATTTCCATATGGTCCTCTTAAGAACAAAGAATCTCCAACAAAGAAGGTATGAATTACATCTGTAACTACTCCTACTTTTCTAATTGTAAGATCAATGAATCCTTCCCCTATACCACTTATTGAAATAGGTGCTTCACCATACTTTGGAATAGAAACCTCTACAAACTGTCCAGGTTTAACTTTTGCATCGAACTCCATTCTAAAAGTGAATTCTTTATCTGTGTGTTGTATTATTTCTAAAATTTTAGATTTAATAGGCATATATACATTATTCATTATTCCACCTCATTCACAGCGATATCTAATTTATTTACGCAGTTAGAGAAAGATATATATTGTGGACAAATATCATCACATCTACCACAACCTACACACATATGATATCCAAATCTCTTTTTGAAATCATACACTTTATGCATAGTTTTAAATCGCATTCTTTCCCCATTTTTTCTTCTAAAGCTGTGACCACCAGCCATGTCTGTATATCCATCTACCTGACACGACGCCCAAACTCTTCTTCTTTCCCCATTTTTAGGATTATCCTTGTAATGAATATCTTGCATTGTAAAGCATGTGCAAGTTGGACAGACAAAATTACATCTTCCACAAGCAATGCATCTTGCATCATATTCATTCCACATTTCTGATTTGAATACATTTTGAGTTATGTTTTCGGGGATATGAACATTTACATTGTTTTGTTCAACAAAATCCACTTCAATATCTGTACTTTCACCTTGGGTAAAATAAGTCAGAAGGTCTTCATCTTTAATTTTTAAGTAAACTTTATCATTTTTATATTTTAAGTACATATGGTAGTCATCTGTTTTATTCGTTCCCATTGAAACGCAGAAACAGTTTTCAAAGCTATTTTCACATCCAATAAGGACAATTTTAAGATTATCTCTAAAGTGTTTATAGTAAGGATCTTCAAAGCCATTTCTCAAATATATTTCATCACTTCTTTTAAGAGCATGAACATCACAGCTTCTTAAAAAAACTAAAGTTTTCTTTTCTTCTTTTTTAGGTTCAATATATGCATCTTCAGTAAAGTAAAATAAGGTTTCAGTTATAGGCATATAAACCTCTTTGGCAGAAAAACTACTTTTTATTTTAAACTCTACATCCTCTATTTTGCTTATTTCTTTGTATTTCACTGAATTTGTATCACTTAAGGTTCCCTTACCAGCTAAAGTTACTGGAGCAAGAACTCTATAGTTTTCTTTTAAAGCATCTATTGCTTCATTAAAATTTTTTACTTGCAATTTTATATCCATGATTTTCTCCTTCCTCATGCATGATATCCATTTATATAAAAATAATTTTATCCAACATCTTTTAGATATAATGTCAACTCCTAATAAAGTAGTTTTTATACTTAGTTCGATTTATATCTAAGTAAACACGCTTAAAGAAATTGTGAATAGTGTTATAAGTTAGCTTTCTTTTTCTTTTGAAACATACCAGTATGCAAGTCCAACAAATAGTATTCCTCCCACCATGTTTCCAAGGGTTACAATACCAATATTATACAAATAACCACTTACTGTAACTGTTGCAGGATGAGGAATAAATAATCCAATAGCTAGTAATGTCATATTTGCAATACTGTGTTCAAAACCAGCGGTGATAAAAACAAATAAACACCAGAATATCATAATTAGTTTTGATGTTTCCTCTTTTAATTTAAAGGAACACCAAACTGCAAGGCAAACCAAAATATTACAAAGAATACCTCTTATAAATAATTCCATGGCTGGAGCTGTCATCTTAGCAGTAGAGATTTTTCCAATAAACTCTCCTACAGAACCCGTTGCAAGACCGCTTTTTGAGTACATATATCCTAGCAAAATAGAGCCAAGTAAATTTCCAATAAAACTAAAAATCCAAATATTAAAGGTGTCACCTATAGTTACCCTTTTCTCTAATGCACCAATGGTCATCACCATGTTATTTCCAGTGAATAACTCTGACCCTGCCATAATTACAAGGCTAAGTGCAACTCCAAAACTCATTCCCATTACTATTTTAGTAGCTGGTGAATTAGCGGAAGATAGTAACCCTCCTATAGTGAAAATTAGTATTATTCCAAATCCCACAAACATTCCAGCTAAAGCTGAACTTACTAAATACTTACCCTTTGATCTTTTTAATAAGTTACTTTTTGCAACTGAGGAATTACTTACTTTTTCAATAACATCATTAAACATAAAAAAACCTCCTATAACTATTGTTAATATAATAACAAGAAAGTTATAAGAAGTATGTGATAATGGTCACGATATTAAATTGTTTTTTATGTTTTTCTGTAATATTCAATCAGTTTATTTTGATTAACCACTATTTTTTTATCAATATACTGTACAAGTCCTTTTCCTTCCAAGGTTTTTAAGGATCTTGAAATAGTTTCCCTTGGGTGGCCAAGCATTTCAGCTAGGTAAGTAATTGTCATTTTTATATCTATAATTGTATTTTCTCCATATGGTTTTCCGTAATCCATGGAAAGTTTCCAAAGTTTAGCAGCAACTTTTTTATCCACTCTAATTACTGCTGTATTTTTAAGTTGCCTGTATAATCTTCTAATTTTCTTGCTCATTGAATCCATGAAAGCCTTTGTTAATTCAAAGTCCTGTCTCATTATTTTAAGTAGTTCATCTCTATTTATAGAAATAATCTCAGTACTTTCAAATCCTTCACAACAAATGGAAGCATTACCACCATCAAAAATAACTTCGTTTATTATAGTGCCATCGGTTAGCACATATATGATTCTTTTCTGACCATCTGTAGTAGTCCTGTACATAGTAACCTTCCCCTTATGTACAATATAAATATTATTTACTTCTTGCCTTTCAAAAAATAATATTTGGCCTTTATCTATAATGATCTTCTCACATTTACTCATAAAACATTGTATTGTTTCTTCATTAACGTTCTTAAATAAGTCTAGATTTTTTAACTCTTGAAAACTAATCTTCATATAATCACCTTATTTCCTATAAAATAAGCATTTCAAACTTCTAAGTTGAAAACTTTAAGCAAAGTGTTTAGTCGGCAATAAATAATAAAACTTAACTTTAAGACCTTTTTCATTATTATAGCATTGAGTAAAATATTAATATAGAAGTTTTCGCTTTTAAAACATATAGTTCTTGAAATTTCATCTAAGGACAATAAGTTCCCTTAAACTTTTATTATTTTAGAGAAGATGCCTAAACATTAGCTTAATAATTAATTACTGGAAACTAAAATTTCTTGGAAAACATTAATAGTATTTCCAATGCGTAATTACATAATTTCCCAGGTAATAAATAATTTGTAAAAATATTTTTATAATTTATTAACTTCTTCACGAAAAGAAACACTATGAAATTGTTAGAATCTCATAGTGTTTGTTTCGTTATAAAATTATCTGTAAGTTATTTATATTGAACCTGATAATTTATTGATAGTATTTCCTAATAGGCATAAAAGTGTTTACACATAAAGAATTTTAGCATCACCATGATTAGATAAATAAATTTACATTTGAGTCTTCTGCTTCACCTAAGTAGTATCCAACTCCACCTTCTTTTACACCATCAATTAATTCTTCTTTCTTTATTCCCATAACATCCATGGACATAGCACATGCAACCACTTCAACACCATTTTTCATTGCTTCTTCTATTAAGTCTTCTAGAGAGGAGATGTTTTTATTTTTCATTACACCTCTTATCAATTTGCTTCCCATACCCATCATGTGCATATTAGAAAGCTTAAGTCTTTTGCTACCTCTTGGCATCATCATTCCAAAAGCAGTTTCTATAAAGTTCTTTTTAACTCCAACTTTTTCATGTTTTCTAAGGATATTTAATCCCCAGAAGGTAAAGAACATAGTAACTTTTTTACCCATAGATGCTGCACCGTTAGCAATGATAAAAGATGCAATTGCTTTATCCAAATCTCCACTAAATACAACCATTGTTTTATTATCTCTAGGCTCAGCAGTTACTGCAGAAGTTTTGCATGCTTCAGTAATCTTTTCACTAGTCCCTCTTTTTATTATTGCAGTAGAGATTCCTTTATCTCTTTTAAGTTCTAACAGTTCATTGTTAGTTCTCTTACACCAAGCTTTAATATCTTCATAGAATCCTGGATCAGAAGCTTTAACTTCTAGAATATCACCTTGGTTAATTTCATTTATACTATCTCGAACCTTCATTAATGGTCCTGGACAGCTTAATCCACAAGCGTCTAATGTGATCATTTTAGACATAGATGTTTCAGTTTTGTTTAATGAACCATCTTCATTACTGCTTTCAAGACTTATTGTTATCTTTCTTTCAAAGCCTGCTTTTCCTTCATTCTGATAATCATTGAAGTTCATTGGCGAAAATTTTCCAGCCATATAAGTCTTATATCCGCCAGTGATATTTTTTGCCTTAAATCCATGAATCTTCATCATTCTTTCAGCCACATATCCTCTTAATCCTACTGCGCAGTAAATCCAATACTCTTTATTCTTATCAAGTTCATTCAATCTGCCTCTTAATTCGTTTACACTTATATTAATTGAACCTGGAATTTCACCTACCTCTGTCTCAAGTGGTTCTCTCACGTCAAGAAGCACTACATTTTCCTTATCACGACCATCTATTTCTCTTGGTAGCACTACTTCACTCTTACATGTTAAGATATCCTCAGCTATAAAACCCAAAAAATTTACAGGATCTTTAGCTGAAGAAAAAGGTGGTGCATAGCTTAATTCTAACTCGGTTAAATCATAAATTGTTCCATTTAATCTCATAGTAGTGGCAATTACATCTATTCTTTTTTCTACTCCATTGTATCCCATACCTTGCGCCCCTAAAATTTTACCTTCATCGTTAAATATTAACTTAAGGGCAATTGGAGTAGCGCCTGGGTAATAAGATGCATGATCATTTGGATGAGCATAAATTACTCTATATGAAACTCCAAGTCTTTGAAGAGTTCTTTCGTTGCTTCCTGTAGCAGCTGCGGTGATATCAAAAACCTTAATTACAGAAGTACCTTGACTTCCTTTAAAAGTAGATTTGATTCCAACTATATTATCAGAGATTATTCTACCTTGTTTGTTAGCAGGTCCTGCCAAAGGAATTGCTGTTTGAACACCATTTACAAAATCTACAACTTCTACAGCATCTCCACCAGCATAAACCCCTGGAAGATTTGTTTCCATATACTCATTTGTAATGATATGACCTCTTGGTCCAAATTTAACTCCACTGTCTTTTAAAAAGTCTACATCTGGCCTAACACCAATTGCTGAAACTACTATTTCACCAAAAACTTTTATTCCGCTGTTTAAAACAACATTTAAACCATCTTTTGTAGATTCAAATTTTTTAACCCCATCATTAAGCAGTAATTTAACACCCTTTTCTTCCATTTCTTTTTCTGCAATAACCACCATGTCAGTATCAAAAGGTGCAAGTATGTGGGGAGCAGCTTCTACTAATGTTACATCAACGCCTCTTTCCTTTAGATTTTCTGCAACTTCAATTCCGATAAACCCACCACCTATAACAACTGCTTGTTTTACTGGTTTAGTATCAACAATGCTTTTAATTTTATCAGTATCTGGAATATTTCTTAAGGTGTAAATTCTCTCATCATCAATACCTTCAATAGGTGGAACTATTGGCAACGCCCCTGGAGCTAATATTAGGTAATCGTAAGGTTCTGTATATTCTCCTCTATCCTTTGATTTTACAGTTACAATTTTATTAGCTCCATCTACTTTTATTACTTTACTGTTATTTCTAACATCTATATTAAAACGACTTTCCATCAATTCTTTCTTAGTTACAATTAATTTTTCTCTTTCTTTAATAACTTCTCCAATATGATAAGGAAGTCCACAGTTTGCAAAAGAAATATGTTCTCCTTTTTCAAACATAATTATTTCTGCCTCTTCATTTAATCTTCGTAATCTAGCAGCTGCAGAAGCACCTGCTGCAACCCCACCAACGACTAATACCTTCATACGATTCTCCTCCATATACTCATTTATTTATTGTTATATTCTAATATTACGATATTTCAACAATAATTTCAAGTTAAACTTTTAACTGAATTGTAATTTTTTATTTGAAAACTCTTTCATCCAAGTATTCTTTGAAATTGCGGAGTTATTATTTATTCTTATGGTTATTTGCAAATACCTCTCGAAAAAAGTTAACAAATCGATTTTTTAGATATTTTCACATGGAGAATTACTCCCTAAAAACCAATCTTTCTGAGAAAAATTAGTTATTAATTTTGTTATCACTAATTTAAATTTAAAAGAATGAGTGAAATATCCTCAGAATATCTCTTGTGAATACAGTACATTTTGTAAATATTATATTTTTTCTGTTTAATTGCATAACTAAATTTTTTGAATAAAGCTAAAAAATATAATAGATAATTTGTATTAATGGTATTCACAAGGCGAAAACGTATTCAGTATCACAAAATTCTTTTTTTGAATTATGACAATTTTTAAAATATAAGATAATAAAAAATGACTGTACATAACTTCTGTACAGTCATTAGAATCCATATTATTTTTACACTCCATTTATTACAACTCTTCTACCTTTAAAGTGTTATCTTTTATTTGTTTATCTATGATGCCTAAAGCTTTTATAGGTGATTTTCCTAATATATCAGTTACTTCTGCAACTACTGATTCAATTTGTGAACCCATACGAACTAAAAGCAATTCATAACAATTTATTTCCTTACGGTACTTTTGCAAATAGGATCTTATAGGTGAATTAATAGTTCCAGCCCAAATTGAAGATATAACAATAACTTTCTCAAAATCTTTTGGATTATTAATAGGTTCATTTATTGAAACAGCATGTTTTTTTGCTGCCTGAAAACCCGACTTTAGGTATCCAAGAATCCCCCTTCTATTAATATTATCTTCAATCTTTTCAATTACCCCACCAGTTTGTTTTTGTATTTCATTAGCTAATTTTTCAGTGTTCCCGGTTCTGGAATAATATACAATCAATGTTTTCATTGTGCAACTCCTTAATTATAATTTATAGTTCAAATCGTTAATAAATAATCGTAGCTATATAAAATATTATATAACTATAAGCACATGTATTCAATTGTTCCAGTAAAAATATTCCAAGACATAATACTAGAGAAAAAAAGCATAGTCATTATCTAATAATTGAATAAATAAAATGCTTCTGACAACTTTAACATATTGATAACTTAAGCATAAAGTAGAACTTTGCAAGCTCAAAAATCTTAAAAATTCATTAGTGATTAAAATGCCAGATGCATAAAATTAAAGTGAATTTCAAATTATTAATACTGATTCACCTGTATCTTTTAAAAATCTATTCTACATTTTTATATATGAAATTTATATCTTCTTTCTTTAGAATCCACTCAATAATATAGCCAATTAGTATTATAAAAGGCAAATTCACAAACATTCTTATGAAGGTATACTTATAACCAAGTGCTGAAATTTCAAATAACAGGGTTGGAATTTTAGTTGTGCACCATGCTCCAATAAATATCATTACATTGCTAAATTTCACTCCTTTTTTTATAAAAACTGCAGTTATAGGAAAAGCTGCATATAGTGGTCCGGCAGCTACAGAACCGAATAATATAGACAATAACACTCCTTTAATTCCAGAACCCTTCCCCATATATTTTATCATAGTCTCTCTTGGCACCCAGATATCTAAAAGCCCTAATAAAAGCATTATAGGTGGCAGAACACTTATCATTTGATTAAAAGAGTCTAAGGCTATGCTTGTAATGCCCTTTCCACTTTCAAAATCTATTAATGTAATAATAGCTGTACTAAGTAAAACAATAATAAAAAACATGTATCTTTTAATTAACTTCATTGCATCACCCAATTAAATTTCCAACCACAAATGCTATTAGAATCGAATAAATAAAATATACAATGTTTCTGACAAAGGTAGCTTTTCTTCCAATATATTTTGATTCTAAGGGAAAGGTAACAATCCCCACAAACATTAATGTTGAAATTAAGGCAGTTACTTGAGCGTATCCTGCCCCATTTTGTATCAATAATGCAGCTGTGGGAAAGGCAACAAAAGTGGGCATTATGGTAATTGAGCCTATGATTGAAGCAATTAAAACTCCTAGAAATCCAGATTGTTCACCTATTATGCCAGAAATAGTTGCTGGTGATAATGCTGTTAGGATAATTCCTACAATAAAAATTATCCCTAAGAATTGTGGCATAATGCCCTCAAAAGATTTTAAAGACTTTAAAAAAGCCTTTTTTGTTTTTTCTTTATCCTTAATATAAGAAAGTATATATAAAAGAATAACAACTCCATATAGAAAATATGTTGTCAATTATCTCACTCCCTAAACATACTATGCATACTATATTATACTAAACTTGTTTCTTAATGTTCATAATGCTTGATAAGTAGTAATAAGTAATGTACTCAAGTGTATTTTGCTAAAACAATTCAGGTCAATATTTTATTCTTGCTACATCAAAGTCTTTTGCATTACACTGAAATCCCAAGAATGGTTAATTTTTATAATTGAATAGAAGATTTTCCATCCATAATATAGATATAATGCTAATAGGTATTTGGAGAAATATATTTAGAATATATTTCTCCACTTTAAACGTTCGGCTTTAGTTGATAAGTGTTCAAGTGATAGTTGAACACTTTTTCTGGTGGTAGTTTTTTCTTACGCTAACTTTACACATATCACTGTAAAGACAGTACTAAGAGTATAGAATTAAAAAAAGATACATTGCAAAATTGCTACAATGTACCTTTTAAATATTAACTATTAAATATATTTCTATATTTTATTAACTTAACTATTAATACTAAACAACTTACTGATAATAGAATAGCAAGAAAAGAAAATATATAAAATAATGTTGGTGACGTACCTGCTGTTACAGCTATATTTCCGCTACTAATAACAGTGACAACATATCTCATCCAAATACTTGCTAAGCTAACAGAAAGTGGTACAACGCCTAAGGCAAAGTATAATCCTGCTTTTCTTCTATATTTAATTGCCTTAATACCCATATAAATTGGTAGAAGAAATATTACAGGGAATATAAATCCAAAGTATTGAGGTGAAAGAGCTATAAATAATGCACCTACTACAGTAAACCATAAAGCTACATTATATCCAACTTTAACTTCACCTTCTTTAGTTAATTGCATTAGCTATTCCCTCCATTATTTTGGGATTTTACTATTTTAGTCATTGTTAATACCGCTGAACTAGCTATAAGTATCCAACAAGTACCCATGAAAATTAAAGCACTAGGTTCCATAATATATCCCTCCTATTTTCTAATTAGAATTTTATCGGTTATAATCTCTTCGCCATATATATTCTTAATACTTCTGTAAGTTCCAATAAAGCCAATTATAAATACTGTTAAAATTGCTAATCTAGCACCGTTTACCCATGGAACTAATTCTGGAAGTTTTTCAACAAAGCTCGGAACTAATTTAAAGTAACCTTGTTTAATATACTCTAAAGTTGAACCAAATATAACAAGAGATATTGCAATCGGTGTAACGAATTTTATCATTACATTGTATACCCAGCTTGGCACCTTCCAGTATGCACCTCTGTTAACTTCTTCTAAGAAGTCATCCTTCATGAACCAACCAGTAATAATTATTTCTATTAATCCAACTACAACTAATAGGTAAGTTCCAACCCAGTTATCAACTTCTGTAAAGTATGCAAGGGCATCTGTGTGAGTAATTATAGGCTCAAGTCCTACTGGAAGACCAACTAAAATATAAAGACCAAATACTAACATGGACGCAGTTTTTCTTGGAAGTTTAACGTCCTCAGTAAAGATAGAAACTAAATAGTTGTACATAGCAATCGCAGAAGTGAATCCAGCAAAGAATAATAACAAGAACCAAAGCGTCCCTAGGAACTGTCCGCCACCAAACACCTTAAATATATTAGGTAAAGCTATAAAGGCTAATCCAACTCCTCCACTTACACCATCCATTCCCATGAAGGCATAAGCTATTGGAATAGCTATAGTACCACCAAGTATAACTTCTGCAAACTCATTTAAAGAAATTGTAGCAAGAGACGAAGTTACTAAATCGTCATCTTGTTTAATATAAGAAGCATAGTTTTGAATAATTCCCATACCAATTGAAAGTGTAAAGAATATTTGTCCGCTGGCACTTAAAGCTGCAATTGGAGTAATATCAGACCATCTTGGAGTCCAAAGATAACTTAGGCCGCCTAAAGCTGACCAATCTGGGTTTACAGGTGAACCTAAAGTGAAAACTTTAAAAACTAAAATAAATCCGAATAGATAAAGCACTGGCATCATGAATTTTGCCCATGCTTCTATTCCCTTCTGAATACCTCTAGTTACCGCAAATGCTAGACAGCATAAACTCAGTATCCAGAAAGTAAATACATAAACAGGGTTTTGAATGTAATCAACAAAGAATTTTCCTGTGTTTATTGCTGGATCCATATAAGCACCAGTTGCTGTTAAGAAACTGTAACCTAAGGTCCAACCAATAATATGGTTATAGTAAGAGTTAACAAGGACAGTTACTCCAATAACTATGGCCCCAACTATAGAACCAATTATAATTGCTTTTTTAGGTCTAAGTTTTTCTCTTGCTTGTAAATAAATCATATATCCTAATGTTCCATGACCATACTTTCCGCCATATCTTCCCTGCATCCATTCTACCAACATAATAGGAATACCCATTATTAAAAGTGCAAGGATATAAGGAATCATGAAGGCTCCTCCACCGTTTTTGGCGGCTTGATACGGGAATCTCCAGAAGTTACCCAATCCAACAGCGTTTCCTGCCATTGCCAAAATAAGACCTACTTTTGATCCCCAATTTTCTCTCGAGATCTTTGGTTTGTTTGTTGCTAAATTTGGATCCATTTACTTGCTTCATCCTCATCATAAAAAACATGATAAAAATGAAACTACCCCCCTTTCAAATTTTACTGATAAAATATATTTAAATATATTAAATCCTTATTATTTTTTTCTGTTTTGATATTATGAAATATTAAAATATCGAAATTTCATAATCCAAATATGAAAACACAATTTAAAATCTAAGCGATAAAAAACATATGATGGAGTTTCATTAATTTAGTGCTTGAAAATTATATATTCAATATGAAAATGGTGAAAAATCAACCTTTTCTTTTTATATACTCTATATTTGCGGAAATTTTCAATTTCCATACTAGTTTTTATAATATGAATAAAATCATTATATATATTCATATTACTGAATATTCTGTATATTTAAGTGATAAATAACACTGTTGGTAAAGGGAAGTTTTTCTTTAGATTTGAAAGTTCTTAAGTAGGCAAAATTGTGCGCAAAAAATTTTCATATGCTATGATGAAGTATTTATAATATATTGGTTAATTATAAATCTTTTTTTATGATTTAATGATTGTTCACACATTTTTAATAAATTTTTAATATTACTAATATAATTATATAAAATTTATGAACAATTATCAAGGGGTTAACCACAAAATGGAAAAGTTTATTTATTAACTAATTTATACCTTTACATATGATACTTTCAGATTTTACATTTGGATTTATGCAGGAGTGCTTGGAATAAGCTAAAGGAATTCTGTAGATTCTTGATAACAATTTAACAAAATTATTATCATCTTAAAAATTTAAGTATATTTCATTTTCATATACAAATACTAGAATATATAATCAGGAGGTGAGATTTGTGGATTTAAAGAATGTAGATGTGCTACACGATTGGGATAAATGGAAAGTTGCCCTATCAAAGGCAGTTAATTTAGGTGAAAACATTGGAATGAGTGAGGAAATCATAGATGGGTTGGCTTATGGTGTAGGGAGCTTTTTAAGTGCAATTGTAGATCCAGAAAATAGAGAAGAACGGTTACTTCATGAACTTTGGAAAGTAGGAAGTAAAGAAGATCGAAAAGTTCTTTCAAAACTTATTGTTAAACTTGTTAAATCTGAAAATGTTAATAACGAATAAGTCCCATCTTATGTGGGACTTATTTCTTTTTATGTGTAAGTTGTTTTAGATTCTTTCGAGATAATCTAGAAGGCATTAATTTACATAGATAATTCATGTCACTTCAAAATAGAAATTTTCTAAAAAGTAATTATAGAAAATTGAAGCAAATTGTAATATAATATATTTCATCATAAATAATTCAATTAATGTAATATTCTATTTATATGATTTTAATTTAGAATAGAAGTGTTATGATGCTTAGCCTCTGTTTTTAGAGTTTTTCTACAGGGCTTTGTTATATAGATTATTTAGATGCGCTTTATATTTTGGGGACTGGAGGAAAATGTTATGCAATATGGTGCTCACAAGGTGAACATTGGCAAGGAAGATTTATGTGTATGTGGTAGTGGGGTGAAGTATGAAAATTGTTGCATGAAAAAAGGACATATTTACGAAGCAATGGTGATTGATGAAACTGGAAAACAATTAATCTACGATCAAAGTGAAGTAATAAGTGGTGTGGAAAGTTTACTTAAATTTTTAGAATGGAGAATAAATGGTGCTAACTCTACGCTGTCCTATGAAGAAAGCAGAAGAAAAATAAAAAAACTATTTGAAAAACTTGACACCTCTTTGAAGCCTATTGGAACCATTTCTTCTTGTAACCTAGGTTGTAATCATTGTTGTCATTTATTAGTGCTTACAAGTAAACTGGAATATGAGATAATAAATGAATTTCTACATAAGAATTTCTCTGAAGAAAAAATATTAGACATAAAAGAAAAAATTAATAAACATAGTACATTCTTTAAAAATTTAAATCACAACAACGAAAAATTTTCTGTAGAAGATTACGAGATCTATGTTTCTAAAAAAATTCCATGTGGGTTTTTATCCCATGACAATCAATGCATCATCTATGATGTAAGACCCTTTGTATGCAGAAAATATTTGGTATTTAATGATTCATCTATTTGTGGAGATCCCTTGAATAAAACAAACCAATACTATGCAAAGTATCTTACCACCACAAAGGACGCAATAGCTAAACTTAATAGGTTAACTTATGGAAACAACTTAGAATATAAACATTTGTTATCATGGTTCGCTGACAATTAAAATTCAACGATTAAAATTAGCTGAAAGTGTATTAAAAATTCATTTTTAGATCATTGAATAATAAAAAAACTAAAAATAGCTCACTATTTTTACTCATATATAAAAAAGCATGAAAGCGCAAAGTTCGCTTTCGTGCTTTTGAATTATATAGAGCTTTAAGTCAATTGTTGTATAAACAAAGATTAACTATAACTAACAATAATGACTAATTCTTTATATAGTCTGAAATATTGAGTTTATAATCATTTGCATATTTAAGTAGTTCCTTATCACTTGCATTTTCTACTACCATAACTAATAACATAATCCCTGATGTGCCAACTTTATTTAATAAATCTTTTCTCAAAAGTTTATAATTTATATTATCCACGGTCAACCTCCTATTTATTCCCTTTATGATTTTCGAATGCCTTATTATTCATAATTATTTTAAGAAAAATTAAATATTACAACTTTATTTATTTATTTCGGTAATTATTAATAATGCTGTGAATAAAGACAAACTCTTTAAATAATAAATCAAATAAAATTAGGCGATACCTGTAAAAATCATTAAAACTCTGGTCCATCAACATACTTAACTAAGGCGATATTTAAATTGCCATTTCTACACCTTAATGAATCTAAAAACTGTTTTTCGCTTGTGTTATTTATCATTGTCACAGTATAAGAAAGTTGAAAAAGACTTCCTAAATCTGTGGTCTTAACTTTTATAAGTTCATAGCCTGTAGTATGCTCTGCAAAGATTTCATCAAAGACTCCTTCATAATCTAAATCTTCAGGAATTGTTATTTTCAGCAACTTTTGAGATACTTTATTTCCACCGAAGTTTAACATATTCAATATAATCATAAGAATACAAAGGAATACAGTAAATATACCTGCATAACCATAGGCCCCTACTCCACAAGCAAGCCCTGCAGCCATTGTAAACAGTACATATGATATATCCTTCGGATTACCTGGCGAGCTTCTAAACTTAATCATTGAAAACGCGCCTGCTAAACTGAAGGCTCTTGCTACATTGCTTCCTATTAAAAGTACAATTATTGCAATAACTGTAGGTACAATTATTAATGTAAGTGAAAAGTTTTGTGAATATCCCCTACTTTTACTAGAGGTCTTCATATATGTGAAGCTTATAAGAGCTCCCAGAATAAAGGATATAATTATTGTTAATATTGAGTCACTTAAAGATATTGATGTACTAACTGTGGTTGTGCTGAATAAGCTGTTGGATATTGATTCAAACATGGGTTCATATCTCCTCTCAAGTTTCTTTCTTTTATTATCAACTTTTCATATTCTTTTCCGTATTTTGAAAAGCTAGTTTTGAATATTTTATACTCTGAAAGTAAATTGGACAGCCATAAAGGAATAGTCTTCTCTGCTTTTACTTCCATAATCCATTTTCCTTGTTCCAATAAACTTTCACCGTAGTCACCTTGTTCAAGCGCTATATCATACCTTCGCGTTCTTATATTTGTATCAAAGGTTATTCTCAAGTCTCTATTTTCTTTACTAAACAAGGCTTTTCTATCATAAGCTAAGTAAAGCTTTGGTTCTAAATCATATCGGCTTAAAAAGTACTGAATTTCATTTATCACCTGTTTATTCATATAGTTCTTCTCTTCAGGTTTTTCGCCTGTAGCAATAAAATCATAAGCTTCATGTAATTTTAACTTAGTTCTTCTTTTATTTACCACACCACATACTTTTTTCTTAATTTCCAAATACACTTTTTCTTCTTTACTTGGAACTCCATATGCTCTAAGTCGTAGTTTTTCTTTATATAGTGGCTTTGTTAAGGAAGTTCTTATTAAATGGTTATCTTCAGTATCATAGTAAATATTGCTAATGGTATACAATTCATGTGTTTTGTTATACTCATCTAACTCCATATATTTCAATAACCTATTTTGTAGCTCTTCATATATTCCTTCATTTATTAAAAATTTGCACTCGTGCCTGTTAAAAACTTCAATTGCCATATTTACTCTCCTTTTCTTTGCTTATTTGCCTCCATCCTTATGTATATAATTCTATAGGGGCAACCTTAAAGGAACCTTAAATTATTTAGGATATTTGAAATTAAAAACATCTTAAATATTTAATGTTTATTAAATAATGAACAAGATTATTTTGTACAAGGATTTTAGAATGAGATTTAACTTCCACTAAAGTATAATCTTTAGCGCAATATTCCCACCTTAAGTTGATGAGACAAATATTTTTCCAAAATATTGTTAGATTGGTAATAATAACTTGAAGGATCTTTATGGAGACATTATTGAACATATATTATTTAATTGAAATATATTACTTTGAGGTTATTACTTCCCTATTAGTTTTTAATATTTGGATGTATACCTATTCTAAGTTGTTGTTTAAAGGTTATTTAAGGTTAATTAAAGGTTCTTCATGATATAATAAAACAAGAAAAGAAATTGGAGGTCTATTATGAGAATACTAATCGTAGAGGATGAAATTCATTTAGCAGAAGCTTTGACTCAAATATTAAAAAAACACAATTACACTGTGGATGCAGTAAATGATGGAGAATCAGGATTAGATAATGCACTAAGCAACATCTATGATTTAATAATATTAGATATAATGCTTCCTAAAATGGACGGAATAAGCATACTAAAAGAAATACGTAAAGAAGGAGTTTCTACTCCTGTTATATTACTTACAGCTAAAGGTGAAATTTCTGACAAAGTTATTGGACTTGACAGTGGAGCTGATGATTATTTACCAAAACCCTTTGCTACAGAGGAACTTCTAGCAAGAATTAGAGCTATGGCAAGACGCAAGGGTGAAGTTCTTCTAGATAATTCCTTAAAATTTGGAGATATTGAGTTAAATCCATCTACTTTAAAGTTATGTTGCGAAGGCAAAGAAGTTAAATTAATTTTGAAGGAAAGTGAACTTTTAGAACTTCTAATAACTAGGAAAAAAGCTGTGACCTCCAAGGAATTGATAATTGAAAAACTTTGGGGTTTTGATTCTGATGTGGAGCATAACCATGTGGAAGTTTATATTTCTTTTTTAAGAAAGAAGCTTATATACTTAACTTCAAAGATTCGTATAAATACGATTCGAGGGGTTGGTTATATTATAGAAGGAGACGGAAATGTTTAAACAACTTAGAAATAAATTTCTGATTTTAAATCTTGTAATAATTACAGTAATGATGGTGATTGCTTTTACATCCATTTACGTAATAACCTATAACAATGTAAAAAGAGATATAGATCTAGAGTTACATAGAATCTCAGGATTTAATAAGAAACAAAAGGATAATTTAAAAGAGCCATTACCTAATTTTGAAAATGCTCAACCTCAACAAGATCGCTCGCTTTCTTTTACATTACTAACGAATAGCGAAGGAACTATAATAGATTCTCACTCAATATTTTATATGGAAGATGAATTTTATGAAAACGCGCAAAAAGAAGCACTTTCACAAAATGGTGATACTGGAAACTTTAAGCTAGATGGTAATCATTGGGCATTTTTAAAGATACCCTACATGAATGGTTATAGACTAGTGTTTTTAGATATTACTTTTCAACAAGGAATTCTAACAAGACTTATTTATACCTTTTTAATAGTTGCTTTAATTATGTTGATTGTAATTTTTTTTATTAGTAGGTTTTTTGCAAACAAATCCATAGCACCTATTAAAGTAGCATTTAATAAGCAAAAGCAATTTATTGCTGATGCCTCACACGAGCTTAAAACACCATTAGCAGTTATCAATACTAATGTAGATGTATTATTATCTAATAAAGAAGATAGAATTAAAGATCAATCAAAGTGGCTTTTTTACATTAAGTCTGAGGTAGAAAGAATGGCGAAACTAACAAATGAGCTACTTTACCTAACACAAATGGATTATTCTGATGTAAAAATGATTTTTTCAGATTTTAATCTTAGTGAAGCAGTAGAAAATGTGATTTTAACCATGGAGGCTATAATTTTTGAAAATAATCTTTCCTTTTACTATGACATTGAACCAAATTTGATAATACATGGAAACAATGAACAACTTAAACAAGTGGTGATGATACTTTTAGATAACGCCCTAAAATATACAAATGCTAAAGGTACAATTAGAATAACCTTAAAAAAAGACCACAATAACATTAACTTATCCTTAAACAACACGGGTAATGGGATACCCGAAGAACATATAAGCAGAATATTTGATAGGTTTTATAGAATGGATAAGTCTCGTGGAAGGAACAGTGGTGGTTATGGACTTGGGCTCTCCATAGCTAAAGCAATAATTGAACAACATGGAGGAAAAATTTCTGTTAATAGTATTCTTGATGAAAGTACAACCTTTAAAATAGAATTACCAAGTATTAACCAATAGGTTTATAAAATTAATCTCATAATAAAAAGGTATGGAATTTGAATATGTTTATCAAATCTCATACCTTTAAATATTTTAATATTGAACTTTTAATTAGTTAATGGAAAACATTATACTAACTTTGCAATAGTAAAACCCTCTATTGTTTTACAACACTACCATTTAACTTTAATAAAGGCACTACTCTATTGAATAAATATCAGAGAATTCAATTTGTAACTTTTCATCATAGTTATCCCTGGATAGCTCTTTATATACTAAGTTATCCTCTGTTTTTGTTACATCTAAAAATGTCGTTGGAAGACTTACAATAAACTCGCTACCTATATTAATCTCACTTTTTGCATAAATAGTTCCCCCATGCATTTCAACCAGGGATTTTACAAGAGCAAGACCTATTCCACTTCCTTCAATTTTTCTAGTGGTAGATCTATCAATTTGAGCAAACCTTTCAAAAATAAATTCTAACTTATCCTCAGGGATACCAATTCCAGTATCTTTTATAGATATTTCTATAAAATCTCCCTTATCACAAACATTAATAAATATACTTCCATTTTCATCAGTGAATTTTACTGCATTTGATAAAAGATTTAATATAATTCTTTCTATTTTTTCTTCATCAAAAGAAATTATCTTTTCTTCTACATCTGTATCAAAAATTATATTTATCCCTTTGGATTGTACAAAATCTGCAACAGATTGGACTAACTCTTCTACCACATATATTATATCCCCGTTAGTTGAATTAAGATGCAAATAATTTCCATCTACTTTCGTTGTATCTATTAAATTATTAATTAATCTAAGAAGCCTGAATGCATTTTGATTCATTATATTAAAATAATATTTAATCCTATCATCACCTAAGTTTCTTGATTCATCTAATGACTTTAACAGTTGTACAGTACTAGAAATTACATTTAAGGGAGTTTTAAGCTCATGAGATATATTGGCAAAAAACTCAGTTTTTATCTTATCAAACTCCAGAAGTTCATTTACTTTTTTTATGCTTTCAACATTTCTAAGATTAAGAACATCAATTTTCTCATTTGCCATTGTAACTTGGTGTACAAGTTGTATAGCCTCTCCTACAGAATGTTTCAAGGTTAACAATGTAGTGGCTCTTGACACAAGTTCAAGTTTGTTAAAAGGCTTTCTCAAATAATCATTTACTCCACATTCAAAGGCGGTGACGAGATTTTCTTGCCTATTATTTGCAGTCATCATGAGTATTGGGAGCTGAAAAAGTGAATATTTCTTTCTAATTTCAGTACTTATTTCATAACCCATTATATCAGGAATCATCATATCGAGAATAACCAAATCTAAATCATTATTTTTTTCTATAATTTCAAGAGCATCTTTTCCCGTTGAAGCCTTTAAAATATTATCACTAAGACGTGAAAGATAATTTTCTAACACCTTTTGGTTGACATACTCATCATCCACTATAAGTATTTTATATTTTTTATTAATTTTAGTAGTTATATCTTTATTTGATTTTTTTATTTTTTCAGAAACCGAAGTTGCCAAAGTATTATCTTTTATACCTTCAAAAGATTTATTCTCACATTTATTAACTTCCTCACATAAACATAATGGTAAAGTAAATGTAAATTTAGTACCTTTATTAACCTGAGAATTAACTTTTATATTTCCATCGTGTAGTTCCACTAATTTTTTTGTTATATAAAGTCCAAGTCCCGTACCACCATATTTCTCTGAAATACCCTCACCTTGTTCATAAAGATTAAAAATTGTATTAAGTCTTTCTTCAGGTATTCCAATACCAGTATCCTCTATACTCACTTCTAAATAATTTTCCATGACCTCATAAGAAATAATTATTTTTCCTTCTTGGGTAAATTTAATTGCATTGCCTAGTAAATTATAGAAAATCTGTTGTAATCTATTTTCATCACCGCAGATATAAGGAACTTTTGTATCAATGAAATTCACTAGTTCTACTGCTTTAGTACTGATAGAAGGTTGAGAAAATTTAATAACCATTTCTAATAACTTATCAATTTTAATTTGTTTTTTTGACAATATTACGTCATTATTTTTAAGTTTAGAAAAAACTATAATATCATTTACTAAACTTGATAATCTCTCTGCACTAGATTTAATTAAAAATAAGTTATATTTTTCATCCTCATTCATCTTTGCAGCGGTTCTAGTTGCAAGATCTTCAGTAATACCTATTATGCCATTTAATGGAGTTTGGAGCTCATGAGAGGTTATTGCTAAAAAATCATCTTTTAAATTATTTAAAGACTTAAGTCTTTCACTCATACTTTCCGAAGTTGAAAAGGCCTTAGCCTGCCTTTCAGCTAACACGTAATAATTAGCTATTATAAATATAAACACTCCTAAGGGAGCAAAAGAATTAGTTATTATTATACTAAATTCATATAAAATGTCATTAATTCTCGTTATAAATAATGCAAAAAGCCCTATAATAGCCATATAATCATTGGTACTTGTCATAATATATACCTTTGAGATCTTGAACATCATATAAAGTAACATTAGTAAAGATAAAATTTCAAAAGGAAGTACCAATTGAAGGTAATATTTTGTTGGACTAATATGTACAAGAAAAAAATATAAAGGAACTGAAAAATTCGAAATCTTTATCATCGTTTTATTTAGTATCTCACCGTAGGTTTTGTTAATAAATAATACTATAAAAGGAATATACAAATAAAATGTCCACATCATAATTTTCCCAGACAATATATAATCAAAGTCAGGAAATAAGGAAATTAAGAATCTTTCTCCCAAAAACAGAGTTCTTAAAGCTACTATAATGCAAACTATTGCAAAATATAAAGGAGCTTTGTCCTTCCTTCTCTTAGAAAAAACAGCAAAATTATAAATTGCAGCGATAATGCTACTCCCAAAAAGAAATAAATCAAAGGCTAACTTTTTTTCTTTATAATTTTCTATAGTTGAAGCTTCTCCCATTAATATAGTGTCTATAAATCCAAATTGAGAGTAAAAGTTACTAACTTGCAGAGTTAAATATACCTCACCATTTTCAGTATAAAAGGTAGCTGTCTTTGGTAAGTTTTGTGGAGTTATTTCATTTTTACTCTTTCCTACTTTTCCGACAAATTCTATTTGTCTATTGTTTGCCCAAAGTGTATATGCATTTTGAACATAATCTATTTTAACCCCATACATATAATCATCGCTATCCACAAGGATTTTTAGTCGATACGTACCATAACCGAATCCACCTAAAGCCCCTGGAATAGAACTATAACTTTTATTTAAGGCTTTATTATTAAAGTCTTTAGGTGTTAAAAGCTCATTTCTATAAAACTCCCAGTCACCGCTTAACTTTATCATTCCATCCTTACTAAAATCCCAATCTCTCAAATCAATGACTCCATTTTTAGCCACTGGGTTAGTCTTCTCTATATTATTTACATTCAAACTACTGTTAATTATATTTAGAAATACTCCTAAAGTAAGCAAAAGTAGAAAAAATAACTTTATCTTTGGTGATTCAAACTTCTTCATAAGGGCTCCTTTGTCATATCAATATTACATATTAATATTGATCATTACGTCTTAAAAAACTAATCGATAAAAGTATATCAAAAACTTAGCTTAATTACCATAGATAAATGTCGAATTTTATCAAATAAAGTCTAATATTTATTTTTTATATTTTGAAAATATTATCAATGTTCTTAAATATTTAAGCTCAAAGTATATAGAAACAAGAACTATAAATTAAAAAGGCGTTAATTTATAACGCCTTCATACTAAGATAAATAGTTTTGAGCAATCTATCTTTCATCACATATTCACTTTCTATTGGTGCTTACTCAAATCATTTAACTTTAATGCTAATTCACGAACTTCGCTTAAGGCTTTTAAATCCTCTTTTGCAGGTGTTCTATCAGTGTTTTCTGCATAGACATTGCCAATGGAGTCTACGTTCATACTCCTAAAAATAATATTAGCAGTTTTTGTTGGATGTTCCAAATCCTTTGTGCTACCACCTGCAGAGATAATTAATACGCCTTTTTTCTTTTTCATATTTATTTTATCATCTTTTCTAATATATTTTGAAGCATAAAAAAGCTGCAATCTACTGGCAAAACTTAAAAGTTCACCAGTAAGTTCAGAAAAATATAATGGTGATGCTAATATAACATTATCAGCAACCTTTAGATACTCATAGATTTCTTGCATTCCATCATTTATAGAACACCCAGAATTACTTGAACAATATCTACAATCAACACAAGGGTTTATATTATCATAATAGGTGTGAAGAATTTTTACTTCACCTTCTAGATATTTAGTCATTTCATTAATTAAAGTCATTGTATCTCCTTGTTTTCTAGGAGAACCATTAATAATTAGTGTTTTCATCTGTTTCGCTCCTTTTTACTTCACTAAACTTCTTTGTATTATTTTGGGTTTCTTGTGTAGATTTTTATGCTGTAATTTTGTTTTGAAAGAAGTTTAGTTATATAAAAAACTAGTTATGTATTTTACAACCTTCTAATTTTTTTATGGAGTGTAAGAAGGTTGCTATTTATTGTGAATTTCACTAAGAATATAAGCACATATCTTCACCTTTGAAGTAATCCATGGTTTATAGATATAAACAGTACTCTAATGTAACATCTCTTCAACTTGATGAAGTATTCTATCAGCTTTTAAAATACCCTTGGTTTCAATTTCATTTAATTCGTTTTCAATTTTATTTTTCAGTTCCTTATCTTTCATGATTTTTGTATTAATCAAAACATTAAGCTTTGCCCCTTGCAAGGCTGCTTTGCAAAAAACCACTCCAACACCAACATCACTGATTGCAATACGTGTGCCCTTTTGTGCATACTCTTCATGTAAATTTATAGCTTCCAAACAGTTTTTGGCGATTTCTAGAGGGACAAGAGATGCAGCAACTAATGCTTGTTGCAGTACAGTATCTTTAGCATTCTTCTCTTCCTCGGTGGTTTGTGGTAGCCCGTAAGCTTGTGATAATGGATAAAAAACCTCAGCATCTTTATCAACTAAAATTTTCAAATTTTCAATGATGATTTCTGATTTTTTAAGTAACTTATAAATATCTTCTTCAACATCTTTATATTTCTTCTTGCCTAGAGTAAGGTTTCCAACCATACTTCCCAATGCCATGCCTAGGGCACCTACATAAGCAGACGCTCCACCACCACCTGGTACCGGCGATTTTGATGATAGTTCTTGTATAAAATCAGTACTACTCTTTTCTAACATTATATTCCTCCTAATACATTTAATAATCAACATTTAAAAATCATTAAGTTGAAAAGCTTGTTGGACTTGGTAAACCCTAAGTGTACGAAGATCCACCTTTCTTCTATGGGTTGTTAAATAGAGAATTACTCCACCTTAATAAGTTGAAGATTAACTTAAATAAAATATGCTAATTTACAGGAATTTTCTAAAAAGAAGGCAGTATTTTTCATCTGCCTTCTCATACTTATTCAATATTTAGTATTTAATTTATTCCTGATAATTTTTCGCAAGCCTTAATAACATGATCTAATAGTATTGTTGTTGTAATAATACCTACCCCACCTATGGCTGGATTAAGAGCTTGAACCTTATCAAATACGGAGTCAAAATCTACATCTCCACACATTTTTCCATTGTCATCAACATTAATTCCAACATCTACAACAATAGAATTAGCAGTGAAATATTTTTCATCCATAAATTTTGCCTTACCAATGGCAGCAACAACAATATCTGCTTTTGCCGTAACACATGGCATATCCTTTGTGCGAGAGTGACAAATAGTAACTGTTGCGTTTTCATCAAGTAAAAGCATTGAAAGTGGCTTACCAACTACCAAACTTCTTCCAGCTACCACAACATTTGCACCTTTTAGCGGGATTTTGTAGTATTTCAAAAGTTCAACAACTGCCTTTGGAGTACAAGGTGCGTAACCAGTGCTGT
Organism: Clostridium sp.; assembly: GCF_036642255.1. Classification (GTDB taxonomy): domain Bacteria; phylum Bacillota; class Clostridia; order Clostridiales; family Clostridiaceae; genus Clostridium_J. Next base: position 24,236 of record NZ_JAVWDJ010000024.1, on the reverse strand, counting down.
TACCCTCAAAGACCTTTTGTAGATTAATTGGTGACATGCAATCAACGTCTTTCAACGGATTAATTATATTCTTTATAGTATCTATGTCAAGATGGTTAGGAAGTGGTCTGAATATCATAATTCCATGAATATCCGAATCCTTATTCGCAGCTTCCATAACCTTAGTAAGGTCTTCCATTGAAACATCTACAAGCAGAGATTTTACCTGGCCTTTTATGCCAAGAAGCTCACAATTCTTTAATATGCTTCTTTCATAGGAGATGTCATCTTCACGCTGACCTACCCTAATTATTAAAAGTGTAGGTGTTATGTTTTTTTCAACAAGATCAGAAACACGGTTTTTAATATTTTCTCTTAAGTACTGAACTACTGGTTTTCCTTCTAATTTTAATCCCATTTTGCATCTCCTTACGATAACCCTATAATTTCTCCATCTTCATTTATATCCATTCCATTTGCAGCAGGAACTTTTGGAAGTCCTGGCATAGTCATTATATCACCAGTTAATGCAACAATAAACCCTGCACCTGCAGAAACCTTTACTTCTTTTACTGTTATGGTAAATCCTGTTGGTGCCCCAAGTAAATTTGGATTATCTGAGAAGGAGTATTGAGTCTTCGCCATACATATTGGCATTTTATCGAGTCCTAGAGCAGTAATGCTAGTTATTTGTTTTTTAGCTTCGGAAGTAAATTCCACTCCATCTGCTCTGTATATTTCAGTAGCAATTTTTACTATCTTTTCTTGAATAGTTCCTTCTACATCATAAAGTGGAGCGTAGTTTGAAGTTTTTGTTTCACAAATCTCTACTACTTTCTTAGCTAGATCAATTCCACCCTCTCCACCTTTTGTAAATACCTCAGAAAGAACAACATCAACGCCTTTAGCAGAGCACTTTTCTCTCAATAAATTAAGTTCGGCTTCAGTATCTGTTGGGAACTTGTTGATAGCAACAACAGCTGGAACCCCAAATTTTTCGAGGTTTTCAAGATGTCTTTCAAGATTTGCAATACCAACTTCAAGTGCACTAAGGTTTTCAAAAGTAAGCTCTGTTTTTGGAACTCCCCCATTCATCTTAAGTGCTCTAACTGTAGCAACAATAACTGCAGCATCAGGTTTTAAGTTTGCGAATCTACACTTAATATCAAAGAATTTTTCAGCACCAAGATCAGCACCAAAACCTGCTTCCGTTACAACATAATCAGCTAACTTAAGAGCTACCTTAGTAGCCATCACTGAGTTACAACCGTGAGCTATGTTAGCAAAAGGTCCCCCATGAATAAAAGCTGGTGTATTTTCAAGAGTTTGGACTAAGTTTGGTTTAATAGCATCTTTTAATAATAATGCCATTGAACCAGTAGCTTGTAAATCTCCTGCTGTAACGGCTTTTCCTTCTTTATTGTAAGCTACTACCATTCTTGCAAGTCTATCCTTAAGGTCTGAAAGGCTTGTAGCAAGGCATAGTATAGCCATTATTTCTGATGCAACGGTAATATCGAAGCCACTTTGTCTTACAAATCCATCACCTTTTCCACCAAGTCCTATAATTATATTCCTAAGAGCTCTGTCATTCATATCAAGAACTCTTTTCCATACTATTTTTTTAGGGTCTATATTTAAAATATTTCCTTGATGTATATGATTATCTAATAATGCTGCTAATAAATTATGAGCTGAAGTTATAGCGTGGAAATCACCAGTAAAGTGAAGGTTTATATCATCCATTGGTACAACTTGAGCATATCCACCACCTGCTGCACCGCCTTTAACCCCAAAACATGGTCCAAGAGATGGTTCTCTTAATGCAGTAATTGTCTTTTTTCCTATTTTATTAAGTCCCATGGAAAGTCCAACATTTGTAGTTGTCTTTCCTTCTCCAGCTGGAGTTGGGTTTATAGCAGTTACAAGAACAAGTTTTGCATCTGGTTTATCCTGAAGTCTTTCTAAAACATCTAAAGACACCTTTGCTTTATATTTTCCATAAAGGTCTAATTCATCCTCTTCAATTCCAAGATACTTAGCAACCTCAGTAATGGGCAACATTTTAGCTTCTTGAGCAATTTGAACATCTGTTTTCATATGATTTTCCCCCTTAAATGATTAAAATTATTAGATAATATATAGATTGCAATTATACACTTTTTATACAAAAACTTACTATAACTTAACATGCTTTGAATACTTATGCAATTCATATATCAAATTGTACCCATTATATATTGTACCACCGTTTCAATATTCTGGCAATATTGTGAATATTATGACAACATTGTGAATATTCTGGCATTTTCTTCATTCTTTGAATTAATATAATAGTTTAAATAACAGATGAAGTATGTTAAGCCAATGATTTATTTGAATTTTTGTTTCAAATAAATATATCATTTTATAGCTAAAGCCTAGGATTTAACCCTAGGCTTTACTTACTTAGTTTTTACACGGCATTCATGTTCTAGAAACCCATTAAAATATTTCTCATCCAATACTAAGCTGCTTCTATCCTTCCAGCATATGATCGTTTTTCCTTTATTTTAAGAAATATTGAGGAACCAATAATTCCTGCGATGGTGCCGCCAATTGCAGCAAATGATGCAGCTAAAAGTACTGTCATTGGATCATTGAAGCCAAAGGATGCTAGTAATCCAGGTATTGGTGAAGCTGTACCTGGTGCATTATTTACTATATTAAAATAAGCAGCACTCAATCCTGCAAGTCCTCCACCAAGCAAGTTTGAACAATAAATTGGAAGTGGATTTGCTGTAACTATATCTGCTTGCGTTAACGGCTCAAGCATAACAGCTACTACGTTACTTTTATTTCCTAGCTTAAGTCTTTTGAATACTACTCCATTGGTGAAAGAACCACCAACGCAGGCAATACCAGCTATTCCCATAGCAAGACCTTGTAGTCCTAACATAGCTGTCAACGCCATAGAGCTTAATGGAGACGTACATATCATCTTCATTATACCACCAAGTAAAAATCCCATTATAAGAGGTGATTGCTCCGCAGCTACTGAAATCATTCCACCTACACTGAGTAATGTGGAGTTTACTACAGGGTCAACAAAAATTGCTATTCCTCTTGCAAGTGGTGCCATTAAAAGCGCTCCAACAATTATATCTAACCCTTCAGGTAACATCTTTTCTAGCTTTGGTCCAATAAATGAAATTATATATCCAGCCACAAACCCTGGAAGAATTCCGTATCCCATCACAGCAACTCCTGCAGCTACTGCATATATGGGGTTCAAACCCATATTTAAACTAACTAGAATTGTTGCTGCTACTCCTCCCATGCCACCAGAAGTCCCACCTACATCACCTAAAAATTTTAAATTCAATAAATCTCCACTTACATATTTATGGATTGCTTCTACTAAGAAGGTAGCTACTGCGGCATCAGCTAATCCCGACATAGCTTTTGAGCCTTTTGGAGCTTTTAAGCTAAAAACAGAAAATATAGCCAATGTTAAGAGCAACAACCCTAAACCTTTAAATAATACTAACATAAACATTACCACCTTTACCCTTTGAATAATTCACATAAAATATTTACAAAGTTATTATAATTGTAAAATTTCAAAAAACTTCAAATGGTTACAAAAGGTAATGTAGAAAATTCTGAAAATTATATTTCGCAATATGAAATAAGCCCATCAATAAATTTTTTTATATTTACTGTTCCCCTTTTAGGTGTCTTTTTTCTCATATAATCCATTTCTTTTTTTACTTGTTCAAAATTATAAAGGCTATTAGAATACTCTACAAAGGTATCATTCATATAATCTTCTAGACCTATGCTAGCAATATTACTCATCCCCGTAGCTAAAGCTCTTCTGATTTTTTGTTCCATAGATTTAGGAGAATCAGAGAAATTTTGGCATAATTCCTTAAGAGTATAGTCTCCCATAGTTTTGTTATTTTTTAATAAGTATGAAGTAATGTCTAAAATTTCTTTACTACCTGCCTCTCCTGTTACCCCTAACTTAAGCATGATATTCTTTACAGTTTGAATTTGATCTTCAATCTTATCAGGTGTACCACCATTGTATGAGTGTGTTGTTTGGGTTTTATTAAATAATTTTTGAATTTGATTTAAAGTGCGATTAAGTTCTACTTTTTCACATACTTTTTTTATTACATTCTCAATTTCCACTGCATTAATTGGCTTCTGAATAAAAAATTCTACTCCATTTTGGTAAGCTTTTTCAATCATTGTTTTCGATGACACTTGAGAAATCATAATGAATTGAGTATCTGGATTTGTGATTTTTGCTTCTTTCACTAATGATAATCCATCTAATCCCGGCATCAAAAGATCAACTAAAACAATATCTGGATTCAACAATTGAATCTCCTCCAGACCTTCATTTCCTCTTTGAGCAAACCCTATAACATGCCCCAATTCTCTATGAAAAATGATTTTTTCAAATATTTTTACAATATTAATATCATCTTCAACTATAAATATATTCATAAGTCTCCCCCTCCAAAGTTGTTATTGGTATTGTTATATAAAAAGTTGTACCTTCACCTTCTATTGAGGAAATATTAATATTGCCTCCTAGATCCCTTTCTACTATATCTTTAACTATACTTAGCCCAAGACCACGGTTTATTGCTCCTGTTTCGTAATTAATCTTAGTAGAAAACCCTGGTGAAAAAACATGATCTAAGTCCTTTTCGTTTATTCCACAGCCAGTGTCTACAATAGTAAATATCTGATTACCATGTTTTAATTCATGGGAAAAATAAATACCACCTTTTTCACTCTTATCACATATGGAATCTAAAGAATTCATAATCAGGTTTCTAAAAATAGACATCAGATAATAGTGCCTAGTAGTATAAAAGTTTTCACTTATAGAAAACTTTAATTCTGTGTTAGGCTTTCGATGTTTGATTTCAATGTTCATACTTTCCTCTAAAATTTCAATTACATCTTTAAAATACATTCCCTTGTCTTCATCCTTATTCATGGTGACTTCTTCCACACCACGTACTACTAGCCCATATTCCTTCTTTATCTCATGCACATCCTTAGCAATGTCAACTGACATCTGAGCCCAGGTTTCAGGATGCTGATCTAACGTAATTTTTTCAAAGAGTTCATAAGCATTAGCCATAACTTGCTCAATATCATTCATGTTCTTTTTCATCCAATACATTTCAGTTTTTAATCTTGAGGTCATCCACAAAAGCTTTTTGTATCTTTTTTCATGTTCTTCTTTTATAAGAAGCAGTTTATAAAACTTAATTCCACCTAAGAAAAGACAAATCACTGCAGAGCGGACAACTGCCACTACCATGATGGTTATAACCACATCACGAGTTAGAGTATGTGAATTGTAAAAATTTCGTATAAGTACTTCCACTAAATTACTACAAAAGTCACTTATTATAAGAGTTATGTATGTTTTTTTAAAGTTCAGAGAATTATCTTTTTTGTTTAGCACTTTAAAAAAGATACTATAGAAGGTATAAAAGAATACCTCAGGGAAGTATGACCATAAAGTCTCTTGGAGATTACCATGATTAATGAAATAAACAAGCACTCTTAAAAGGTAAACCCCAATAGCACAGGCGAATCCTGTTTTAATTGCATCCATATCATCAAAAATATATAAAAATATTGGAAACAGTATGATTGCAACGGACACCCTAAAATCCGCAATGATTACATTCATATAAATTTGAGAAGTAACTGCTACAATTCCCGATAATATCAAAGTTTTTCTTAGTTTATTTTTAGCTATAATATCCATTTCACTTGTCCTTACTACGTTTAATACACTTTTTTGAATTTTTGTTTACAAGATTACAAGATAATAATAACATTTTTATAAATGTGTTACAAATTGATTTCTTAGTAATTTACCAGATAAAAAACTAGACAATAATATAAAAAACTAGAGATGGTTGATATTTTACACAAAAATAACCTTGATAAAATCAAGGTTATTATTATTTCTTTGATGAATTATCTAATCTCTTAAGTAACGGCCAAAATATAAAAACTACAAGTTAAAATTATTAATTTGAAGTTTTCTTATTGGAAATGAAAAGATTATTATTATTTTCACCATGGGTATTAGCTAAACGTATTACGTTTTTTTGTGAAGGTGCAAATTCATTATTTAGCCATAATTTAAATCCAGGTGAGTTTTTAATTTCTTCTGTGGCTATTTCCCTCATGCCCTCATAATATCTTAGATATAAGGTTCTATAAGTATCTGCCATTAGATTAAGTTCCTCTTCAGTATATAAATCTGTAATTGCTAATCTAGACATAATCTTTGAGTAAAGTCTATCACCGTAAAAGGTTTTAGATGTTTTATTAAAGTTATTTATATTTTCATCAACTATTCCTACTTCCTTTGACCAACCTTCTACATCAACACTTTCAGTAATGTAATTAATTCCATCATTACGTGAATATTTAAGAATCCCATATTTTTGTGGGTATACACTTATGCATCCTGTTGCTATATCGTAAATTGGCTTCTCAACATCTTCATTGGACTTTATATCCTGAAGATGAATGTGTCCACTTAGAGCTAAATTAATATCACATTGTTTAAATAACTCTATTACTTCCTCGCTATTATCAATAGTAAACCCTTTTGTTATGTTACTACTATGATTTAACAGATTATGATGCATCACTGCAATAATCTCAGCGTCCTTTGATTTTGCTAAATCACTACACTGTTTTATCCAATTTAATGTTTCTGATGCTATTCTTCCATTTAACTCTGGGTGGCCAAGGTCTATATTATTTTCGTATTTAGCTGTATCAAGCATCAATAACCAAACCTCCTCTGAAGGTGCAGCTAAATAACTCAAAGTAGTTTCATCTTTAGATATAGCCTCTTTGTACCCAAAATTTTTATAAATGTTGCTAAAATCCTTGGGACTTATATAATCGGTTTTGTATTGATTACGACCCTCAAAACGTCTTGCATATGGATTCAGAATATCATGATTTCCAGGAATAACATAAACTGAGGTACCCAATTTTTCAATTTCCTCTAACCTTTTTGCAAATTCAAGGTGTCCTTTTTTCTCCCCATTACTAGTTAAATCACCGCTGATAACAAGAACATTGGGATTCTTCTTTTCAATATCATTCTCGAAAGCATTCATTATCTCCTGAATATAGGTTAATTGTTTCCCATCACCTTCATTAACAAATGTTTGAAAAGCTTCCCCATTATCAGTTAAATCACTTGCTAAATAATGAGTATCAGTTGCCACAAAAAAGGTAACCTCTTCCCCTAGTTTCACAGTGGCTGCTTTAGATCTGATGTTTCTAGTTGAATTAAAGGGGAAAAGCATAACTACAAATATTAGTACAATAATTGGAACTTTCTTTTTAATTTTCATTATTCACCTCATAAGTTATGTCTAATTAAAAGTAAAATAAATATAATTTCATTTACAATTCAATTAAAAACTATGTAGTTTTAATTTTGATACCTATAAGTTTTTAACGTAATTTCTTTGTATAAAGTTATAACACAATAATAGTAGGCCAAACTATATATTAAAATAAATCCTTAATATAGATATACATGGTTTTTAACCTTATGTCTATAAGAATTGAATACTTCTTTGTTATTCAAATAATAAAACGTGACACAAGTCAATGAGTTTCACATATGAAAAATTCAAACTATGGTAACAATGATTATAATAAAACATACCTTACATTAATAAATTATATACAGTTTTGTGAAAAAATATCTAGAAAGCCTGTCCCATTGCAAGAACCCATAATGTAATGATAAAATACTGATGAATGATGCATTAAAATTATTATTGAAGGAGGATTCAATATGGATTTAAAAGAAAAGGTAAAAAATCTTCCCTTATGTCCTGGAGTCTATTTAATGAAGGATTCACAAGAGGAAGTAATATATGTAGGAAAATCCAAAAGTTTAAAGAATAGAGTTGGATCTTACTTTCAAAATTTTAAAAATCGTTCTCCCAAGGTTGAAAAGCTTGTTATGAACTTAAAAAATTTTGATTATATACTTACAGACACAGAATTTGAAGCTTTTATGCTAGAATGTAAATTAATTAAGGAAATAAAGCCTATTTATAATAGACTGATGAAAAATCCACAGTCTTATGTTTATATACAAATAAATATGGATGAAGTTTACCCTAGCATAAAAGTTACCAATAATATTAATGAAAACAGTGGTAATGTGCATTTTGGACCCTATACAAGGAAAAGTACTGCTGAAAGAGCGGTTGAAGGTATAAAGGATTACTGCAAAATTAATTGTAGTAATCCTTCTAAAAAGAACTCTGCGTGCATAAATTATTCTTTAGATTTATGCCTTGGAATGTGCCTCGGGAATTCTGCAACTGTTGAGTACCAAAATATAATAAATAAAATAATTAGTTTACTTAATGGTAATGATAATAGATTACTTAAAGAAATGGAAGACATGATGATTACTGCTTCAGAAAAATTTGACTTTGAAGTTGCAGCAAAATATAGAGACTACATAGATGGAATAAATGTTCTCATAAATAAGGAAAAAGTCATAGGATTTACTGTTGAAAACCAAAATATTGCAATGATTGAATACTTAAACGAAAGTACTATCAAATTTTTTATTATAAAGGGAAACAAAGTTCTTTTTAGTGAGAAATATCATATAGCGAATGTGAATATGGAAGAAATAAATCAAATCATAAAAGCTAATATTTTGTTCTATTTTAACGATGATTCACTAAATGACACTATAGAAATAAGCAAGAATGAAATTGATGAGGCTCACATAATATATAGCTACTTAAAAAGCAATAACTGTAGATATATCACATTTTCCAGTAAATGGTTTGCTGATGAGAATAATATGGAAATAGATAAGGCACTTAAAGAATTACTTCATGGTTAAAGTGAAATTTTAAAAAGCAGAAATCAAAAATAGATTTCTGCTTTTTAATTAACCTATATATTAGTTACTCCCTTAATTTCTTCACAGGCTACTTCTATATAATCTTTAACCTTATTGGATTTGAACTCTTCCATATTTTCAAAGGCAGTAGCAATCATAAGTTTTATTCTATTTAATTGATTTACTTCACTAGCACCAGGATCATAGTCAATAGCAACTATATTTGTTCCAGGGAAAACTCGTTTTAACTCTTTCATCATTCCTTTTCCTGTTACATGATTTGGTAAACATGCGAAGGGTTGCATACAAATAATATTTTTAACCCCACTTTCAATAAGCTCCACCATTTCTCCCGTTAAAAACCAACCTTCTCCAGTTTGATGGCCTAAATCAACAACAGATGAAGCTCCTTTAGCTATATCCTTTATAGACTTTGGCCCATGAAATCTAGTACTATTTTTAATTGCTTTCTTATAAACATTTCTATAAAATTCAATAACACTGATAGCCGCTTGGCCTAACACTTGAGAAAGTTTACTTCCTGATAAATATTTAAATTTGTAATCTCCATCACTAGCACAATAAAGTAAAAAGTCCGTAAGTCCTGGCATCACAGCTTCTGCACCTTCAGCTTCTACAATATCTACCACATTGTTGTTTGCTGTTGGATGAAACTTAACAAGTATTTCTCCAACAAGACCTACCTTAGGCTTCAATTCATTAATTAATTCTAACTCTTCAAACTCTTTTACCATAGCTTTAATATTTTCCTTAAAAATTTTCCTACTTGAAACCCGTAAAGAATCTTTACAAATTACAACCCATTTTTCATAGAGTTCATTAGCTGAGCCTTTAATCTTTTCATAAGGTCTAACTCTATAAAGTACATTCATAAGTAAATCACCATAGGTTAGAGCCATCATAGCTCGATTTAGAAGTCCTAAAGTAATTTTGAAACCTGGGTTCTTTTCCAAGCCTTTTGCATTTAGTGAAAGCACTGGGACGTTATCAAAGCCAGCATCCTTTAAGGCTTTTCTGAGGAAACCTATATAATTGGTAGCCCTACAACCTCCGCCAGTTTGAGATATCATAACTGATGTATTATTCAAATCGTATTTACCAGATTTTAATGCTTCTATAAGTTGACCTATAACAATTATGGCAGGATAACAAGCATCATTATTAACAAATTTTAACCCTACCTCTGTGGCTTCATTATCCACCGATGGCAATACCACCATATTATAGCCTGATTCTTTAAATGCTTTCTCTAGAAACTGAAAATGTATTGGAGACATTTCAGGCACCAAAATAGTATGATTTTTTTTCATTTCCATGGTAAATGGGATTTTTCTGTATCTATTATCTATTTTCTTAAGTTCAATTCCATTTTTTTCTCTTTCCAGTATAGTTGCCTTTAATGAACGAAGTCTAATTCTAGCTGCACCAAGATTATTTCCTTCGTCTATTTTAAGGGTTGTATACACCTTTGAATTTCCATTTAGTATTTCCTGTACTTGGTCAGTAGTTACAGCATCAAGGCCACATCCAAAGGAGTTAAGTTGTACAAGTTCTAAATTTTTGTCTTTGGAAACATAGCTGGCTGCAGCATATAATCTTGAGTGATATGCCCATTGATCCACAACTCTAAGAGGTCTTTCAATTTGCCCTAGGTGTGACACTGAATCCTCTGTTAATACTGCCATGCCAAGAGAAGTTATCATTTCTGGAATGCCGTGATTTATCTGTGGATCTATATGATATGGTCTTCCAGCAAGTATTACGCCCTTTAGCCCATTTTCCTCAATAAGTTTAAGCACATCTTCTCCAGCCTTTTGAATATCTTTCTTAAAAGATTCTTGTTCTATATATGCCTTTTGTACACTTTGCCTTATTTCATCTTCATCTATATTTAAAATTTTTAATTCTTCATATAATCTTTTAACCATTCTTTTCTCATTGTCAAAGGGTAAGAAAGGTTTCATATAAAGTATCTCTTTTTCTCTTAATACATCTACATTATTTTTTATAACTTCAGGGTAAGAAACAACTATAGGGCAATTAAAGTGATTATCTGCATCCTTTTGTTCTTGGACCTCATGAGTAATAGATGGATAAAAAATAAACTTTACTTCTTTTTCTATAAGATTCATAATATGTCCATGAACTAACTTTCCAGGATAACACACTGATTCTGATGGTATTGTTTCAATTCCCTTTTCATAAAGCATATTTGAAGATCTATCTGATAATTGTACTCTAAAGCCTAGTTCTGTAAATACAGTAAACCAAAATGGATAATTTTCGTAGATATTTAATACCCTTGGAATACCAACAGTACCTCGTTTAGCTTCTGCAATTTCTAAAGGTGTATATTGGAAGATTCTCTTGTATTTATAATCAAATAAATTTGGTAGGGTATTATGCTGTTTCCCCTTACCTTCTCCTCTTTCACATCTATTTCCTGATACAAATCTTTCGCCGTTTCCAAAGTTATTTATAGTTAATAAACAATTATTAGAGCACAGCCTACATCTAGAAACAGTAGCTTTAATATTAAATTCATCTAAGCCTATTTCATCAAGTAAACTTGTTTCATAATCCTCCACATATCTTTCCTTTGCAATTAATGCAGCACCAAAGGCTCCCATAATTCCTGCAATATTGGGTCTTATTGCTTCTCTTTCAGATAAGATTTCGAAGCTTCTAAGGACGGCATCATTGTAAAAGGTTCCGCCTTGAACAACAATTTTCTCACCCAATTCTTTAGGATTTCTCACTTTGATAACTTTAAATAGAGCATTTTTTATTACGGAATAAGATAAGCCAGCAGAAATATCTCCTACAGTTGCACCTTCCTTTTGTGCCTGCTTAACCCTTGAGTTCATAAAAACTGTGCATCTTGAACCTAAATCTACTGGAGCTTCAGAAATTAGTGCTTTTGATGCAAATTCACCAATATTCATACCAAGGGAATTTGCAAAGGTGTCTAAAAAGGAACCACAGCCAGCTGAACAAGCTTCATTTAAAAGTATGCTCTCTATAATGCCATCTTTTATTTTTAAGCACTTCATATCCTGTCCACCAATATCTAGTATAAAGTCCACTCCAGGGCAAAAGAAGTCTGCGGCTTTGTAATGAGCTACTGTTTCTATTTCCCCAATATCCACCTTCAAAGCTGATTTTAATAAGCCTTCTCCATAACCTGTAACCGTTGAATTAACTAATTTAGCTTTTGGTGGCAAAACTTTGTATAATTCTTTAAGTATCTTAATAGTAGATTTAAGAGGACTGCCTTCATTACTTCCATAATAGGTGTAAAGTAGCTCCCCTTCTTTATCAACAAGGGCCACCTTTGTAGTGGTAGACCCCGCATCTATGCCTAAAAAGCAATGTCCTTGAAAATCACTTAAATCTTTTCTTTTAACTGAATTTTTGCTGTGTCTTATTTTAAAATCTTCATAATCTTTTTCATTTAAAAAAAGTGGTTCTAATCTATTAGACTCAACACTTAACTTATCTCCGAAATTTTCAAGATTATATATTAAAGACTTGAAAGATACCTGTTTCTCATCCACAGAACATAAAGCAGCTCCTATTGCCACATAAAGTTGTGAGTTCTCAGGAAAAACTATTTGATCTTCTCTTAATTTTAAAGTATCAATAAATCTTTTTCTTAATTCAGAAAGAAAAAACAATGGCCCCCCTAAAAAAGCAACAATTCCTTTAATAGGCCTTCCACAAGCTAGTCCACTAATGGTTTGAATGACAACAGCTTGTAGTACAGATACAGCTATGTCTTCCTTTGCAACTCCTTCATTTAAAAGTGGTTGTACATCAGTTTTTGCAAAAACCCCACATCTTGCCGCTATAGGATAAATCACCTTATAATTTTTAGCTAATTCATTTAATCCCATAGCATCAACCTTAAGTAAAGATGCCATTTGATCTATAAATGAACCTGTACCACCTGCACAAGTACCATTCATCCTCTGTTCTACTCCACCATTAAAATAAGTAATCTTTGCATCTTCTCCACCTAGTTCAATTGCAACATCAGTTTTAGGATAATAGGCTTTAATTGCTTTTGTTGCAGCAACAACCTCCTGAGTAAAAGAAGCTCCAATACTATTTGCAATGTTCATTCCACCAGAACCAGTAATCATTACAGTTAATTGTGAATCCTTTAAAACATCATGAGTATTAAAGGCATCTTTAAGTATAGCTTTAAGTTTTTGCTTTATATCTGCATAATGCCTCTCATACTTACTAAACAAAATCTTTTTATAACTATTTAAAATAACTACCTTAACGGTTGTAGATCCAATATCAATACCAACGTGAAATAAATTGCTCATATAAGTCACAGCTACTTGGCTGCATTCCCCTCCCCAGTAAATAATTAATGCTATATAAAATGGTAAAAATAAACCGTTTATAAACACAGTGTTGATTAAAAGTCCATATGTGTATTATAATATATTTAGGATTTTCTACAATAATCAATAAATTTTAAAATGTTTATTAATGAACAATATGGAAAAAATTGTTCATTAAATATAAATAAATATGAATTGGGGCAATATAGTATGACAAACATATCAAATGATAGAAGAACTATTCGCACAAAAAAAATGATAAGAAACGCACTTTCACAATTAATTGAAGAAAAAGGTTTTAATGATATCTCAATTACTGATTTAACAACAAGAGCAGATATAAACAGAGGCACCTTTTATCTTCACTACAGTGACAAATTTGATTTATTAGAAAAGGTTGAAAATGAAGTACTAGAAGAACTTAATGAACATACGAAAAGTATTGACTCCATAGATATATTAAATGTAGAGTCTTTAGATAAACCTATTCCCTTTGTAGTAAAGATATTTGAGTACTTTAAAGAAAATGCAATGTTTATAAAAGCCATTCTGGGTCCTAAAGGTCATCCTACTTTTCAAATAAAAATCAAGAAATTTATTGAGACGAACCTTTTTGAAAAAAAAGTAGTCAATACATTAAAAAAAGAAGAAATGCAAATTCCAGAGGAATACCTAATTTCCTACGTGCTTTCAGCTCATCTTGGTGTTATGCAGCATTGGATTGAAAGTGGTATGGAAAAATCTCCTGAAGAAATAGCATTAATTTTATCAAAATTATTTTTGCTAGGGCCCTATAAAGTATCTTTGTTAAAAAGATGATTTCATTGGATATGAAAATCATCTTTTTTCATATCCAATATTATTAGCATAAATATTGTTTTCTTTTTAAAAATAAAAATCTTAACAATACATTGTGTATGTATCATTTAAAAAATTTCAAATATTTTAGGACTTAAAAAGCCTGTTTATATTTTCAACGTAAAGTGAGGCTACTAAAAGTAACCTCTAAGACTCCCAATCATACAGCTCATTTTGAATTTTTCCAATATATGAAGGTTAATCCTTTAAATTTAAAGGAACTTAGTTTTTAACTTATATTCATAGATCTAGTATAGTATTCCATAAATCATTTCTTTTGAAAAATAATGACATCTTCTTTTGAAAACCCATCATGATTTACATTTAGTAAAATTCCTCTTTTAATCTACTTTCTATAATTAATATTGGCTAAGTTAGGTGCGTGTTCAAAATTACAAGCACCATTGCTATATAAAAATTTAACACCATCTACCCATTCACCCTCATGCTCTTTTTGAAGCATTGTTTCAATTAACATAGTTGAAGTTTGAGCCCCACCAGTTGAACCTTGAAGATGACTATTTGCCCAGGTAGACCCCTTAAATTTCGATGGATCTGTTATTTCCTGATTATCTTCTGATTCCCTTAAATTCACAACAAGAATTTTATTTTTATCAACTTCTTCGATACTTACAATTTCAATAGGAAGATTATTAAAATATACTTCAGATAATCCCTTGGCAAGATTGCTTAACTTTTCTTTTAAATCTGCTTCCTTAGGTAAATAAATGTAAGTTCCAACTTCTTTTTTGTATGTATCTACATTTGCTGTATAAATTGGATACATATTGTTTCTTAACTCAGCTTGTTCCTCTTTCTCTTTTGCTTTTCTATTTTCATATTCCTTTAAAGTATCACTTAAGCTATTGATTGACTTTTCTAGCTCTGCATTCTTTTCTTTTAGGACAATAATCTCTTCGTTAAGAATAGTATTTTCATTTTTTAATGAGTTATCGCAGCCTGTAATTACCATACATAAAGTAAAAATAGAACAACTTGCCTTTATTATTCTTTTATTCATAAAATTCACTCCTATATTCTAAAGACTATGATTTATAAATGTTCAGCGGAATAAAATTTAACTGATATATTCCTGGATGCTATATTTTCTAATGATCTTCAATCACAAGGCGTAAAAATGTATAATCACTGTTTATCCAATCGAATTACTTTTTCAATGTTCACACAATTATATTTTACTATATAATTACTGTAACAATATACCATTTATTCTTATTTTAATTTTAATTTTAGAAGCTGGATAAAACAATGAGCTAATCATACAAAAGGCATGAAAATTTCTATCTATTCAATAAAGTATTAGTGATAAATTTCATTCTAAATTTAATTTAATCCATATAGACCTACTTTACCCTCCCCCTTTTAATATAGAATTTTTTAAATTTAAATGGTAATTGGATTATCTTACCCTTATTATGAAAACCTTGGACAGGGGTTGTTTTAGCTTTTAGTCCATGTTAAGATATGTTCATCGACAAGGTTACTTACGAAATAAAAGCTGGAAAACACCACAGGGTGTTAGTGATACCCCCAAGTATCTATATAATTTATATTCACAAGTATCTAATTAATTATGAGTCAATTACTGTAGCAAACAAACTTTTTAGATATTTAGTAATACAAATTGTACAAGCAAAATAAATAATAAGGAGTTGTTGATATATGATAACAAATAAATTATTAGCTTTACTTTTATCACTATGTACTGCAGGAGGAGCAACTGCTGGAGCAGTTGGAAACGTAGCAAACAATATCGAAATAGCTAAATCTCCAAATCAGGCCATAATTCAAAAAATGATTTCAAATCCACAAAATGGTGGACAAACTATAGATTTTCCTTTAAATCTTAAAAATGACTTTACTGTTATAGCACCAACAAATGAAGATTGTGATGATGCTACAGTAGTTGAGGTACCAGTTACAAATCCAGATACTACAGTAGAAACTCCAAAAACTGAAGATCCAAAGGTAGAAGTGCCTGTAATCGATGAACCAAAAACCCAGGATCCAGTGATTGAAGTTCCAGTAATTGAAGAACCAAAGGTGGATGTACCTGTTAAGGAAGAACCAAAAACAGAAGCACCTAAAGTTGAGACGCCAGCTACAACCCCAAGCACAAGTGTGCCAAGCGGTGTGCCTGCAAATCCAAGCAATAAGAGCTTTAAATATATGGATGCAGTAGAAAAAGAGATTTTAACTTATGTTAACGCCGAAAGAGCAAAAGCAGGTTTAAGCCCATTAACTTGGGAAGAGCAAATGAGACCAATCGCAAGATATAAGTCTAACAACATGCTTCAGCATAACTACTTTGCACACAACACACCATCACTAAACAATGCAAGTCCAATGGATTTAGCAACTAAATACTTCAAGTATAATACAAATAGTTATGGTGAAAACTTATTCTACAGCCAAGGTTATTCAGAGTCTACAACTACAGCTAAATATCTTGTAGATCAGTGGATGAGCTCACCAGGACATAGAGCTAACATTTTAAATGCAAATTGGACCAAAATGTCTGCAGGGGTAGTATTTAGCAGCGAGGGAAACTGGTTTTATGCAACACAACATTTCTCAACTAACTAATTCTTAATCAAACAGTGGATTTGTTTAAGATAAGAATTATTTTAATTAAAAAGGTCAAACTTTAAATTAATAAAATTAGGAATGATTACCTTACTGATTTTGTTATAATAAGATAAAGACAACCTTTCGAGGTTGTCTTTTTTATGCTTTCAGCTGAATCACTAATGTAAAACATCATAGAAACTGTGTTTCTTCAGTTTCCTAATTTTTAGTAGATAAACTTTAGCATATATCTAATTTAAGAACAAAACTCAAATTGTGTTGTTATTATCTTTGTGTATTTCAGTTTTTTACTAGAGGTGTGCAAAGAATAAAAACATCCTTAAGGTAAGCCTGTTACTTTTTCTACCATGTGAACTTATATCCTTATATAACAATGCATATTGTTTACCCTACGAGGATTTAGTATCTATAATCTTTTCTCAAATTCTGTTAAATAAATCCCTGGATTAATTTCCATATCCCCTATAACTTCATAACCATTTTTAAAATATAATTTAATGGCAGGTTGATTTTTCTTTCCTGTACATACAACTATTTTATTAATATTAGGTTCAAGTCTTTCTATAAAATTAATCAAGTTTCCTGCAATACCAAGTCTAAAAAAATCTGGATGTACTGCAACTCTATGTATATCTAAAATATTTCCAATAACTTTATAAGAAATTATTCCTGCTAAAATGTCTTTAATATAGTATCCATAAAATATTTCATCACATTCTTTCAAACTGTTAATTGTGTCATTTAAAGGTGGTATTTCATAAAAACCTATGATATCAGCCTCAACTTTATATGAAGCCATTTGTACTGTTAATACTGATTTCACTGTATCTGAATCTTTCAAATTAAGTTTTTTAATCATAGTTTATTCCCTCTCTTAGTTCTTTATAAAATCTACATAACTTTTGATTATAATTAAAATATAATTTATAGGAGGTGTTACCGATGATAGGACAAGCTTTAGCTCAATGCATTCAAGCATGTGGTATGCAAGGTCAAGAATTAGCAAATTGTATTTTAATGATGCTTGGTTTGAAATAAAATTCTTTTAATTCCTCATTATAAAGATTTGTGGTAAAAACTTATCACAAGTCTTTTTTATTTAGTTGTAGTCCAACTAATTACGTGACATTTTAATCAGTTTACACAGTAAAATTTGATTAAAAAAGAAAAATCACCATTAAGGTATAAGAAGTTTATCTCATAAAACAACGATTTATTATATTTATAATACTGTCTATTTTGTAGCTAATATAGTAAATTCCCATGGAATATTTTCGTTATTCCAACCACGATGTTCATCAAATTTTTTCAAAGTAAAATTCGCAGCAATCACTGAGTTTATAATCTCGCTAAGTGTGTACATCCTAATAGAAACCTTAGGAAAATGTTGTTGTTCCTTCTCATGAAAAAATTCTTTATAGGCTACATCTCCTTCATGCAATTCTTTATCAAAATAATTAACTTGAGTTCGTGTTTCAGAATCTTTAGTAATGCATTTTTTTAAAGGATGGAAGTCACTTAGGATCAGGACCCCACCATGTTTTAGTAAGGAGTATAGAATATTTATTAATTTGCTAATATCATTAAAATAATGCAATATTCCACCTTCTAAATAAAGAATATCAAAGAAGCCTTCATACTCTTTGAGATCAATATCATAAACATCTCCAACAACATAATTAATTGAGGTATTTGCGCACTGTGCTAATTCCAAAGCATATTTTTTGTTTTCTTCTGAAATGTCAAACACAGTTACATCTGCACCTAGTAAGGCTAATGGCACTGCTTTTCTTCCATTAGAACCGCAAAGATTTGCAATTTTTTTCCCCTCAATGTTATCGAAATATTCCTTATGCTTTTTAAGACACTCTTTAGGGTTCTTTAAAATTTTATTAGCCTTGTCATTAGGAGAACCATCTCTATTATTCCAAAACTCATATGCTCGGTACTCCCAAGCCCTTTTATTCTTTATGCTTTGTTCATTCATATTTTTATTTACTCCTTTTATTGAAAATAAATAAGCTCCGTAATAAATTATTATTGGACAATCTTTTAGTAATATTATTTTACCATATTATTACTGTAACAATGTACCATTTATTTTTTTGTGAGTTTTAATAAATAAAAGACTATTTAGAATTAATATTTACACCTAGTGGAAAATTAAGTTCTAAATAGTCTCTAGGTTAGTATCTTTGAGATGTTTATGCCATTATATAGTTATTTTACGAGCTAAAATAACTATAAACCTCTATCCGCATAATCCATTGTATTGAACTATTACCTTTCAATATTTATACTAAAGAACCTAGGGTGAAATAGCCTTATTTTTCAATAAACTTCATTAGCTCCTCATTAAATTTTTCACGCTCATCATAAAATGTTGCGTGACCGCTGTCCTCGAATGGTATAAGCTTGGAATCTTTGATACATTGTTTTTGTATTTCGCCTAGTGAAAATGGAACAACTTTATCATGAATGCCATGAATAATTAATGTGGGAACCTTTATTGCTCGTAAATCACAAAATAGGACTTCATTTATCCAAGTTTTTGCGATACTTGCTGTTGCCCACCCAGCTGCCTGTAGTCCCATTTACAAAAACCATTGTGAAAATGGTTCAGTTATATATTGAAAGAAAAATATATCACCAAAATCTCTCAGCATTTTAGGACGATCAGTATATGTTCCCTGAATAATCTTATTTACAACTTCCTTTTCTATACCATATGGAAAGTTTGGGCGTTTGATAAGGCTAGGTGCTGCTGCGGCAAATAGAGCAAGTTTAGATACTCCATATCCTCTATGACGAGCCATATATCGAATAGCTATAGCACCCCCTGTTGAATGTCCTGCTAGTGTAAAATCCTGTAGCTTTAACGCATTAACCACGCACCTAACATCATCTGCTAATCTATTGTAGTCGTATCCGTCATAAGGTTTATCAGAGTCTCCAAAACCTCTAGTGTCTATTCCAATACATCTATATCCCATCTTTGGAAGTTGATCAAACTGATATTCAAATAAATTATGACTGCCAGGCCATCCATGTAAAAACAAAATTGTATTCTTTCCCCTTGGATTAAGATCTTCAACATAGACTTTTACATTTGGTTCTACCTCAACATAATATCCCACTTATAACCTCCACTAAATAAATAACTATGTAATAAGTTATTCACTTAAAGATAATTTTGTGAATGATAGAGGTAGCTCATAAAGTTATACTATTTAAGTAAAAAAGAAATTATATCTATTTTAGATTGCCCCATTAACGTTGAGAAATTTTAATTCTAAGCTACCTAAAGGTTGAAACTGTAGAAGAATAATATGCGCTAGTGTTTCTGTATCACATAAAAAACTGTATTATTCAAAATTGAATAATACAGCTTTATAAATGATTATTTGTTTTTTCTACTTAGCAGCTAAGAAATATATCCACATTATCTCTAAATAAACACCTCATAAATATGAATTACAATGCTGTATCGTTATATTTCTTTTTTATTTTACTATAGGTATTCAAAATAAGATTTACAGGGAAAAGACGTTTGTTATATAAAATCATCGTTGATAAGATAGCTTCAATTAAACCAATAGTAAAAAATATAATATGCAGAGATGCAACGTTATTTATCATAAAGCATTGAACTATAATCCAAATCACTAATGCCCAGCTAAATAAGCTACTTATATATCCTTGAAACTTTGATTTAAAAAACATCATCAGAGCACTATAAATATTACCAAGGCCTATTACTGTAAACAAAATAATGCCAGGTATTAGAAAATTATCAAAGGGTGAGTTCTTTAGTATTTCTATTGGTACTCCAAGTGGTTCCTCAGGATTTGCAATAGCAGCTAGACCTCCAGCCAAAGCGCCTAACCCTACAAATCCATGTAAAACAAATAATAAACCATATAATATTTTCATGATTAAACCTCCATATTGCTACATTAAATTATAATATGTATCACATATTTCAAAGTATTTTGATTCAATTCCATCTTCAACAAATTGCTCAATTTCTAAAAATCCAGCTTTCAATAATACACCGATTGAAGCGTAGTTATTTGAATATGTAAAGGCTCCTATTTTTTCTATATTAAACTTATAAAAAGTATCTTCAACAAAAACTTTAGCAGCCTGTGTTGCAATCCCCTTCCCCCACAGCTCCTTTTTAAAAATGACAATACTTAGCAATGCCATTTTTTCATTTTTTTCATCTATGCCGTAACACCAAATATCTCCAATATATTCTTCATCAATATAGATTACCTTTCCGTAGCTTTTGGTATCTTCATTTAAGGATTCCTCAAATAATATTAGTGCTTCTTCTAAGGATTCTATGCTCTGAGGAAATAGTCTAGTTATTTCTTTATCTTGTGTTTTATCCCAGAAAGTAACAACGTGGTCCTTCGTTCTTGTTTTTAATAATATATTCATAAAATTCTCCTCACAAAATATAATTATCCTTACTTCACTCTTATTCTCCAGCGAATCTTAGAAAGCTTAGATCATAATGTGTTAGACATTAGCGACCTTCTTCAAGTTTCCGCATAGCTAGAAGAATTCCAACATTTAGTAGACAAACCATAGATTATTTATTAACAAATTATAGGATTTTATAACTTTGGTTAATTTAATTTTACCATAGAATCACTGTAAAAACATACCAATTAAAGATATACAATTTATTTTTTAAAGTTATAATAAAAACTCTTTAAAAGTTATAATGAAACTATAGTGTTCATGGCATTTCAGGAGACATTTTTCTTTTTAAAGGTAGAAAAAGATCCAACAGTGTTTTAAACTGCTGGATATCTATTGATTAGTTCTGATACATTCTATAGTTTTTTTGTTTTTTCTCAGTAAAATCAGTATGGTTGCAGATCTTAAATAGCTCAATTTCATATAAGTTTTACAAAATTATTGAAGTAGATCTTTGCTATTAATCTTTTCTTTAAGTAAACTCTTATCTTCTAACCACTTTACGTTATTACTCCAATTCTCTTCATTTTGACTTAAGAATTTACCACTCCCATCTTCCATAAGAGGTATTAATATCTCTAAGCTCTTTTTTTCTATTACTGGATCAAGTGGGAAGCTTTCATTTTGAACTTTTAAAACTAAATCTAAAGCTTTATCTGGATTATTTTTAGTGTATTCAAATCCCTTTTTGGCTGCCTCTAAGAAAGCTTTTAAAGTATCGTTTTTAGTATTAATTGCATTTTCACTGGCAATAAATACTAATTCATAATTGTTTGCTACTCCAAAATCTACAGGATTAAAAGTATCTAATTCAATTCCTGCCTTCTCTAGTAGTATCTTTTCATGGTTGATATATCCACCTATGATTCCATCAATTCGTTTTGTTTCTATGCCAGCCATCAATTCGTAGCCTACATCTACAAACTCTACTTTTGAAGGATCACCACCAGCTGCACTAACCATTGTTTTTACTGTTTCCTTATCAATATCAAAAGATGGATATCCTACTTTTTTTCCTTCCAAATCTTTTAATGTATTAACTCCTGAATCCTTGCGAACCATAAGTTGATTTAATGAACTTCTAACTATTGCTCCCACTGACTTAACAGGAATATTTTCACCTCTAGCTAAAATAACTTGTTTTGGATAACTTATAGCTAAATCAGCTTTATTTGCAGCTACTAATTTAATTCCATCATCTGTACCTGCGGGTGTAATTAGATTAACTTTTAATCCTGCCTCTTTAAAGTAACCTTGATCCTCTGCAGCATATAAGAATGAATGTACTGCGTTTGGATACCAATCTAGAAGTACATTAACTTCTTTCAACTCTTTAGTGCCGCTATTTTCTTCGTTATTGTTGGAATTACTTGAACATCCACTTAAAGTTAAACTTACCATCATCATCAATACTATTAAAAAAGTACCTTTTTTAAAATCCATATTTATCCTCCTTTGTTCTTCTTCTATATTTTAATAAAATCTTTTCTAGTAGAAATCCTATTGAAAATAGGGCTAATCCTAAAAACGATAGAACTAACACTCCTGCAAAAACTGAGTCTGATTGTAACATCCCTGCTACTCTTTTTACATATATGCCCAACCCATTTTCTGCACCTAACCACTCTCCTATGGTAGCTCCTGCAACACTGTAGGTAGCAGCTATTTTGAAGCTGCTTAAAAAGTTAGGTAGCACAGAATTTATATGAAGTTTCAAAAATATTTGAAATCTAGTTCCTCCTAAGGACCTTAAAACATCCTCTAAATCTTTATCTACACTATTTAATCCATCTAGTGTACTTATAACTATAGGAAAAAAGCAAAACAACACAACTACTGCTACTTTTGACCATATAGTATATCCAAACCACAATACCATAATAGGTGATAATGCTATGGTAGGAATTGTCTGAGAAAATATTATAATTGGATATAAGGTTTTTCCAACGTTTCTCCAAAGATATATAGAAAATGCACAAGATATACCTATAACAACTGAAATACAGAGCCCTAACATTGCTTCCCCTAAGGTTACTAAGGAATGTTTATATAGTAGTTCTCTTTGAGTCCATAAAGCCTTAAGTACTTCGGAAAATTTAGGTAGAATATACTGTGGTACTAAAAACTCCCAAGATAAAATTATAATTATCAAAAATATCAGAGGAAATGTATAATTTTTCAGTTTCTTCATTCTACTTTTCCCCCTTTATTTTCGTCTATCTCATCAAGAATATTGAGGATAACTCTTTTTAGCTCTATGAATTCATTAGAAAGCGTGGTTTTATAGTTTCTTGGCCTTTTAAAGTTAACATCAATAGACTTTAAATTTTTATAAGGAAGTTCAGTACAAATCAGAATTCTGTCAGACAAAAGCAAGGCCTCATCAATATCATGTGTTATCATAAATACCGTATTTTTTTCTTTTTGACAAAGCTCTAATAGCCAGGTTTGCATATTTCTTCTTGTTAATGCGTCTAAAGAAGAAAATGGCTCATCTAACAAAAGTAATGAAGGGTTATTTACTATAGCCCTTAGAAAGGAAACTCTTTGTCTCATTCCACCTGATAGTTCATGAGGATAAAGTTTCTCAGTACCTTTAATTCCAAACCCTTCAAAGTACGTAGAGGCTAACTCCCTAGCTTCTTTCTTACTATAACCATTAAACTCAAGTCCTACTGTTGTATTATCCAGGATATTTCTCCACGGCATTAAGGAGTCCTTTTGTGGCATATATCCAATAATATTTTTCATATCTGCTTTTGCAAAATGTATACTACCCTTTTGAGGTTTTAGTAAACCTAAAATCAATCTGAAAAGAGTGCTTTTTCCTGTACCGCTAGGCGCAATAATTGTAATAAACTCATTCTTATCTATACTAAAGGATAAATCATCAACTATAAGTTTATCTGTGCCTTTATACTTAAATGATAAATTATTTATTTCTAACGCTTTCATTTAAATAGCCCAACTTTCTTTTTTAT
>NZ_JAVWDJ010000023.1:0-63987 GCF_036642255.1 Clostridium sp. | reverse complement strand
CTTATTGCAAGAAAGGCTTACGAGTCCATGGGATTTGTCAAGCAAGATGACTATTCATTTGAATTTATATCCTAAATATAATCAGTCATAAGAAAATATTGATTGGTAATTTTATTATTAGCTAACTCTATAACATTTCATAAATATAATAGTTGAAGAAATTTTAATCGAAGCAAATAGACTAAATCACAAAGCCACTAAGTAAAAGTACTCAAGGAGTTAAGTTCTGGAACACTTTTCTCAGTGGCTTTTATTACATTCGTCTTAAAGCTTATACCTAACTAATCTGTAGACAATTTGCAGCTAAACCTTTCACTGTGTTCAAGTCTTAGCTGCAAATTGTCTTTTGTTTTTATACTAAGAATAAAAGGTTTCAGGTATATTATTACAGTAATAATATGGTAAAATCAATTTATTAGAGTTATATAATTGGGTTATTTAAGTCAGACAAGTAAAAAAATTGTGAAGCAATAATTGTTTATATTTTATATGCTTTAGCAAAGGAGAGAAACAAATGGGATATTTTATGGTACATTTAAAAGTTGCTGAAAACTTATTTAAAAATAATGTCAACATAAAAGATATTAATGCGTTTTATAAAGGGTCTCTTGCCCCAGATGCAATTATGTTTAGAGAAGGATGTCTACGTTCTGAAAAATCAACAACTCATTTCTGTGTTGGAGATGAAGGCTGGGGATATTATACTAATTATGATCAGTGGGAAAATAATTTGAATTTAAATATTAGAAATTATGCTGATACAGCAAATTCTGATTTTTTATTTGGATATTATGTTCATATACTTACTGATATTGCTTATACCAGTAGGTTCTGGACTCCCATTAGAGTTACTGGAGACAAAAAATATATAGATGACTACTTAAAAGATATTTCTGAAATTGATTCACGCTTATTTGAAAGTCTTGAGAATAAAGAAATATTATGGTCATTATTAAGTAATTCTGGGAATTATTGTTTACATGATTTATTTAATGCTAAGGACTTATCAATATTAATAGATGATATGATAAATAATATATACAATAATCGTAAGTCAAATCCAGATTATGAATTTAAAGTAGTAAGAATTACTGATATGCTTGATTTCATAGATATAATGGTTTCAAAAATTTGTAGCAGTCAATTTAGAGTACAAGCATAATAGAAATTTAATTTATACACTTTTTTCTTAAGTTATGTCATAAGAGTAATTTTATGCGAAGAAAGATTAATTATATTTTATGTGTGAAAGGACAGTTATATGGAAAGTAAAACTATACTTAAAATTAATAAAACATATTGGAATGCAAATGCTGATAAATGGTTTGGTACTACTGCAATGCCTAAATATGGAGTTCAATTTGTTACAGAAAATGAGTTGCATTTATTTGGTGATATAACAGGAAAAACAATGCTTGAAATTTGTTGTGGAAGTGGACATTCATTAAAATATCATGCAGATAGAAACGCAGGAGAATTATGGGGGCTTGACATTTCACAAAGGCAACTTGAGAACGCTGAAAAGTTTCTTGCTGAAAGCAATTATTATCCTAAGTTAATATGTTCTCC
The DNA here is from genome assembly GCF_036642255.1 of Clostridium sp. GTDB lineage: Bacteria > Bacillota > Clostridia > Clostridiales > Clostridiaceae > Clostridium_J. The sequence continues at coordinate 62,418 of NZ_JAVWDJ010000023.1, read as the reverse complement.
TATGGAAGAGGAATGTGGTATCCCTAAAAACTATTTTGATATTGTCTATTCAATATATGGAATAGGTTGGGCTACAGACTTGAAAAATGTTTTCCATCGCATTGCCTCGTATCTAAAAAAGGATGGTATTTTTATATTCAGTTGGCAACATCCCTTAAATGGTTGTGTAACGGTAAATGATGGACAACTTATTTTTAACAAAAGTTATTTTGATGAAGAATGTCATACACAAATAGTTCATGGTATGGAAATGATGTTTCCTATCAGGAAAATTTCTACATATATTAATGCTATGACAGACGCTGGATTTATTATTGAAAGTATGATAGAACAAACCGATGAAGATACCTTGCAAATGACAGGAAAAATTGATGATAAATCAAAGAAAGCACAAAAACTTCCGTTATCTTTTGTGTTTAAAGTAAGAAAGGCATAGTGTATTAATTTGTATATCATTTAGTACGTAACATTCTTATTGAGCGACGTAACGTAAAAAGTTACGTTGCTTTTGATTAAAAGGACATAGTAAATTAAACTTACTAAAGAATTTTTGTTAGGTTTTAACATTGAAGAAATTATGAAACTATTATGGAATATAGTTATAGGGGTGTAGTTGTAAAACATTGTGAACACTAAGTGGAGGGGGTATATGGATATAGAAATTGAAAAATTAACACCAGATTTAATAGAAGATTTTTTATACTTTTTTGATAATACAGCATTTGCTGATAATCCTCATTGGGCTTAATGCTATTGCTATTTTTATCATGCTAACTGTTCAGGAGAGGAATGGAAGAAAAGAACAGCTCAAGAGAACAGGAAAGCAACTATAAGTTTAATAGCTTTGGATAAGATGTATGGATTTTTAGTATATTCTGAAGGTAAGCCAGTTGCATGGTGCCACACAGATTTAAGGGTAAATCTTACACAACTAGAAGACTTGTGTAGTTTTTTATGAAATAATAGTCAGAAGTTACAAGTATATTGTTACAGTAATTATATGGTAAAGTAAATTTATTATATAATGGAATATTATAAAGTATGAAAATTAATCAATAAGGTTGGAGGTTAGATAAATGAAAAATATGGGAGTAAGCTTTGAAATTCCAAATGAATATGGAAATTATCTATCTGATATATTAGAACCCCTACCAGTTCAATGTTACCAGTGGTTAATTAATGATGATGAGATACATCTATTGAAAGATAATAAGTTTACAGATGAGATGTTATTTAATGATCGTGGAGTTATATCTGGGGAAAAACTTTATGAAACTTCTAAAAATAACACTTATTATATGATATTTGCAACTTTAAGGGCATTTCTTAAAGAAGGAACTGTTAAAGTAGTATGCGAGTATAAGGATTTTTTGGAAAGTGATTGCCAAATTATACTTGGGATATATGATTGTTCTTACGTTATGTTTTGGTGTAAAGATAATCAAGTAGTATCTAACATGTATGAGTATGCTCTATCAAAGGGTTATGAATGTGTTAAGTATATTAGTGAGGAAGATTTAATTGAACACAAGTATTACATAGGATAAATATATTGATCAACAATCGTAATTAAAGTCTATTTAAAGGTTGAATTTTCCTTCACCCTTTTAATTTATACATTAGCTCATTATAGACTAGTTTTTAAGCAGTGTAAATTTAAATGGATGTAAAAAATGTAATGTTTCTATGAAGTGAAACTAGAGAGTGTAGGCAGCCTACTGTACAAAAGAAAGAGGGGATGTTTATACTTTCTTGCTTTTTGTATTGAAATAATGATTTTGCAGATTAGTATTAAATATAAGCTTTATAAAGCCCTTATTAACTATGATTTTATTGTAAAGATGTAACTGTGATTGAAGAATTAATTTGAAATAAGAATAATTAATTCTACAAGGTGGAAGAGAGAAGCATAGCAAGCTTTGTAAAATACAGTTCTTTAAGTTTTAAAATATTGAATTGATTTTAATGGTGGTATGCTTAAATGCAATATTAAAAATTTACGCAAATTAAGAGAGTGATTTATTATCACCCTCTAAGTTACCTATTTATATTATTGAGTATTAGGCTTTCCGTAGATTATGCTTTTTTTCTTTACTTTAGGGTGGCGTTAACATAATAAAATTTTTGCCTTCGATGGCTATCCGGGGTGAAGTCACTGTAGAAATACTCTGTATGTTTTATAAGTTCTATGTTGAAATTTGCTAAAAGTTCCTTGATATCATTTAAGTCTGCATAGAAATGAGGTATATCTTTTTCAAATCCATCTCCGCATATAATAGTATTCTTGTCTAATTTGTTAGATTTATTTTCGATAAACTCTGTACTTTCTTTTGAGCAGAATGTCAAATATACCTCACCATTTGGTTTCAGCACCCTTTCAATTTCTGCAATTGTTTTTTTTATGCCAATTGAATCTGTATGAGAAATAACATGGTAAGCAAAGATGCAGTCAAAAGATTCATTGGAGTAGCTCAGAGATAGCATATCACCAACCTCTGAATTTATAGGCAGATTTTCTTTTGCAGCCCAAGTTTTTAAGTACTGAATAGCATAATCAGAAATATCCGTTGCTGTTACATTGAAACCTTGTTTTGAAAAATAAATGGCGTGGCGGCCAAGTCCTGTTCCTAAATCTAAAAGATCAATATAACCTAATTCCTTCCATTTACTTGCTAAATAAATGCAATTGTCAAAAGGCTTTAGATGTGGTGATGGGTCAATATTCCCCCAATTATGTCCTTTAAAGTTGACAATTTTATCACTATTGTTATCCATCTCAATATCTCCTTTTACTGTTAGTAGAAAAGTGATACGTGGAAATAGATTAAGTTGAACCCCTTTCTTACGTGCTGATGATGGTGATATCCCGTGAATCTCTTTGAAAGCCCGGGTAAATGATTCTGGAGATTCATAACCATATTTCAACGCTACATCGATGACCTTTATAGAACTTGCTTGCAGTTCAATAGCAGCTAACGTCATACGTCTTCTGCGAATATATTCATATATTGATATATTCATAAATATAGAAAATGTACGCTGAAAACTAACTGTAGATTGACACATTATATTTGCAACTTTATCTAAATCAATGTTACTGTCTAAGTAATCTTCAATATAGTCAAATGCTTCGTTAATTCGTTCATACCAATTCAAACGTATCCCTCCCCTCTAAAAACAGTATAGTAGATGTATAAATAAAATTCCTTGCACCTTTTGTTTCACTCCTGCAAGGTTATTGCTCAAAACATAAATAGTTGACAGTTTTCGCTATTTTACATCTATGGACTATCTACAACTGTATTCATGTTCATAGTATATCATATAAATTGTAATTAATTTACAAGGTATCAAATTAGCAACAAATCTTAAATGCAATTAATACATAATACTATTTTGAGTTTATTTAACAATGGATTTTTATTTATTAATATTTCATGTAAATCAAAAAATATATATATTACTGACTTCCACTACGTTATCACTTCATTTCAGTCAGTAATAAAAATACTTTCAAATCTGAAAAAGGAAATTTTAGAAAATCACATTACTTTTTTTATTACATGATCTCAGGTATAATATAGAAATATAAATGAATTAAGAGCAGTAAATTACTAAGGAGTGACATTAAATGAACATTCAAATTTTTGGAATGAAAAAGTGCTTCGACACAAAAAAAGCTGAGCGTTATTTTAAGGAAAGAAAAATAAAATATCAATTAATTGATTTAAATATAAAAGGATTAAGTAAAGGAGAACTTCAAAGTGTAATAACTTCAGTGGGACTTGGAAATTTAATTAATGATAAATCAAAGCTATATGAAAAGCTAAATCTTAATCATATTAGAAGTTCAGATATTAAGTCAGAAATATTACTTAACAATCCAACACTTTGCAATACACCAATAGTACGTAATGGAAAACAAGCTACTGTTGGCTATGAGCCTGAAGTGTGGGAAACTTGGGAATAAGTAATTTTAAGTATTGATAAAGAATAGTATATTTTAGTTTTCAAAATGATAAAATTCACTGCAATGTAACATACTAACTAAAAATTAAATTTATTATAAGGTGAGTGATGTTATAAATAAGTATAGTGATAAAGATATAATTAATACTGACTATGCAGTCGCTAATGGAATACCACTTTTAAGTAGTGATTTAAAAAATGAGAAAGTAAATAAATCACTTAATGATGTAAAGGGTCTTACTAAAGAAGCTAAGCTGGAAGCAGAAGAAAAACTGTCAAGGGAATTTAAATAAAAGTCCTCAATTAAATAATGAACAAGTTCATTTTGGTAAGCGGCTTTGGAAGGAAACTTCACTGCAAACCAAAGAGAATGGGATACTTGTTTTTCCAAAATATGGTGAAATAATGTGGAACGATTTTAAGTCATTATATAGAAATTTAATGTGTTTATTTTGAAGATAGTAAGGCAATATTTGTTAGTTCAGATGAATTATAATATTATTGCAATTAATATTTTTTAGGAGATTTGCAATGAAAGTATATGAAAATATAGATTTGAACCTACAGGCATATTCATTAGATACCACCAGGTGGGAAGATTTCCAAGATCTATTTGGGGACCGAGGAGCTTGTGGGGGCTGTTGGTGTATGTCTTGGAGATTGAAAAAATCTGTGTTCGAGAGCCAAAAGGGCATTGAAAATAAGTTGGCTATGAAAACCTTAGTGGAGCAAAATGAAACAATAGGTGTACTGGTGTATATAGATGGAAAACCAATTGGATGGTGTGCAGTTGCACCAAGAGAAAATTATATTAGATTAGAAAATTCTAAGGTTTTTAAAAGAATTGATGATGAGCCGGTGTGGTCAATTACTTGTTTTTATATATTAAAGTCATATAGAAGACAAGGAATTTCAAGTGAATTAATAAGAGCTGCTGTTAGCTATTGCAAGTTAAACCATGCAGAAATTGTGGAAGCTTATCCATTGGTGCCTTATGATGAGAAAGTTCCTGATCCATTTCTTTGGACTGGTACTCCAGTTGCTTTTCAGGATGCAGGATTCTTTGTGGTGGAGCAGAGATCAAGATGGAAATTAATGATGAGATATTACATATAAATATATAAAGATAAGTGTATTCTAAAATAGTAATTATCAATTGATGTAAAATGTATATTTAGCTGTAGTAGTTCCTTTTACATAGCCTTGGCTGAAGAATAAGTTTTCACCACAACTATTTTCATTGTAATTTAAGTATTTGGTTGGTATATCCATTGAATTTGCATTGTTTGGTGATGGTGTTGTGAAAAGTAATTATAAAGTAACCGTAAAATAGCTTATGTATCCTATTAATCCAGCCCTTAGGTTGAAGGGTTAGTTAGGATATATAAGCTGTTTTAATAACCTTTAATACGTCTTGGAAGCTTCAAGTATGTCAACTTCTGTAAGTGCAGTTCCTCAGACTATTAAAGTTGGCTTTGATGGCAGTGTAAATCTGGGTCCTGTGTTGTTAGACTTAAGTAACTTACTGCAATTTTAATGCATTTTGAAAAGCTTTGAGATGTTCTTGTGATGCACTTTTTAAGCCAAGGAAAATTTCTCTTACATCATTTGGAATATCTTGTTTAAGAAACTTTTCATACATAGCCACATTGTCAATTTCTATTTGTTTTGCCATTTCAAGGCTCTCTTTTATACTTGCTGGTGCCTTAATATAATTCTTTGAATTATCTGCTGGCACAGGGAAATCGTATTTAGGAAATAAAAGCTTTACAGCATTAATGTGAATTCCCTCAGCCTTAACAATATCGATAAATGGAGTCTGTTCACCAAACTTTTCAATTACAAGTGCATAACTTGCCCTAGCAATATATTCATCTTCTATTGCATAAGTTAATATTTCTTGTAAGGTTAAATCAGTATCCACTTTTGCAGCAGCTGAACCATAAACACCATTATTTCCTTGGGGTGATAATTCGGTATAAATTATTTCGTTTTTACTTTTCATATCTGCAGCAAAACTATTGGTTCCACCCACAAATAACATCATCACAAATACTGCTAAGTATACAAATACTCTATTTCTCATAGCAGTTAGCCTCCTTTATTTAAATTTCATAATAATTTTAGTATGCTGAACTTTCTAATTTGAATGCATGAAATATATCAGATTAGATGAAAAGTTTGAATATACCTTAATCCATATATACATAACACAAAACTGTTAAAACATTATTTTATAATGTGCTAGTAAGTTGAATACTAAAATGTAAGGTGATAAAATGATAGTGAAAATTTCAGTAGGTTTATATTATCTTAGATAAATAATAGATTAGATAAATTAGGAGAGTAAAATATGGGTGAGGAATATAGTTATGTTATTTCACCAAGGACAAAATTATATAAAACTGCTATTTCTATAATTTTGGGCCTTATTGGTTTTGTAGGGATATTCTATTCTAGCAGATTTAATTTTAATGGATTTTATATAAATTTTACTTGGAGTATAATGCTCCCGCTACTGGTTACCCTTGGTTGGGGAAGGAAATATGGAATTATTAGTATTACTTTTGGTTTAGTTACACTATATCCATTTATTTTAGGTAAACATAACGGATGGGCATCCTTAGTTCCGGTGGTTTCACTATTTTTATGGATAATAATTCACGGCTATGGTAGTGAAAAAAGGAACTATAATACAAGGTTTTATTATAATATCTATTTTCTACAGTTTATTCATATTCTTATTAGAATGGCTATATACGTTGCACTTTTTCCTGTTTTAATCAACTTAAATCAGGTGGTGCCACCTTCTTGGAGTCCTGAGGCCTATATAGAAATTGAAAAGGGAATTGTGGCACTGTTTGCAATAAAGGGTATTATTGTAGAATCAGTACTTTTAGCTCTATGTGATGCATTGATGCTTTTACCCTTTGTTAGAAAGCTCTTTTTATTAAGATGCTCCAATGGGGCAAAATATAATTCTAGAATTATGATGGCTCTGGTAACTTTTGGTTTAAGTTTTTCTCTTATTATTCTAGGTATACAAAATTATATAATTGATAGAATACACCCATTGAATTGGCTTATAACCCCTAATGAGAAAACTAGAATCACTTTATTATTTGCTACCATTTTATTTTCAATAATGGGAGGAATAACTATTCGGTTTCTGCAAAGAGTTCTTGAGACCCAGGAAGAATTAAAATTTCGTGAAAGAGAACTTGATAATGCTGTGGAAGAAATTAAATCTTTAAACAATGACCTAGAGCGGCGTGTGATAGATAGAACTCTAGAGCTTCAAACTGCAGTTAATGAATTAGAGGGCTTTGCTTATACCATTTCCCATGACCTAAAATCCCCACTGAGAGCCATTGAAGTTTATACAAACTTTATAAAGATAGATCATGGCCAATGTCTCGATAGTGAAGCCAGTGACATGATGAATAGTATTGAAGAAACTTGTAAGGATATGATAGGATTAATCAACAAATTGTTAGAGTACTCAATTACTTCAAAAGCTAAGCTTTTCAAGGAAATAATAAAACCTAAGCAGATTATTGAATCAGTATTTGGCCAATTTAAGATGGTCAATTCTGAAAGGAAAATAGAATTAACTTTTGAAGGAGAGTTTCCAGAGATAAATGCAGATAAGGTTCTATTTAAGCAAGTTATTACAAATATTATTTCTAATGCTATTAAGTTTACGAGAAACAGACAAGTTGCTAAAATTGTCGCAGGGTGCGTCCAAAACCACAACGAGTATGTATTTTATATTAAAGATAATGGAGTAGGTTTTGATATGAAATACAGTAGTAAGCTTTTTAATGTATTTCAAAGACTTCATAGAAAACAAGATTTTGAAGGTACAGGGGTGGGGCTTGCCACAGTGAAAAAAATTATACAAAAGCACCATGGAACTGTGTGGATAGAGAGCAAAATAGATAAAGGCACTGAAATATACTTTACAATACCTTTAAAAAAAGAGGGATAAAATGGAGGGTGAAATGCTTAGGGTAATGATAGTTGATGATATGAAAGTATTTAGAACTCAAATTAAAAAGATAGGTCTTTGGGGAGAAACATCCGGTTTTCACATTGTGGAGGAAGCAGAAGATGGTCAGGAAGCCCTGGAGAAACTCTTAAAGGAGCCTGTGGATTTAATCATAACAGATATTAGTATGCCAAGGATAAATGGTATTGAACTTTTAAAGGAAATACAAGAAAGAGGTTTATCTTCCTGTGTTGTATTCTTAAGTGAACACAGTGAGTTCAATCTTGCAAAACAAGCTATTCAAAATGGAATCTTTGATTATCTACTTAAGCCAGTTAATAAAGAAGAACTAGAACAATTGTTAATAAGAGTGAAAAAGTATATTGAAGAAAAAATAAAAACTCAGAAAACCCTGGCAACTTTAGATGATAAACTTATGAGCTCAATAGAACTTTATTGTCCTGAAAATCAACTTAGGCTAATTGTTGAAGGTGTTTGTAAAGGGGACCAGAACTTGGTGGATTATATTAGAACTATAATTGAGGACACCTATGTTGATCTAGACAAAAATATAAAAAAGGTAACTTTTATATTGGAAAGAGTTTACAATAAAATACTATGTAATGTAAAAACACAACATAAATGGATTGAGGAATTCGTAGATGAAAACTTCATAACTGATATAAGTTTAACACAACACAGTGATATTGACGTAATCAGTGAAATAATATTACAAAACATAGAATTTTTAGTTTTAACTATTAAAAAGTTTATATTAACTTCTAAAAAGTTTCCTTTAATAAAAGAATTATGCAACTACATAATTAATAATATTGAAACAGAAATTTCTATGAGTAAAATTTCCGACACCTTTTTCCTTACCAAAAACTATATTGGTGAGGTTTTTAAGCAAGAAACAGGAGTAACATTGGGAGAATACATTAATATGGTTAAAATGGAAAGAGCAAAGGCACTAATAGCACAAGGAAATTTACGGAGTTATGAGATTGCAAACAGGTTATGTTATAACAATGCTGAATATTTTGCAAAACTATTTAAAAAATATACAGGTCTTTCTCCTATAGAATTCAAAAATCAAATTTAAGTATAGTAACTTATACTACCATCCGTATTTTTTATGGGTAAAATCCTTAATTATTACATTCATTTTGTAAAGACATTTTTGTATGATAAATATATCACAAATATGTCTTTTTTTTCACCAAAAATAAGTTTTAGATAGGAGAAATGTAAAATGGCAGTAATAAAATCTAGATTAATAAGTGCACTAGTTATAACAGCTGTAGTAGCATCCACTATGGTAGGATGCGCTCAAAAACAACCTGTAACGGCTACTCCAGAAAAGGCTGATGCCACAACAGAAGCAACAAAGGAGAGTGAAACATCAGCTAAGTTATCAAATCTTCAGTGGAGCATTCAACCAAAACTTGGAATAATTAAAGGTGATTATTATAAAATAGAAGAGCGTTTTAGACAAGGACACCTTGGTACTTTGGAAGTTATTAAAAATAAAGATGAGATAATGCATGTTGAGTTTAATGAAAGAACTCGTCCTAACTATTATCACCGTTACTATCAGGATGTTCCAAAGCGTATGTCAGAATATAACTTCACTATGGGAGAGAAAAAAGGTGCTGCGTGGATTCAGAGTGTTATTAGTGTAGAAAAGCAAATGCTTGAAAAACAAAGTATTACAGGTGAATTTGATTCGGTTTCAGGAGCTTCAAATAGTATCAAACAATCAATGATCCCACTAGCTGAGAAGTTGGCAGCTTCCTTAGAAAAACCATCTAAGGAAAAATACTACAGTATTGCAGAAAAACTTGATGGAGGACTTACTGGTGTTTTGAAAGTAGTAATAAGTGATGAGAAGATAGTTTCTGTTAAGTATGATGAAATATTTGCTGACTCTCCTGATGAGATAACAGATCCGGCCTTAAAGAAATATTACAGACAATCAAAATATGAAAGTGTTGAGTATGAGGAGCCTTCACGTTTAGGATTCAATGTTCAAATGGATGAATTAAACAAGAAGGTTGTTGAGACACAAAATATGTTGGATTTATCTGAGATGCCTGCCATAGGCGATACAGGAAATTATGCTGCTAGTGGTTATACAACTAGAAATACAGCATGGGATAATTACCTTAGACTTGCTGAGAAACTTTTACAAGAAATGAAAAACGATGGAAATTTAAAATAAGCACTTTAGATGTATTTAGTTATAGAGAAGTTAGATAGAGAAAAAAGTATTTAGTTTATGAAGCTAAATACTTTTTTATAAATAAATTATTATTTACAAGAGAAGTAAAAAATCTTCTTTCTAAAAGCTGATAAGTGAAATCATAGTAAGAATGGGTAGTTTTATTCTATTGGCTTAAATAACAATAATATATATAGGTGTAAGGAAAGCAAAAAACTTGTTTGTGGGGAAAAGATATTGAATAGTTTAAGGGAGTTAGAAAAACTAAGAGAAGAATTAGAAGAATTGATTAAAATCAAAGGCATAGAAGATAGTGAGGTATTAAATCTAAGCCAGAAGTTAGATATTTATATTGTACAGTTCTACATTAAATAGAAATTTATTATAAGTAATTATAGGGTAGCCAGCAGGCTATCTTTTTTTAAAATTATATTCTGTTAGTAACTATAAAAATCAAAGATAAAATATAACTATAAAAATAAAATTATTTATATCAAATCTCATGTCGATGAAATATTTTATTTTATGGTGATATTTAACTGTTAATTGTGATAAGATATTCATGTAAGAAAAAACAGGAGGAATATCATGAATATTGGATGGAAAATTAAAGAACTTCGGAATAGTAAAAATATCACCCTAAAACAGCTCAGTGAAGATAGTGGTTTATCTGTTGGTTTTTTATCTCAGTTAGAAAGAGGATTAACCTCCATTGCTGTTGATTCCTTAGAAAACCTGGCTAAAATACTAGGAGTTAATCTTTCATTCTTTTTTAATGTGGAAAATAGGCAAGATAGAAAAGTGTTAAAAAGCTATGAAAGGCCAGTGCTTAATATGCAAGAGGGGGGATTCATATCTTATAGTTTATGCCAAAACCTTGAAGATAAAGCCTTTGTGCCAAAACTTGTAAATGTTTTTCCTCATAAAACAGACGAGCAGGTTGCCTTATATAAACATTCTGGGGAAGAGTTTATATATGTTCTAGAAGGCATACTTACTTTATACATAGATAATAACATGTACGACCTTTATCCTGGAGATAGTATTTATTTGGACTCTAGTGAAGTTCATAATTGGGCAAATAATACCAATAAGTTAGTGAAGATACTTACAGTGAACTCTCCAAATTATTTTAGGGGTGAAAAAAATGATAAGTAACTTAGTAATGTATGTTATTGGTAGTTTTTTTGTACTAGGAGCAGTTGATTATATATTGGGAAATTATTTTAACCTCGGCAACAAGTTCGAGGAAGGTATAAAAACTATGGGGCCTTTAGCTTTAGGTATTATTGGAATATATTCTTTAACCCCTATGCTTTTATTATTACTTACTCCAGTTTCAAACTTAGTATGGACATATCTTAGAATAGATCCTTCAATTATCCCAAGTACCCTTTTGGCTATGGATATGGGAGGATATGAGCTATGTAAAAATATTGCAATGGACAGTGAGCTTGGATCATTTTTTGGCATAGTAATAGGATCAAGTTTAGGTGCTACAGTGAGTTTTACTTTGCCTGTAGCTTTCAGTATGACACAGGAACAGGACAAAAATTATCTTTCTAAGGGTATAATGATTGGAATTATGTCAATACCAGTGGGAATTGTAGCAGCAGGCCTATGGCAAAGAATCAACATAATAGCTCTTTTATGGAATATGACACCAATTATAGTTTTTTCCATTATCCTCGGGGTTGGACTTGCTAAGGCTCCTGATTTGGCTATTAAGATATTTAAGGGTTTAGGAAAATTAGTAATTGGATTAAGTGGTTTAGGACTTTTGTTTCAAGGTATTCATTTAATTTATGGTTTTGAATTTTTTGGACTTCTTGTTCCCTTTGAAGATAATATGACATTAGTTGGTAGAGTCTCAATCATCCTTGGAGGAGCTTACCCTATGCTAGAAGTAATAAATAGAGGATTAAAAGTACCTTTGAATAAACTAGGAAAGAAAGTAAAATTAGACTCAACTGCAATTACATCTATGATTGGAAATTTAGCCAGCAATTTATTGGTTTTTGGAAATGTAAAGGATATGAATGAAAAAGGGAAGGTTATGTGCATTGCTTTTGGTGTAAGCGGAGCTTTTATATTTGGTGGACAACTTGCCTTCGTTGCCAGTGTGGAACCAAAGCTTATGGTTGCCTTTTTTATCACTAAAATAGTTTCTGGCATTGTAAGTTTAATATTATCAAATTATATAATGGAAAAACAAAATCAACAAATTATTATTAGGGAGGTCATGGGATATGGAGATTAAGGAAAGAATATTGAGACTTAGGGAATCAATGGATCAAAATGGGGTGGCTGCTTATATAGTGCCAAGTCAAGATCCGCACTTAGGTGAATATGTTGGGGAACATTTTAAGTCCAGACAATGGATTAGTGGGTTTACTGGCTCAGCAGGAACGGTGGTATTCACATCAGAAAAGGCAGGACTTTGGACCGATGGAAGGTACTACATTCAAGCAGAAAAGCAACTTCAAGGCACGGGGATAGAACTATTTAGAGCCGCGGATATTGGAGTTCCAACATATACACAGTGGTTAAAGACGGAATTAAAAGAAAATGACACCATAGGCTTTGATGGCAGATTATTTTCTGAGGCAGCAGTTGAAAAAATGGAAAAGGAGCTTATGGATAAAAGCATAAAAATAAACAGTGATTTAGATTTGATAAATCCAATTTGGATAGATAGGCCTGGAATACCTTCCGATGAAATATTTATTCATGACACAAAATATTGTGGTAAAAGTAGAGTAGAAAAACTCTGTGAAGTTAGAAATGTTATGAAAGAAAATGGAGCAAACTATTATTTACTCTCTTCTTTAGATGATATATGCTGGCTCCTTAATATTAGGGGTAATGATGTACCAAACAATCCTTTTGTAACTGCTTACGCCCTGGTTGGAGAAAATGAAACCTTTTTATATATAAGCAAAAAGAAAGTAAATTCTCTTGTAGAAAAGGAACTGATGAGAGATGGTATACTTATAAAAGAGTATACCGAAGTTTACAACAATGTAAGTAATCTTGAGGATTCTGCATCAATTATACTAGATTTTAGTATTACTAACTTTAGTTTAGCTAAAAGCATAAATAAAAATATGAAAAAGATTAACGCAACAAATTTAACTACTATGATGAAAGCAATAAAAAATGTAGTGGAGATTGAAAACATTAAAGATGCATATATAAAAGATGGAGTAGCTTTAGTGCAACTTTTTAAGTGGATTAAAGAAAATGTAGGAAAGATTACAGAAATAGATGTGGTAAAAAAAGCTGAAGAGCTAAGAAAGAATCAACCACTATGTGTAGGACCTAGTTTTGATAGTATAGCAGGTTATAAGGAAAATGCAGCAATGATGCATTATAATCCTTACAATGAGGAAAACCCAAGAGTTTTAAAAGAAGAAGGATTCTTCCTTTTAGATTCTGGTGGTCAGTATCTTAATGGCACCACTGATATTACAAGGACAATAGCATTGGGGCATATAACACAGGAAGAAAAAAGGGACTTTACCTTAGTGCTCCAATCCGTAATCGCACTATCTACTGCTAAATTTCTATATGGAGCTACAGGCTCAAATTTAGATATTCTAGCAAGAAAGCCTCTGTGGGATCAAGGCCTTGATTATAAGTGTGGTACTGGACATGGAATAGGTTTCTTCTCAAATGTACATGAGCAACCTCAACGCTTTAGTCAAGTTCTAAATAATATTAAGTTGGAAAAAGGAATGATGCTTACTATAGAACCAGGAGTTTATAAGGAAGGACGTCATGGTATTAGAACAGAAAATACAGTAATTGTGCTGGAATTTGAAAAAAATGAATTTGGGCAATTTATGTGTTTTGAAGAAATATGCTATGTTCCAATTGACTTAAGGGCAATAGTTCCTGAAATGCTCACAGATTTTGAAAGACAATGGCTAAATAACTACCATACAAAGGTATTCGAGGTGTTATCACCATATTTAGATGAACCTTGTTTAAAGTGGCTTTTAGAAGAAACAAGAAAAATATAGTTTAGAAATTACACAGTTTATCTATATAATAAAATAAAAAGCTATATAAGTAGAAAATACTTATATAGCTTTTTTCATTATCCACATTTCATTGTAAAGTGTAATATTAGACTTTGATTATCTTGCTAAGAAAGAATACCATTGAAAATCCAGAAAGAATTATAATTACACTACTAATTATTAATGGTGCTACCAGTAGTAAGCTTTTAATCATAAGTAGCAGAAAATATGTTAACACAACTATTAAAACCTGAAGTATAGAATGAAAGAAACTGAAGTCTAAGGGTGAAACCTTATTAATTTCCCACAAATTAAGCACTAAGGACACAATGGAGGTAATAATTATTGTTAATCCATATCCATAAACATTTATTGATGGAATTCCTGTGAAAACATATAAAAAAATTATTCTTAGCACGGATATAATTATAGAAGTCCTCAGGATTGTTTTTTGCTTTCCAAGCCCATTTAAAATTGCAAAGGTAGAAGAAGAAACATAAAGAATTGGGGCAGCTAAAGCCGCGAATTTAATATAGTTTCCTAAATCCATACGTTTATATAGTAAAATACCTAAACTATCCCCTATGCAAAGGGTTATAGCTAAAGATGTAGCTCCTAAGAGAAAAGAAAGTTCTAACACCTTAGAAATACGGCGATTTATAGCATTATGATCTTTATTCCCTAAGCTTCTAGATAAATCAGGAACCAACAAAATTGAGATGGACTCCACAATAACCATTGGGAAAAAGGGAATATTTTTCGCCATTCCATTATATTTTCCAATGAGTCCTAAGGCAACTTTGTAATCTAGACCAGCTTCTACCAATCGCCTTGGAACAATCAAGGTGGAAAATGTGGAAAGTATAGAGGATATTAAGTTTGTAGTCAAAAGGGGAAACGACGTGGATAAAGTATCAAACAGGAGTTGAGCTCTACTTTCACTTCTATGAGTTGAAGTAGGTACCTTTTTAATATTTAATTTATAATAGCCATAAAGAAGCATAAAAGACATGAACTCTCCAATACATAGAGCAAAATAAGCTCCAGTAACAGTTGAAGTTATATCAGCAGTTTGAAGGGCACTGATCACAAATACTAAGATGCATATTCTTATTGCTTTTTCAAAAATATCTATAAACATAGGAACAACTATTTGAAACGTACTGATAAAATATCCTTCTATGCAGCTAGAAAGAGCTATAAAAACCACCGCTGGACAGAGTAATCTTATGGCATTAATAGTCCTTACGTCCTTAATAATATAAGTACTTATAGCTGGGGCAAGGAAGAATAAAATTGCTGATATAAATACGGACCAAATAAGAGTAAAAGTAAAGGAAGTTTGTATAGTTCTTTTGAAATTTTTGTAGTCACCAATGCCATAATATTGTGCTGAAACCTTTGAAACTGCTGTAAAGAGCCCACCGCAAACAATACATAAAAAAATTCTATTAATTGGTTTAATAAGTCCATAAAGCCCCATACCTTCAGGCCCTAATTGTTTTGATAGTGCAATTGAAAACATAAAACCTAGTATGCTTGTAGCTATATTCGATAAAATCATGATTAAGGATTTTTTAGCAAAAGTACTTTTAATCATAGTGGCTCCTTTAGAATCTTAAATTAAGACAATTCAATAATATTCAACAACATTTTGGAAGCTTCAAGTGTGTAAACTTCTATAAGTTGTAGCTCCTGAGCTTAGGAAGGCTACTTTGTTAAGTTTAAATCTGCTTTCAAAGTTTTTAGACTTAAGCAGATTACTACGAATTTAATAAATAAAAATTTGGTTTCTCTCATTTTCTAGAAATAAAATTTCTGAGTATTAATTAAGGTACTCCCAGAAGGTTGTCTATTATTTTATATGCCGAATATTGATTCTATAGAAGTGTTATTTAAATATTGGGTAAAGCTAGGACTGATGGTTGGTTAATACGGGGCAACTAGGTTGTAACAGATATTGGGAAGTCTATGTTTTCATGTTTTCACATAAATATTCCATAGTAATAAACAATCTTTAGCATAATGCTCATTTTATAACCTATGACTATGCAAACAATGCTAACAATCCTCAACTTGTAAAAACCTGCTAAAATAAATGACTCAGAACTTCCTAGATAAATTCGCGAAACGGTTTATAAAAAACGATATTAGACAGCTTGGATTTTATGAAGTTTTTAGACAAAGGCTATATGGAGAAGATGTAGTAGCAGCAGTAAAGGCAGTGAAAAATTGATAGAAACCATAGAAGAATAAACAATAAAAATATAAGAAGTAAAAATAACGCAATAGATTATACAATAAAATCTATTGCGTTATTTTTTGATCAATTGTTTCAAATAAATAGGGATAGCTAAAAATCTTTGAAGCCTTAAATAATCTATCGGAACAAATATCATAATTTCTTATGGTTATAAATCAAAGTACTAATATTTTAATCTTTTATTAATATCTTCTGGTATAACTACATCAACATTTCTCATCAGAGAAAAATTTGAAGAGTTTAAAGCATATCTATTTTCCTTTAAAGATCTCAAAGCCTCAAAAACTCCTAATAGATCTAAGGTACCATAACCCCAGACAGGATTTGGATATTCTTCATCAGGTCTTTCTCTTGCGCCTCTAATAAGATAAGATTTTATTGTAACTCCATGCATATCTATATCATTACCTTCTACTATACCCCATTGAAGAAGTAAGGCTACTGCTCCAGTTAATACAGCTGTTGCAGCACTGGAGCCTGTAACAGTAGTAGTTCCCCCACCTACAGTTGTTGTTAATACATTTACACCACCACTAGTTATATCAGGTTTAATTCTACCATCTCTCGTATACCCAAATCCAGAAAATTCACCTATACCACCAGTGGTTTGATTATAATAAGCAGTAGAAATAATTCTTTTAGAAGTTGATGGAATAGTAAGTGTAGTATTGTTTGTGGGTTCAAGGAATCTTGTTTCAGGACTTAAAAATGCTCTTTGATTCATCCAAATATTGTAAATACCACTTACAATATAATCTCCATATAAATTAAGCTTCCAAATGCCTGGAGCAACATTTCTTATATTAATAAGCACATTTTCATCACCAGTTCTATTTTCTGGGTAGAAATAACTAATAGTTGCCATTGATTTCTCGAAAATAAACTCTACTTCCCGTTTTTCATTTGGTTTAATGGCTATCCGAGGTATAATTTGGCCACTAGGGGAAACTAAACCTACAGAGACTTTATCAGGGTAACTACACCAAAATGTTAACGTAATAGATCGTTGATTTGTACCTATTTGAAATTCTACAGTTTGTATAGAGCCAGTTGTATTAATTATTCCACTTGTATGTGTGCCAGCTTGACCTTCATTTCCATTACCAGTTACAAAGGTTACTTTGTAAGTGGAACTAAAATAATCAACAATTCTTTCGATAGCTGAACTCCCATCGTGTCCTCCATAGTTACTACTAAAAGGCAAAATTATCACTAAGGGTTTTTTTATTTTAGCTTGTGTATCAATTAAGTACTTTATCCCTAATGATATATAAGTATCTTGATAAACAGGAATATCTGGTAAATCTCCAAGTTCATCAGTTAATTGACCAATAAATGGATTAACTTTTACGATTAGGAATTCACAGTCTGGGGCAGCACCTTTTACCTCACCAAATCCCCTTGCACCAATTATTCCAGCAATTTCAGTTCCGTGTCCAACTACGTCCTTTTCGGGGACTATTGTGTATGGATCCCCACCTCCATTAAAGGCTTCTAGGGCTTTATTAATATCCTCGCTATTATATTCACTTCCCATAACTAAATCAAGGGGTGGAGTTCCAGTTGAATCAGTTTGATCCCATATTCGAGTGATTCTTGTTTTTCCATCTTCTCTAGTAAATTCCTTATTAAGATAGTCTATTCCACTATCAATAATTCCAACTAACACACCATTTCCTGTTAAATAAAAGGGCTCACCTTCAGAAAATGGTACTATATTAGAAGTTGTTAATGGAGAGAGTTCTGATAATATATACACCGTTGGTGGTTCAATCAATATTAACTGAGGGGCTACTTGTTTTAGCAGAGGTAGTTTAGTAGCCTCTAAAAAAATCACAGCATAAATAGGAGTAACAGGTATGCCGTAGGCAAAATCAGCCGGTTCAAGTAAGGTTTTAATGTCCCCAGAATATTCAACTATGAATGATACATAATTGCCAATTTCTAATTTTGCTAATTCTGACACTATTTTTTCTCTTAGTAAATCAGATTCAAAATTAATCATATAACTCTCCTTATATTTACCTTGCTTTAATCAGTCTAGAATACAAGTCTTCTGAAATTTTAATTTCTAAAGCACTTGAAAGATATTCTATTGTAATATTTCTATTTTTTAAGCGGTAAGAACTTAGATTAGTAAAAGTATTGTCTAGGTCCAACATGCCCCAGCCCCATTCACGATTAGGATGAACGTCACCAGGACGTGTATCAGCTCCTGTTGCTAAATATGATTGTATGTTTTTCCCATACATAGAAGGGTCATTATTTAAAACAATACCCCATTCTAGCAATAATAGTACTGCACTACAAAGCACAGCAGCTGCAACACTTGAACCACTTACGGTTACTATTGTATTATTTAAGCCTGTAGTTAAAGCATTAATTCCGCCAGTAGCAATTAAAGGACTTATAAAACCAGTTCTTGTATAACCTCGCCCAGATGTAGGAACCCTACTATAATTATTTTGATTAAAGTAAGCAGTGCTTAGTATTAGTTCAGAGGTTGATGGAATTTGCAATGTGATAAAAGGATCTGAATATAAAAATCTAGTTAATGGTTTTAATAAAGCACGTTGAGGAAGCCAAACATCTATTCTACCTGAAGTTATATAATCCCCCTTAAATCTAAGCTGCCAAACACCTGGTCGTGGATTCTTTATTACAATAAAGATATGTTCATCACCAGTTGAGTACTCGTTTAAATAATAGGTGATTTCTACAACACTATTTTCAAGAATTAAATCAAATTGCTCATGCTTCACAAACTTTGCAGGCACTGTAGATATCACTTCTCCTCTAGGAGAAACTAAGCCTACAGATACTACATTGGGCTTATTAATCCAAATTGAAAGAACTAAGTTTTTCTCATTTTCATCTACAATAAAATCTCTACTATCAATTTCAAATTTTTTTGTCAAAGGCACAGAAGCATGAGTATCTGAATTTCCTTCATTGCCTGCACCTGTAACAAAAACGTAGCCAATTTTTTGTCCCCATATATCAATAAACCTCTCAATTGAAGATATTCCGTCATGACCACCATAGTTTGTTCCTAATGCGATCAATACAGCCATTGGGTTTGTTATGGAATTTTTAACCTCAAAAGTATAGTGAATTGCTAGAAGTAAATCAATTCCTCCATAAATTAAGGTAGTTCTTTCTGATATTCCGGCTTCTTCTAAATCAACTTGTTTCATCTCTTTAAGTTTCACAATTACAAATTCACATTCTGGGGCACCACCTATAACGCCGTCTATACCTTTAGCGCCAAGTAGACCAGCTAATTGAGTTCCATGTCCAATTACATCTTTTGAAGGAACAATTTCATAAGGGTCATCGCCATTTTTATAGGCATTAAGTGCTAGATTTATTTGATCCTTTGTATAAATTGTGCCATATGGCGCTCTTTGGACTCCAGTCCCACTATCTATAGTCTGATCCCAAATTTCGATTATTCTTGAATTACCATTTTCGTCCCAAAATTGAGGATTTAAATAATCTATACCTGTATCCACAATTGCAACAACAGTATCTTTACCACGCAAATTCAGAAACTCAGGGCTATTAACCAGCGGTATATCAGCTGCATGAATAGGATCAACTGCATTTAATGTATAAGGATAAGCGGAATCTATATTTGATATCTCTGGTACTTCTTTTTTAAAGGAATCCAACATTCCACTTTTTAATGCAACAACGTAGTAAGTAGGAGCAATCTCATAAAGAATTGCATAATCAAGGGGTAATGGCAATTTCAATTCTTCATCAGTTTTAATAAGGTAGGTCTGATAATCCTCATTAAAGTTTCCTTCATTAAAACTAGTTGCAGTAGTAGGTGCTTCTCTATTAGTATTCAAAATATCACCACCTTTTAAATATAACTTTAATTATATGACATTATATTCTTACTATAAGTGTATAAACTTAATTTTAGTGCCAAATAAAGATATAAATAGTTTTTAATGCAAAATATACTTTTCTTATAATATGTTTTAATTAGTAACTTTGTGAAGAATAAAATTAAATAACACTTAAAAACAAAATTCATATCCATAGGAATTTATATCTAGTATTACAGGGGTATTCCTTAAGGGAACAAATTTTTAAAACTTCGCTATTGACAAAATTAGATGAAAATGATAATCTTTATCAGTAGAAAGTATTATTTGGTAAATAGTCTATAAAGTAGGTGAGTCAATTATGTTATTATCAAAAGCAGGAATAGGTGAGACCTTTAATATTAAACAAGTTGAAGGTAAAGAAAAAATTAAAAAATTTCTTTTTACTTTAGGATGTTTTGAAGGAGAAGAGATTACTCTAATTTCGAAACTTGCAGGAAATTATATTGTTAATATTAAAGATAGTAGATATGCACTTGATGAAAATATGGCGAAATCTATTGTGTTAGAGGCATAAGCTCTAACATTAGAGTCATAGAAGCTATTTACATAAGAAAAATTAGTGAGTTTATTTTTATACTTAATATAAATAATATGTATGCTATGAAATATAGCATATTATTTTTGAAGTGTTATTGATAATGAATATCAATGTCAAATAAAGTTTTAAATGAGGGGGAATTACTATGAAAATAGCATTAGCGGGTAATCCTAATTGTGGGAAAACTACATTATATAATGCAATTACAGGAAAATCAGAAGCAGTAGGAAATTGGGCTGGTGTTACTGTATCAAAAAAAGAAGCTGAACTTAAGAAAAAATATAATTCTAAGGGGTTAGAGGTTAAGATTATTGATCTACCAGGTGCATACTCTATTTCTCCATTTACTGGTGAAGAGGCAATTACAAGAGATTTCGTTTTAAGTGAAAGCCCAGACGTAATAATTAATATTGTAGATGGGGCTAATGTAAGTAGAAGCTTATTCTTTACAACTCAACTTCTAGAGCTAGGAATTCCTGTAGTAGTTGCTATAAATAAAAGCGATATTGCATCTAAAAGAGGAGATACTTTAGATCTTAGAGCCTTTAGTAAATTATTAAATTGTAAGGTTATTGCTACCACCGCAACCTCAGAAGAAGGGTTATTAAATCTAGTAGATGAGGCTATTACAGTTGGACAGGAAAACAAACCTCAAATTCCACTAGAGTTTGCAAATAAAGAATCTGATACTGCAAGACAAAAACTAGTAGATGGAATTGTAAAGAAGTGTCAAGTTAAGAAAAGGGATGCAAGCAAGGTGTCTTTTTCAGATAAAATGGACAGAATCGTAGCTCATAAATGGTTAGGACTTCCGATATTTTTCGCAATCATGTGGGCTGTATTCTCCTTCTCCATCAACGGTTTAGGTGGATATTTATCAGCATACTTTAATGATGTAGTGTTTGGTGAAATTGTTCCTAATGCTGCAAATAGCTTTTTTGAAGGAATAGGAGTTAGTCCATTACTTCAAGCTCTTATAGTGGATGGAGCTATTGGTGGTATTGGAGCTGTTGTAGGATTTTTACCACTAGTTATGGTATTGTTCTTTTGCTTATCTCTCCTTGAAGATTGTGGATACATGGCTAGAGTAGCTGTGGTAATGGACAGATTTTTTAAGAAAATTGGATTATCAGGAAAGTCCATTATACCTATGATTGTAGGTTCTGGTTGTGCTATTCCAGGGGTTATGGCAACAAGAACCATAGAAGATATTAATGAAAGAAGAATGACAACTATTCTTACTCCTTTTGTACCTTGTGGTGCTAAGCTTCCAATTATTGCTCTTTTTGCGGCGGTATTCTTCCCAGAAAGTACTTGGGTTGGACCAAGCATGTATCTCATTGCAATTTCGATGATTGTAATTGGCGGACTTTTATTAAAGAAAATTTTTGTGTGGGAGAACTCTTCTTATTTTATAATGGAGCTTCCAGAATATAAATTACCTAGTTTAAAATATGCTTTTCTTCAAATGATAGATAAAGCAAAAGGTTTTATTTATAAAGCTACAACTATAATACTTGTATGCAATACTCTAGTGTGGTTTGCACAAGCCTATGGATGGAACTTTAGCCCAGTTGAAGATCAAAGCTTAAGCATTCTTGCTTCTTTAGGTAAAGTTATTGCACCAATTCTACTTCCTCTAGGTTTTATGGGATGGCAACTGGCAGCGGCTGCAATAACAGGTTTTATTGCAAAAGAAAACATTGTTGCTACCTTTGCAGTGCTTTTGGCTGTATCCTCAGAAGAGGCATTACATTTACCAGGAGGTACTTTAACAGAGTTCTTTACTCCAGTTACAGCTTTTGCTTATCTTGTATTTAACTTATTCACTCCACCTTGCTTTGCAGCAATGGGAGCTATGAATTCAGAACTTGGTTCAAAAAAATGGTTATTTAAAGCTCTGGCATTCCAATTCAGCGTTGGTTATATATTAGCTATGATAATAAACCAAGTTGGTACATTAATAGTGTCACGTAAACCAGCAGTAGGTTTTGTCCCTGCCATAATAATTGCACTTGTTACTGTAACTTATCTTGCAATAACTATTAAAAAGTCAGATAACAAGCGTATGGAATTAGGAGTTGAAGCATAATATGGGAAACATAATCGTAGGGTTAATATTTGTAAGTATTATAATAGTTGCTGCAAAAAAAGTTTATTCAGATGCAAAAAATAAAAAATGCAGTTGTGGAAGTAGTTGCTCAGATAAAAGTAAGTGCAACAAAAAGTAATTTAAACTAATTAAAACCATAATATTAAGAGACCCTGAATCAAAATAAAAGTTTGATTCAGGGTCTCTTTTATATTAAACTAAAGTTAAGAAGTAGAAGCTCTTTTAAAAGAGAAAAATTATATGAGTTATGGTATTAAATCTAGTAACATTAAAATAATAAAGATATCAATAAACATAACTATTTTGATACTATAACGTATATAAAATAAAACAATAAGTTCATGAATAATTGGATAGGAAAATAAAAGTTTAAAAGTTTTTACATGTAGTTAATTTTAAAACCTATTTAGATTTTATAAAAATTAGAAACCATTGCTTAATATTAAAGGGGGAATTAAAATGTTAAAATTAGAAAGAAAACAGTGTTGGCTTGTTGGTTTAACAGTGGCAATTGCATCCTTTATAATGTTTTTTATAGGAGTTAAAGTGGTTTTAGGGAATGAAATAACCTTCAAAAATATCACTGCTTATATAATTTTTTCATCGTTGGTAGGTATTGTAGCATCAATATTGACATTTTTTACACTTAAAATAGCATCTATTACTTTCATACTGGGTTTAATAATTGGATTTTTTCAAATGTATATATCATTTTTAAAAGATATGTCTGGGTGGGGAGATTTAGTTGGTGTGATGTCCTTAGTTGTTTGGATAATTATAGGTTTAGCTGCTGGCTTATTAATTCAGCTCGGTATTTATCTATATAAGAAAATTAAAAAATAAAATAAAAAAATAAAAATAAAAACACATGGATAAAAGATTTCCGTGTGTTTTTCTCTTTGATAGCTGAATATGATTAAATAATATTTTATAGGTATTTTAAGAATTTTAACCTCTACAGAAATGAATTGCCCATTGTCAAGTACATGGGGGTCAGTACAAAATGTGGAGGTTAAAATTTTTTATAGAAAGTGCTTATAGGGCATTTTTCATTATATTGTAGAATAACTATAACTAAGCTAATTGAATGAAGACATTTACCAAATGTTCCATAGAACCAATTTCTAATGGGGGGTATACTATGACTAAGTATAATGAGATAGTTGAAGTATTCTGGTATGATAATGACATAGAGATTGAACAATTTATTAAAGTATCTATCACTTATCCAGTATTTCTTAAAGTTCAGGAAGATATGAAAAATGGAATATATCTATATAATAATCTAAAAGCATTACAAACTAGACAGCATGAGAAATTTATGGTATATGCACAGAGCGTTAATAAGTCTTTGATTGAATTTGCAAAAGAATTATATGAAGGAAATAAAAAAATGGGATATCCTGCTCACGAGATAATTTTGGAGTGTATAGGTTATACCATAGAGCAAGTAATCTATGGTAACTATAAATTATTATTTTTAAAATCAAAGCAAGAACTGATTTTACTCAACTATGTACTTAAATCTACTAATGTGAATCCAATACAACACCATTTAATACCTTGGGAAATACCTTATGCTAACATTCACATACAAAACATAGTCTTTCATAATAAAATATATAAAACCATAAATACTTTCAATGCATTTATGTCTTTTGTAAGGTTAAACAATGAAGTGGCCAAAAAAGAACTTAATCAATTGATCTTTCAAAGTTTTCAAAGATCAATTGCAGGTAGTGAAACTACTATGGCTGCACATAGGAAGATTACTGAACTTGATGATGCAGCGGTAAACTCTTCTTGCTGTGATTTTAAGTTCAACGTGGTAGGGAATATTATAATTATAAGTAGTTATACATCCCTAAGGGAAGAACTTGCTAGTGAAGTTACTATAACCCTATGAGATTTAGAAATTAATCCATTATAAAATAACTATGCATGCTATTTCCAAATCCTAAAAACACTAAACAATTTTATTAGCTTATTCTACGAGGGGAACTTGTGTTAATTAATTTAAAAACGGAGAAATATTTTAAATAGGACAGGCATATAATTTATTATCAGGTTATGAGGTATTTTTTACATTAGTTTTGCTTGGAAGTTGAGAACTAAGAGCATTTTCTTAATGGAGAATAAAGTGTACAAACTGTTTGGTATAAATAGTAGTTAGCTTTGAGTTAGCACCAAAAGTATACGTTGAAAAAACGTATAATAATTGGCCGTGATTAGCGGCATGTATTAAGCCAGGTCCTAAAAAATATATTTCGGAGGTTTAATTATTTATGGAAAAAACAAAAAAATTATTAGAAGAATTAAGAGGTCTAGAATTTTCTAAAATGTATAACGATGATTTTCTACTAACATGGGAAAAATCTGATGACGAAATTGCAGCAGTATTTAAAGTGGCTGATATTTTAAGAGATTTAAGAGAAAATAATGTTTCTACAAAATTATTTGATAGCGGACTCGCTGTATCTTTGTTCCGTGACAATTCTACAAGAACACGTTTCAGCTTTAGTAGTGCAGCTAATTTATTAGGATTAGAAGTTCAAGATTTAGATGAAGGAAAATCTCAAATAGCACACGGTGAAACAGTAAGAGAGACAGCAAACATGGTTTCCTTTATGGCAGACGTTATCGGTATCCGTGATGATATGTATATTGGTAAAGGTAACACCTACATGAGAGAAGTAAGCAAAGCTGTAAAAGAAGGCAATGAAGCAGGGGTTCTTGAGCAAAGACCTACATTAGTTAATCTCCAGTGTGATATTGATCACCCAACTCAAAGTATGGCTGATATGCTTCATATCATCAACTATTTTGGTGGTGTTGAGAATTTAAAGGGTAAGAAGATTGCAATGACATGGGCTTATTCTCCTAGTTATGGAAAACCATTATCTGTACCTCAAGGTGTAATCGGATTAATGACAAGGTTTGGAATGGAAGTTGTGCTTGCACATCCAGAAGGCTATGAAGTAATGCCTGAGGTTGAGGAAGTAGCATTGCAAAATGCTGCAGCTACTGGAGGTAGTTTCACAAAAACAAACTCTATGGAAGAAGCTTTTGTTAATGCAGATATTGTTTATCCAAAGAGCTGGGCATCTTTCGAAGCTATGGAAAAGAGAACAGAGCTTTATGGCAGTGGGGACTTCGATGGTATCAAAGCTTTAGAGAAGGAACTATTAGCACAAAATGCTAAGCATAAGGACTGGGAGTGCACTGAGGAGCTAATGGCAACTACAAAAGAAGGTAAAGCTCTTTATCTACACTGCCTACCTGCAGACATTTCAGGAGTTAGCTGTAAAGAAGGGGAAGTAGAAGCTTCTGTATTTGAGCGTTACAGAGATCCACTATACAAAGAAGCAAGCTATAAGCCATATATTATTGCTGCTATGATGGTTTTAAGCAAAGTTAAAGATCCCGTTGCAGTTTTTGAAAAGCTTATGTCAGAAGAACCAAAAAGATTCCGTGGTTAATAAAAATTAATTGCCAAGTTTAAACCAATAAATACTGGGTCTTTATAGATTGTATTCTTGCGATAACTTTACAAGATTTTAGAAGGATAAGTCTCCAACCTATTTAGATTGGAGTCGTCGTCAGTAAGCAAAACCTTGGTATCAGAAGAATGCTTTGACTAGGTAAATCTCCTTCCAAAGTCGCTTACCCAAATGAACTTGTTCATTATTTAATGAAATAAAATACTAAGCCTGTGCAAAACAATAATGCACAGGCTTTATTTTATCAGGGGATCTTGTAATTACCACTCTCTACCAGGATCACTTGCCATATTATTAACAGTACCTCTTGGGTAGAAAACTGAGTAATGATGCAGCAAAGGATCCTTATTGTTTGCTGTAGGCTGTGGGAATACTAATAATATTTTATAGTATTTTCCGGCAGTATATCCAATAATTTCTTCTCCATTCACAGTAACGTCATATTCAGGAGCTCCATAAGTCTTTTTCACCATGGAAAGAGATAGTTCACCTAATTTTTTATCAAAAGACCTAACTTCAAATATTTGAGAACCTTTGTTAACGCCAAACACTACATTATATTTTGAAAAGGTTACATATAGCCCTTTAGCCGCAGATACCCAATCACTTTGATCTGACTTTCCCCATTTTTCTTCAACAGTATCAATTACAGTAGTTTTTACAGGGAACTCACAGTTAATAATTTTTCCTTCTTGAGCTAATTTCTTAATGTTAGACAAAAGCAAATCTTGTTTATTATTTTCCACGGAGGAAGTACCCGTATTGTTGTTGGGCTTCGCTTCTAAGGAATTATTATTGGTAGATGAAGAAGGATTACTGGGATTACTACCATCTGAAGTTGAATTTTCAGGTGGCGCATTTGGTGGAACGTGCACGTCACTACTTTCATCCTTTGTATTAGTTGGGTTGATTGTCACAGGACTAGTTAAACTTGAACAACCTACCAAGAGAGTTAGAGATAAAGCTAAAATAGCCGCTTTCATTGATGTTTTTTTTAATGATGAAATCATAATTATTCTCCTATTATTATATTTGCTTGCAAAACCTAGAGTTCCAGGAACCCAGTAAGATTCTGAAAGTATTTGAAACATATTAATGATAGTATAACCATATTTTTTTATTTCTTCAGAAGTCAATGTTTCTAAAACAGTTTCATCACAAGCTAATTCACAATCCTGCTTAAATTTATAAAGTGAATACCAAATTATCGGATTGAACCAATAAATTATTTGAATAAATATAATGATTAAATTCAAATACAAATCTCCTCGTTTAAGATGAGTTACTTCATGTAAAATAATAAATTTAAGTTCTTCTGTAGTTAACTTATCTATAATTTCTTTTGAGATTAATAATTTAGGTCGTATTAAGCCGTAAATAGCTGGAGATTTAAAGGCTGAATCATAAACAATAGATACCTTTCTACATACTTTAAGTCTTATTTTAGCTTCTTCTAAAAGTTCAATGATATCCAACCTATCACATAACGGCTGTTTCTTTTGCTTAAATAATAATGCCATATTAACAAAGATAATATATAAAAGAATTGATAAAATACCTATAAGCCAAATTAAAGTTGCAGTTTTAAAATTAAATCCTAATCCATGTGTAATAGCTGTTGAGGTGCCATCAATAGGTATATCCATTGGTTTTTCTTGACTAACATATTGGCGCATATTTAACAAAGGTATATTTAATGAACTTTCTTGTGCCAGTGAGGTTATTTCAATTTTAGATTGCTGATTAGGAATAAAATTAAACAAGCTTAATGGACTTTCTAGGCTAAAGGGGATAAGAAGCCTAATTAAGAGCACAAACCAAAGATAGTAATGAAGTTTTCCACTAAGCTTTTGTCTAAAAATTCCCTTTATCAGTAGTATCCCTATGGCAAGCATACTGCTCATTATTGATAATAATGCAACTTGCTCAAATATTTTAGACAAATTCATAAATTTCACCTACCTTACTTTGTCTTCTCATCCAGTATTCTTTTTAGTTCTTCAATTTCATTTTGTGACATTTTCTCGTCCTTAATAAAATTAGCAATCATTAGCTTTAATGATCCGTCATATACCTTTTGAACGAAAGAGCGTGTCTCTTCCATTACACAATCTGCTTTGTCTACAAGGGGATAGTAGCGATATTGTGAAGACTCTTTATTAATGCTAATAGCTTCCTTTTTCACTAATCTACTTATAAGTGAGTGAATGGTTTTAGGGCTCCAATTTGTAGTTTCATTTAAAACTTGAATTATCTTAGTTGTAGTTAATGGAGATTCCTCCCATAGTACTTTCATAATAAGCCACTCGGCGTCTGTTATTTTACAATTAACCTTTTTCAATGTTTTATCACCCTTCCTACAAGTGTAGTCTCTATTTATAGACTACATCTGTAGGAAGGTAAAGTCAAGTGTATATTGTAATTATTTTACATACTTCTTGTCCTATTTTCTTTTACACATAATAATTTTAGGGGGCAAGTTTTTATTATTCATATATAGAATGTAATAAAGAAATTCAAATTACTCATATTTTGCTGAATGAATTTCGTACTCCGAACTGTGAGTAACAATGTATAATAACTACAATGATTTAAATGGTAGTGGTATATTTGTGAAGTACTGAAACTCAGATGAAATAAATCGATTGGCCACAATTAATAATTAGGAACTGTAAATAGATAATAACCTAAAGAAATTTATAGTGTAATACCATCATAAGTAAGAAAGGGCAGAGCCTAAGCTCTGCCCAATTTATTACACTATTAAATGAATGGATTAGCAGGGAAGAATATATCAAATAGAAGTGAAACTCGTACAGTTTGTCCAGCTGGAACAAGCACATCTACTCTCCCAATAGAATTAGCCACTATTGCTTCCTCTGAGTTTGGTTGAACTATTATTGTTTGAGTTGGACCTTCTCCAGCGATATTAATAGTTACAGGAAATGCGGAGAGATTTCTTGCGATAATAGTACCAAATGGGAAAATTGGGTCAGCTACATTAAGACAATTCCTAAAGGCAGTCCCTGTGAAAATAGTTTCGGCTGTAGCTTGTGCTGTAGTGTTAGTTCTTACTATATTAATAGCAAATTGTTGATGAACTAGTGGGCACTGAACGTTAGGACCGATATTATAAGTGATTAATTCACTATTAAAATCATTGTCAAAATATCTTCTGTCATTATTGTTTCTACCGCAACCATTATAGTTGTTTGAGTTTGTGTCTGCATATGCGTTCATATAAATTACACCTCACTTAAATTTGAGACAAATAAAGCTTGTCCCTACTACATTCTATTCTATAAGAATGTATGTGTGCATATTTTTTTAGAATTCAATTTGAGCTTAAATCTAAGCATAATAGTAAAAATTCTTAGACTTATATAAGAGAATACTTATAAAGTAAAATATTAAATAATGAACAAGTTCATTTTGGTAAGCAGCTTTGAAAGGAAATTTCACTCACAACTTAAGCTCGTTAAAAACTATAGGGTCCAGGGGGATTATCCTTCAAAAATGTCATTAAAAGTTTATCAAATGATTTTATTAGAATACTGCATAGAATTTAACTTTTGTTTTTCTAAGGGTTATTTTTATGGAAAAAAATATGCATCTACATTAAATTTCATAAGGGGAAGCTGTTAAGATTATTTACTGGATTTCAGCAAATTGAAATCCAAAGCGCCTCTACTGTAGTTACTAAATTCAGGTAATTTTAAATAAGTTATACCTTAAATTAAAAAAAGTGATAAATACGAAATATAGTTATTTCTGAATTGTGAAATTTATTGGGAATATTGACGTATATTGTCGTAATATGGTAAATTATAATAAACAATGTTGTTAACATTCATGATGACAAGAAGGGGTTTTTATTTTGACCATTACAAATGATTTATTAAGCTACGCAATAGAACAAACAAAGAACCTCAATGCTGGAGAAGTTTTTTTAGTTAAGGATCTGTTTAAAGGGTATGAGTGGAATAGAATCCCTTTGAGAGATAGGCTTCTCTTAGGAACACTATTTTTAAACTATGTAAATAATGCTGAAGAGAGAATAAAAGCTATCGAAAAGACCTCGTCAAATCAGCAAAAATATAAAGCAGTATAATATTGTTTCTGCATAAAAGCCTATATTAAATCACTGGGCTTTATAGATGAAAATAACTTGATTTAGTATAAATCATGGAGCAACCTGGGGTTTTATAGAGTTTCCCAGGATACTCACCATAAAATAGGGGGGAAAGTTTGAATAATAAAAATAAACTTAAGCAAGTTAATATTAAAGTTTTCATAATACTATTCATAATCACTACTTCGATGTTTTATATTATAAGTTACATTACAATTAAAAGTATAAAAGCATATTACTTTAACCATATGAAAGAGGATTCAGTAAATTTTGCCAAGAGCTATTCTCAAAGTTTATCTACAGCAACTCAGGCCTACGATGTAGTAAATGAATTGCTGCAGGAAAAACTATTAGTTGCCAGTAGAGCAACAGCTTTATATGATGGAAGATATAGCAATGAATTGCTTAAAGAATTAGCAAGTAAATTAGAAGTTGATGAAATCTATTCATATAATCCTGAAGGCGAAATACTGTTATCCAATACAGGTAAATTCATTGGTTGGAAAGCTTATGTGGGTCACCCTGTTTATAACTTCATAACTAGCAATAGTATTAGTCTTGTAGAGGACATAAGACAAGATACAGAAACGAAAATTTATTACAAATATGGATACTTTAAAACTTCAGATGGTACTTTTTTTCAAATAGGGGTTTTAGCAGACAAAATCCACAACTTTCTTGGAAACTTTGAAATGCAAAAGTCCCTTGAGGAAATGAAAGATGTTGGAGCTGTATCTCAAATTTCTTATATAGATAATGATTTTAAGATTAAGAACAGTACTGATAATGAACTTATTGGACAAGTAGTAGCAAATGAAGAGGCTAAAATTGCAATTAAGGAAAATAGGGAATATGGATTTATCAATAAGGTTCATGGAGAAAAACAATATGAGGTTTTTGTACCCGTATATTTTGGTGACAGTAAAATAGGTACCCTTGTGATAGAGCAATCCATAGAAGAGACCCAGGCAATTATAAGGCAGACCACCATAATAGGCATTGCGACTATAATAATTATATATGTAACCTTGCTTTATACCATGATTTTTATATACAAAAAAAATAGAAGACTTATCCAATTAGCGTATTATGATACATTGACTGCACTTCCAAACAAACAATATCTTAAAGTGCTATTAACTGAAGAGATAGAAAAGAAGGATGAAAATGCAAAAGCACTTTTGTTAATTAACTGTTGTAATTTTAAAATTATTAATTTAACTCATGGCTATGAGTACGGAGACGAACTTTTAAAGGAAATGAGTAGAAAAATTCAAGGGCTAGTTGATGATAATAAAATACTCTTTAGATTTTCTGCTGACAGATTTGTTTTATATGTGAAAGACTATAATGGCACAAAGGACTTAATTTCTCTCACTAATACTATCAGTGAGGTGTTTAATACTCCGTTTAAAGTAAAAGATGCGGAGCAGAATCTAGGTGTACAAATTGGTATTGTTGAAATAAATAGTAAGTACCATAATGTTGATAGACTACTCAAGGGTGCCACAATTTCACTGAGCTATATCAAGAACAATGATACTGTAAATTACGCATTTTTTAACGAAGAGATGGAGAGCAAGCTCCAAAGGGAAGAATTAATAGAAAAAGAGCTTAGGACAGCTATTTTAAAAAATGATACAAAAAAGCTATATTTAGAATTTCAACCTCAAGTTGATTTAAAAACCAATAAAGTTACTTGCTTTGAAGCATTGGCACGAATGAGAACTGAAAGCCTTGGGTTCGTATCACCCCTTGAGTTTATTGGGGTAGCTGAAAGAAAGCAACTAATAGTTCCTCTTGGGAATATGATACTAAAAACAGCTTGTGAGTTTATCCGCACCTTAAAAAATGAAGGCTATAAGGATATTAAAGTTGCGGTAAATATATCTGGAATTCAACTCCTTAGAGATGATTTTACAGACACAGTGATGGATATCATCAAAGCAACTGGCATTGAAAAATCAAATCTTGAATTAGAAATAACCGAATCTATTCTTTTAGGAAATTATGAAATCATCAACGAAAAACTCAAGACTTTAAGAGAAAATAAAATTGCAATAGCTCTAGATGATTTCGGAACAGGGTATTCATCTTTTTCAAGAATTACAGAACTAAACATTGATACTTTAAAGATTGATCGATACTTTATCAGTAAAATACCAACTAAAGAACGTAAAGAACTTATTACAGGGGATATTATTTCCATGTCCCATAAACTTGGACTTCAAGTGGTGACTGAAGGTGTGGAAGTTGAAGAACAGAAAAGATACCTCATAGAAAATGGCTGCGATATCATGCAAGGGTATTTATTCAGCAAATCTCTTATAGAAAAAGATGCCATTGAACTGCTCAGAACAAACAACAAGGCAGAAGGAAGTCACACAAGTAATAAACCTATGTTTTAAGCAATTTTTAAAATAAAAAACACTATGCATCTATTGTCTTATCTTGGTAAGCAAAAGAAGGTGATGTGCATATTTATGGGTAACCCCTCCTTGAAAGGACAAGGAGGGGTTTTAATTAAGTACTCATTTTAAAATCTGTTTTGCACTTAGGACAGGTAACTGTTAGGTTGCCTTTACCTTTTGGAACTCTGAGCCTTGTGGGACAGTTAGGACAATTTTCTACAGTATAATCCATTAGACTTTCGATTTTTGCTGTATCCAGACCTATAACTACCTCGCCATCTATAAGAAAAGTTGGAACGCCTCTGATGCCTCTCTTCATAAGTTCTTGTCTTGCAGCTACATCTGTGTGTATATTTCTTTCTTGAAATTCATATCCTTTTTCACGAAGGTACACCTTCGCTGTGTGGCAGTGGGGTCAAGTATTGCTTGTAAATACAGTAATATTCTTCATTTTAATACCTCCCTTACATAAATATCTACTTATTACGATTAAATTATATACTCATAATTTTATCAATAATAAAATAAAAATTCGAGATTTTATGAATCAACCAGAAAATCCTACATCACTATATTGTAATTATTGACAACTATAACTGAAAAGTTTATACTCTAGGAGTATTTTTATGATGTAAAATGAGGTGACTAGCTAAAATGATTATATAATCTTATCCATATTGAAACACTAGAAGTAGTATAGGGAAAATTAAGACATCTTTTTATAAGGGATGTTTATTTGGAGTACTTTAAACTACTGGAAAAGTTTTGGATAGGAATAATATAGCATCATATTTAGCTTATAATCATAGAAACCTGGTGCAATTATTTTTGTTTAAAAATAATTGCTTTGTGCTAAGCTTATTTATAATGTGATATTTATAACCTTTCCAAGTCGTTGTTATAAGGAAAGGTTTTTTGTCGTTTTAAAACATTGAAAGGGTGATAAATAAAGGAGTATAAAGTTTTATAATGGTGACTACTAACACTTAATAAGAGCTAAGAGATGAAATTAAGAGGTAAAGGCATGAAATTAAGGAGGTAACAAAATATGACTGGACCAAACAAAAATAAGCTATACCCAAATGAAAATATTAAAACCGTTTGTTATATAAACAATTTACCTAAAAGACCAAACGTTGAAATTGGTGACTACACGTACTATAGTGATAATCATAGAAGCCCAGAGGATTTCTATGATTATATTCAGCATCATTATGAGTTCTTGGGTGATAAACTTATAATAGGAAAATTTTGTGCAATTGCAGAAGGAATTACTTTTATTATGAATGGTGCAAATCACAGAATGGACGGGATTACAACATATCCATTTAATATATTTGGTGGTGGGTGGGAAAAAGTTACGCCAACTCTAGAACAATTGCCTTTCAAGGGAGATACTGTTATAGGTAATGATGTGTGGATTGGCCAAAACGTAACTGTCATGCCAGGAGTTAAAATTGGAGATGGTGCAATCATTGCTACGAATTCAACAATTACAAAGGATGTGGAGCCATACTCAATTGCTGGTGGTAATCCTGCTAAGTTTATTAAAAAGAGATTTAGTGACGAAAAGATTAAGTTATTACTTGAAATTAAGTGGTGGAATTGGGAGGCAAAAAAAATATTTCACAACATTGAATTACTGGTATCGGGTAATGATATTGAAACAATAAAGAAGCTTTTGGAAGCTTAGGAGCTGTGTCAAAACAAGTTGTATAAAAACTTGTTTTGATACAGCCTTTTTTTACTTTTGTAAGAAAATCAGAAAGTAGAGCAAAGACTATAAATTAATTTATATTGTAATTTGACTTAAATAAAACTGGCAATTGAAATGTCGAAATATTCATTATGGTTTATCTATTCAAATGTCACAGTAAGCGCATTCCAGGAATATTATGGTAATTGAAAGGAGATGATTAAAAATGGACTCAAAAAGAAATGAAGATTACAGAGACACGCAGTATCTACATGATCAATGCGAAAAAAATATGTTCTATCACATTCTTTTAACAATGAAAGATGGAAGCGTCATTGATGGAATTATTGAACAGGTAGAACCAGATCGTATCATTGTATTGGTTGGAGAAGATGTAATGGAGCAAGAAGGTAACAATGAATCTAATCAACAACGACAAATGGCTGGTTATGGTCGTCCTAGAAGAAGAAGAAGAAGGAGAAGATTTAGACGCTTCAGACGTAGAGGAATTCCTTTTGCTGCATTAGCCGCTTTAAGATTATTACGCTATCCTTACTTTGCACCACCGTATTCATACTATCATGATGACGATGATTATGATTATGATTATGATTATGACGATTATGATGATTAATAAGGAATACTTAATCAATTAGAAATAATAATAAAAGAAAGTGACAAGTTTTATAATTAAAACTGTCACTTTTTTCTTAAAGATAGCTTTCAAAGATCCAACTATTTAAGTTAGGAGAATAGCAGTATGAAAAAGGTAATTCAAAGGATTTTGTCTAAGATGAAGTCTAGGACGAAATTGGGACATCGCAATGATGACTATGTGAAAGGAAACATAACATCATTAAGACAATTTCCTTACAATATTGAAGTTGTGGCTGAAAACTTATATGTACCCTGGGCCATAGACATAAGTAGTGATGGTAAACTATATTTTACCCAGCGATCTGGAGAAATTAGAATCATTGAAAATGGTAAACTTCTTCCACAGCCACTTATTACATTTGGACCTCCTTTTGTAAGTCAAGGGGAAGGAGGTTTGATGGGTATTGTGTTAGATCCAAATTATTCACAAAACCATTATATTTATGTTATGCATTCATATTCTGAAGGGAGTAGAATCTTTAACCGTGTTGTGAGATTAATTGAAGACAATAATAAGGCAACCATTGATAGAGTTATTTTAGATAGAATTCCAGGTGGGAGAATTCACAATGGAGGAAGACTAAAGATAGGTCCTGATAAGAAATTATATATAACCACAGGAGATGCTGGCAATTCAGCCTTAGCACAAAATCCTACAAGTCTTGCTGGGAAAATATTGAGAATAGAATTAGATGGTAGTATCCCTGTAGATAATCCATTTAACGATTCACCAGTTTATAGTTTAGGTCATCGAAATCCCCAGGGTTTAGCTTGGAATTTAAGAAATCTCATGTATGAATCAGAGCATGGACAGTCGGCCCATGATGAGATAAACATAATAGAACCAGGAGCAAATTACGGCTGGCCACTGGTACAAGGCAATGAGGACTCCACGGAAGTTGTGATACAAAAACCCTTGATACACAGCGGCGAAATAACCTGGGCGCCATCTGGTATTGTTTTCGTAAATCAAGGACCATGGCAAGGAAGATTACTTGTTGCTACTTTAAGAGGTGAGCAGCTACTCACAATGTCCTTTAATGGGAACGGAAGAATTGTAAGAAGTGTTGAATCATGGCTCCGTAATGAATATGGTCGCATTAGGGAAGTTATTCAGGGGAAAGATGGATCAATTTATATTACTACAAATAATAGAGATGGTAGAGGTGATATTAGGCCAGGAGACGATAAAATTTTACGTCTTACCCCTAAACAATGAGATTATAACACAATGAAAGTATAATAAATTTTTATGTAGTATATGTGGAATTTTTTTAAAGGTGCACCTTATGATTATGGGGCACCTTTTTTGATTATAACAGTATATATGAATTTTAGTTCAGCATTATATAAGCTGTTACTATTTGAAATAATCTTAATCACTCTGAGAAGTATAAGAAGGCATAATGCCAATTTGAACTCTATCTTCTACTATTTTTTTTTCGTCCCATTTCAGGTAGGTATAAACAGCACCTAAATTATCAGCATTATTAATTCCGATAATTCTTTGTAATGCAAGTAGACTACTTAAGCCATTATAGTTTTCTTGTAGGGGCCATAAAGCACCTAATCCAAGGACTCCACCTACTGTGGGATTTGAAATTTTTCCACTGCTTTCATAGATCCCTGCTTCTAGGTACATTTCTTTATTATTGCTTACATCAATAGTGAATTCGGTATTATCCTGCATACTCTTTACTATTACCTTAAACTGATCTATAAAGGTGGCAGTATAATTAGAATTGCTTTCAAATACATTGGAATCAAAAATCAGTACAGGTTTTAAATTTTTTAAAGTGTAGAGATAGGATAAAATGTATCTTCCACTGCCTCCTGTATCCACACTAACTAACATATCTAATTTATCATGATCTGTAAAATGCCCTAAATAAAGTTCAGCATTATATCCTGATGCATTATGCAAAGGCACCTTGATATAGATGTTTGCTTTGGGAACTTTTATTAATAAAGTAATATTATCAGAGAAAAATTCATCAGGTGAGGTTTTTTCTCCTAAAAGATAAATATCTTCAGGAAAACCATCGCCGTTTACATCACCTTGCTTAAAATCTAATATATAAGTATTATTTCTCATATTTTTCATAGATTTATACCTCCATTCAATGATTTACTTCGCTACTCATTATTTTATTCAAAGGAAGTAATTAGTTGAAGGATGAAGGCTCTTTACAAATAATTATTTTTATAATTTCTATGACTTAAATATCAAATTAAGGACACTTGAATATTATATAAGGAAGTTAAGTATTTAAATATAAGAGGATGTGAAGGTATTGAATTCAAATTTGAGTAAAGCTAAACGAAGAGTTATTGCTTGTCTAACTATGTTAATTGGAATTATTATTTTAGTATTATCCTTAAATTTTGTGAAAAACATTATAATCTCTAATAAGATTCGAACGAACTTTGAACAGGGTAGCACTAATTTAACTTTAGGGAAAGCTGATGAGGCAAAGGAATGCTTTAAGGCAGCAATTTCCCTTAACAAGGAGAATAAAGAAACTTATATTTTTATTAAGGATGAATATTTAAAAGCAGGAAGATTAGACGATGCACTTTCAGTTTTGAAGGAAGGAAAGAATAATAATATACCAGGACTTGAGAGTTTTATTGAGGATATAAAGAAAAAGTTTCAAGTGGCAACTTTGGAAGATACTATATACCAAAATGAAATCTACAACTTATCACAACAAGTCATGATAAAAATAAATAATGAGGATATGAATGTGGCAATCAAGTGGAAGGATACTAAGATAGAAACAGATAAGCTCGGAGATTTTGTTTTTGAAGGAATGGCAGAAGAATATGAGAGAACTGTTAAATTAACAGTGCATGTTATTCCCAAAATTATAGCAGTAAAAGGGGTCAGTGCTTCTATTATCCAAGGACAGGAATACAGTTTACCTTTAAAGGTTACCGCAACTTATAGTGACAAAACTACTAAGGAAGTCGATGTGAAATGGACTCCAAGTAAAGTTGATACAACAATCCTAGGATTACAAGAATTTGTTGGCACTGTCCAGGGCTATGAAAAGGAACTCATAATGCAAGTTACAGTTAAGCCTAAGGCAATAGAAAAAGCAAAACAAATTGGGTATATATCTAAGACTTATGTAGAGGGTGGCAAGAGATATTTAACCTTTGATGAGGTGGCATTTCTAACAGGAGAGGAAGCTATTAAAGAGGCTATAAAAGATCAGGTCGCAGTATTTGAAGATGGAGAATATTACGTACCCAATGGTTACTACATTCTTAATAAAAGTCAAGAGGTAAAATCATTTGTCATAGCTGACAATGCTTCACTAAATCTTTTAGGTTGCTGGATAGATCCATATGATTGGGATATAAGTAACAAGCCTGTTTCCTATGATTTGTTTAGTAGCATCTGTAATAATCGCGACTATATGCTATGTTATATCTATACTGAAAATAATGTGGTTGTAAAAGTGGAAGGACAATATACCCCTTAACAAAATGAGCTTGTTCATTATTTAATCCTTTGGCATAAGAGGAAAAACCCTCTAATAGAATAAATAAAATAGTAATATGGAGGGGAATTATTATGTCAGAAATTTTTATAGAGTTGCTTAATGAACTAGATGCAGAAAAGCTCTTTAAATTTGAGTGCGAAAATAGAGATTACTTTGAATCTATGGTTCCGTCTAGGGGAGAGTATTATTATAATTATGATAATTTCAAAGCCATATTCAAAGATATTCTGCAGGAACAGCATATGGGGCTAGCGTATATGTATTTGATAAAAGACTGTGCTAGCAATATTATTGGAAGAGTAAATCTAGTGTCAGTAGTTAGAGGAAGGGTTAATAAGGCAGAATTAGGATACAGAATTGGTAAAGCTTATGTTGGTAGGGGGTATGCAACAAAGGCAGTAGGCCTTGTTTTAAAAGAAGCAAGAAACAAGCATGCACTGCACTACCTAGAAGCAGGGGCAGCTTCTGACAATATTGGTTCCCAAAGGGTGCTAATTAAAAATGGATTTAAATTTACAGAACGAATTAGTAACTATATTTACCATAATGGAAAATGGAAAGACAGCATAAATTTTGAAAGGAGATTTAGTGAATCAGTAAAATGAATTTAATACAGCACTATAATAACATGAATTTAATAAAGTTTAAATTCATGCTAAAGATTTAAGAGATCTATGTTGAACAGAATTTATGTGGGAAGTTTTAGGGTGAAATAAATGAGTTCTAAGCTGCTTTTTAATGGAAAGACAGTTTAGAACTCATAAACTTTTGTAGAGTTAACATTAAGTTAACTTCTCTATAATTTTATATATAAACTATGTCATGTAAGGAACAAAAACAACTAAGGTTAATACAGTATCAATTAGCATACCATAGCTAAATTTAAATATTCCCACGTCTTCTGTATCTTGCTTATAAAGTAAGTATGCATAATAATAGCTGAGAGCACCTATTAAGGTGCAAATTCCTATACCTACTATTTTTGAAGCTACTAATTGTGGCAGCGCAAAACTATAGGTCTCATAAACCGTCGGTATAATGCCATAGGTTTTAATTGCTATTGCTATAATTGATAGTAGGATAAACCCTCTTTTTTTATTTTTTTCAGAATAAGCATAATCGAAAAAACCTACAATTCCAGCAATCAATATAGTAGGTAATATCCACTTAAAGCCATAAACAAATACATAGGCGAAACTAAACATTAAACTCTCCAGGGTGGAAGAAAGGGCTCTAGAACTTTCTGATGCTCTTGGCATATTAATTACTTTTTTAAAGTCTTTATTAGTAGATGCAATATTTACATTAACCTTGTCAATTGAGTTAAAAGACAGAAATCCTACAAAATCCTTTTCTATATAGGGAAAGAAGCACATCTCTCTAGTTCTACTCACATATTCAACGTTTTCTGCTTTTCCATCTTTTAAGGTGTAGGCAATCAAGTTTTCCTGATAAGACTTTTTACCGAAAGTTCTTCCAAAGACTCCATAAAATTTACCGCCATCTTTAGATTCACCACCAACATTTTCTTTAATGATCTTTGAATTATCTATATAAATTGGATTATTCACTGAACTACTTCCATCTAAAGCAAATTCAAAGCCTTTAGTTTGATTGAAGGCACCCTTCCAAAATTCCTCAATTACAATATAACCTTTTCTACCGTCAGTGGAGCAGGCAAAATTTTCATAGGTTACCTTTTCTGGTCGAGGTAATTCTACAGCTGTTTTTACTTCACTCATTTTATTTCCCTCTATAGAAAAAAAATTCAAGAACTTTTGATCTTCAAGGAAACAAATAAAGAAGCCATTATCAGTTTTGCTTCCAGTTATCATTGAAGCATTCTTACTATCAACAGTATCCACTATATCATCTATAGAATTAATAAACTCTATTTTATTTTCGTAGGCTACAACATAATTTCCTTCATCAAGTTGATAAGTAGAATTTATACCTTTTATTGTGTATATATCAACAACATTAAACTCGTTATCTAAAATAAAATTTTCTAAATATCCAACACTCGCAGATGTTGAGGAGTAGGCTAATCTATATCCATTCTTTGTTTTTACAAATAATACATCTTTAATAAAATCCTCATTTAACTCAAAAGTATTATTAGATAAAACAGTACCATTTAAATCAGTAGTGACTAAATGCAATTTTCTGGTATCATCAAAGGCTATTAATATTCTGTCCTTTTCTTTTATTACTATAGGATTATTTTTTGCATTTCCAATGCCAACCTCAACTTCTTTGCTCCATTGATCAGAAGGAGGAAGTTTATATAAGTTATAGTAATTTTCAAAGTGAAGAAATAAAGTTATAAAGAATACTAAAAAAATCCCCAGTACCGCAAGTTTCCTTTTGCTTTTCATTTTTAATCCCCCAAAATTCTAAAATAATAAAATCCCTATTATAATTATATTGCCATAATTTACTATATACAAATTCATTTTTTGAGAAAAGTAAAATATTAGAAATACCTTAGGTGTAAAAAATAAAAAGGTTAACTTTAGATAAGTTAGCACTACAATGAAAAATCTACCCTCTGCATTTTTGCAGAGGGTAGATTTATATGGAAGAGAATTGATTATTCTGAAATTTATCACAATTAAAATATCATTTTCTGTTGCATTATGGTATAATTTACATAAGTAACTTAAACTTATTAGTGTAGAGGGGTTAAAAATGAGGAGCAAGCAAAGAAAGATACTAAAATGTTCATATTGTCATAATAGTAAAACAAGCACTAATATAGAAAATGAAAATAAAATAAGTGAAATTCTTCATTCTTTAGTTAATATAAATAAAATGAACAAGAATGATTTCTTTAAACGAGTTTTTGAAGGAGTTTTTAAATTAATAACTGAAGCGGAAAAGGGGTCTTTTTATGAGCTTTTTGGTGAGAAATATATCCCGATTTTTTCTCAAGGTTATGATTTAGATGTCCTTAAGAAGCTTGAGTTTAATAAAAATGAATTTTTTATCGGTTTCGAATATACCAGTGCTTCAAATATAGAAGTTTATCAAACCTATGTTGAAAAAAGGGATGATAGTAAATTTACAAAGGAGATATTAGATACATTTAAACAACTTGGAACTTATTCAAATTTTACAACCTTATATGCCCCAATTCGAATTGAAGGTGAAAATATAGGTTTAATTTGCTTGGAATGTTTCAATAAAGCTGGTTTTTCAAATAACTCTATAAAAGTATTGAAGTTTTACACACAAATTATATCTGATTTCTATGCTCAAAAGATAATTCAAGATAAGCAAATTAAGTTAAATGATGAAATTATAGCAGCTTTAGTATCTGCTATTGAAATTAAAGATAAATATACAAAGGGACATGCTCTAAGAGTAAAGCAATATAGCTGCGCAATTGCAAAAGAACTTAAGTTATCACAAGCTCAAATTTGGAATATTAGCACTGCAGCTTTATTACATGATATTGGGAAGATTGGAGTTCCTGAAGATATATTAAACAAGCCTGGTAAGCTTACAGAAGATGAGTATAATATTGTTAAACTACATACTGTGGACGGAAAGAACATTCTGAATAATATTAATGATTTTTCTGATATTGCAAATTTTGCTCTGCACCATCATGAAAATTATGATGGGTCAGGTTATCCTCATGGTTTAAAGGGAAGCGAAATACCTATTGAGTCTCAAATTATACAGATAGCAGACTCCTTCGATGCAATGACTTCAGAAAGAGCATATCGAAAAGCTTTTTCCACTGAAAAGGCCTTAGAAATTATTGAAGAAGAAAAGGGAACACAATTTAATCCCGCTATCGCTGAAGTTGCAATAACTTATTTCAAAAACAACATACTTGAAAAATAGTTTTGGATGTGTAATGTTGTTTGGTTTAATAATCTAAAAAAGAATAAAGAAGAATAACTAAGGGAGCTATCTCAAAATAGAAAGTAATTTCTGGGATGAGGTAGCCTCTATAGTTTTTTTGAAAAAATGCAAAAACCTGAAAAGAACAACTTATTTAACCGCCGTAAAAATCCTGATTCCTTAGGAATGAAACAAAGGCTATTTGATAGATATTACAGAGGAACCAATACAGGGGAAGGTCACAAGGGCTCTGGTCTCGATATGGCTATTGCAAAGCAAATTGTGTAAGCTCATGGAGAGGAAATAGAAGTAAAAAGTGAACTAGGGAAGGGAACTACAGTTAAAATTATCTTTAACTAGGTTCAATTAATGAAGAAGGCAGCTAAAAGCTGCCTTTTTTTATTACTTTATCAAAGAAAAATCAAAGTTTTCTACCTCATATACTAAATCAAAGGTATCTCCTTTAAAAATATCAATCGTAAATTCTTCAGGTAAAGTTTTT
The DNA here is from genome assembly GCF_036642255.1 of Clostridium sp. Taxonomy (GTDB): domain Bacteria; phylum Bacillota; class Clostridia; order Clostridiales; family Clostridiaceae; genus Clostridium_J. The sequence continues at coordinate 19,128 of NZ_JAVWDJ010000023.1, read as the reverse complement.
ATAAATTCAAGGGCGCCACTGGTGACAATACCGGTGGTAATAATCATACCATGTTTAATAGCGTTACCTTCCATGGCCCCAACTAGTTTTCTAACTACATCTTTATCAACTTTAAAGGGGGCACTGTTTTTATAATAATATCTTTTGCATTCAACATAGACTTCTTCCTCATTATAGAAGCATTTTATATCCACACCACCATCTGGACCAGGAGGAGACACAGTAACACCAGTGTAGCCTTTTCCCTTTAAAAAGTCTCCACACCACAACTCAAATTCTCTAGGGGATAAATTGTAAAGTTCTTCTCGTAGATTAATTTTAGAGCAATATTTTCTATAGTTACTAATTGCAGATTTCAGTAAAGTAAGTAATTTCTTTGTTGGGCCAAATATTAAAATAATCCCAATAGTTATGGTTACAGGAATGTAATTACTCATATAATGCATCTCCTAAAAATTTCTTTGATTCTTTTAGAGTTCTAATCCCCTTAGTAAAATGATAACCATCTACTAAAAGCACTTTATGCTCTCCATCTTGATGTTCAGCAAAATCTAAACTTTCATTTGAGCAACAACCATTAGTAATTATGATTCCATACTTAACACCATCATGAACCATTTGACCTAACATTTTTTGTACCTTTGGTCTCCCTATTGAATAAATTTCCTCATCTCCATTTTTAACATCCACAATATTATCTAAGATGCATTGAACGTATACTTTCTCCCCTTTAAATTCACAGGTAAAATCAACATTTTTATAGTCAATAGAAGCTGTTGTAATGTTTGTGAAGCCCAAATCTTTTAAATATACCTCTGACAAACTTAAAAATTTATCAAAACCAAACTTATATAAATCTTGAATTGACAATATTCCAAGTTCTAATCTTCTATTAAATATTTCATTTTCAAGGAATTTATTCAATTTCTCAAATATCAAAATCCCTAATTTTAGAAAGATAAATGCATAAATAAAATAAGAAATAATAGTTAATAAATTCATTTAAATTCACCTCTTTAATAATTTAGACAGGATTACACATTAGTATTCATTTGGGGATGAAGATAAAGAAAAACCGTGCATGTTCATAATTATTTGCCAAACAAATTTGTCTTTGAAGGAATTAAAAGAAAACATATTTATGTGGTTATCTTATTGGTTCCTAGAAAGATAGTATTGAATTATTTAAATACTTAGAGGGGTGTGCAAGAGTTCTATTATTAATAGGAAAATCATAATTATATTTAAGATATATTGTGGACAAACTGAAACCTTTAATTACTTCACAGAAAAAAAATCTATTTAAAAATACATAATGGAGGATATCATATGTTAAAAGGAAAGCACATCAAAAACACAATAAGAGTGGCAACTAGAATAAGTAAGAAAAGAGCCATTATAATCCTAAGTTCAATGTTTGTTGGTGTTTTATTAGTGGTAATAGGGATTACAGCAATCCTCTCAAGTCCTGGATACGAAAAGGATAAGCAATGGACTGCCAGTGATAAAATAACCACAGATAAATTTGAAATTTCTATTATATCAGTGGAAAAAAGAGATCAGGTGGGAAGCGGTATCTTTGAATCAAAACCTGCTGAAGGTATGTGGTATTTAACTGTACATTGGAAATTTAAAAATGCATCTAAAAATTTAATAAGTACTGCTGAAATGCCAACTCTACAATTAGTGGACAATTTTGGTGCAAAATACGAAGCTGATCTTGATGCATCAATATCTTATATCACCGAAGAGTTTACCTTGGATACTACAATTTTTAATGATTTTAATTCAGGGGTATCCGTATCTGATGTGTGTGTGTTTCAAGTACCAACAGATTCACTTCAAAACAATGAGTATAAGCTATTAATTAATGCTGATAAGGAATTAGTAGTAGACATAACTGAGGGATTAATAAAAGAAGTAATGGCTGAGTATGTACCTTTTAAATAAGGAGAAAAAGAAACATAGATGGGAAAGTTCATGTTAAGTTCATATAGGAATTTTAAAATACCTCCATAAGCTAAATTTATGGAGGTATTTATTATGGCTAAAACTAAAAAGAAAAATAAAAAAGGTCTTATATTTGGAATGGTGATAGTGGTTGCAGTAACTGGTTTGGGTGCAATGACCAGGTTTAAAAACAATAGAGAAAATCAATATTCTGAAGTAACGCCTAAGATAGAAAGTATTGAAACCTACTTCACCTTTTCTGGTAACGTGGAAAGCAAGAACACACAAAATGTAATGGCAGAGAAGGTAATGCAATTATCTGAAATTAAAGTTTCTGAAGGGGATTATGTTGAAAAGGATGATTTGCTTTTTAAAACTTCTCAGGGAGAGTCTATAAAAGCCAAGGTTGCAGGAACTGTTTCAAAGATATATGTTGAAGAAGATGCATCAGTGATGGCAGGAGCAAAGCTCTGCGATATTATTGATTTTGATAATCTACAAGTAACCATTAAGGTGGACGAGTATGATCTTTCGTCTCTTGCAATAGACAAAGAAGTTTCAGTAACTATTGGAGCCATAGATAAAAAAATCACTGGAAAACTATCTGATATCTCTGATACAGCAATAAATCAAAATGGTGTTGCTTATTTTACTGCAACTTTAGATTTAGAAAAGGATAGCGCTGTGAAGGTGGGAATGACTACAGAGGCAAAAATTATTAATAACAGTGTAAAGGATGTTTTAACAATTCCAGTGAAAGCATTGCAGTTTAATGAAGAAGATGAAACCTATGTATATATAAAAGGAGATAGAAATGTTCCTACTATGCAAATAGTAGAGGTTGGTATAAACGACGGCAAAACAGTTGAAATCACTGAAGGGCTTAGTGATAATCAAGTTGTGATGTATGAGAACGTAGAGGCTTCATCAGATGAAACTAGTGGGTTAGTTCCTCCTATGAGGGAAAGACAAGGGGAGTAAAATGGAAATATTAAATCTTAAAAACATTATAAAGATCTATGAAATGGGAGAAGAAGAGCAAACAGTGCTTAAAAATATCAACCTTACCATTGATAAAGGGGAATTTGTATCTATCCTTGGACCTTCTGGGTCAGGAAAATCTACACTGATGAATATTATTGGATGCCTTGATGTACCAACAGAAGGTAAATACATTTTAAATAATAATGAGGTAGAGGATCTTGATGAGGCTGAACTTGCTCAAATTAGAAATAAAGAAATTGGCTTTGTGTTTCAACAATTTCAGCTTTTACCAAGACTTAATGCCCTTCAAAATGTGGAATTGCCATTGATTTATGCAGGAATTCCAGAAAAACAGCGCAGGGAGAAAGCAAAAGAAATGCTTTGTCGTGTAGGACTTTCAGACAAACTAAAAAACAAGCCAAATCAACTCTCTGGAGGACAACAGCAAAGGGTTGCCATCGCAAGGGCTATGGTAACAGAACCAACTATAGTTTTAGCAGATGAACCAACAGGGGCACTTGATCAAAAAACTGGGAAGCAAATCATGGAGCTTTTTAAAGAGCTTCATAAAGAAGGTAAGACAATAATAATGATTACCCATGATGAAGAAATTGCAAAGCACGGAAGCAGAACTATAAAAATATTAGATGGAAATTTGAGTGAGGTGAAGATGAATGTTTAAAGAAAGTATCATCATGTCCTGGCAAAACATTATTCATAACAAAATGCGTTCATTTTTAACCATACTAGGTATTGTAATTGGGGTAGCTTCTATCATAACCTTAATAACTATTGTGCAAGGAGTAACGGAAAGTGTTACTTCCACCATTTCTGATATGGGGGCTAACAAAATAACCATTCAAGCTATGGGAACCCCTCTAAAGAAAGGGCTTTCAGATATTGATGTTAAGGAGATCTCAGAAATTGATAACATCAAAGGGGTTTCTCCCACCATCAGTGGTAAGTCAAACATTGTTTATGACAAAACAGTGATGGAAGACATTACAATTCAGGGGAAGAATCAAGTTTACTTTGCTAATACAGAAGACTTACTCCAAAGTGGCAGAGGAATAAACATTTTAGATATTAGCAATAAAAATAGAGTTTGTGTAATTGGGCAAAATATTGTAGATGAGTTTTTCAAGGTTGAAAATCCTATGGATAAAGAAATTATTATAAGTGGCGTAACCTACACTGTGATAGGCACACTGCAAAAATCAGATGGGTTCTCCATAGGTAGTAACGATAACACAATAATTATCCCCTACACCACTGCAATGAGTTTACTTGGAATGAAAAACATTAATAGTGTTGAGATTTTTATGGAAAATGGGAATATGGCTGAAAACACCACAGCTGACATTGAAAGTGTGATGAACACCACCTTTAACAACAACAGTGATGGTTATAAAGTATCAAATATGCAAAATATCTTAGATAGAGTAGATGAAATGACAGGTATGATGACAGCTATGCTTGTTGGTATTGCTTCAATCTCCCTAGTGGTTGGTGGTATTGGAATCATGAATATGATGCTTGTATCTGTAACAGAACGAACCACAGAAATAGGACTTAGAAAAGCACTAGGTGCAGAAACAAACACCATACAACAACAGTTCCTGTTAGAATCCATATTCCTATCCTTGTTTGGAGGATTTATTGGACTTATAATAGGTATAGTTATTGCTTATGTTGGGTGCTTAGCACTGAAAACAACCTTTAATTTATCAATAGCTACAATTTTATTAGCAGTGGGATTTTCTGCAGTAATTGGTGTAGTTTTCGGATTTACTCCTGCAAAAAATGCTAGTAAATTAAATCCAATTGACGCACTTAGAAGTATATAGAAAGAGATTAAGAAGATCTTTAAGAAGTTATGATGCTATAATTGAAAAGTTATAACTAAATAAAAGTATAAGTCAAAGTTTGTTTATTCTTAAGCCAAAGCCCTATGGATAAAGAAGTTTAACTCTTGAAGTTCATTTTTTATATTAGTAAAATTCATAAAGGGGATCGTGAGTGAAGTGTTTAATATCTTAGTATGCGAGGACGACAAAAATATAAGAAGGCTAATGTGGCAGTATTTAAAGAAGGATAACTACAATGTTTTTGAAAGTGAAAATGGTGAAGACGCTCTTTCAATATTAGGAAGCACTCACATTGATCTTTTAATAACTGATATAATGATGCCAAAATTGGACGGGTTCTCCTTATCAAAGGACTTAAGAGAGGCAGGCCTTGAGATGCCTATTCTTATGATAAGTGCAAAGGAAACCCTTGAGGATAAAAAAACTGGTTTTTATGTGGGAGCAGATGACTATATGGTGAAGCCCATTGATATGGATGAGATGTTAATTAGAGTAGGGGCACTGCTCAGAAGGGCCAAAATTGCCAGTGATAAAAAACTCATAGTTGGAAACACCATCTTTGATTACAGCAGCCTAACAGTAACTTTAGGAAAGGAAATCTTGGAACTTCCCAAAAAGGAATTTCAACTAATTTTTAAACTTTTATCACAACCAAATAGAATTTTCACAAGACATCAGCTAATGGATGAAATCTGGGGTTATGGAGCCGAGAGTGACGAGCGCACTGTGGATGTTCATATAAAAAGACTAAGAGAAAAGTTTTGTTATAACGGGGATTTTGAAATTATTACTGTGAGAGGCCTTGGCTATAAGGCGGTGAAACTATGAAAAAAGTTAAAATATTAAGTTCTATGTACACAAAGTTTATTGCCTTCTTTTTAGGAGCTTTCATACTTTCTATGCTAGCTGCAGCGCTATTTGCCTATTTCACACAATTTGATAATATTAGGTCTTACGTAAGAAAAACTATAGAATATAGAGCAAATAATATTAGAGCCTTGGTAAAAGAGCAGGGGATTCCAGTAGAAGATGCGTGTAGATACCTAACAACTACAGATGTGAATATTTACACCAAGGAAACCTTACAAAATAGTGACATTACATTTTCACAAAAGGAAATAGGGAAGATGAAAAATGGAGGAACTATTATACGTATGCAGCCAAACAGTGAAACTCATGTTTTAGCTGTATTAGAATTGCAGGGAGAATATATCTATATTACTCCTGATCTTAAGAATAATGCAATTAGTCAATTTATGATGCTCCAAAGAACAACCTTCTTTGTCCCTCTATTCTTTGGTAGTATACTAATTATCCTTGCAGTAACAAAGGTGGTTAAGCCTATAAAGGAACTATCTAGAGCCTCAAAGGCGGTGGCTGACGGAAACTTTAATGTAGAAGTGAAAGTTAGAGGAAAGGATGAGGTTGCTGATTTATCCCGGAACTTTAACTTAATGGTTAAAGAGCTTTCAACTAACGAATATCTCCATAAAGATTTTGTCAGCAATGTATCCCATGAATTTAAAACTCCAATCACTTCTTTGATGGGATATGCTAAGCTATTGAAAAAGGAAGATCTAACATCAGAGGAGAGGGCGGAGTATGCAGACATTATAATCTATGAAAGTCAGAGGCTTTCTAAATTATCATCTAGTTTACTTAGATTATCACAACTTGAAAATGAAGTAATAAGGCAAAATAAAAATGAATTCTCTCTTTCAGAACAAATTCGTGATTCAATTTTACTTTTACAAAATGACTGGGAGAAGAAAAATTTAGAACTGGATTTGAACTTAGAGGAAGTGGACTTCATTGGAGACAAGGAACTGATGTATCAAGTTTGGGTAAACCTAATTTCAAATGCTATTAAATATTCAAAGGATAATGGATACCTAAAAGTCAATGTTAAAAAAACTGATAAAATCACAGTGGAAATAATTGATAACGGCATTGGAATGAGCAAAGATGAGCAGGTGAAAATTTTCCTAAGATTTTATAAGGCAGATAAATCAAGAAACAACGAAGGCACAGGTCTTGGACTTTCTATTACAAAGAAAATTGTAGAGCTTCACCATGGAACCATTCAGGTTGAAAGTGAAGTAGATAAAGGAAGTAAATTTACCGTTACTTTATCACCTCCAGTTGGTTAGTACCTCCGAGGTACTAACATAATTTGGAAATATCAGGAGAAAATTCTTTTCAAATAATTAAAACTGTACCCCATAAAGTACACTCTTTTGAGGTTACTTTATGGGGTACAGTTTTAATCTGCTTTAAATTTTATATATTTTATGAATATAGAAACTCATTAAATTGAGTTACTGTCCCTTTGGAAAGGTTTCAGTATAGGTTTTATCCATATTATCAATAATAGTTATTTCTATTCTTACATCGTCGGAGCCAAACTTAGGCACTTCTCCTTTGAGAGTCCATGAGCCATCTTTTCCTTGTACCCAATTTTCCTCTCCTTTAACCCATATGACATCATCATTAAACCATATATCACTTTCTTCATTAAAGTTATACATTCCAAAGAACTCCTCTTTAATGGATTTATCAGTTGCTTTATGGAGTGTAATTGTATTTTCTAAGGCTCCATTGACATATACCTTAGCTGTGGCTGATTTGACTTTCAGGATTTCAGTGCCGTTATACATATTAAGTAGATACATATGGTGCTCATATCTTGGACCTTTGGAAGTTCCCATACCAGGAATTATACTAAATCTATTTTCTGTTAGTTCTTTAAAAGAAATATCTAATAGGTCTTCACCTCGTGAACCCATACTACTTTCAGAGTGTACTTTAAGTTTATAATTCTTATCAGGAGATAAATTAATTTCTGCAGAATAGCTTAAATTACCTATATTTTTTGCTTGAACTTCAGTCCAATCAGAAGATACTTTTGAAGCTGGTTCGAGTGGTGCGAAAGAGAGAAATATATTGTCTCCAGGTGCTATTTCACTTAAACTCCAACTTATCTCAGTGTTAACTTTATTATTACTTTCATCAAAGGCTGTAAAATTATACATTGAATTACTTGACCACTTTTGAGCCTCTTTCATGCTTGATATACTGTTATTTATCTCGTTTATTTTATTGCCCAATTGGTGCTGAAGATTTGAAATTTCAGAACTTAAACTATTAACTCTTTGCTGTAGATTTTTATTTCTACTGCTTTCACTAGAGAAACTCCATATATTTAATAAGAGTAGAAGAGATAAAATTACAGAGATAAATTTTTTATTTTCGTCCAATTATTACACACCCCTCATTGCTAATTTAGTAATTATTACCGCTAATATTATTATAATACTAGTAAGCACTATGGGGAACCAAGATGCCTAGATAAAATAAAAAAGTGCCTTCAAATTAAAGTGAAAGCACAAAATTAATTATGTTATGTTATTATATTGTGATGAAAAACTATTAGACCACTTTTAATATATAAAAAATCAGATAATATTGCTTATAGAACTTTGAATAAATGAAGCTAACAAGTAAAGATAATTTAATTACCCTTAGCCATCCTTTTTTAAACATTCGAATCTATACCTATTTGGATCATAAACTTCCAGACATTTCAATAAGACAAATAAAATGTAAAAGGAGCAGACCTATATAAAGTTTCGCCTCCTTAATGTGATGCTTATTTTTTTACTTCATATTTATTTAATCAATTTTAAAACTTCCCTATAATATTCATCCACATCATTATAAATTTCATTTTCTTTTAATAAGTCATCACCTAGGAAGCTTTCCTTTAAGTCTTCAATTGTATTTAAAGTATCACTTTTTTAATAATTTAAGGTCTCAATAAAAAGCATATAACAACAGTTAATATATGGTAAAATGAAAACATAAGAGGCAACAAGAAGCCAAATTGCATATAAGTATAGATAGGATAAGTTTATTTTTAAGATCTTTATATAAGTTAAAATCACATCTAAGCATAAATAAAGGAATTTGAAGCTCTTAAAAAAGTTAATATGTATAAATACAAGAATCATGGATCACAGCTATTATCAGGAGGCCAAAAGCAAAGAGTAGCTTTAATCTTTATCTTTAAGGGCATTAATCATATTAGTGCTGATGAATAATCTAGCTGAGATAAATGCTTGGTAGCAATGAACTTCTAAGTTACATCAATACTTTGGGAAGTTCAGTAACTTAGTATGACTAAACTATTTATTACAGTTAAATAATTTACTGGGGGGAGAATTTTATGGAGGAAAAAAAGTATAATAGGAACTTTTTAATTTCATTAGTAATTACTTTGATACTCATGGGATTTAGCTTATTTATAAGGGAAGCTATTGTTTTAAATGGTAGTACATTTGGTTTTGTGGGATGCTTAGTTGGAACGTTTTGTACACGGGTATTTAAGAATTCTAAGTACAAAATAACAAGTTCATTAATACTTTCTGTGTTAATTTTATTTGTTTTGCTCAAAGGATTTTTTCATATACCCGCATATATTATAATTTTTACAGCACTATTTATTCTTATAATAGATGAAGCAGTAAAAGTGAAGAATGAGTATATGAAGATAAAAATCTTAGCTACTGTAATGTTGTTTATTTGCTTCTTCTCATTTAATTATTATTTAGGTTCAACTCGTCTGATAAAAAGTTTGAACCTAAGCAAAGCCATTGTAGAGCAAAATTATTTTATAGATGGAATGGATGAAATAACAGAGGAAACTTTGCAGCAGGTTTCAAAGTTAACAATACGTGATGAAAAATTTGGAATAACAGATTTAAGTGGAATTCAGCATTTGAAAAATCTTAATGCCTTATCTTTAGAGGATTATGGAATTGTAAAAGACTATACCCCTTTACAAGAATTAAAAAATCTGAAAAGGCTGCGTACCTGGAAAGTAGACCTAGATAAACTAGAAGGCTTAAGTGAAATCACATCTGTAGAATTTTTAGAGATTTCCTATCCTGAAAAAGGGTATTTAGATAGCTTGAAGTCTTTTCCAAATTTGAACACTCTTACAGTTCAAGGTGGAGACTTATGGGACGTAAAAACTCTTCAAGGGGCGAAAAATTTAAAGAAATTAACTATTGCGGATTGCAAAGTAATCGACTTTCAGGGAATAGAATACTTTGAGACTTTAGAAGAACTAACCCTTTATGAGCTTAACATAAAGGATAGTAGTAAATTATTAACCTTAAAGAATCTTAAATTTATATCAATTGTAGATTGCAAAGTTCAGGATATGGATACCTTTAAGGTCAAAGCAGAAGAGCTTGGAATTATTGTTAGGGTGTCAAATTCAAAAGAGGTTTCATAGAGATAATTTATCATAAATAAATTAGACTTTTATTTTTATTATAAATATGGTCAGTGGAAATATTTGTGAAAGCATTATCGTCATTTTAGAAGAGTTAATACCCCATCCTCTCTAGGTAACAATACTCAAGGATTGGGCGTATTAATAACCTTCTGCAATTTTGAAGAGGGTTGTTTTTAGCTTTACAATGTAATTTACAGGTATTTATAGATATCTTCTATAGTTTTTAAGTGAAAAATATCGAGTGATAAAACATCAAACTTATCAAGTGGCAAAACCCAAAACGTATTCTCTTGAGTTTTCATTTTATCGGTTTTACTATAAAAATTGAGTTTTTGAAAATATTGGAAATGTAGTCATTGATAATGTATAATAAAACTGTATATTTGCAGTATATTCTGAATGTAAAGGGGAGTAAAACATGGATAATTTTGAATTTGTAACCGGAAGTATAGAATTACTTAATTTTGTACAACCTTTATGGGAAAAATTAAATAAACACCACGAAGTTAACTCAAACTATTTCCAAAGTAAATTCATGAATCTTACTTTTGATATTAGAAAAAGTAACTTATTAAATGATAATAATCTAAAAGTGAAAGTTGATTTAATTATGGATATAGAGAAGGGCTTGTATATTGGTTATTGTATTAGCACAGTAAATAAAGAATTAATTGGGGAAATTGATTCTCTTTTTGTTGAAAAAGAATATCGAAAATATGGATTAGGGGATAAGCTCATGAATAGAGCATTAGATTGGCTAAATAGCAATGAGGTAAAAACAAAGATAATCGGAGTAGCAGAAGGAAATGAAGATGTTTTTAAATTTTATAAAAGGTATGGTTTTCATAAAAGAAAAGTAATTTTAGAACAGATAATTGAATAGCATTTTGTTTACATATGTTATAATTAGTTTAAATGGTAAATAATTCATGATGAAATGAGTCATGAAGAATGTGTAGAGATTTTTTAAAAATCATATAAACAAATATGTGGAAAATGAAGGTGACAACATGAGTAAAGTATATTTTATTAAGAATTCAGAAGCAGATTATAATCTGCTTGGAAAAGATGCATTAGAGCTATTGAAGAAAATAGTGACAGAAACTGGGGAGTCCTTTGAAAAAGAAGTACCCATAAAGGTTCATTTTGGTGAGAAAGGAAACAAAACCTTTATTCCTGCCAAATGCTATGATGAAACCATAAATTACTTAAAAGAAATGGGAGTATCCCCATGCTACATTGAAACCAACGTGTTATATAGGGGATCAAGGACAACTACAGCGGCTCATTTAGAAACTGCAAAAGCTCACGGCTTCACGCAGATTCCAATTATAATAGCAGATGGAGACATTGGAACAGAGTATGATGAAGTAGAAATAAATAAAGAATATATCAGTAAATGTAAAATAGGTAAGGGCTATGGAAATTTCAAACAATTTATTGTTATGAGCCATTTTAAAGGACACGGAACCGCTGGGTTTGGCGGCGCTTTAAAGCAGCTTGCTATGGGATTCGCATCTAGAGGTGGGAAATTAGAACAGCATTCTGGCATATCTCCTGTAGTAGATGCTGAAAGATGTATTTCTTGTGGTATTTGTGTGAAGAAATGCAACTTTGGTGCCATTGAAACTCCAGTTACTGCAGTGATTGATGAGAGTAAATGTATTGGCTGTGCTGGATGTATTGCGGTTTGTCCTCAAGGCGCAATAGAAAATACCTGGAGTGGCTCACACTTCCTTGAGAAACTTTCAGAGTATGCCTATGGAGCAGCAAAGGAAAAGGATATCATATACATCACTTTTGTTCACAATATCACTGAGGAGTGCGACTGCGCAGGCACAATTATGAAACCAATTGCAGCTAATATTGGTATTCTTGCAGGAAAAGATCCTGTTGCTTTAGATGCAGCATGCCTAGACTTAGTTCAAAAAAACAGTGGAAGAAAACTATTTGAAAAAGGCAGAGCTTCTCTTTTCCATGCAGAAAAAATTGGAATGGGAACTATGAAATATGAGCTAATTGAAATCAATTAGTTGTAGTAGAAAGGGCATAAGAATATAAGAAATATCTAGTTAGATTTTCCTTATATTCTTCTTTTTTAACAAGCTTATTTTAAAACTCACCATATCGTTTTTGAAATCCTATGGAATCATACAGTAATACACTACAATTAGTGATATTGTAGTGTTCTTTAAAATGAAAGATAATATATGCCGGAAATGAATTGGATAACAGTTGAGTCATTTGACGAATCAGAAGGTATATAAGTGCTTCTTGAGCCTAAGGATAATCATAGGCGCTTTGGAAAATCGAAAAGTCAGTTTTGCATAGAGATACCTGCAACCTCCTTTGCTAGTGAAGATGTTGAGATGGAGTATGAAAGATTGGTACAAGCAGGGGTTGAATTTACTAAGAAGCCGTGAAAAACAGTAGGTGCTAAAATTGCAGAATTAATGATGCCAGTGGCAACCTCATACAATATATCAGACTATGAATATCTTGGATGAATACACAGAGTAAATCAAGGAGCGTCAGGAGAAAAGTAGGTGCAACTTGAATAATACAAGGGAGCGAATTTTATAGGTTTAGGAGGTATAAATACTTATAATGGAAATAATAAAACCAGTTAAAGTTAAATATGTATCTTACATAATGCTTCAAAGTGTGGTGTATGGTGTTGGAAATCCCTTGACAAAGGTAGCCTATGAAAGTATCACACCCTTTTGGCTGCTTACCTTTCGATTTTCCATAGCACTGCTTATCTTCTCTCTTTTTTTTGGCAAAAGGATAATCTCCCAACTGAGAACAGCTAAGTTTTCGAAATATTTTCCAGCAAGTTTGTGTATGGCCCTTGCCTATATAACCTGTAATCTAGCATTGAATTGGACATCTGCTACTAACGTTGGATTTCTAATGTCTTTACCAGTGATCTTTACACCTCTGCTTGCCACCGTTATTCTTAATCAAAAATATGATTTCAGGTATTTGCCTTTACAAATAATTTTAATAATTGGATTGTATTTACTTTGCAGTAATGAAGGGGGATTCACATTAAATAAAGGCGATATTTTTGCTCTAATCACAGCGATAGCACTATCAGGGGCATTAGTGTTTGGCAAAAAATCATTAGAATCCCTTGATGCTGTTACGATTTCAGCTACACAGGCAGGTGTTACAGCGCTTATGAGTCTTATTTGTGCATTGGTGTTTGATGATTTTAGTATAGTGCCAAATATCGCTCCAGCTGCCTGGGGAGTAATTGTTTATTTAGCAGTGACATGTACATGCATTGCATACGTATTACAAAATTCCGCATTAGTACACCTCTCCTCCAATATAGTTTCAATGCTCCAATGCACACAACCGATTTTAACTGCAGTATGTTCATTCATTATTCTTAGAGAAACAATGAGCTTTCGAGGCATATTGGGAGGTTTAATAATCATTGGCTCAATCTTGGTGGCGAACCTGTTGGAAACAAAAGAAAACGAATTAAGCCACGAAATTTGTGATGAAGGTTAATTTAGAAAAGGCAAAAGATATCCTTAAACCTAGAGAAAGTCCATGGGATTTAGGTGTAAAACTGTAATCTGAGAGGCTCTTCCTTAGAAAACGGAATTTACCGCTCTCAGGATTTCTTCCTTCTATCATTTGTGTTTTCTAGTTTATGAATAATAAAGTTAATTAGAACTTGTACAAATGTGTGACACATAGTTAGCTTGTGCATATGCTATTATAAATTTAAGTAGGGGGAGAGCAGCAGTGAGTAGGAAGAAAATCCTCATGGGAATAGGTTTATTTATTGTCCTTGCTATAAGTGTGTGGATTTACATGCCATATATTATTCCTTCCAAGAACTTAATTTCCAGATACGGCTATGACTATACCTATACACAAGCGATAGTTCATGATTTTGACAAATTGGAATATTCAACCCGTATAGATAGTGTTGAAGCTGATAAGGTAGAGAAGTTAATCAATGTGATTGATGAATTGCCTTTAAAAAAAACATGGAAACCTAGTGAATGGTATTACGATGGCATTTTTTTCATTGCAACATATAAAGAAGGGGAGTCCAGTACCTACACAAAGGAAGTTTTTGCTATTAGATTTTTTGAAGATAATGTGATTGGATTTAATGAAAAGCCACAATATAGAGTAAGATATTATAAGATCCAAGACGAAGAATTTAATATAAATAAGGTTATAGAAGAGTTAAAAGAAGGTAAAAACTAGCAAATTAAAAGAGTGAATGATTATTCACTCTTTTAATTTGCCACCAGGGGTAGATATATTAATTCTTCTTTTAAGCTTTAAACCTATACCCATTAGTAAAGATGGAAACACAGTAGATAAAAGTAATATTATAGGTGTAATTGAAATGTCTAAAAAGAAGTAGATAGAATTGAAGGGTGAGAAAAATAAATTAAATAGCAACCAATACTCACCATATTCTTTAGTGATAACTCCTGTATTCATTCCTGTTTTCAAAAAAGTAAATAACCATATTACAATACCCACTAGAGCTATAAGTGACCCAAAGAAGAAGTCATATTTTTTAGGTTTATTGCTACATAAAAGCATGCCCAGGCAGATATAAACCATAATAAATAATAAAATAAAGAATATTCTTCCTGGAACACTAGTAGTAAACTTCCCTAAGGATGGACCAGTAGATACAAGCCATACAGTGAAAATAAGTGATAAGAAGGTATAAATTAGATGAAATAAGATTGCTTTAATATTATTTAACAATACAACCCCTCCCTTTAGGTTTCATTACATTTCAAAAGTTTTTTTTACTAATGTTTTATTATAAAGCTCTCAAAAATAAACCAGCCTCAAATGCAAGTAAATGTATTTATATAACAATTATACCACGTGTTTACATAAAACGTTGACCCAAAATTATTATAAATTAATACAATATACATAGCTTAATTAATCATTATATAGGGTTTTATGATGAGAATTTAACTTACTTATCATCAGAACCTCTTAAGGGAACCAGGGTAAGACCCCTGTATAAGTTAAGTTTTAACTCTGGTTCCCTATAACAATGGTCTTAGTTAAGCTTTTTCTTTGATAAAAAACAAAGAGGAATATTTTTAGTTGGTGATTCTTTGTTTTATTAATTGTAAAATTAAATTGGAAGATAGTGTAACATTAATATAATAACATCGTTTATTAAGTGAAGGGGGTGAGGGTGTTGTGAAAAATGATGACTTTGAAGTTTTGTATAAAAAATACAATAGAGAACTTTATATCTATGCTCTTTCCCTGTGTAAGGATCATCATCTATCTCAAGACCTAGTTAGTGAAACCTTCTTTAAGGCATTGCTATCTCTAGATATTGGTGAAGGGTATATTAAATATTGGTTATTTAGAGTTTGCAAGAATCTATACCTAGATTATTTAAAGAAAAATAGTCGCTTTGAAGATATGGAATCCAGTGCAAATAAGCTTTCTATTGAAGATAATACCTTAGATAAAATTATCCTCAATGAGGATAGAAGAAGAATTTACTTTGAGGTTTTAAGTTTGCAGCCCTCTTATAAAGAAATAGTTATCTTATATTACTACTGCAATCTTTCCTTAAAAGAAATCTCAGCTATTACTGGAATTTCACAGGGAGCTGCTAGAACGCTCCTGTTTAGAGCAAGAAAGAAATTAAAAGAATTTTTAGAGGAGGATATATAATGAGTTTTAAAGATTTATTAGATAAATACAATGATGGTTCTGCTTCACAGGAAGAAATAAAAATAATAGAAGAAGAACTTCAAAAATATGAAGTCATATCGGATTACCTGTCTGAAAGTTATGATATAGGTTTTGAGAAAGAAACCATGCCTGAAGTCTCTATGGATGAAACAAAGCTAGTAAAAAGAAGTGTAAATAAAAAATTGCGCAAAGTAATAATAGCTTCTGTTGGAGCGGTATTTTCAATCATATTTACTATTAATTATATACTTTCTCCCCTAGTAAGCAGTTTTTACTATAATCCCTCTCAAAGCACTGCGGCTAAATATTATGATGACCTGTACTTTGATTTAAGAGTTATCACCGAACTCAGTTTGCCTGGCTATGCACTTAACACTGCCCATTCAGAAAGTTTAGGCTTTGGAGAATATGATGTGTACTTCGAAAGGGTAAATGTGTTTAATCGCCAAATCAAAGCTACTAATAGCAAGATAAAAAGAAATATTAAAAGTGGAGATAGCTTTCATGATTTTTTTCCTGTTAGCCATATGGAGTTTTTAGATATAGTACCACCTTATGATAATGGCAATGTGGTAGAGTCTGTAAATAAAGAGAGAATTGATTATATGAAAGAGTTAAATCCTGTTTCCTATGTATCTGCCTATGTAATACTAGATCAGGATATAACAGTGAAGGAATTTGATGAGCTAAGAAAAAAGTACAAAAATAAGCTTACCTTTAGCTGGGCAGCGGTGCGTACTGCACCAAAAGGTACATCTAAGGAGTATTTAACAGGTTTTAATCCAAACTTTAATGATAGCTCTGTGACAAACGAGAATCCTAATACCGATAAATATCCTTTTATACAGCTCATTGATTATTTTAGAAGTGAAGCCGACAAAGGTGGCTTTGATGGCTCCATGGATGAAGGCTATACTAAGCACTTTATTTCACTACTGAAATATGTGAATGATAGAAAAAAGGCTGTTGCAGCCCTAGATTTTAATGAAATTAAGTCTGAATACTATAAAAATGCCCTAAGCTATGTTGAAAGTAATGGGATAAATATCTATGGACTTTTAATTCGTGGTGAGGCAAAAGAGCTTCTTGAATTTTTAGATAATGAAAAGATAAGAACCATAGAAATAAAAGGTGTGCTTGCTTCTAAGTATATAAATTAGTTTTCAATATGAATATATAAATGTGAATTTAAAGAACTGGATTATTTCAGTTCCTTAAGGTTTGAAAACCTATTTTAATTACTTGCCGTAAATTTCAATAGAATCTATACTTTATAGGTTTTGTTGAATTAACTATACTATTAAGTTAGATAGGTAGCTAGTTAGTTCTAAAGCTTTCAATACCTCAAGGATTAGCTGGAAATTGTCTTTTGTTTTTATTTGAAATACAAGGAAGAAGAAACTGCAGGTATATTATTACAGTAATTATATGGTAAAATGAACTTATTACATTGATATAGGAGACTTATTTAAAGCTAGACTAGTAATTAATTATGACTTAAATAAATAAAAGTATTGCAATCAGGAATGCTGAACCATATAGCTCTATCCTTTGTGGATGGCAAGCACCATAGACAGGGAATAGGAAAAAAGCTGTTTCAGATTGTACTAGAGAACAGCACAGCAAAAGAAATTACAGTGAATTCCACGCCTTATGCAGTTGAGGTGTATAACCGATTAGGTTTTGTCGATATTGCTTCAGAAGAAACCACAAAAGAGATATGATATATCCCTATGGTATACAGCAAAGTACTGAATTAATGCAAAATATTATTAGTAATATGGCGAGATATATTTAAAACATAATTCCGCCAAATATACCAGAAACATATACTCTCAAAGCTATGTTTGATCACGTTTCAGGAGAAGAAAATATACGAAACTGCATTCATGCTTTCAGGTATCTTCTCTATTTGGTCTGAGACCGTTTAATTGCTGACGTGGGTCTAAATATATTTTTAAATTAGCCTTTGACTCGCACACCGTGTAACGGTTTATACTTTATATCAGGGAAACAGAAAGGGGAATAATCATGGAGTTAAAAACTATAAGACAAATTTCATTGGATTACGGTGTTTCGAGAAGAATGTTGTGTTATTACGAAGAAATAGGGTTGATAAAAAGCAGTCGTAAAGATGATTATGCGTACAGGGTTTATAATGAAAATGCTATACAACGGCTTCAACAAATCATCATCTTGCGTAAGCTGAAAATTCCGGTGAAGCAGATTAAAGATATCCTCAATAACCAAAACGCCGTGGCGGCGATCGAGATATTCAAGCAGAACATAAGCCAGATTGATGAGGAAATAACGGCTCTGTCAACTCTCAAATCCATATTGATGCGCTTTGTGGATGAGCTGCAGGAAAAAGCGGACGTATATTTGAAACTTGAATTATTAAACGACAATACCATGCTTGCCATTGCTAGCACTCTTTCGTTTTCCGAAAATAAAATTAAGGAGAAAGTATCCATGGAAGAATTAAACAAGGCAAATGAAAATTTAAACAAACTGGAGGACAAAGATATGCGAATTGTATATCTGCCGCCTATGACTGTGGCTGCTGCTTACGCAACGGGAGATGGCTGCGAAGGTAAAGCGGGGGACATGATAGCGCGATTTGTAAATGAAATTGGACTTTTAAAAATCAAACCCGATGCACGAAGTTTTGGTTTTGACTGCTCTAAGGGGGCAGCAGTACTTGGACAACCTTCCCATGTATATGAGATGTGGGTATCCATTCCCGATCACATAGAGGTACCCAAGCCTTTAGTAAAACGAAATTTTGACGGTGGGTTGTATGCCGCACATGTGCTTAGGACATGGGATTTCCAGGACTGGCGTTTATTAAAAGAATGGGTTAACGCAAGCGATAAATATGATAATGATTGGGGTTCCCCACGCTGGACATCGCCAGAAACGGTTGCTGGACAAGGTTTTGAAGAAACCTTAAATTTTTATAATTTTGTACAAAAGGGTAGTAAAATGGAAGATTTACAGCTTGATTTATTGTTTCCAATTAAGGAGAAGGGCTAAGAATAAGTTCCAAGGGTAAGGCAGATTACCTATTACAAAGAAGGAGGTGCTTAAATGGAAGATATTAAAATCGGCTCAACATTATCCTTCGGCAGTTATAACTGGCGTGTACTTGACATACAAAACAATGTGGCTTTAATTATAACCGAAGAAATCATAGATCAACGCCCTTACCATAATGCTTATAAAGATATAACATGGGCCGACTGTGGGTTAAGAAAATATCTTAATGGTGAATTTTATGACAAATTCAACGCAACTGATAAA
>NZ_JAVWDJ010000022.1:0-64301 GCF_036642255.1 Clostridium sp. | reverse complement strand
ATTGTGATGTAATAGCACCAGTTTCTACTCCAAATGGCTCTCAAGATGTTGAAGCTTTAATAGATGAAAATGCTAACAACACTTGCACAGTACCAGGAGAAGAAAATACGTGCAACCTAAATACTGAATGTGGTGATACTAATTGCGCGTTAGAGAATCAATGTGAAGATGAAAACAACTGTGAGGACAATGGTTGCATGATTGAGCAAGGTTCAGATTGTGCAGTTCCTGATGTAGTGGAAGCTCCAAAAACCGAAGTTCCAAAGGTAGAAGTACCAGTTGTGGAAGAACCAAAAACAGAAGTACCTACAGTTGAAGTACCAAAGGTAGAAACTCCAGTGAATGAAGTACCAAAAACTGAAGCTCCTAAAGTGGAAACGCCAGCAAATTCGCCAAGCACAACAGTGCCAAGTGGCGTACCAGCTAACCCAAACAATAAGAGCTTTAAATATATGGATGCAGTTGAGAGAGAAATACTAACTTATGTTAATGAAGCAAGAGCTCAGCAAGGTCTTAAACCATTAACTTGGGAAGAAAACATGAGACCAATCGCAAGATATAAATCAAACAACATGCTTCAATACAATTACTTTGAGCACAACACACCATCACTAAACAATGCAAGCCCAATGGACTTAGCAACTAAATACTTTAAATACAGCACAAATAGTTATGGTGAAAATATATTCTATAGCCAAGGTTATGCAGAAGCAACAACTACAGCTAAGTATCTTGTAGATCAATGGATGAACTCACCAGGACACAGAGCTAACATTCTAAATGCTAACTGGACTAAAATGTCTGCAGGTGTAGTATTCTCTAGCCAAGGTAACTATGTTTATGCAACACAACATTTCTCAACAAAATAATTAGTAACTTAAAAATGTAATCAATAAAATTTCGTAGGATAACTCTTACAGATTTTATTATATAAAGCAAAGGACAACCAAAATGGTTGTCCTTTTTTTAAGATTATAGGAACATTACATATCTTCATAGATTGGTTCACCATCAATAAAGGTAGCTGGAATGCCAAGTTCTTCAAAATAATCACAGATTCTTTTGCATGCAAATTTTTCAGTGGAATAATGTGTTCCACCTAATACATTTATGGAGTTTTCTTCCTCCATCTTATGCGTGTCTGAAGAGTGTGGGTTTTTCACAGTAATACCTGAGATAAGAACATTAACTTTGTTTTCTAACATTTCAGAAATAGTATCATTATTATTTCCACCACCAGCTACAATAGCTACTTTTCCATCAGTTATATCATTCTCTCCATATAAATAAAGTTTTGTATCATGACCTAACACCCTTGTAAACTTTTGTTGCAATTCTATCATATTTTTGCACTTTGTCTTACCAATTACACCACATAGTCCCCCACGATACACACCAAAAGGCTTTTCTATTTCAATATCTAAAGCGTCTGCTAAAGTCTTACTTGTTGAATATTCACTGAAATTATCTAGTGGCACATGCAAATTATAAATAGATATCCTATTTTCCTTAAGCTTTTCTAATAATGCACTATTCATTTGCTGAAATGGTATTGGCTTTCTAATATCCCAGATAGAAGGATGATGTAGAAATAACATTGAATCTGTTACTCCTTCCTCAATAATTCTATTTATAACTTCGTCAGTTGGAAACACCGCAGAATAAACCTCATTGATTTCAGTAGCAAAATCGCACACTAAACCCATACTTCTTTTCTTAAAGCTAGGCGTAAGATAATCTTCCACTTCCCCCATATATCTTGCCCAATCATCACTTAATTCTGGAAAAATAAAATCTTTTTCTAAACTGTTATATAGATCAACAGCCTTCATAAATATCTCCCCCATTTTACAAAATAATAAATGTCATATTCATATATAATAACTCACTAAAAATATTCTAGGTTAATTTTAACATTATAAAATAATAACTTCCAGTTCTTATTATCACTGGAAAGTACATAACATGAACTGGAAGTTGAACGTTAAGAATTCTTATTGATTTTAAAAAATCAATTGCATTTATGATTTATCAATTAGTTTGGATCGTTTGGTCTTTTAAAGTTTAGTTTTCTAGTTTGATTTTTACCGTCTGGATTTTTGCAGATGGCAAATTCTTAATTAGGATTTCTATTCTTTTAGGGTGAATTGGACTTAAAATGATACATTATTCTAAATTAATTTGTCCATAATGTTTATCTTCATATTTCATAATAGCTATCTTCTCATTAACCCATTCAATTGTATAACTACCACTGGAAAAGATATTTAAACCATTTATCCGATTCCAATTAACTGGCTTTTTAAACACAACATACTTTTTTTCATAAATGGAACTATAACCATCCAGCAATGAGGATCTTTCAACAATTACCAATGTGTTAGTTTTGTTTGGTGATGAAAAGTATAGTTCGTTTTTAGATAAGATAACCAATTGAAATAATATTGGGACTAATGAAATAATAATAACAACAATGCGAACAATTTTTTTATTACATATTCCTTCTCTAACTACAAATAAGGTAAATAGGTATAACCCAATTAAAATTAAAGCTATATCTGTGTAATTGCCAATGAATGATAATTGAAAAATCTCTCTAAGCAATGTACTAAGAATTATAATCAATATATAAATCACGGATATACTTTTAAATAATCTATTTCTTTTAATTGTGATCCCCTCCATTTTTTAAGAATTTGTACATGTTTTAAATGTGTTAAAAAATTACATAAAATAAGATGGAGAATTTAAGCTCCCCATCTTAATCATCTCTTAAAAACCCTTGCATTTACTATCTCGTTTCTAAATATTTAATCTAGCTCCATAACCATAAACTTAGTGTTTATTTTCTTAAGTTAACCTTGTAAACACACTGAATTTATAAGTAATAGAAAAATGAAAATTCCACGTCTACTTTATAAGGTAAGCTAACCTTCTAAAGAATCTTCCTATATTCTTAAAAGAAACTATATTACACAAAGCTTCCGTGAACTTTCCAAACTTCCTATAAAAGAAATTAAAGGCTAGAAATGGAATCCATTGTTTTTTAGACTTTGGTAGTCTTTTCATTATATTTTTAAAGGTGTAAACTTCTTTATATATCCATAAATAGCCGTTATATAGTTCTTCACTTGTGATATTCTTGGGTTTATATACCACATGAGCAGTATTATAATTGGATAAATTAAAATCTACAATTCTATTTTCTTCTAATAATGAGGAGTATAACTTTGTGCCGGGATATGGGGTAAGGATATGTGAAGTTACGGTTTCTATCTTATTTTTAACTATCCATTCTAAGGTACTTTTAAATACAGAGAGGTCATCTTCGTCTAATCCAAAAACAAAACTTGCATTTATCATTATTCCTCTTTTATGAATTTCATCTACAAGCTTCTCATATCTGTTTACACTGTTTTGCACCTTATGAACGCTATCTAGAGACTTACTATTTATGCTTTCAAAACCTATGAATAGACTTTGACAACCAGACTCCTTCATTTCATCTAATAATTCAGGCATGTCCAATATATTAGATGTAACCGCTGCGTTCCACTTTAGTTTAAGAGGTGTTATTTCCTTTAGCAATTTTTTTGTCCATTTAGGATTCCCAATAAAATTATCATCAATAAACATTATATGTCTTGTATTTAATGCCTTTATATCTTTAATTACATCCCCTACTGGTCTATTTATATAAGTTTTAAGTACATTTTTGCAGCTATTGTAGCAGAAATCACATTGAAAAGGACATCCCCTGCTTGTACTTATCACATTAGTATATAAATACTTTTTATTATCTATAATAGAATAATCAGGGGATACTATTTCCATCCCAGCTATACTTTCCATATCATAATATATCTTTTTAAGTGAATTATTTTCTTTATCCTTGAGGATTTTTGCCCAAACTCTCTCAGCCATTCCCACACATAATGCATCAAAACTATTAATAGCTCCCTCTGGATCTGCTGTAATATGTATGCCTCCTGCAATTACTGTTACTCCACGTTTTCGAAACTCTTTTGATATTTCCACTGCTCTATTAATAACATCTACAGTTACGGTTATTGCTACAAAATCCACAGGCTCTTCAAAATCTATGTTTTCTATATTTTCATTCACAACAATAACTTCATGCTTTTTCGGTGTAAGATTGGCTATTGTTAATAATGCCAATGAAGGAGACATTCTTGTTTTTAACTTTGTATCCATAGGTCTTGGTAGCATTAGTGGTTGAATTAATTTAATTTTCATTTATTGCCTCCTTATAGGCTTCCTTATTGAAATTTCAATTTATTTATTATTAAAAGCCTTAAGGGAACCAAGGTAGTACCGTGTATAATTTAAGTTTTAACTTTGATTCCCTACAAATAGACTTTACAGAGGATTTAACTAATTTTATTGGTATAGTATCTTTTTTGAAGTGAAGCAGCAAAAGCTGCACTTACTGCCGTAGCTAAAATCACTATTAATGAAAATAATATGATCCCTGGGGCGTCATCTCCCTCCGCCAAGAGAAATAATAATGGCATGCTTATCACATACAAGCCACTGATTGTGATTGTACTGTATTTTATATTCTTTAAAGCCCTTACAGACAATTCCGTGAAAGATTTGTCCCTGTTAATATTGATTAAGAGTTTTATAGTGTGATACAGAGCAAATAAAAATGGAATCCACGCTGCATGTAAAGCGGTTAAACCTAGATATTGTAAATAACCTGGTACTGGAATCACGTCTACGAGTGAGCTCATTATCCTAGGCAAGAAAAATATAAATAAGCTAAGAATTGGAATTACAATAATAAAAAAAGCTAATTTTAAAAAGGATGTTCTTCGTTGTTTCATAAAAGTCTCTCCTATATTTCTTATACTGCACACAAAGATTAATAATCTTTGTACCACATTTTTAATTTTTATGCATCATTCCTGTATTCTAAAATATCCCCTGGTTGGCAGTCCAAAGCTTTACATATTGCCTCTAAAGTTGAAAATCTAATGGCTTTTGCCTTTCCATTTTTAAGTATTGAAAGATTCGCCATGGTTATTCCAACCTTCTCTGTAAGCTCTGTTACACTCATTTTCCTTTTAGCCAACATCACATCAATATTGATTATAATTGCCATGTTACCCACCTCATATCGTTAAATCATTTTCTGATTTCATATCAATTGCATCTTGTAAAAGCCTTTGAAGAACAGCTGCAAACACTGCAATTACCATTGAAGCAAAGATAGGTACCATTCCCATTAATATGAGACCTGGGGCATCATCTTTCTCTGCTAAGAGGTAAACGAAGGGCATCATTACCACATACAAGGCACTGATTATGTTTGCACAGTATTTTATATTCTTTAAAGCTTTTACAGATAATTCCGAGAAAGCCTTGTTCTTGTCAATATAGCCTAAAAGTCTTAAAGTCTGATACAGAGCAACGGAATACGGTATAGATGATAAAAATATACCTATTAAAATTGGATATAGTATATGGTTATAATTTGGATTTACTGGATTTTTAGCTAACCAAGGCAATCCAAATAAAAACAAAGCAAGAACTGGAATTCCAATAAGAATAACTACTATCTTTAAAAAAGTTGTTGAATATTTTTTCATAAAAAGCACCTCTCTTTTAATTTCTATATTTAGAATAACATATCATTTATCGATTATCAATATGTTTTTATTAAATTACATCATATTTATATCGACATATTAACTTCTTTCAATTCTTCTTTATTATTTTCATTATCTTAATTACAAAAATAAAAGTCTTCTTACCATAATGATAAGAAGACTTTTAAATGTTCATTTTCCACCTATTTATCGAAATTTTAGAGAACCACCTTACACATTGGCAGGTTGATATAGGGTTACTGAGCTATATCTCTAGCTTAACTCTTGATATCTTGACTTAATGTTACGTAATTAAATTTATTTCTAATATAATTACATGTAGGTTTTGGAAAATTATCAATTAATCTTTTTTTATCCAATTTCTTTAGAAGGTGGCTCATACAACTCTACAAATGTCCAAGTTTTTCCCTTATCAATGGATTTAAATTTCCCCATCACATTGCCTCCATTAAAATCCCCTGATTCTCCCTGTCCTACCAAAAGATACAACTCACCATTTTCCATAAAAGGAGTTTCTGTTTGAATGAAGGGTTCAAAGGTTTGCCCCATCCATTCTTGCTTAACAACAGGTAAATTTACAGGCTGAAAGGTTTTTCCTCCATCTTCGGTTCTGTAAAAGCTTGATTCTGCCCCTTCAATTCTTTTATAACTCATAAACCCTATATTTTCTTCAATAAATCTTGCTGAGATTAAAAGCTTAGTGCTTGGGCCAGGGCCAACTTCTGACCAAGTTGCTCCTCCATCTATGGTTTTATAAATAAGTTGACCTTCTTGTGTCATGGCTCTTCCACTTGTAGCAACCACAAACCCTATTTTATCCGTTGGAAAACTACAAAACTTAACTCTTGCACTATCAATAACTTTACTTATTTCTGAGGTTTTCCAAGTGCTTCCACTATCATCTGAGTAGATAATGTTAAGAGGTATTTCTCTAGTGCCACCATAGATAAAAGCAGTTTTCTCAGGACTTATCACACAACTTCCTTCCTGAAGCTTATTAAAATATTCTCTTCCATCACCCACTGCAACCAAGGTATCAAGGTCAATGGGAACTTCCTTCCAATTACTTCCCTTATCATAACTTACATAGCAAATTTTATTATTTATTTTATAGGTATATTGCTGTACTTCATAGGGAATTTCTGCCTCATACTGCTGTTTATATTCATCCTTTTCCTTTTCTCCACTGGTTTGGTACTTTTCTAAATCATAGCCTGCTGGACTTTGAAGCTTTGATAGAGTATAACGAAGACTTCCCTCTGAAGACTCCTCTTCCTTAAAACATAGAACCCATTGACAATTGATTTTATTTTCCATAATAGCTCCATTCCAAAAGGAAGAAGTTTTTTCATTTAAGAGTTTAGGGACAATAGAAAAATCAATTTGAATCACATTGGCATCTTTAGCGTAAACCCCATCAATAGAATATCCAAGGACTTTTTTACTCCTAGGGACATATTTTCCTTCATACTGCTGAAGGTATGCCTCAAGCCACTTTGTTCCAACTAAAGTAATATCTTTTGTTTCACTTTCCACAGAAAATCCTACAGGGAGCTGAAGCTTTTTTTCTTGATACTTATAAAAACTAAAAAAAACAGCTGCTATTATAACAATGGATGAAATAGTTATCACCCATAACTTACTTTTATTTTTCATTGAACTCTTGTTATGATCCATTAATAATACCTACTCTCCTATTATGCTGTAAACGATTTTTAAGACCTACTTTTTAAACTTATAGCAGATTTAAAAGTATCCTTTATCATGGCATTATAGGATTTCTACATACCCTTCGGTACCATTTACGCGAATTCGCTGCTCATCTTTTATCAGTTTGGTAGCATTTTCTACTCCTACAACTGCTGGTAAGCCGTATTCTCGTGCGATAACTGATCCATGAGTCATCAGTCCACCAACTTCGGTGACTAGACCCTTTATGGATACAAATAAAGGTGTCCAACTAGGGTCAGTAAATGAGGTAACTAATATATCTCCATCTTCTAGATTAGCATCTTCCATGTTTAATATCACACGTGCTCTTCCCTCAAAACTTCCTGAAGAAACTGGGAGACCTGCTATAGCCCCCGCTGGGAGATTTTCTCGTTTGTACTCACCTGTAAGGATTTCACCGTCAGATGTGATAACACGTGGTGGAGTTAGTTTTTCATATAATTTGAACACCTCTTGACCTTTTTTAATGATTTCGTAATCAAGTTTTTTTGTGCGTACAACTTCGCGAAGTTCTTCAAAAGTGAGGTAGTAAATATCTTCTTTTTCATGAATAACCTTGGTTTTTACGAGTTCTTTGGCTTCCTTCATCAAAGCTTGTTTATAAACAAAGTATCGATTAATAAAGCTGTATTTTGGATATTCACGATAACCAATGAAATTTCGGATTAGGTCAATCATTCGTTTTGTCTCTTTGGCCTTTTCTTCACCATCCGGTAATTCCTTCAATCGCTTTAATAACTCTTGTTCTTTTTTCAAAGCGTCCTGTCGCCCTTGTTCAAATTTCCGATTACTTTCATTAGGCTGAAAGTTTTTGATGTTATTGAGAATCATAGGTACAAGTGCAATTGGTTTTTCGCTGAAGCGGGGTCTAGTAATATCAATTTCTCCACTGCATCTCATCCCGTATTTATTTAGATATGAGAAAATTGCGTCTTGGGTTTCCTGTCCACCATGAAACTTAACCAATTCGTTCAAAAAGTTATTATCTTTTACATGTTGTAAATAATCAATTACTTCTGGATAAGGACGAATCACATCTGCCACATTAAGTAGGGCCAGCCCCATTTCTGACGTAATATTGTTTGGTACAGATTGAGAAAGTATGTCTGCGACGTTTTTTTCACCTAACCATTCATTAATTTTTTCATTGATCCATGATGAAGCATCAATAGCAGCCATAAAAACAGCTGAACTTTTTGGGTCAAATAAAATTTTCTTTAACTCTCCAATATCATCTAAAATAAAATCAACTAAAGCTAATCCGGATTTTCTTTGGATTTTTTGTTTTAACTCTTCTATGGATGTTTCGCTATTCTTAATCAAATCAGAAACAATTGTCGGGTCACTTTCAATTTGTGTCTTTGAATCTGCAGACCACGTACTTTTATTGCTTTTACGCTCACTCTGTTCCTCTTTACCATTTGGTAAACATTTTATGAAATCTCGCTCTATTATTGTCATAAGTGCATCTTTTAAGAGGGGATCGTGTTGTCCCATGTTATTTAATAACATTTTTCTGCTGTCTGGTGTAGCCAGCATTTGTGTCACATCAACAAACAACCTTCCACCAGCTTTAAACCTTTGGCCAAAAGATATTAACTCCATTAAAGACATTCCTAGGGGTTTCAAGGGGTCGGTCATCATTTGTTGATGACCCACAGATACATAAACGTGGTTTTCTTCATCCTTGGCTTCAGGGATAGGGTATAAAGTGGTTATTGGTCGACTCTGGACAATATAAAATGTATCCACAGCCAAACACCATTCTATATCTTGGGGAGATCCGAAATGTTCTTCGATTTTTCTTCCTATGCCCTCAAGTTGTAAACTCTGCTCATCCGTGAGAGCTTGCCTATTCTGCCTCTCAGGAGCAATATCCTGTTTTTCCGTACCACCATGTTTTAAGGCATAAATAGCTAGCTTCTTTAAGGAAATCTCCTTTTCCATAATCACACCATTACGAACTTTATAGTTATCAGCATTAACTAGTCCAGACACTAAGGCCTCACCAAATCCGAAGCTGGCATCAATGGATACCACCTTTCTATTAGAAGTGACGGGGTCAGCAGTAAACAAAACCCCTGACACCTCCGGGAATACCATTTTTTGAACAACCACAGAAAGGTGGACTTTACTATGGTGAAAGCCGTTTTGAAGTCGATAAATTATTGCCCTCTCTGTAAATAGCGATGCCCAGCACTTGCTTATATGTTTTAAAATTGGATCCTTACCAATAATATTCAAATAAGTATCTTGCTGTCCAGCAAAGGAGGCTGTGGGTAAATCTTCTGCAGTTGCGCTAGACCTTATTGCATAGGCATTTTCTTCTCCAAGTTTAAAGAGAAGGCGGGTAATCTCATCACCAATGTCTTCAGGGATGGGTATTCCTTCGATGAGCATGCGAATCTCACCGCTAAGTTTACCGATTTTATCCCGATGTTCTACCTTAAGACTCGATAACTGATGAAGTAATTCATTAATTTGTGGGGTTTCCTCAATGATTCTTTTAAAAGCTTCAGTAGAAATACAAAAGCCCTCTGGTACCCTTATTCCTTGAATCCTGGAAAGCTCCCCCAGGTTCGCTCCTTTACCCCCAACAACTATGATTTTTGATTTGTCAATGTCTTGAAAACCAATCACATAAGAACTCATATGTTGCCCTCCTTTAATAATTATCATTCGATGTAAAACGATTTATCGCAGTATTGTCTAGTGCTTTTTAACTCAGATTTTTATATACTTCATGTGTTAAAAATCCACTTCCCTAGCGTTGTACTCCCATGTTTTATAAAGAACTTACGTTATGAGGTACTAGAATATTTATAATGTTCCCTTTGCAATAGTGTATATACCAGGTGAAATTTCTTAGGATTCTATGATAATACCCCTCAAACAAATCTTCTTAACATGCTATTGAATTATAGCACTAGAAAATAAGAACAAACAGTCTCCAATTGTAATTTTATATATGCTATAATTAAGATGAAGGGAAATGATATTTATACAGAAATACGAAGAAACCTTTAATTTTTTTATTCTAAATAAGTATGTTCAGGCCTCCCTTCTGTAGATGCTCATATTGAATGCCCAAAAATATTTCTGCAGATGTCAGTTATAATTTAATGTAAAAAGAGTTATTTCAGTAATTGCTTACCGAAATAACTCTTTTTAAATCACTCATGGCTAAAATGTTCTTAGTTTGAGATTACCTCATCGCCATTTACATAAATGGTCTATCGCTAATTATTTAACTAACGCTAGGTGCGCTTGTCCAAGAATACTCCGCAGACTTAGACTTACTAGCATTTTCTATATGCACTAATAATTTTTCCAAGAGATAATTCTCATTTATGTCATTATCCTTTTTTTCTAATTCCACATAATACCCTTCTGTTGCTATAGTAACTATTTCAGCATTATTTACTAAATAGTTAAAAACAGACATGTCCACTGGATTGATAGCTTTTTTAGTGTGGAAACAATCTAAATCTATATCTAAAATAAATTTCTTGTTTATTCTATTCCCAACAAAAAAATCAGGTATAAACTTATTTATCTGATTTAATTTAAACAATAGTTCCTCACTCTCTATTACCTTATTATATACATCAATTTGACACTCATCACCATGTGAACTTTTATTACATTCCTTAGTGCAACAAGGATCTATATAGTATATCTTGTTATTTGCATAATCTCTGCAAACACCCGCACTTAGAAGGCTAAACACTACTGCATCTGATATTATCCCTGCTTGCAATGAAAAATCTATATGCTCGTCATTGCAGAGCCTTTCTAATGCTGCGCTTATTGTACTTGATTTATTTATATCTGTATTTGCTATTAATTGATTTGTTACTTTTCTCCATTCTGATCCAGCAACCTTATGGGAATGCCTGCAAAATGCATTACGGGTATCCATATGGTGGTCAAAAGTTAATAATACTGGTATAGTTTCACTATTAGAAGCATATTCTGACCATGGAATTATAACTTCGTGATGATTTTCTACAATATAAACTTTCTTTTCTCCCACTACTTTCTCAGTTACTATATTTGTTTTCAACTTAAGCTCTCCTTTAAAAACAACTCATAAATTTCGCCATTATCTAACATACCATATTCTTAATAAAAGGAAAAGAGTTGGTTAACAGACAATCAATCTAGTGTTAAGATAGTGAACTTAAAAATAATCAAAACCTCAACCTTCTCCATCATGTCCTATACTATGAGATAATCATTTTCCACTATAAATTATATTATATTTTTTAATAAAAACAGTTAGTAAAGCCTCATGTGTTTTACTAGCTATTTTATAATATTGCAAAGAAACTAATTAAGCATTTAAATTATTTACTGTAAAAGTCATGTGTCAAAAATTATAGATAAGGTCTATAGCATATGAAATATTAAAATTTCTTATAACTTAGGGAATATTGAGTTTTCAAAACATACCTTTTTATTTTCTTCTTCTTTTCTCAAAATATCTAATGTATGACCGCTTGCTCCCAGCAAATCCGGTCTTTCACAGGTGGCAAAATGATAGTTAAGAAAAAGCTCAAAAGTCTCTTCATCCATTGCATTTATAACAGGACGCATATAGTTAGCTGGGCCATCTGCTGCAATGATTTTTATCCTTTTCATCCTTGCCTCTTCATTTAACTTATTAATATCCTCAGTCCTCACATAATCATATAAATCCTCTGGCTTTGATAAAACATGAAAATCATCAGTAAGCTTTCCATTGTCAATGCTTGTACGAATATTGTTTTCCTTAAAACCATAGGTTATTACACTATATTCATTCATACAATATGCTACTAAGATCACACCATTAACTTTCGTTACTCTTTTTGCCTCTTGTAGCACTTTTACTTTATCCTCGAATTTATATAAATGATACATTGGCCCAAATATAAGAGTCATGTCAAAAGTATTTTCTGCAAATCTTGATAAATCTAATGCTGTTCCCTGATAGGCTTTTACTGTACTTCCTTTTGACTTTAAAATCCCAAGATTGTGCTTCACAAGTTCAACGGCAGTAACATCATATCCTTCGTTTGCTAATGCTACAGAGTATCTACCCGTGCCAGCACCAACATCTAAGATTTTCTTCTTTCCATTATCTTCACTATCACCAAGGTACTCATGAATATATTTCATAGAGGTAATATATTCAACTTGTCCATACTTCCTAGTTAATCTTTTATCTTCACAAAATTTATTGTAGTATTTTTCTAGTTCTATTGTCATCTCTTATATCCCTCATTCTTTTTTATATTTGAATTATTAAATACAAAAAGCATCTTTATATACTTAGTTTCTCATAATCTTCACTGTAGAGAATAACCCACTCCAAATTGAAGTAATGAGGATTTTCTTTGGTGGACTTAAGCCATCAAAGATTTATTGGGGTAAAAGTTTTGTCTGGAAAATAGAGCAATTCTTTATATAAGCTTGTACTATTTTTTCTTTGAAATATTAATTATTCTAAACTATATCACCACATAAAGCAAGATTACAATTAACCCTCGTTCTACTCTCACCATTCTTAGTTATATCATAATAATCTTCATTGGAATAGCTTCAATATTTACTAATTTATATAAAATTTCTTATTTTTGTATTATATCATTTATCAATATGCTAATAAATAAAATTAAAAAAAGCTACCTTTGGAGAAATGATATTCTCATTTCTCCAAAGGTAGCATTTATTTATGCATTTTTAGTAAATATCTTAATAACAAATTTCAATTTGTAAGATATCGTCTTCTTCTAGGTAAGTATTAATGATTCTTACCACATTATAGTCCATACACCAAAGAATATGGCTGTAAGTACTACGAAGAATACTATACAGTACCCCATTATATCCTTCATCTTAAGTCTTGCAATTCCAAGCAGTGGTATAGCCCAGAATGGTTGAATGATATTTGATATGGTTTCACCAGCAGTAAAAGCTATTACAAATTTGTGAGGGTCTACTCCTAAGTTTAAAGCAGCCTGACTTAAAGGTTGACCGGCAACCATGAAGATTCCACCTGATGAAGGAATGAAGAAATTAACTATAGACATAGAAATATATGTCCAGTATGGATAGGTTGTTTGTGTGGATATACCTGCAAAGAAGTTAGCTATTAAAGCAACAAGCCCTGAATCCCCCATCATGCCTTGTATTCCTGCATAAAATGGGAACTGAATTACAACACCAAAGGCACTCTTAACTCCTTCTTCTGCTGCTGTTAGTAAATTACGTGGAGTCATGTGAAGAATTATTCCAACCATTAAAAGAATAAAGTTCATTATATTAAGGTTTAGGTCAAAGCCCTTGGTAGCAAACCAATAAACAATGTAAATTAATCCACCTGTACCAATAATTAAATTGAGAGTCGGATTATTATCCATTTTTTCAGCAAAGGTCATATTCTTTTTATCTAATACTTTAGTTGCACTTTCTGCATCTTGAGCAGCAAACACTTCTAAAATCTCTTTGTCCATATGAGGTGTATCCTTAGGATCAGGATGTATTAAAGCTGCTAAAATTGGTACTATTATTATAAGTCCTAATATTTCAGCAATTAGTAGTGATGGCTCAAATACTGTCTTGCTGAGAGGAATTAATCCAAGTTGTTTTTCCAAGAAATAACCTGGAGTATTTACCATTAAGAATTCAGAACCAGAGAGTCCAAATAGTCCAGTAGTTATAGCTCCGGTATATGCTACAGCAACATATAATTTAAAATCAACCTTCTTTAAGTTCTGAGCTACAGTTCTTGCTAAAATAGCACCAGCTACCAAACCAAGTCCCCAGCTTATCCATCCTAAAAGAGCACTTGCTATTGCAATAAAGAGTACTCCTTGTATAGCATTTTTGGGGATATCGCAGATTTTAACCAAAAAACGCTTTGCTAAAGGGGCACTAGCAACTATATACCCTGTAGCTATTATTACTGTCATTTGCATACTAAAGGATAAGAATCCCCAGAAGCCTGTCCCCCAGTATTTAATCATGTCTAAAGGCCCTGAACCAGTTAATGCAATCCCCGCAATAAAAGTTATTACAGTTAAAATCATTGCAAATACTATTGCGTCAGGCATAACCTTATCCATTCCAACATTTAAAGCTTTAGTAAGTTTTCTTAAACCATTTCTCATAATATTACCACTCTCCTATTTTAGTGTAAAATAATGAGTCCCATAGCCATGCATAAATTACTAGTCAGCAAACACTTCCATAGCAAATTTAATTGTATGGCTACTTAAATATATATGTTAATTATTTAACAAATTTGTTTTTAGTTGATCGATCGCCTACTATTAGTATATTCCTTTTTGGAAATACTGTCCAAAACCTAATTTTTC
Source organism: Clostridium sp. (assembly GCF_036642255.1). Taxonomy (GTDB): domain Bacteria; phylum Bacillota; class Clostridia; order Clostridiales; family Clostridiaceae; genus Clostridium_J. The sequence continues at coordinate 49,570 of NZ_JAVWDJ010000022.1, read as the reverse complement.
TACTTCCTTGTCCTCCACTAAAATAAATGCTCTAAGCTCCTTTTATCTCCATTTTTCGCAAAATATCTAATTTAATCTTATTTACTATCCATAACTATGCTAAACCAATTAAATATATCAAATATTGTAATTCTACTAAACAATTGTTGTTAAAGTTTTGACAAAAATATATATTTTTCATATGTCTATTCCTTTACTCATAAATATTAATGGAATAATTATAGAGAATAGCTATTTATTTGCTTTTTAAAGCGAAATTCTAAAGAATGTGTTATTTATGGTAATACTATTATTCTTAAAAGTACTTCAAACCCATCACTTACTAGTTGTACGATTCTCTGTATCACTTATAAATGCGGTTTCTTCATTTTATCCTTATATGATATAAAGATTATCATTTTTTATATACTAGAGCTATTGGCAAATTAACTCACTAAAGCTTAGGCAGTGGTATCACATATGCTTCACACTTTTATAAAGTGTATGTCTGTTATTCATGTAATTGGATTAATTCTAAAACATAATTTCTTATACATCATTTAAGAATTAAAATTAAATTTCTAGGTATTAATACAGAAGTTAAAAGCACAATACATTCTTATATAAATCATCTATGTTAGTTTTATTTATTAGTCCAAATTATTTTCCATATTCTTGGCGAAAAATCTGCAAATAAAAACTTGTAAACACATAGACAAATTTATTATAATAAATTAACATATACTCAATGAGGTGAATTTATTTGAATAAACAATCAAATATAGATATAAAAAAATTTGTAAATACATTTGAAGATTTAGCAAGAGTTGAAAGACATAATCAAACTATTTTGGGAATAAAGAAAAGCGAAGCTCGAGTTTTACTTTGTATAGAATATCTTTCTGAGGAAAAAGAATGTAAGGTTAATATTTCAGAAATTAGTAAAAATCTTTCTATTACTTCTCCAAGTACCACTGAATTTGTAAAAAATTTAACTAATAAAGGTTACATAGAAAGACATGTTAATCAAAATGACAAAAGAGTTGTTGAAATAACGTTAACTGATGAAGGCGAAAAAATAGTACAGGAGTTAAAAAAGTATTTTAACTCTTTATTTTCTGGTATTATAGAAAGATTAGGAAGAGAACAAAGTGAATTATTACTTGAATTATTAAGTAAAGTTAATATCTATTTAAATGAATGGTATAGTGAGATTAATTAAAAATTAGCCCTAAATAGAAACTAAATTTCTATTTAGGGCTAATTTTTTTTTATTAGTTCAATAAAAACATTCTAGCTACTATTGACTAATTATTATACACATGTTAGCATATTAATTAGTTAGGTAACCTAACTAATTAATATGCTGTGAAATAATTTGTATCGATAAATTTTTTATATAGTTTTAATGAACAAATACTATATAAATTAAATATAAGAATTTAAATTGTTGAGGTGATATAAAATTTGAAAAAATCATATATTGTAATGTTATCCATGTTTTTAATTGCATTAGGAGTAATTTCTAAAGCATTTATTTTAAATGAAGGGATAAAACTATTTTTATTAGTGTTCTTCATAGTTGGTTGTGGCTTAGGTTTATTAAGATTATTTGTCAATAATTCAATCAAGAAAATGAAAGGGAAAAATTGGAGTATAAAAATTCTTTTCTTTGCAGTTTTACTTGGTGTAGGTCTTCCTTTCCAAAGTTGGTTTAGAACTAAAGTATTATTTAGCATGAATTCTGAATATTTACCTAGAAGTATTTTTATACTGATTACAGGTATTATTTTTATGACAACTTTCTTTGTTTTTATAAAAGATAAAATGGCTAAATCTAAATTATAAATAGTATAATATTTGTTTAAATTTCTATGCTAAAAATAGGTGTTGAAAAATTAACTAGTTAGTTTTTCAACACCTACTTTCTTAAAAATACTATGACAAATATGGCGTGGATGAAACATTTGCAAAATAATTATATGATGAATAAGTTGAACAAACATCTCTAAAGTTTTCTACATCTTAATCTAGTAAGCCTTTTTTGTTTTCATTGGATATTTGGTTTTCTTGAGACAATTTTAGGAATAGCATCATTCTTCCCAACATTAAAAATCCTTGATAATATCACCACCAAAATATTCAGGCCATGCAGTACTTTTATTTTGTTGATATTTAAATATTATTTTATTATTTTCTCTGAATCTTATTAATGTTATTGTGTAATAAAGATAGCGATATTTACTATCGATTATTAAATAACCCAGCGCCTTCTATGATTTCCTGTTCCTTAAACAAACTTAATACAACTTCATTATATTCACTTAAGCTTTGTGATTTCTTTATTTTTTTAACGTAGTTTTCGCTATTTGAAAATATGTAAATCATATATCCCCATAATTCCTTCATACTAAATAATGCATTTTTTTCTTTGTTTGATGTTTCTATGTAGTTACTTAAAATTTCATCATGAAAAGCTTTCAATACTTTTTTACCTAAAAGAATATTATTTTTAATCTCATTCATTAATCCTGGATTAGCGAGAATTCCTCTTCCTAACATTACTGAATTAACTGCTGGAAACGCATTAATTAATTTATTATGATGATTTGCAGTGAAAATATCTCCATTGTAGCATACTTCATTAGTGCTTAAGGATAATGCATCTTTAAACACTTCTAAGTTAGGTGTATTTCCATAAAAATCTTTTTGTGTTCTCGGATGGATAATTAATTCCTCTAAGGGATATTTATTGTAAATTTTTATTAGTTCATAAAATTCTTCTGGTCTATCTTTTCCTATTCTAGTTTTGATCGAAATTTTCATATCATCTATTTTAAATATTTCCTCTAAAAATCTATCAAGCTCTTCTCTTTTGGCTAAAAATCCTGATCCTCTATTTTTTGAAACAACGATTCCAGAAGGACATCCTAAATTTAAATTAACCTCATTGTAACCTAATTGCTGTAATTTTCTAGAGGTAATAATAAAATCCTCAGCATCGTTAGTTAGTATTTGAGGAACTATATTCATCCCTTTATTATTTTCAGGCAAAACATCTCTTAACTCTTTAGTTTTAAGACTTAGACTTTTATTTGCAACAATAAAAGGTGTAAAGTATTTATCAATATTGTGAAAATATTTCTCATAAGAATTTCTATATAAGTATCCCGTAATGCCTTCCAATGGTGCTAAATAATATTTCATGCAATAACTCCTTTAAACTCATTCTAAAAAACATTATATCAGTATTCATTTTTCTAATCTACTCATTATTATTTAATGGAACTACTTACCTAGGAAATAGGAACCTCTACTATCTTCATTATTATCTTTTCTTTAATAATCCTAAGTACAAATGCTTTTTTCACAGCCTCTAATTGAGTTTCTAAGAATGAAGAATGAATATGGAAATTATTATTTTTTTTATTTAAGTTTGAAGGCATAATATATTACAAGTATGCTATTAGTTGCTTATATCTTTTAGTTTTTTTCTTTGTTATAACAAGTTTAATCATAAAAAGGGACACCTTCAAATATCGGCATTTTAATGTGTCCAACATTTGGTGAGCATTTCAGGAATAACTTCATCCTGTGATGTACACAGATAAAAAATAAAACTCACTTTAAAAAAATATTTGAACGCACTGAAAAATTATCTATAAATTGGTTACAGATTAATTTTTATCTCATTTATATAAACTTCTTCTTCCAAAGTCCTTGAACAAAATGTACTTATTCACTATTTAAAGAATAAAAATTAATACTTAGGAAACATGTATGATCTTTAAGAATATATTTCAATATAGATATATTTTATTAAGGTTATGGAGGGCAAAATGGATGTATTAACAGCTTTAAGAAAGAGAAGAAGTATTAGATCCTATTTAAACACACCCATAGAGGAGGAAAAACTAAATAAAGTTTTAGAGGCAGCAAGAATTTCTCCCACAGCAAAAAATAGACAGGAGTGGAAGTTCATTGTTGTTAAGAATGAGGAAATAAAACAAAGGCTTTTACCTGCAGTAAAAGGGCGAAAGTTTGTTGTTGATGCACCAGTAATAATAGTTGCCTGCGCCACTGAGTCATCTTTTATAATGCCATGTGGTCAGCCTGCCTACACTGTTGACTTATCTATTGCTATGTCTTATATGATTTTAGAAGCTCAAGAACTTGGACTTGGTACTTGCTGGCTTGGAGGTTTTTTTGAGGACCAAGTGAAAGAAATCCTTGAAATACCTGAATATGTTAGAATAGTGGCAATGACTCCTCTTGGATACCCAGCTGAAAAACCTTTTGCAAGATCGAGAAAAGATTTGGTAGAAATTGTTTGCTACGATAAATATATATAGAAAAACAAATGAAAATTATATATTTTTTATTAGTGTTAGGTTGTCAAAGATGTTCTAACTGAATCTTACTATAAATGAAAATTATATGTTTTCACTTATCACTTACCTTATAAAAAAGATAGACATATATAAATCCCTATAGATTAGACTTTTAATAAATCTATAGGGATTTTTTACGCTTATAAGCTTTCTACATAAGCTATCAAGGGTGCTACAGTTTTTATGTCACGAAAATCGAAGACTTCCTTTGAGTCATCCAAAAGTGTTTTCCCAATCTCAGGCAAATCTTCAGGCTTTCTCTTTGATAACATCTTCTTAAACATTTTTATCATAATTTTATGTTTAAAACTCAGCTCTTTAAGATTCATTTTCCCCATAAAGTGAAAGAATTTAGGCCCACTGTAAAAACGATGAGATTTTTATCCTTTAAACCATCAACATTCTTTGTGATTGTCTCTATCCCTGCACCAGTTCCCCCATAGAGTCCTCCACCAAAAATCATAGTGTCATAGGGTTTTAAAACCTCATTCTTTACCTTTGAAGCCTCTAATAAGGTGGCTCCAATTTCCTTTGCAATGTTTTCTGCATAAGTTTTTGTGCTTCCATATAATGATTTGTAAACAACTACTGTATTTCCCATATCCCTTTCCCCTTTTCTGTTTCTTAATATTAGATATTTATGAGATTTTCAATACTGATTTTATACTTATCTTTAAGTTATGAATTCTAAACTGGTAAAACTGAGATAATATAACCTCCAAGAAATAAACTTATAAAATTTGCAGTAGAAACATAATTTAAAGTATAGCTCTTTTTATGCTCCTTAATGAAAATTGAAAATCCAATGAATTCTGCTGCGAATACAAAAATTTCCCCAATAATTAAAGTAAAAATAAAAGAATATCCTGCGGTTAATGCATCTGCATTATTCAATGCAATATTTAATAGCCCTTGGGTAACAAGATTCATTGCAAAAAATACAAGCCAGCTTCTTTTTTGTCTAAATTTGAAAAGCCAAAAAATTATTCCCTCAATAAGAAGGGTAAGTAGTACCCTGAGTGACACTAATATCACAGAACGAAACGGATATTTCCCTAGAGTAAACTTCTTACTTTTTAAGTCTAAGGTAACCACATTGTTATATTTTTTCAAAGGTACATCAAGGTTACATTCAAAACTCTCTCCACCGGTTGTAACTTTGAACTTATAATAACTTTTTTCCAAGTAAAATTTGTACTGTCCTTCCCATGCAACTCGAGCTGCACTAGACCTTTTCTTATCATCATTAGAAATACATTCAATAGTTAGATCCTCTGGGGGATAATTAACCAATATAACCAGCGATGGTGGCTCCGCAGAGTTTGCCAAGGCTGTGGTAGGTAGTATTGATACTACTAATGCAAACAATATCATCACCAACATAAGTGTCTTTCTAGTCTTTTTCATATTTATCCCCTTTTAATTTTATGTTGTTAAAATGAAAATAAATCTATCACATACTGAAGAATTCCATTGCGCCAACTTTTATAAATGCCAAAACAAAAGGTTATAGCCCCTATTATTGTAAGTGGTATCCCTAGTGATGAAGTTGTATCTTCCTGAAATGCAAAGTAGAAGCAACCTGCACCAATCGCTATAAATATCAAACAGGGAATTATTTTCTTCATAGTAAACACACTCCTATAATAAAATTATTGCATAAAAAACAAACCCCTATAGGTACATTTTACCATAGGAGTTTGTTAAACTATATATTATATATTTTTATTCAATTCAAAAATTGATTTTAGTGAGTTTTAAAAATTCCACCATGGAGAAGGTGTAGCTTCAAAATCTGAACCTAAAATAAGGGTTTCACCAATTTTAGGGACTATTAGATTAACACTAGCTTTTCCAGTGGCTTTTAATCCTCGTTCTATAGGTTCTGTCCAACCATGTCTTGCTAGTGTAAATGCTCCCCAGTGCATTAATATCATATTCTTACCTTTTACGTCTAAGTTTGCTTCAACAGATTGTTCCGGCATCATATGAGAGTTCGCCCAACGTTTATCATATTGAGCCCCTTCAATTAAGGTTATATCAAAAGACCCATATTTATCTCCTATTTCCTTAAAATGAGGGCCATAACCACCATCTCCGCTGTAATATAAACGTGTGTTTTTTCCAATAAGCGCCAAGCCACCCAATAGAGTAGTATTTCGATTATAAAGTCCCCTTCCAGAAAAATGCCTTGATGGTGTTAGTGCAAGGGTTAACCCCTCATAGGTTTTTTCCTCCCACCAGTTGAGTTCTGTAATCATATCTTCAGGAACACCCCAGGAAGACAAATGAGTACCCACTCCAAGTGGAACAAAGAAATGTGATACTTTGCTTTTTAACTTAAGGATAGACTCATAATCCAAGTGATCATAATGATCATGAGAAATAAAAACTGCATCTATATTTGGCATGTGATCAATAATATTCATCATATCTTGGTTATAACTATATCTTTTCACTCCTATAAAGGAAACTGGTGAAGCTATAGGTCCAAGCATTGGGTCTAACAGTATTTTTTTATTATCAATGCTAATTAAAAATGTAGAGTGCCCGAGCCAAGTTAAACTATCTTTCTCACTATTAATTTCATTCCAATCATCGGTTCAACTGGAATTTCAGCAGTAGGACTACCCTCTTTAGAGGCTTCTTTAGAGTCCGTAGACTCTTCAGAAGAATTTGATGAACCCATAAATAAGTTTGTAGGCACTGTATTAACAAACTTTCCGTCAATATAATTGTCAAACTGGCTAAAGGCTTCCTTTTGTGCTTTAGTTGTGTTTCCCCCAAAGGTTGGATTTAAATTTAAGAACAAGGCAACAACCACACATAATACAAGTAAAAAAATTAATAAATATAAAAGCATCTTTTTCATGCTTCCTCCCATACTCATACCAAATCTTAGCCACTCTATAAATAAAGAATTAGTGTTTTCTCAGCTTTTACATTATCATATAACTTTACTACTATCTTTTCAATAATGAGCTCAGTTATATTTCATAAGTAAGATGATAAATGATTTCATGATGAATTTTAAATTTATTCATTCTTAAAAGACTTAAGGGAAACAGGGTAGGCTCTTGTGTAAGTTAAGTTTTTACTCTGGTTCCCTATACTTAAAAACCAGAAGCTTTTACTTAAAAACATGGCACCTACTCCTAATGCAAGTGCCATATTTTGATAACCCAAATTGTTATAGACACATTTTAAAGATATTTTCAATATCCTGCTGATTCAAAGGTTTGAACCCAGGCAGAACTCCGCCGCCGCAAGCTTTTTTAGCCATTATGCTGAAATCTTTATTGTCAATGCCTATTTCTGTGAAAGTGCTCTTTAAACCTAGTGTATTGAAGAAGAAGTCTGATAGCATCTCAATGCTCTTCTGTGCAACAGCCATTGGTTCCATATCCTTATCAATACCGAATACATTGCAACCAAACTGGTAGAATTTTGATACTGTTGTTTCATCCAACGTATATTCCATCCAGCGTGGTGTCAAAATAGCAAGCCCCAAACCATGGGTAATATCATAGTACGCAGAAATCTCATGCTCCATTGGATGGCAGCTCCATGCCTGTCTCTTACCCCCATTAATAAAACCATTAATTGCCCAAGAAGACGTCCACATAAGGTTTGCGCGAGCTTCATAGTTTTCTGGTTCTTTCATTGCAATAGGTGCATATTTAATCACAGTTTTCATGAAACCTTCCGCCGCAGAGTCTAACATGTACAAATCCTGATTCATGTTAAAATACACTTCTATAATATGAGACATAATATCTACTGCACCACATGCAGTTTGATAGCTATTTACTGTGTAAGTATTGGTGGGGTCAAGAAAAGATGCTTTTGGAAGCAGCAATGGATGACCATTACCTATTTTATCTTTTGTTTCAGGATTGCTAATAACACCACCTGCATCCATTTCTGAACCAGTGGCAGATAATGTCAGCACAGTAACCATAGGCAGACAATTTGTAATAGGAACTTTTCTAGTAACAATATCCCATGCATCCCCATCATAGAAGGCTCCAGCTCCAATAAACTTTGTAGCGTCTATGGTAGAACCTCCGCCTACAGCTAGCAGCACATCGATTTTCTCTTTCTTGCAGATTTCTGCGCCTTCATTAACAGATGTAATACGAGGATTTGGTTCAATCCCTGAAAGCTCGAAGAGTTCAAGTCCTGCATTTTTTATCTCAGTTACAATTTTGTCATATAACCCGATTTTCTTAATTGAACCTCCACCATAGGTGAGAAGTACGCGGTTACCATACTTTTTTAGTTCCCCTCCAAGATTTCCAAGCTGATTTTCCCCAAAATATACTTTAACAGGAATGTTGTAAATAAAATTATTCATTTTGTTATCTCCTCTCTAATTTGAAAAAAATAAAAGTTTTATACAAAGCTTTAGTGTTTTTTTATCTTGCCACCATCAAAAGTAATAATACTCCCTGGAGTTAACTCTAAGTCAAGTATATTTAAAAATTTTTTTTATCTTAGCTCATAGAAATGAGGTAAAAATGTATATAGTAAAAGAAATTGCAAAACTCCTTGATATGGCAGAACATACGGTAAGGTATTATACAGATATGGGATTGGGACCTTCTTTAAAACGTGATAAGAACGGAAATAGATTTTTTTATGAAGAGTACAAAAATTGGTTAATTGGTATAAAGCATCTTAGAGGATCTGGTATGTCCATACAGGCAGTTAAGGATTATATAAATCTGTGCTTACAGGGCAGCTCCACTTTTTTGTAACTTCTTAGCTAAATCTTTTGAATAAGCTACTCTATACTTTTTGCTGAATAAATATCTCAAAATACTCATACTCTTCACATCTCCCAGCTTTTGTTTAAACTTTATAGTATTAATTATTTATAAATGTTGAGGAACCCTTGTATGAGCTTAAAACTTAAACCTAAAGTTTTATCTAAAAGAACAAAAAATAACAAGTCTTTTATTTCACAAATATAGTTTTTCAATATAGTATAGGAAGTAAGACACCTAAGATGATTTAACTTCAATAATAATTTATGATATGATTATACATAGATATGAATTAACCATTTAATAACTAATGAAAGGATGATTTAACATGGATTTTAATGAAATGTTTAGGGTTGGAGAAACTTTAACCGCTGAATATACTGTTGATCCTGAAAATACTGCTGCACATATAGGAAATATAGGAGTACATGTATTATCTACCCCTAGCATGATTAAGTTTATGGAAACTACCTGTGCAAGGATTATATTTGAAAAAGTCCCTGAAAACTTCAGACCAGTTGGAACTAAAATAAACATTGATCATATTAGCTCAACTCCTGTTCATATGAAGGTTACTGTGAAATCAACCTTAGAATCCCTTGAAGGAAGAAAGGCCAGCTTTAATGTTGAGGCCTTTAACGAAAAAACAAAGATAGGCTTTGGAATAATTGAGCAGCATATCATAAACATAGATGACTTTTTAAGCAAAGAAAGCCAAGTATAATTATCTTTACAAGGAAAGGTTAACCCTAAGTCAATACCAAAATAAGAACTGTCATATTATTTCAGACAGTTCTTGCTTTATTTGTGATTTAAAAAATCACCTAAGGAAAAATTTCTCCTAGGTGATTTTTATTTATTTATCTTTATTTTTACAGTTATGCTCATTAGCTTTTTATATATCAATATCAATTTTATATTTACACCCATCTATCATTTAATTATTGTTACCACTTATTCTTCTACGATTTTCTCCACTTTCTTGTAACTTCTTAGCTAAATCTTTTGAATAAGCTACTCGATACTTTTTGCTGAATATATATCTCAAAATACTCATACTCTTCACCTCTCCCAGCTTTTGTAATAATCTTTATATTATTAAGTTTTTATAATGATATAATATGCCGAGGAATCCTTCCGTGAGCTTAAAAATTAACCCAAAAGTTTTATCTAAAAAAACAAAAAATAACAAGTCTTTTATTTCACAAAATAGCTTTAAAATAGTAAAATAGATTGATTTTATTCAAGATTTTAATAGTGTGCATCAATATAATTTCAGTGGTAGCCTTATAAAAAAGCCAATGAACCTGTTCAATAATTCATGCTGTAAAGTGAATTTGGTGAAGAAACTTGAAATTTCTTTCATTCTTTTCGGTTAAAACTACAGTGTCCAAGCTATTAGTTATATTTTACTGTGGAATTATTGGAATCTTATTATTATCTCCATAGTAAAGGTATATGGTGCAAAGACATATTCTTTTAAGTTCTATTTGTTTCTTTGTGAATACTTTAGCATAACCCCCCTTAAAGCTAGGGGGCGATGTTTCTTTAGACATATATCTTGTCGCAATTACACTATTACCTGTTTTGTTCAGACTTTGTAAACATTATGGTGCCCATGATGGAGAATACTAAAAAGAATGCTGTAATAACTGTTATATTAAAAATTGGATGATGCAAAACAAATAGTTCGTAAACTGAATGTCCCGTGTAAAAAACACCCCATGCTAAGTCGTCTAAGTATGTGAGGGTCATAAGCTTTGCCAGAATCTCAATAATGCCTGTGGAGTGAGCTATTGGAATTATTGTACCTGAAAAGAACATTTGTGGCATAACAATGATCATTGCTCCCATTTGTGCAACTTTTCATATTAATTGCTAAAAATCCTTGACTTACCTCAATGAAAAATCGTATAATCTATATCCAAATATGGTTAAAGGAGAAACGTTATGATTAAAAATAGTGAAAAAAGAAAAATAGTGCTAGATTTGGCAGTGACTTTGGATGGTTATATTGAAGGTATTCACGGGGAAGTTGATTGGTGCATTATGGATTCAGAAATGGATTTTACTAATTTTCTTCATAATATTGATACTATTTTATATGGGCGAAAAAGCTATGATTTATGGGGAGAATATTTACCTGGAAGTGAGGCATCCAATGCTGAAAAAGAAATTTGGGAATTAGTTCACAGTAAAGGAAAGTATGTGTTTTCTAAAACTCAAAGGCCCAATGAAAGTAAAGTAACCTTCATAAATGATAATATTGTTGAAGAAAAAAATAAATTAAAGAATCAGCCTGGTAAAGACATTTGGCTTTATGGTGGCGCAAGTCTTATTACAAACTTTGTAAACTTGGGACTTGTTGATGAATACAGATTATCCATTCATCCTGTTATCTTAGGATCAGGGAAACCATTATTTATAGACATACATAAGAGACAAAACTTAAAGCTTGTGAATACCAAAAGCTTTTCTTCAGGGGTTGTTCAGCTTTGATACCATGCTATATATAAATAGTATTTAGCTTAATAGCATTAAGTTGATACTTGCAGTTTATTGTATATAAAAATGCTAAAGGTATAAAAAATCCACCCAGATTAAGGTGATTTTTTATACCTTTTTATACTAAAGAAATTTGCTAGAAAACAAAACAAAAACTAAATTTATCCTTATTAATCCACATGTTTCTTAGTTGCATATAAAAATCTGCAGTAGCCAATTTCAGAAGCATTCTTCATAAGTTCAAGATTTAACCACGAAGCAATATCATAAAATGGTCTATCCTGAAATGGCCATTTACTTCGCTTGGAAGAGATAAATTCCTCATCAGGTAACTTCGCCACACAAGTTTTCCATTGATCTCTTAGCTCTATGCATCTTTCCCTTACAGCTGCCATGGAACCAGGCCATTGAATATCTTCACGGATAAGTGTTCCCTCTCCAAAAGAGAAATCTAAAGCCATGGACCACCAGAAGATAATATGCCAAGTGATCCAGGCTATATTGGCTGGCCCAATATCATAGCTCTCAGTATCCGGCCAATCTGACTTCCAGATTCCAGATTTGTTAACAACCTGAAGTCCCTTTGAATCAGGCCTCCAGTGACCTTCCTCGTCTTCAAGCCCAGTAAGATGCATCTCTAACAATTGCCATGAAATATCAAACTGGAAATTTAACATATTACGAATACCATCTGTTGAATTTTTAAACTCTTTAACCTTCATTGCTATCACATACTCCTATATAAATTTATTTATACAGTTTAAGATTCTCTCCCTGGCTCTCGATGAAAAGATTTAAAAGTTCTTTCAATTCTTCTATCTTTTCTTTCTCCGTTGCTCCTTCCTTTGGTTTGAGCTTTTCAACCACTCTAAACTCAAATGAATTTTCTCCCTTCTTAGCCCAATCCTCCTGTAATTTTTTAACCTTAAATTTGCCTAAGCTTAATTTAAACTTAATGGATTCAAAGGGTTTATATAAATTTGTACAAATATCCATATAGGAATATCCATTTTCCTTGTTATAAATTTGAATTATTCCCATCTCAATTTCCTGCTGTTTATATTCATTAATAAGTTCTTTTCTGTTTATAATGTCCACAATATCAACCTCACACTTCTTATAATATCTGCTTCCATCAGCACTTCTGTTTAAGTATCCATAATCTATCAAATATCTTCTGATTGTTGAATCATCATCATAAATAGTTTTTATAATTTTCTTAACCTCTGCTTCAGTATAATCCCTATTAGGTTCAAATAAATCGGCAAACCTTGGTAGTAATTCCTTTCTTTTTCCTTCTCTAACTGGGAACACTCTAAGTTTTTGATTGCTTACACTGGGCATCTTTTCTTCTGCTAGCTCAATAACAGCTAAAAAAGCTCTAGCTTGCCTTGCTCTTTCCCTTAATGCAAATCTCATATTTCGTACAGTAGACTCTGCACAGCCTAATTTTACTGCAATTTCTTTATCATTATATTGTTTTGACACCATGTCTAAAAATTCTTTTTGAATTTCAGTAAGCCCAGTATATTTCTTATCTAGCAATAGAAGTCTTTCAATAGGTGTTCCATGCTCTGACACATGACTTCTTATATCCTCTTCCTTTTCGCTAAAGGAGTTCCCACAAATTAAACATAAAAATCCTGGTTTTTTACTATCCCATATATACCCTCTTTTAAAATCATCAATAGCTGCATTTCGAATTAATTCTTCCATTTCTCTCTCCTGTCTATTAATTTCATAGACATAATATCATATTTTCTTAAACTATGTCAATTATTTCTTCCTTTAGGGAACAAAAGCGTGCCTATTCACGCCCTCTTATATAGTTTGCATTACTTGTAATTTTTTACTCTAAACCTAAAAATCAATTATCCAAAATCCTTGTTATGGCTTATCTGAAGTACGCAAAGTTACAATAAAAAAAGAAGAAAATCTGAAATTTAAGATTTTCCTTCTATATCATCTAAAAAATACTTCCAATTATCCTCCTATAAGTCCATCAGAGAGCCTTTCTAATTCTTGAAGTCTCTTTCTGTCTTTACATAGTAATTCCATAATTAAATTGTCCTGCGTTTCAATTTCAGTAGCAATACATACTTATTCGTTTATAGGTAGCAGCTATGTTGTTCCTATATATGTCCCATCTTCATATTTAAAAATATCCAATGTTGAGCTTCAAGAAATAAAGATGTGGGAAGTCACTACTCACATCTTTTTAGAAACATATAATGTTGAGGTTAAAGCCTTTCTACCAAAAATGCTGCTGCAATGTCCACAAATCACTCTTCCTGTGCCATGGCAGTATAAGGTTATAAATACGCATTAATTCAGATTTTGCGTAAAGATGTACTCCTATAATCGAGGGCTTCCACAGAACATACAGATTTTCTAATTTAACGTTATACCAATAAGACATAGCATTTTTGAGAATTAAAATACACACCGTTTAACTGCTTCACATAAGATGATATAAAGTATTGGAAAGGAAAGAACAATATGTATAAGACATATCCTCTCTACTTTAACACTCCAATGTATAACTCGGACCTTTTGAGACAATTAACTAATTATGCAAATGATGAGGATAGAAATATAATAGATTTTATTTCAACATTGATAACAAGAGGCTTTATTGTTCAGGAAGGAAAATTAAGCTATATAGATATACTAAAGCTGTGCAGTGAAGGCAAAGTCGACAATTGTTTAGGTAACAACGTTGGTGCCCCTTATGCGGTGTGCTTACTTCCGCCAGCCCCCAACCAGGCCCCCTCAGAAGGACAGAGTACACCAATTGGATATAATCCTAATAATCCAAATAACTATCCACCCAATATAGATTATCTGGCACCGGGATTTACCTCTAAGCTACGACCTGACGAGGCTATTGTTTTAATTGGAAGGACACCTCCACCTGCCTTATATTATTGCTTTCGAAGTTATATCGGATTCATTGAAAATAAACCTGAAAAAGACTACAGCGAATATGTTGCGGCTGGCAATGATTATACTGGATTTTACCACCAAATCTTTGCTAGTCTAGGTGACCAATTAAATAATTACAATATCTGGACTGGTAAAACTCCCAAAGGAGCTACTGGAAAACCTTTTAACAGCTCAACAATCATCATTAGCACTGCTGACAGGAACATAAACAAACAAATCCGCAAGGCTCTGGGTTTTGCCGGGTATAGCCAGGACATTATGAATGATGATAATATCCCTATTGAACTTACTAACATGGGACTGGAAGAAGGAAAGGATACCTTCATATTTATGATGAGATTTGCATTATGGGCACAGCAAGATATAGGTACCCAATATATTAATAATATTGATAAATTTATGAAAGTATTTCGCATTACACCTAAAATCCCTCTCACTAATCTAACCCCATGGCCGGTACCAACCCTTAAAATAAGAGAAACAGGCATTACTGAGTATCAGATTGTACCTAACTCTAGACGTGATTTTGATCATCTCCGAAATGAGATTATTGATAAATATGGAAGTACAGAGTACGATCATGTGGATCTGGATTTAACCGTGGGGATTCCTGATAATTACAATGCTATATTGCGGGATATTAATATTTATGGAGATGATAGAGATGCTGTGTATTTTAAAACGGAAGATTTTAAGTTAACAAGTGATGATGATTTTGTAATAGTATATGGCATAAATCACGAAGGAACCGGAAAAGCAATTTATTCCAATGCAAGTTTTTACGGGGCGGAGCTGTTTAATGGAGTTGCTGGAGCCTTCAGTACAGTTCAATTTCCGGATAGTGCAGTGGAATATTTCCCTGAAGGTTATAAAAATGCTGGATACTATTATGTTTATAAAATGGCAAGAAAGGCTGATGAGGACAATGTTGTTATTATCCCTTACGGTACAGGGAACCCACTTGGAAAAGCCTACGGAGTTGATAATAATAAGGATGCTCGTATAGTGTTTAGGGTTTATTTGGATAAAATAGCTATGGTTGGTCCATACATTTTTGATATCATCTGGGACCATGCAATGCTTTTTATAAAAAAGAAAAGACTTTGAGCATAATAAAGCAATTAATAATGAGTAAATAATAGTTTGTCATAGAAAACAGCACTAAGTACTAGTGCTGTTTTTCCTTATTTGGCCATGCTACAATATTACTGATAAACATACACAGGTTTATCTACTTATAACCTGTGCGTTTTCATGTAATTATTCTACTTTTCCAATAACTTATAAATCCATGCTTAATCTAATCATATCAATACATTGAATGCCATTTTCTTGTATTTTATGATTATAATGTTTTATAAAAAAGTCTCTATCAATTGAAACTATGCGAAAGCCACATTTTTGATAAAGAGCTAACTGAGCTATGCTAGAATTTCCTGTTCCAACTTCTAAAACCTTCGCATTTTCTTGTTTGGCTATTTCAATAGCACTGAGCACTAAGGTTTTTCCTATGCCTCTTCCCTGAAATTCTTCACTAACAGCAATATTTACAAGTTCTAAAGTTAAGGGTCTTGTTTTTATCATTACATACGCCCCTACAACCTTGTTATTAATATATTTACAAAGCATTGTCCCCTTTGTAAATATTCATCAACAATATCCCTTGATGGATCAGCTAGCAAAAGTAATTCGTAAGGAACTTCATCCTTATTACTTAGCTTTTCCACTATTAAATTATCCATTTTTAATCCTCCGTTTTTACTTTCTTATAGTAATTATAAGATAGTTTATTTCTATTTGAAAGTATCTCCTGAGGTAGTTGATTATTTTAATAAGATAAGATAGTAAACCGGTGCAATTTTGTACTGGTTGAGCTTTTGGATAGTTGTATTATTTTTATAAATAGGATTATTTGGAGTTTATATAATCAGTGAATTTTCTAGAAAGTGTTATACAGCTCCTTATTGTGCTGGGGCTTAAATCACTTTTTTCTAATTGTTATGTAACATAAGTGAAGTCTATATTTCTAGTTTTCATAGAGTTAATTCTAGAAATGTCAACTGCATTTATATTATTTTTTCTTACACCTTCTGAGCTTGCTAATATCCCTTTTAATAATATCTTATTACTCTTCACAACATTTTTTCTTATGACAGGACTTACATTTACACCCTATCTCTACATCCTCACAGAGTTGAAAATCTCCCCCTTCAATTTTTAGTAGTGCTCCATTTACTAATGCTTTTGCAAGCTTTAGACGTGCTTCGTTATATATTCTTTGAACTGTAGTTCTTGCCACATCCATTTTCTTAGCACACTCTTCCTGCATCATTCCTTCTAGATCCATAAGCCTAATAGTTTCATATTCATCAACTGTCATTATAATGGTTTCATGTTCTATGTTAACTTTATTTATTGGCCCAAATAAATTACTTTTGGGTAAACAACATACTTTCCTACACTTTCTTGGTCTTGGCATATTTTATCCTCCCATATAAAGGTTATTGACATATGTTCATCATAAGCCTATTATAATATATAAAGAGCATATGTCAATAATTAATATGCTTCATACTAATTATTATGTTATTTTGGAGGTTGTATTATGAAAATTGCATTACCATCACGTAACAATCAAATTGATGATCACTTTGGACATTGTGAATATTTCACTGTTTTCACTGTGGATACTAACACTAAAGAAATACTTTCTTCAGATATAGTTAACTCACCGGCTGGCTGTGGCTGCAAATCAAACATAGCATCAATCTTATCTGAAATGGGCGTTAAAGTTATGCTTGCAGGAAACATGGGTGAAGGTGCTGTAAGAGTACTTAACAATGCAGGAATACAAGTATTACGTGGCTGTTCTGGAGAGGTTAAAACTGTAGCTTCTAAATTGCTTAACGGTTCACTTGTGGATTCAGGTGATTCTTGCCACGCTCATGAACATGGATGTCACCACGAATAATTACTATTTAGTATTTTAAAAATTGTTATTAAATATATAGTTATAAAGGGAAGTCATATTATTGATATGACTTCCCTTTATTCTAGTTTTATTAATTATTTATATTCCTATTTATATCTCTTCAAAGAGCCATGGTTATTTTATCAACGTAAGAAATATTCATAGTAAGCACCTTGAAAGAGTAAAACTATTTCACCTAAAACCCCTATACAAAAAAACATAAAATAGTATGTTGCTTTTGTTAAGTCTTTACTAAACAGTTCCTTGAATGCTTGGATAATCAGACGTTCAAATTTAAACCAGCTTAGAATCCAGCCAACAATGAGAAAAGTTAAAATTGCCATATTAATTCCTCCCCATATTCAAACATGTTTACCATTATAACACAATATCCTACGATGTCTCATTTATTATATTATACAATACAAGATTACAATATTTCAAATATTCAGCATGCTATATATTTTTTTATTACTTGTGTTATTCATTAATACTCCTTTTAGTAGTCTAATAAGTTATCATTTCCTATTTAAGGTCTTATCATGCTAATGGATACAGGTTTAAAACTCAAAACAAAACATGATATTCCCTTATTTTTTGAGGTTATTTCTTTAACCTTTGCTGCGTTATTAGGTATAATAAGATGTACATTTTCTTGTGTAAAATTAGATAAATACATCTTAGATCACATCGCTACAATTAAATTTAGGTACGTTTATAGCATGTAAACTATGAAAAGATATTGGTAAAAAATCCAATACCGATATCTAGAGTTCTATTAGCTTTTATTAATATGGTACATTCAACTTCTACATTGATTCCATGATACAAAATCAAAACTTATAACCCCTATTTCTTAAGTAGACCTCAATATCTTAAATTATATATTTTTTGCTCTGTGTATAGAGTAAATCGTAGCCATCTTTTAAAATTCAAGTAACTTGATTTTGTGGAAAATTTACCACATCTCTACCATATTTGTTATTAACATTAATTTCTAAAACTAATATTTATAATATATTACTAACTACTCTATCTTGAATGGAAAGTCAATTTCATAAACCTTAATCGGTCGACCCTTGGAGTTGCTAGATTTGTTATATAGTATACTTGCAAATCCACTTTTTTCTAAATTACTTAGTATTCGATTAGCATTTCTCACAGTAACACTAAGTCTTGCGGCCAAATCCTGTGTGGTCAACTGACTAGTCCCCATGATTTTTATAATAGAAGCTAATTTTTGAATTGTAAGAGATGATAACTTTGACTGTTCTGCAATTTTATGAATTTCTGGAGTAATTTCGCTTGTTATCACTAAAAAGTGTTCTGTATTCAGTGGGCCAATCAAATTATGCTTCTCATCCATTATAAAGCTGTTATCAGTTAAAATAGCTTCTTTTTTGGCATCAGATGCATTGTTTTTCGCTTCAATAATATTATTCCCTATACCATAACCTATACACACTTTAAAAGTAAGGTGCTCTTCAAGGTAACGTCTAAGCTGACAATCTTCAAGGAAGTGAGTAATGTGGTTTGTAATCCGAAGGCTGGTATAGACATCAAAGCCGTCATTACTTTTCTGAATTAAAAAATCAGTCATATTTTCTTTATTAAAATCTAGTAGGCATTTTTGCAGAGATACTGTATCTATATCTGAATCATCTGTATTTTTATTCCCCTGTTTACTCACTGAAATCACCACAGGTAGATTTTCTCTCATTTGATTAATTTTAATAGTAGACAACAAAGTATTTATGCATTCCTTAATATGTTCTAGGGTTGGATAAGCAAATATACAAGGAACCCCATTTTCCTGAAGAATCGGCATAATGCTGCTATAGAAGCATATAGAAAGATCTATTTTGCCCTGGTGCCATAAAGTAATTATTTTTTTTGTAGTGTCTTTTTCAAGAGAATGTAAATCTTGAATAGTAGAATTTTTAAGCCATTTTTTCATGTCATTCTCAATGAAAGTCAAGTTCTCTTTTCCCACCATTTCAGCACAAGTTGTGTTTTCTCGAATTGGTATGAGAAAGTCCATAATAACACGGTTAATGTCCAAATTTCTGTTCTTTATAAAAAGCTCCAACAAAAGCTGATATAGCCCTACTAAATCTGATCCAAACCACACTATTGGTTTTTTAGGACTTTTAACAGACTTTTCAATGGCAAATTGTGCAACATTAGCGCTGACCATAAACCCGTCCACTTCATCTTCAAGAGATGTATATATTTCAGAAATATTATTAAAACCAGTATATTCAAGTATCTGGAAATCACATTCCAGTTGCATTTTACCCAACATTTCTTCAATAAAATGATGCAAAAACTTAGTTGTAATAATAGCTATTTTTGTGGTCATATTCTTCACACTCCTATTACATATTCTATATGATACTATTCCATAAATCAACAAATGTGTTCCATAAATACATTTGCACTTAATTGTAGGCAATTTTCTAAATTTTTCAAAAGTATTTATTGACAGGCTATACAAATTCTCTTAAGGTATATTTATGGACTATTCCATAAATATACCATAATACCTCGCGAGGGTACCTTTTGAACTATTAAAGAATATACCATATAATTTTAAAAACTATTAAACAAATTGGAGGGACCATAGGGTGAATTATTTAGAAAGAGCAAATAGTTTGCAAGATGAAATGATTGCAAACAGACGCTATCTTCATGAAAATGCTGAATTGGGAATGAAGCTACCAACCACAGTAAAATTTGTCATGGGAAAACTAAGGGCTATGGGTTATGAGCCAAAAGAGATATGTGAATCAGGTGTTACAGTGTCTGTAGGAAAGGGAAATGGTGGGGTAATTTTACTCCGTGCGGATATGGACGGACTTCCTATAGTAGAAGAAAGTGGCCTTCCCTTTGCATCAACTAGTGGACATGCTCATGCCTGTGGACATGACTTTCATGCTGCAATGCTCCTCGGAGCTGCAAAGATGCTCAAAGAAAATGAAGACCAATTAGAAGGTACTGTTAAGCTAATGTTCCAACCTGGTGAAGAAACCTTTCAAGGGGCTAAAGCAATGATTCAAGCAGGTATTTTGGAAAATCCAAAGGTTGATGTTGCACTTGCCTATCATGTTTCTGCTGGAAAAATACCTGTAGGTGTTTATATGTACAACAATGAGGATACTATGATGTCTTCCAATGATGGATTTAAAATCACCATCAAAGGCATGGGGTCTCACGGTGCATATCCCCATAATTCCATTGACCCCATTAATATTGGAATCCATATCTACCTTGCCTTACAAGAATTAATTGCAAGAGAAGTAGACCCAGCTGAATCATGTGTTTTAACTGTAGGAACCTTTATTTCTGGTACTGCTCCAAACATTATTCCTGAAACAGCAGTTATTCAAGGAACTATTCGAACCGCCTCTTTAAAAACCAGGGAATTTCTTGTAAGAAGGATGCAGGAAGTTGCTAAATTAATAGCAGAAACCTACAGAGGAAGTGCAACTGTAGAAATGCTCTCTGAAGTATCGCCACTGATTTGCAATCCAGAGTTCACTAATGAAGTTATAAAATATATGAAAGAGCTGCCTGTAAATGGTTTAATGGGATATCCAAAAATAAAAGCAAGTGCTTCCGATGACTTTGCAGAAATTTTAAGCCTTGTTCCTGGAGCCTATATGTTCCTTTCAGCAGGGTTCCCAAATGAAGAGAATTCTTATCAAGCTCACAATCCAAAAGTAAGATTCAATGAAGATGTTCTTCCATTTGGCGCAGCAGCATTGGCACATTGTTCAACACAGTGGCTTAAGGAGCATAAGGATTGTTAATATTTATGGCATAAATGATATAAAAACAATGAATAAAAAAAAACAAGTTCTTTCTTTAGTTATTACGGGGCTCCTGAAATCTTTCAGGAGTCACTACCCTTAATTTGAAAGGAGTTTTAATAATGGCAAATGAACAATCAAATATCTCTTCTGTAGCAATATCATTATCCAGGAAAAAAAAGTTAGCAGTTCAAATCGGCTGCGTGTGCATGATGCTCTCTGTTGCTATGATAGGACTTAGCCTCAGTGTCCTTCAGGGTCCCATCCTCACGAAAATGAATGCAATGAACTACTTCTCTCTATTGACTATTTTTGCATCTCTTGGACTTTCAATTATGACACCTATTGGAGGAAAACTTGGAGATCTCTTTGGACGTAGAAATATTGTAGTAATTGCTGGTGTTATTGCAACAATATGTGGTGTGGGGTTAGGAATAGTTAAGACAGTTATTCCTTTTATGGTGCTTCGCTTACTTTTAGGTGCTGCACAAGGAGCATTTACCGCAGCTCCTTTTATTATCGTTCGTGAAATTAATGAACCTAAGGATGTACCAAAGGGTATGGGCATATTATCCAGTTCCATCGCGGTGGGAGGTTTCGTAGGCAGTATTATAGCTGGTGCCTTGACTGATTTGGGATACCTTAATTTAGCAATTATGTTTCCAATTATACCACTAATAATTGGAGTAGCACTAATTGGATTTAATATGCCAAATAAGGTAAGGCAGGATAAAGTTAATATCGATAAACCTGGTATAATCACTTTGACAATTGTTCTTAGTGCTTTCCTTCTTTCTATGAACTATGGCGGTAAAATTGGCTGGGGTAATCCTTATATTTTAGCTGGATTTGTAATTACTTTTCTTTCCGTGGTTGTTCTAGTTAAAATTGAAAAAAGAGCAGCGGAACCAATTATTCCAATGCACTTATTTACAAATAAGCACTACTGCGCACTTTTACTAGTTGGATTTATTGCATACTTTTACCAAAGTACAATGAATGTCTATGCACCACTTGCAGTACAGAAGGTTCTTAATGCTTCTACCACAGCATCTGGCGCACTGCAATTGCCACGTACAATTATTGTTATGATATTTCCTACAATTGCAGGGATTTGGGTTGGTAAGCAAAAAGATAATTCTTGGAAGGCTATGGCTATTGCAATGATTGCCATTATACTCTGCTTTGCACCACTTAGCTTCACCACCAAGTCAACTTCAATTCTATTATATATAGTAGCAATCACTCTTACTGGTATATCAGAAAGCTTCCGTGCTGTTTCGGTGACTCCTACTGCTCAGACAACCTTGGCTTCTAGGGATTTAGGTATCGGCACCTCACTGGTGACATTTGTTAACTCACTGGCAAGTTTATTTTCTGCTGCTATTTCTGGTATTATTTTTGACGCAAATGCTTCATCAATCAATACAGCTGTGAATTCCATATTCCTTACTACTACTGTTATAACCATAGCTGGATTATTAGTTGTGCTATTTGTAGTACGTAAGCATATGCAGAATAAAATTAAAGATAATAGCTTAAATACTAGTGTATAATATAGTTAATTTTCACAGATTGCAGTGTGGTATAAATAATACGGGCTTGTTACTCCCCGTGTCTTAAGGCATGTGGAAAGGTTCACCAACTGCATAGTTTTATCAAGCGGCCCCTAAAGGGGCTGTTTTGTTTGTTTTTATTTTCTGACACACCCTTAAAGGTGTTAATAAATTCTTTTATAATTATTTGATCACCAGTTATATCTTCTTGTAGTTATTTTTTTATATACTCTTTTATTTCCATTTTATTTTTACCTACAGAAACTACATATATTTTCCACTTTATTCTACTATTTTTTAGTACCTTCTTAGAATATCAATTCTCACCTAAATCTCCAGTTGCCCTTCCTTCCTTTTCTATCTCCACAATATTGTTAACTACATCTGGGGTAAAGAATCTTAACTTTACACCCATAAAAGGATATCCCTTAATTCCTCAATTTTTTCCTTATCCAAGGTACTATTATTGTTTTATGATTTTAGTAAATCCTTTATTTTATTTGTTACTATTTTTATAAATTACTATTAATCACCCAGTGATAATTACTAATTACTAAAACTTAAAAGGAGCAGAATTTTTTACATCCCTACTCCTTTTATAATCTTTATAATTTTTTTCAATTCATCTTTCTATGCATAGTTGTTAATCACCCCAGGGGTGATTTTTACAAATATTTAGCTGCCTGTTTATCAACAATTACTATGACATGGGGATGAAGTTGAAGTACTGAAGCTGGAAGTTCTGGAGTTATTTTGCCATATATTGTATCATAAACTATTTGTGCTTTTTCATCACCGCAAGCTAATAACAATATGGTTTTTGAGTTCATTATTGTTTTTATTCCCATGCTTATGGCTTTCTTAGGAACATCTTTAATATTTTTAAAGAATCTAGAGTTTGCATAAATAGTATCTGTATCTAAGTTTACACCATGGGTTGTAGCCTCAAATTTAATATCAGGCTCGTTAAACCCAATATGTCCATTTCTTCCAATACCAAGAAGTTGAATATCAATTCCACCTTGCTCAATAATTTTTCCTTCATAGGATTCGCACTCTTTTTGTATGTTTTTAGCTAAGCCATTTGGTATATGAATCTTGCTTTTATTAATATCTACATGATTAAATAACTTATCTCTCATGAAATAGCTATAGCTGTCAGGATTGTTGCTATCTAAACCATAGTATTCATCTAAATTAAAAGTAGTAGCACTTGAAAAACTTATAATCCCTTGGTTACATAGCCTTATAAGTTCTTCATAGGTTCCTATAGGCGTGGAACCAGTAGCTAATCCTAAAACACTTTCTGGCTTTAGAATAAGTTGGCTTGCCAGAATACTTGAAGCCTTTTGGCTTAATTCCTCATAATCTTTAGCAATGATAACTCTCATACCATGTATCTCTCCTATAATATTCTTGTATAATCTTCATTTAAGTTTTCATCATCTATAATGTCTATTATTTTCTCTTCATATAATAATGTTTTGCCTTCTAGGATTCAATGTTCTGTAATAATATTTCCATTAATTATTGCTTTCATTTATACCACCAGTTTCTGCTTAAGCCTGTATTTAAACCCTCTACCTAAAGCTCTCTTTGTATCTAAGTCCCCATATTCCATAAGTTCCTTGAATTAAATTGAATTTCCCATAGGTAAGTCTATATTTCGAAACTCATATGAAATATATTTCTAATTATTTTTTCTATTATTCCATTAATCTATCCCAGTTTTTCAAGGTTTCAATTAGGTTTTCAAAAGTTGGGCTTTCTGCATTTCTTACATAATACCCCGAAGTAGCATTTGCAATATATAAAGAACTTTCTAAATCTAAACCAAGAAGTAAGCCAAAACATAACCCAGCATTGAAATTATCACCACCACCAGTAGAAAGTTTAGGTTGTCTAACATAAAGACTTGGTATTTGAACTACACTATTCTTATCACAAGCTATAGAAGTTGTTAAAGTGTGTATCACTATTGAATCTATATTTAAGCGTTCAAATATTCTTCGTCCTGTAATTAACAAATCTTCTGGGGTTGTGTCATGAAATAAGGACTTAAACATTAAAAGAGCTTCATTTTCATTCAAGCCTAAAACCACTTTATAATAGTTATTAAATTGGCCAATAAGCTCAGTAGCTCTACAAACCTCTTTTCTTTCTCTCTTAGAAAAGTCTGCAAAATCGAAGAATACTATCTGCTCTTTGCTAATCTTACTTTTACGAAGAATTTCTCTTAGGAGTCCTTCAAGTATGTTATTGAAATTAATCATACAACTCCAGTTCACTAGTCCTATTAATCCACTTTCTTCAAAGAAACTTTTTAACTTTTCTAGTCCTAAAATATTCTTTATTTGCTCCCAATCTACCTTATCAAGACCTTCTACTTGAGCAAGTAGTACCTTACCATCCTCAAACTCCATAGCTGTAGTGTATGCAGGCTCACCTATGCTATAAAGATCGCAATTAGAAGACAAGTTCTTAAATACAGGGTTAATCTCTGGAATTCCAAGGGGGCTAACACAATTAACCTTTACACCTAAATTCCCGAGGGCATTACTCGTAATAGGAGCATTACCCCCCAGTTTAAGAAACCTTTCACTTAACTCTAAACCACAGCTCATTCCACTTTTGGAGATAATATGCTCCCCAAACTGTGAAATATTTGGAAAAAATTCTTTTTCATTATTCCTTGATTTGCTGCGAACGACCCTAACTACTTTATCTATAGCTGAGTCAATGCCTATAGTGACTTTCTTAGAGTTTATACTTTTCTTTTTATCTTCTAAAAATCCGATAACTTCTTTTCTATCCTTCATAGCAAAATCCCCTCTTTATCATGGTTTCGTTTCCTTTTTAATTTTTCAGATTTCTTACTCTTGAAAATTTTCTTGAGCTTACTTATGCCCTACATCTTAGTTAATCAGCTATACCTCTCTATAATTGCTTTCATTTCACTAAATTTCTCTTCCATATCTACTACCATTTTAAATTGAGTTCTTGCTCTATCTAAATTGTGATTTTCTCTATGAATTTTAAAGTAAATATCACCATTTAAGTAATCGCTTAAAAACCTAATACCACATTCAAGGGTCATGAGCTTAGCAGCAAAAGGTAAATACTCTATTTCAGTATCCATTAGTGAGTGTTTAGTACCTTCTAAAAATCCACGAGTAAAATGTTCAAACAGCTGTAAATCCATTGATACCTTAGATAAATCCCTCTCATCTTCCTCTGCTGGATTAGCTCCAGAACGAATAGAATCCCCAAAGTCATAAAGAGATAATCCTGGCATTATGGTATCTAAATCTATTACACAAATTCCCTCTCCTGTTTTATTGTCTATCATAACATTATTAAATTTTGTATCATTATGGGTAACCCTAAGTGGTAACTTTCCTTCATCTAAAAGCTCTACCAAAACATTGGTTTCCTTACCTCTTTCCAATACAAACTCTATTTCCTTTTTTATATCCTTAGCTCTATTCATTTTATCCTCAGCTAAGGCCATCAAAAATCCTTCATATCTAGCTTTGGTATTATGAAAGTTAGGGATTGTTTCATGTAGCTTTTCTGCTGGGAAATCAGCTAGTAATTGTTCAAAGTTTCCTAAAGCCTTTCCTGCATTGTAAAAATGTTGGAAGTTTTCAACTACCTGATAAGTTTGCGCTCCTTCAATAAATAAGTAACTTCTCCAGTAATCTCCTGATGGACTATAGTAAAAGGGTTTATGATCAACTGTGTATATTAAATTCAATGTTTCTCGATTTGGGTTTCCTCCCAAAGCGTTAATTTTACTTTTTAGAAAACTTGTTACGTTTTCTATATTTTCCATAAGTTTTTCAGGTTCTTTAAAAATCCTTGTGTTTAATCTTTGTAAAATATATCTAACATCATACCCCTCAGACTTATTAAAAGTTACTGCAAAGGTATCATTTATATGTCCAAAACCATAAGGCTCTACATGAATCAATTCACCTTCATAATTAAAATGACTTACTATTTCTTCAAAGTTGTAATTATTATTCATTTTGCTTCCCCCATAAATTTACTGGATATATGCCCTTAGCAATGAATTTTAAAATTGCTGTGCTTATAATCTCCCTATCTTCTTTATAAGTAACACCATACCATTTCTCTTCAGATTTAAGGACTCTTACCTTTGCTTTATTTTCATGGATTAAACTATCAATTACAGTAGGCAAAAAATATTCTGCACTTAAGATTTCATCCTGTTTTTTTTCTAAAAAAATTAAAAACTTCTTTTCTAATTCATCAAATATACTAGGTGTAAGTCCCCAAGTATTCATTGAAACTATGCTACTCTCTGGAATACTAACCCAATTTTCCTCATCTTCACGATACTTTACGATCTTCTGAAACTTTCTAATTTCAGTTCTTTCTTTAATGCCTCTTAAATATCCTAAACCATCAACTTCACATACTCCTCTAGCAACATGACCATTGTCTGAAAGAGTATTCCCTAGTTTAAAACCTACCATAGCATATTGGTAAAACTCTTTATCATCCTTTAAACTTACCAGATAATCGTGAATGAGAGTATAAGTAGTAGCCCCATAAAAGTCATCTGCGTTAATTACTAAAAAAGGTGTGTTTACATAACTCTTACAACACATTATTGCATGAGCTGTACCCCAAGGCTTACTTCTTTCCTGAGGTACGCTATAACCCGTTGGAAGCATATCTAACCTTTGAAATACATAAACCGTTTCTACTAAGCCTTCAACTCTTTTTCCTATACTATTCTTAAAACTCTCTAACATTTCTTCTTTTATTATAAATACAACCTTCCCAAATCCAGCTTTTATGGCATCATAAATTGAATAGTCAATTATAACTTCCTCATTAGGACCAACAGGAGTAATTTGCTTTAATCCACCAAATCTACTTCCCATTCCCGCAGCCATCACCACCAATGTTGGTTTTATCATATCAGTATTCCCCCTTTAACCCTTAACTATCTCCATAACCATTTGGATTAGCACATTGCCAGCGCCAAGAATCTGCGCACATATGGTGAATTGTCCTTTTAACCTTAAAACCAAGTTCTTTTTCAGCTTTTGCTGTGTTTGCATAGCACTGTGAAATATCTCCTGGCCTTCTTCCAACTATTTTATAGGGAATTTTTTTTCCTGAAGCTAATTGAAAAGCATGAACCATTTCTAAAACACTGTAACCTTTTCCAGTTCCAAGATTATAAGTTACAACCCCTGGGCTTTCAACTAATTTCTCTAGGGCTCTAATGTGTCCTTGAGCTAAGTCCACCACATGAATATAGTCTCTTATTCCAGTGCCATCAGGAGTTTGATAGTCATTGCCAAAAACTTTAAGTTCCCTAAGCTTTCCTATAGCTACTTGTGAAATAAAAGGCACTAAGTTGTTAGGAATTCCATTAGGATCTTCTCCAATTTCCCCACTTTCATGAGCTCCTACTGGATTGAAGTACCTAAGAATAGCAATATTAAAACTATTATCAGACACATATAAATCCCTTAAAATTTCTTCAATAAATAACTTAGTTCTTCCATAAGGGTTTGTGCAACTAAGAGGAAATTCCTCAGTAATTGGTACTGTACATGGATTACCATAAACTGTTGCAGAAGAGCTGAAAACTAAATTTTTCACCTTGAAATTTTGCATAACTTCACACAGGATTAGAGTACTAAGAAGATTGTTATGATAGTATCTAATTGGAAGCTCAACGGATTCCCCTACAGCCTTTAATCCTGCGAAGTGCATTACTGCATCTATCTTATTTTCCATAAAAACTTCTTCTAAAGATTTTTTGTCCCTTAAATCTATTTCGTAAAATTTTATGTCCTTATGGGTTATATCCATAACCCTTTTCAAAGCTTCTTCACTACTATTTACAAGATTATCTACCACCAATACTTCATAACCTGCTTCTAAAAGTTCTACGCAAGTATGACTTCCAACATAACCAGCTCCACCAGTTACTAATATCTTCATTCTATGCCCCCCAACCTCATTAAAACTTAACTACTAGTAATAATAAGTTCTATTATTTTAACTCATTTCATTTGCCTATATTAAAATTATAACTTTCAAAGGGTTTTTAATATTTATCAAAATGGACTTTTAATTTATCTAAAAAGACATATATAAGAGTTAGTATCTATGGTAATTCATCTATTTCTTTTTGTATTCTATGTTTTTTAATTAATAAAATGCTTGTCCTTACCAAATACTATAGCTTCATGGGCAGCTATGCCTATTTCAATAGCTTCAAGTCCAGCCTCACCACCAACTTTGGGTTGCTTTCCTGTTTTTAATCCATAGATAAAGTCATCAATAATATGTTTATCTCCACCACCATGACCCTCTGACATCTGGAGGTTTTCAAATGATATTTTTTCTTCCTTATCATACATGTTATGTCTTAACTGAACCGTAATTAAATCCTTTGCATCATCAAGTTTTAGCTTACCTTTAGTACCAATAAATACATATTCTCTATTATCCTCTGGGGTGTAATGACATTCCATGTAACTTACTTTAATCCCATTTTCATAGTGTAATAACATAAGGTGATTATCTAATACATCCACTTCTTTTCTATAAACACACTGATTTCTCCACTGATTATAAATCACCTCAGCACTCTTTCCATCTGGTATTTTAAAGCTTATATTTCTTTCTACTATAGCTTCACTACAATTATTTTTATCTTCACACTTTTGGCAAACAAGGTGATTTGATTTGTCTCCACCGAAAAAGTCTTGGCTCCCTAAGGCAGCAATTCTTTTTATCTTTGAAGCGACTATCCAATTTATCATATCAAGGTCATGACTCCCCTTTTGCAGAAGTAATCCGCCTGTGTTTTCTATCCTTCCATGCCAATCATGAAAATACCAATCACTTCCAGATCCCACAGAATGGAGTACCCATCCTGTTTTTACCTCCCCAATTATGTCTGAATCAATTAATTCCTTCATTTTTCTGTAAGCCTTATTGTATCGTAGAACAAAACCAACAAGGAGAATTTTACCGCTTTTATCCCTTGCCTCTATTACCCTTTTTCCTCCCTCAAGAGTTATGGCTATAGGTTTTTCTAAAAATACGTGTTTTCCTGCTTGAAAAGCTGCAACTGCTTGCTCTTCATGAACATAGTCAGGACTTAATATAACAACTCCTTCTATGTCTTGCCTAGAAAGCAAATCATTATAATTTGTATATTTATCCCATTGCTTTTCATACTTACTGCTTAGTTGATTCATGCTATGTTCACTAACATCTGATAAGGCAACAACCTGAAGTTCCTCTCTTTCAAGAATTTCATTCATGAGAAACATTGCTCTCATTCCCGCTCCAATAATTCCTATTTTAAATTTTGTCATTTATATTCCCCCCCAAAATTGGCTTATCTAAAAACTTGATTACTGGCTTTTCTGCTTCATATAACTCAAAAATTAAAACTTCATTTTCCCCTTCTTTAAGTATGGGACCAGGTACGTATAAGGTCATTTGTGGTCCAATATTCCAATATCTTCCTAAGTTGTATCCATTAATAAACATAACACCCTTTGTTAATCCTTCTAACCTAGCAAAGGTATCTCCAACTTCTTCTATGTTAAAAATCCCTTTGTAAAACTTTGGTATTCCATTATCTTGATTTTTAAATTCATCATTAAAAACTATATTTTCTAAATTATTTAATGGTATAGGATATATCTCCCAGCCATAATGAAACTGATAATCTAACCTTACATTTTCGCCTATTCCTTTGAAATCTTTAAGATATGGTCCGTAATTTACCCTGCCCATATTCTCTACTAAAATATCAAGAGTGTTAACCTCATCCTCAAAGTTTAAAATAATTTTCTTATACTCATCGTTTCTATATATATTTCCTTTATACTGCTTGTTTACAAATATCTGAGCCCTATCATGCATATCTATTAAAGTCATGGTGCAGTTTTTTCTGGGACCTTTAACCTCTGTTCTATATAATATAAAGCCATAATCCTGTCCACATTCCTCCATGGTTTGAACATATGGAGAATAAATTGGTTTAGATATATTTTTAAGAGTACTAAAAAGAGATGTTTCCTTAGTAAGATCAACTTCTCCATAAGCTTTCCTTTTGATCTCTGTAGAAAGCTTAATTTGGTTAAAAGTATGATATTTCTTGATTAACTCCTGAACAACATAGTACTTTTCAGTAGGTTCTCCGTCCTCAGTCAATAAACAATCGTAATCATAGCTTGTTACAGTAGGTATATATACCTCTGAATGATTGGCTCCATTATAAAAACCAAAGTTAGTTCCTCCATGGAACATGTAGAAATTTACTGATCCCCCTGCTTCAAGCATGTCTTCAAAAGTTTTAACTACCACCTGCTTATCTGTTGTGTGGTGGTGTTTTCCCCAATGGTCAAACCAGCCATTCCAAAATTCCATGCACATCAACGGACCTTCTTTTTCATATTCCCTTAACTTATTAAAAGCTTCCTCAGTTCTTGAACCAAAATTTGCAGTTTTATAAATCGCTGGTAGAGTTCCCCCTTGAAGCATCAAATCACCAGGTCCATCTGAAGTAAATAGTAGTACATCTATCCCTCTTTTTATTAACCCATCTTTAATATAGTTTAGATAGTCTTTGTCGTTACCATAACTTCCATATTCATTTTCTATTTGCATAGCAATAATTGGACCACCCTTTGTACACAACAAAGGTTTTAATCTCTTTAATAACACATCATAATATTTGTCTACCCTATCTAGAAATGGTTTATATGCACACCTTAATCTCATATTTCTATCCTTAAGAAGCCAAGCTGGCAATCCCCCAAATTCCCATTCCGCACATATATAAGGTGATGGCCTAACTATAACAAAAAGACCTAAATCCTGAGCTAGCTTTATAAACTTCTCAACATCTGCTATGCCCTGAAAATTATATTTATCTTCTTTTGGCTCATGTAAATTCCATGGTATATATGTCTCTACGGTATTAAACCCACAATTTTTGAGTTTTTCTAGTCTATCTCTCCAATATTCTGGTACCACTCTAAAGTAATGAATACTTCCAGAGATAATTCTCACTTCACTATCATTATAAAGAAACTTACCATTTACGATTTCAAATTTAAACATAACATCCTCCTAAATAATTACTTCTCTTCTTCTCACTTTTATCCATGACCCTAAAAGAAAATTTTCTCTTAATACTATTTTACAAAGCTTATAATCTCCTCCTTTTCTATAGTTTTAAATTATTTCTCTTTATTAAAATCTGAATAATTTCATTTTTTTATAGACAACCTATGTAATTTCCAGTTAATATATTAATTGGGGGTGATATACATATGAGTGATTTTGCAGAGGAATATTATAAAACACCCATAAATCCTGTAATTAATATAAATAAAATTGTAACTATACATTATTTCGAATTTGCATCAGACTATATTTTCAGAGGAGAAAAACATGATTTTTGGGAATTTTTGTATGTTGACAAAGGCGAAGTTGAAGTAATGGCCGATACTAAAGGATATAAACTTACTCAAGGAGATATTATTTTTCACAAACCCAATGAGTTCCATAGTGAATGGGCCAATGGCAAAGTAGCACCTAACCTTATGATTATGAGTTTTGAATGCGAAGATCCTGCTATGGAGTTTTTTTCAAATAAAATTATGCAGATTGAATCTTCAGAAAAAAATTTAATAGCTGAAATCATAAAAGAGGCTCAAGAGGCTTATAGTAATGCCTTAGTTTGCCATAATAAACTACAAAAACAACAAAACTCTCTCTTTGGAGCTGAGCAATTAATCAAAATATATCTTGAAATGTTATTAATTAAATTAACAAGAAAAGGTAGTCTTGACCACTCCTCTAAAAGGCTAAATGAAAGTACTTTAGCCAAAATGGAAAAGGGCTTAGTGGATAATATTATTGAATATATGCATGAAAATATAGCCTCTGATTTAACCTTTGAAGATATCTGTAACCATTTTTCTTTAGGGAAAACCTACCTAAAGACTTTATTTAAAAATAAGACAAACCTTGGTGCTATGACCTACTTTAAAAATCTTAAGATTGATGAGGCAAAAACTCTTATTAGGCAACAGCAGCATAATTTTACTCAAATTGCTTATATGCTGGGATATAAATCAGTACACACATTTTCTCGTTCCTTTAAAGAAGCTACAACCATGTCACCATCTGAATATGCTATTTCTGTAAAAGCAAAGGCCAACCTTTAATTGGGTTGGCCTTTTAAGTTACACCTGAATAATTTTTTCCTCTCTTATGGCTTCATGGGCTAAAAGACCTGCTTCAATAGCGTAATACCCTGCTTCTCCCCCTGCATTTGGTTGCTTACCAGTTTTTAGAGCATAAATAAAATCATCAAGAATATATTTATCTCCACCTCCATGGCCTTCTGAAGACTGGAGATTTTTATAGACAATTTCTTCTTTCCTATCATACATTCCATTTCTTAATTGAACAGTTATTGTGTCATTGGCATCATCTAACTTTATTTTTCCTTTTGTTCCAATAAAAATATATTCTCTATTATCGTCAGGAGTATAATGGCATTCTAAGTAAGTTACTTTAATTCCATTTTCGTATTCCAATAAAACTTGATGATTATCTAACACATCAACTTCTTGTCTATAAACACATTGATTTCTCCACCTGTTATATAATATGTCTGCATTGTTTCCATTTGCAGTTTTCCATGCTATCCTGTGCTCTTTAATAGCTTCAGTGCAGCTACTTCTTTCATCACACTTTTCGCACACTAAGTCATTTGGTTTATCTCCTTTAAAAAAGTCCCTGCTTCCCATAGCTGCAATTTTCTTAATCTTTGAGTCCACCACCCAATTAATAATGTCAAAATCATGGCTTCCCTTTTGAAGAAGTAGCCCTCCTGTATTCTCCATTAGTCCATGCCAATCATGGAAATACCAGTCACTTCCTGCTCCTACTGAGTGAAGTATCCAACCTGTCTTAACTTCTCCAATAACACCACTATCTATAATTTCTTTCATTTTCTTATATAGTTTGTTGTATCTTAAAACAAACCCTATTAAAAGTGTCTTTCCTGATTCATCTCTTTTTTTAAGAACTTTTTTAGCTCCTTCTATAGAAATTGCTATTGGCTTTTCAAGAAATACATGCTTTCCAGCCTCAAAAGCAGCAATTGCTTGTTCTTCATGGCAATAATCAGGGCTAGCTATTATAACTCCTTCTATATCTTCATGGGCTAATAAGTCTTTATAGTTATCATACGCTGTCCAGTTTATCTTATAATTCTCTGTAACCATATCAAGACTTTCCTTGTTTATATCACATACAGCTACTACCTCTAGTTCCTCTCTCTTTAGTACTTCATTAATAAGAAACATAGTTCTCATTCCAGTTCCTATAACACCAATTTTAAATCTTTTCATTTTTATCCTCCCCACACAGTTTTGCAAATTACTATTACGCATTGTTTTTTCTTTTTTTAACAAGCATAACTACTACAACAGATATTATTGATAAATTTATAACTGCAGCAAAAATCGATACCACATATTCTGCAGTTCCTTGTGCTGCGTAGAAAATCCCTATAAAAGAAAATAGTAAAAGGGTCACTGATAAACTCATTATAGTTCTCAAAATATCATCTTTCATTGATTTCACATCTCTTTTCTAAATTCTTACACCTAATTTTTATGTGGTAATTTCCATATTGGAATACTCCCTAAGTTGTGGCAGGCAACCAATTCATGTCCATAACTTTCTAACATTGGCTCTTTACTCTCACATAGTTCTGTTGCATAAATGCATCTAGGATTAAATCTACACCCACTAGGTGGGTTCATAATACTGGGCATATCCAAACTCTTCAATGGTAGCTTTCTTTCAAGTCTTGCAATAACAGGATCTGGAATGGGTACAGCACTAAGCAGAGCTTGAAGGTACGGATGTTTTGGTTCCTCTATTACCTTATTAACATCACCTAATTCAACTAGCTTCCCAAGATACATAACAGCAATTCTTCCCTGTTGAGCAATATATCTTGCTGTTGCTAAATCGTGAGTTATATACACAAAAGCAATGCCTAGAGTCTGATTCAAGTTTGCCATAAGCTTTAATATAGCAATTCTTAAAGATACATCTATCATTGATATTGGCTCATCTGCAACAATTAGTTTAGGGCTGAGAGATATTGCTCTTGCCATAAGAATCCTTTGCCTTTGCCCTCCTGAAAGCTGATGAGGGTATTTCTCAATAAATTGCTCAGGTGGATTAAGTTCAACAATTTTTAGAAGCTCAAATATTTTTTCCCTAGCTTCCTTATGATTTTTTGCTATCTTTTTTTGGATAAGTGGATCTGCAAGAGATTGATAAATTGTTCTTGCAGGATTAAGTGCTGCATAAGAATCTTGCTGAACAATTTGCACTCCATTTCTAAACTTTTCATACTGTTTTTTGTTCATTTTGGTTATGTCTATTCCATTAAATAGTACTTGTCCCTTGGTAGGTTTTAAGAGTCCAGCAACCACTTTTCCTATGGTGGTTTTTCCACAGCCGCTTTCACCAACTAGAGCAACTATCTCCCCAGGATTTATATCCAAACTCACATCAGCTACCACCTTAGCTTCCATAGGTTTTGAAAACAGATCTTTTCTCTTAGTAAAGGTAATATCTATATTTTTTAAACTTAGTACTGGAGTTTTCTTTTCCATTTTACTCTACCTCCTTATACTCTTTTAAAAAGTGACAAGCTGCTATATGTCCTTCAGCTATTTGAGTATAACTTGGCTTACTTTCTTCACATAAACCTTTTGCAAATTCACATCTTGGCATAAATGAACATCCCTTTGGTATGTTAAATAAGTCAGGTGGTGAACCTACTATTGCTTTTTTACTTTTAAAATCATCAATTAATGATGGAGCAGCGTTAATAAGATTAGCAGTATATGGATGTGAGGGATTTTTTAGTATAGTAAATACATCTCCTACTTCTACCACATTTCCTGCATACATAACCCCTATTCTATCAGCAACTTTCGCCACTACTCCAATATCATGAGTAAGTAGCAGCATTGTAATATTCAGCTTTTTATGAATTTGAATTAATATATCAAAAATATAATCTTGTGTTATAACGTCTAGTGCAGTGGTTGGCTCATCTAATATAACTAGGTCAGGATCTAGTAAAAGACTAAAGGCAATCATAACCCTTTGTTTCATACCGCCAGAAAGCTCATGAGGATATGCATTTAAAACTCTATCTGGCTCTAGCCTTACAAATTCCATTAATTCTGTAGCCTTTTTAAGAATCTCTGATTCCCTCATATCCTTATTATGAGCCTTTGCTGTTTCAATAATTTGATCCTTAATAAGCATAACTGGATTTAGAGCATTTTGTGCTGCTTGAAATACCATGGACACATTTGCCCATTTATAATTTATAAGTTCATTTTTATTAAACTTAAGCACATCATTTCCTTTGAAAAACACACTGCCATTTTTAATTAATCCTGGGGAGGAAACCACCTTTAAAAGAGCCATTGCCATAGTAGATTTACCACTTCCACTTTCCCCCACTAAGGCAGTTATTTTTCCCTTTGGTATATCAAAATTCACATTATTTACTGCACGTAAGGTTCCATTTCTTAAAGGAAATTCTATAGTTAAATTTCTTACTTCAATTAAATTATCTGTCATAAATTCTTCCTCCCTTTGTTATTATGAGCGAAGTCTTGGATTAAGAGCTTCATCTAATCCACTTGAGAAGAATATGCAAGCCATTTGGAATAACGCTAAACAAAGCATAGGTGATAGAAGATAGTAATACCCCTTTGGATTAAAAATCCCCCCTGTATTTTTGATAGCCAAATTCAGCATCATCCCCCAATTAGTTGGTGAATATGGAGATAAACCTAAAAGCATTAATCCAACACTAGCTACAATAGCACCTTGAACTATCATAATAAAGTTTATAGCAAGGTATGAAGTTATATTTGGCATTATTTCCTTAAAAATAATATAAGGCATTTTCAGTCCCATGGCTCTACATACAACAATAAACTCTCTTTCCTTTAAAGAAAGTATTTGAGCCCTAATGGATCTTGCGAGTCCAGACCAAGAAAACACACTAAGTACCATAGAAAATGCGATATTATTAGTTATGTTAAAAGTAGTGGCAAGAAGCATCATCAAAGGAAAAGTCGGTACTGTTAAAAATAAATCTGTAAAAAAAGTTAGGATTACATCTACCCATCCTCCTGCAAAGCCAGCCGCAGCACCTATAACAAATCCAATTACAAGGGTTATAATTCCAGCATACATACCTATAGTAAGTACATCTGTAGAACCCTTAACCAATTGCAGGAAAGTATCACGTCCTGCATAATCTGTACCTAATATATGTTGAAAGGATGGAGCAGCATATCTTTGTTCATATTGAACAGTCATGTCCACTTTAACAAACACACCCCAAATTGCCATGATTGCAAACATTACTAGAAGTATTAACCCTATAAGAGCTTGTTTGTTTCTACATATAACCCTTAAAAATGATTTAATCGAATACATATCATCAATCCTCCAGTTTTACTCTAGGGTCTAGCTTGGCATATATAATATCAGCTATAAAGTTAGCCACTATAACTGTAAAGCTAGTTACAAAAAGCAATCCTTGCATTATGCTATAATCTCTTTTAACTGTGGCTTCGGACATATAAAAACCTAGTCCAGGATAGTTAAATTGACTTTCTATAAGAGCAGAACCACCTATCATAAATCCAAAGCTTATTGCTAGAGAGGTTATAAGTGGAAGCATTGCATTTTTCTTTACATAATACTTCATAATCCTATCCTCTGGCACTCCTCTAATCCAAGCAGCATTAATATAATCTTCTCCAAGTACACTTACTGCACTACCTTTCATACTAAGTGCCCACCCACCTAAGGTAGTTATTACATAAGTTGCTATAGGAAGGGCTGCGTGGTGAAGTACATCTAACATGAATTTAATATTAAAACCCGGAGTAGCCACAGCCGAGTCATAGGCCCCCCTCATAGGAAACCATTTAAGCTTAAATGAAAATATTATTATCAAAAGTATAGCCACAAGAAAGTTAGGTATTGAATTTGTAATAATAGCGTAAATAGATATTATTGGGTTTACTATGCTCTTTCTCTTCCAAGCCATTATAATTCCAAGGTTTACACCAATTACAAAACTTAGAAGCAGAGCTACTGTAAGTATAAATACCGTCCATGGTAAGGCCTTTTCCAATATGCTTTGAACTGTCATAGTTTGATTGTACATAGAACTTCCAAAATTCCCATGAAGTATACCGTTCACATATCTGAAAAATTGGCTAAGTAATGCCTCATCTGGATTATAGTTAGACATGGCAGCTACTAAGTTACGGGCGTCCTCGTAAGTTATCCCCTGTTTTCTAGCTAAATCTTGAGCCCATTTATCGAAAGCATTACCAGGAGTTAATCTAAGCATAAAAAATGTCAAAACCATTGATGAAAATAAAGTTATAATTGAAACTCCTAATCTTTTAATTAAACCTCTTAAGGACATTTGCTAACACCTCCTTAATTTTCACTATAATATTTTCACTATTTTCCCTTTGCAATATTTTAGGCAAAAAGCATAGGCTACTTTTAACATTAAGTTTGAGCCTATGCCTTTTAATATAGGAAGTAGCGAATTATCTTGGCCAGAAATCTCCACTTGTCCAGTTTTTATTAATTTGGAACTCATAATTAAGTTCTATAATTCTGTCATTTACTTCAATGTCATCTGTGAATAGCGGCATATTTCTATTATATTTTTCAATTAAATCTCCATTAGGGAAATTACCATCTACATTTTTCATGTTGATAAATACTCCATAAGATGTTTGGAATAAGTTTACTGCATAAACATTTTCGTTATAAACATAAGCCAAGTTGCTTATTGCTTTCTTTCTTTCTTCTTTATCTTGAGTGAAAGGATACTTATCAATTAAAGAATAAACATCAACATCACTACCATCATATCCCTTTGCTTTAAGATTATTTGGTATTCCAACGTAATCTTTTAAGCCAACATAAGCATTTTTAAGCCCATCCCAAGCTTCGTTCATAGACCAACACATATCCATTAAATAACAAGTCATGTCATATTCTCCAGCCTTTGCATTTGTGTGGAAAACAGAACCATCTACTGCTTTAACCTTGGTGTTTATTCCAAACTTAGTAAGTTGTTCTGCCACCACTTGAGCAGAGTTTAAGGTAACATCAAAGCCAGCATCAGAAGCTATTATAAAGTCTGATTTCTTACCACTTGCATCAGCCCATATGCCATCATTGCCTTTAGTCCATCCTATTTCTTTTAAAAGTGCAGCGGCTTTTTCCTCGTTTTTAGTGTAATTAGTAAGCTTCATATCTGAAATCAATGAGGTCTTCATTATTGATGGTGGAAAACCTATTGCAGAAATTTCATTAAATTCTTTTCCATAGTAGTTTCCAACTTCTCTAACTTTACCCTTATCTAAGATATAAGCCATAGCTTGACGGAATTTAAGATTGTCAAATGGAGCCTTTCTTATGTTAAACATAACTCCATAACTTGCCATGTCAAACATTTTATAATGCACTAAATCTGGGTTAGCACCTAATGTAGATTCAATTATATCCCTTGGTGGTGTTCCATTGTCTATATCGAAGTCTCCATTTCTAAGCATTGCATAATATTGTGAAAGATCTCCAGGTGTCATAGCAAATTTAATCTTTTCAAAGAAAACTTTGTCTGCTCCATAGTAATCCTTGTTTTTTGT
Organism: Clostridium sp.; assembly: GCF_036642255.1. GTDB lineage: Bacteria > Bacillota > Clostridia > Clostridiales > Clostridiaceae > Clostridium_J. Next base: position 9,812 of record NZ_JAVWDJ010000022.1, on the reverse strand, counting down.
TACTACTAAGTTATTATCATCAACACTTTCAAATTTATATGGCCCTGTACCTATTGGTTTAGCAGGTCCTGAATTAACAAAGGCATTATAGTTATCATTAAAAGCTTTAGTTTGTTCTTCATTTAGAACTATATTAAAGTTTAGTCTCTTATTTGTATCTGTGTTTATAGTTCCTGACTTGTATATCTCTGCTGCTTTATCTACATATTCTTTATAAATGTGATATGGCACAGTACCTGATAAATCCTTAGCAATAAGCTTCATTCTCATTTCTTCAAAAACTGCGGGCTTAGTCCAGTTAAATACTATAGTGTAATCATCTGGGGTTTCAATACTAGTTACGTATTTAGTAACATCCACTTTTTTAATATTGTAATATGCCCAAATATCTTTACTTGTAAAGGGCTGTCCATCATGCCATTTTACATCTTTTTTAAGAGTAACTGTAGTTTTATCTTCTGTGTGCTCTACCTTGTCACCCAACTGCATATATGTGTTTCCTGTTCCTACACGAACAATTGTCCATAATCTTTCATAAACAAAATACTGCGAAACATTGCTTCCATCCCCATTGAAAAAGTTACCATTAAATGCTGGTGGCTTTGACCACCATCCAGACATATTCATAACTTTTTCTGTGTTTACAGTTGCTTCGGTGAACTGTCTTTTTTCATTAGTTTTAGTAGTGTTCACCTTAGTAGTTTTGTCTTTATCAGTGCAGCCAGCTAGCAATGATACCGATAGTACTAATGTTAATATAGTGGACAATGTCTTTCCAAATTTCATTATACTTATACCCCCCTACCTCATATTGGATTTTAATTTAAAATCCCCCCTATGTTTATTTTACTTTATCTGAATTTTCATGTATTTAACAATTCCGTCACAAATTTTGGTTAATTGGTCGTAATTCACCCCAGAATCTTTAAACATAAAAGGCTTCTGAAAATGCATAATAATCATTTTCAGAAGCCTTTATTAATAAGGGTTTAATTTAGTTTTATTCTATAATTAATCCGTAAATATTTATCCCTACCATGGATGCATACCCACCATTACCTTCATTGGCTTGAATTCTAACTTTGGTTGTCTTTGTTGGATTCTTAATGGTTATATACTTTTCTTTTCCATCATCAACCCAGTTTCCTTCTGCTACCATGATTTCTTCATTATCACTATCAGTAGCAAAAATTGTATAGGAAGTGATTACTCCATTAGCTCCCTTAGGCCTTGGGGTACATCGTAACTTACTAACATGAAATTTTCCGCCCAAATCAACTATTATGCTTTGTGGTAATAATGCACTTTTATCCCATGGAGTATGCCAGCAAGTATAATTTTCTCCATCAAATATGCTTTCAGCACTTCCATCACCTATTTCTTCTTGCTCAGAAGTTGCAGTGGCTGATAATTGATTTCGAGGTATTTCTACTTCAAAAATGGACTCATTATATTTTGTAACCTCATTACATACCGCATCCACTATATCAAGATTTGATCCAACTATTAAAGCAGATTCCTGAACAAATCTAACTTTTCCCTGTAGCTTTGCCCTTAGTTTTATCCTAGCAAGTACCCCTGTTCCACTTACTCCTGCAAAGCCACCAACATTGGTAAAGGAAATTAATATCTTTCCATCCTTTTCCTTCACAGCAGAAGTCATTTCTTTAAGTGACTGGGCAGGTTCAACCCCTATTAATTCATACTTTTCCCTATCTAAATTAATAATACTTTCAAAGGCATATAGGTCTGTAACCTCTTCTCCTATTACATTAATAGTTAATTCTTCTCCTGGTACTACTTCTTCTTTCATAACTTCAAGCTTTAAAGCTCCTTTTGCTAAATTTTCATATGTTGGCTTACAGGGTGGAGAGATTAAACTTGCAACATAAGCTATATCATATATGCCTATCTTGCCATCTTTATCAATATCCGCCTTAGCAACATAAGCCCAATCATTATCCCCCTCTTTAGCTCCATAATATTGAAGGACAAAATTCAAATCTGCAAAATCTACTTTCCCATCACCTGTAAAATCTGCTAATACTTCTCCAATAGAACCTGAAGATTTAAAGATATTTATCTCTGCTGCAGAGGCACCTGGAAACTCAGGAGTTGAAGATTCAAGAGCTTCAATTCTAATACTTTTAATTTTTTTAGGTTCAAAAATAATAGTCTTAGGCTTACCGTCATCTTTCCATGTTCCTTCACTTATTATTTTATTAAACCTTCTTCCATCCTCACTTATATAAAAATTATATTTTGTTATTACAGCTCTGCTATTTTCTTCTCTAGGGTGGTAAATAACTTTTTCTATAAAATAGAGTTTTGCCATATCTATTGTGATTGTTTGAGGCAATTTTTCTATGTGATAATTTGAAATCCATTGAGAGCTCTTCTCACCGTCTACAGCCTTTAAGGCTTCGTGTTTTCCTCCAATAGAGCTTGTTGCATAGGCTGATAGCTCATTAGTTTGTATGGAGTTCTCCATTTTATCCTGTAAAGTAATCCCTACTATCTCTTCACTCCACTGACTGGTGCCAACTTCATTTACTGTTCTTACCTTATAGTTATGGATAGATACAAAATCTAAACCATTATGAATTAGCTCATTTTCAAGATAGGAATATATTATTCCGTCAGCTTTTACTTCATAATAAGAGACGTTTGCCTCCTCTTCCCACTGAAGCCTTAAGCTAGTATCTTCAGCTTCTGTTATTCTTAAATTCTTGGGCACATTAGGAATCTCAAGACTTTTATTTTTATCTATAACTAATTCTCTACTAAACCTACTTAAAAGTATGTCAAAGTTATTGTGTAGTGGTACTGCCTTTGTTTTGACATAAAGTACTCCTTTTTTTTCATTTGGTTCAAAATACCAACAGCAACATTTAGTACTTTCCCACTCCTCTTTGGATCTTACTTTATTAAGTTCTCCTGTAGCTTCACCACAGTTAAAAATCACTTTTTCTGGATCTATAGTTGTATGAATAATAAATTCATACTTTCTTGCAAAAGGCATCCCGTAATAAGTTCCTGATGAAGAATTTACGGTAATTGATGCTCTGCCGTCTTCTTCTTTTGATGTTATTAAAGTTTTTGAGAAACTACCCTGTCTGTGAAGAGTAGTGTGTCCATCATCTTCATACAAGTTAAAACTTGTGATCCCACTAGGGTACACTTCTATTGTCAGTGGATTTTGTTCATTAGTTTGAACCTCACCATCATATAAACTTTCTGGATACATAGGTATTATTGCTCCTGCTCTTACCAATAAAGGAAGAGTATCTAAATGAGCACTATAGTTATTTATAACCCTTCCACCTTCATACTGTTTTCCTGACCAGTAATCTATCCACCTCCCTTGAGGTAAGTAAATATCATCTCTAACTTCTTTATCCTCATATACTGGAGCTACAAGAAACCATTTTCCACACATGAACTGATATTGAGTATTCTTTGTTTTAGCAAAGTTATCCTTAGGAAATTCCCATACCATTCCTCTAACAATTGGTGCTCCGGTTTCATAAGCCTCATTTCCATAAGAGTACAAATATGGAGTTAATCTCTGCCTTAACTTTAAATACTTCCTATTTATACTGGTATAAGGCTCACCCCAAACCCAAGGTTGTTTATCCCTTTCTGACCAACCAGACATATTGATTAGTATTGGGGTAAAGGTCTTCCACTGAAGGTCTCTAACCTGTGTTTTTGCAGAACCTCCGAAAATACCATCTACATCACTTCCAATATAAGGCATCCCCGATAATCCAGCACCAATATAAGTAGGAATATGAAATCTGATATATTCAAAGTTACCACTTTGATCTCCAGACCATACTGTAGAATATCTTTGGGTGCCAGCCCAGCCGCACACCGACCAAACATATCCCCTTTCACTATAAGTTCCCTTATCATCAGTTATAACCGTATTATTTTCTATACCTTCATAGGCAGTTTTTGCTGCATTAAGAGCAAATTCATATCCTGGACCTACCCAAGCCACATCTAGTTTACACAGCCTGCTTCCTAAATTGCCAACTTCTTCAGCTATTTTTTCAACTCCATTTTCAGTCCATAATCCAACTCTAAAACCATACTTATTCCAAGCCTCTTTCACCAAAAGATCTAAATTGGTATATCCACAGCCATACCCATCATTAGGTAGTATCCAAGAACCAGGCATATCCTTACCTCTATAAGTCTTTGCAATATTTAATCCCTCTAAAGTTGTACTTTTATTTGGCTTGTCATGGGTTCCAGTATAAGTTGTATTACTTGTGTTATAACAATCTGCATCTCCAAGACCAAAGCCCCATCTTGGAATTAGGGATGGTTTTCCTGTAAGTTCAGTATATCCGTTAATTATTCCTTTCAATGAAGGTCCATAAAAGTAAAAACAATCAAAGCTACTATCATGATGAGTGGTTGTAGTTGTAGCAGTAAATTTATAAACTCCAGGTTTAAAAGTGTTTCTAAAGGCACCATAACCAGCTGTGCTCATATAAAAAGGTACTGGATTAGATACAGAACCGTCATTCCAGTGAGAAATTAAATTCTCAATATATATCTTTTTATTTTTATGAGAGAAATAGCCATTTTGTACTCCACCACCATAAAAATATTCATCTTCTTTGGTTTTAAGAGTTTGTGTTGTAATTTTTTCCGAATACTGTAATGGGAGTTCTTCCTCCCATATACAAGTAATATCTCTAAAATCATACATAGCAAATTTCAAAGAATTTTTATATGCTCGAATAACACATTTATTGCTTTGAATTTTATAATAAGAATCCTTATCTATGATTTTAATCTCTGGAATTTCAAAGTCCTTCTTTGCTAACATAATTTCTCCAGTGAAATCCCTAAATTCTTTCTTAGGGTCCATCCATATTCTCACCATGTCAGGCTTGTAAAATATTACTTTCACGCTACAACTTTCACATTCTATTAAAATTCTATTTTCTTCTTGTTTTATATGCTTAATATAACCCACAGCTGTAAATTTACGTTCTTCCTTAAATAATATATCCTCCTCTGAGTTGAAATTACCTGCTTCCATTTTAATACCCCTCCCAAATAATATTTTCTTATACTAATTCAACTAAAACAGTTTTTTGATTTACTCTACTTAGCCATTAATATTTATATAGCCTATATTTTACCTGCGTGATAAATCTTTTGTTTTAATTAAGTGTGTAATAATATTTTACTTTTTATATGGATGGAGGTATTTAACAATTTAGGCTTATTATTTAATTAGATGGACTAAATTAATATATTTATCAAAGTATAAAAAAATGATGGCCTAAAAAAATTCAAGGTAGATTACTCAATAACAGCTTTGGTAATATTATTTCAGCATATAACTATTATTAAGAATTTGAGTATTGTATAGGAACAGAATATCCTGGGCCTCGGAGAAATCAACATAGTCTCCCAATATATCTGTACCTATATAACGTAGGTCAACAAGGGTTGTTTTAGAGTATTCTCCTATCAATAACGGTGCAATACTGCTTCCAAAGGAGTCCCTGAATATTATTAACTCTTTATCCTTGTCACAAGCTGGATTGGTAACAGAAATAACTGATTTGGCACCAGAAAGGAAAAGATTATATGAGTCTATGTCCCGGAACTTATCTATCATGTACACTTTGCTGTATTCCTTGTGAATAGGATCAGAAACAACTGCATTCTCTATTATGCTATTGGTTAGATACACCATGGTATCTGGGTCCAGGTTAAGGGCTGCCTGTCCATAATATGATCCGTAAAAAGGGTATAGTCTTTTCTCCTCATATTGATAATCAGAGGCCAAGACATCATTGCCCATCTCTTTTAGAATCTTATGAGCTATATCTATTATTTTATCCTGACTCCAATGGATATCGGTTTTGTAAAAGTCTTTTATATCCATTGTGCTAAACAAATCTATATAATTCATGTTATAGACATTTTCATTCATAATCTCCAGGATTCTGTTATAATCCATTGTTAGATAACCGTTTTGTGATGCAGTAAAGTAATTCTTATCTGGTATTATGGCATAACTTACATTCTTACCCGTGAGATATTTACTGTAAACTTCATTAAGCTTTTTGGCTGCATTCATTATGGCTTTTTCATTCAATGGATATTCCATCTTATAGATGCTCTCATCCACCATATATAAACCATTATTGTCTTTTTGCTTAAACAGGTAACGGCTTGTCAGTGCTTTTAAACTCCTGAATGAGTCTCGAAAAACAAACTGATCAAGGAAATAATTCTCGTATTCTTCAAACAGATCTCCACTTATGAGCTTCTCAAAAGAATAAGGTGGATTCCCTGCCAGCCTGCGCCTCTCACTATATGAGAATTCTGCATCCTGCATTATGATATTGGTCAGCATAAAACCACAGGTTATCATTATAAAGCATACGGTGACAGCTATATTTTTAACGTTGTTCTTCATTCCTAGGCCTCCCTGCTCCTTAAAAACGGAAATATAAAAATGGGTTAAAGGAGCCATCAACTAGATAACCTGTTATTAGCAGCAGTAATGCTATATGTGCCACAGGTTCCATAATGTTCAATGTACGCCTTCCTATTTCATATGCTGCTAGCTTTTGTTTTATTTTTACTGCTGCAGGGGTGGAACCAATACATGCGATTATTAAAACAAACCCATAGCTTTTTAAATAATAAAGGCTTTCAGCCCCCCAGAGAGGCACATCAAGCATTCCAAACATACCTTTCAAATTCTCCACTGCCGCACCCATACCGTTTGCATTGAACAATACAAAACTAACTATGATAAAAAATAACATATACATATGGCCTAATGCAGGAGGAAGCCTGTCCAAAAGCTTTTTCAGAAAATATTTTTCTAGAATCAAAAATATGGCAAAATATAATCCCCACACAATAAAGTTCCACTGTGCACCATGCCAGAAGCCTGTAAGAACCCATACAACAGCTATGTTGCGGACCCACTTCAACCTGCTTACATGGTTTCCGCCCATTGGGATATATACATAATCCCTAAACCAGGTCCCCAGGGACATGTGCCATCTTTTCCAAAACTCGGTAATATTTTTAGAAATATAGGGGTAGTTAAAGTTTTCAAGAAAATGAAACCCAAAAATCCGCCCCAATCCTATTGCCATATCACTGTAGCCTGAAAAGTCAAAGTAAATCTGTAGCGCAAATGCCACCGCTGCAATCCAATAGAACAATACAGTTTTCTCATTTGTATTGGAAAATATTACTCCTATCTCTCCTAATGTATTTGCTAAAAGCACCTTTTTGGACAATCCAATAATGAAGCGGTTTATCCCATAGGAAAAATCCTCAATTGAATTGGTACGCTGCGTAAGCTCGGCTTCAACTGTTGTGTACCGCACTATTGGCCCCGCTATGAGCTGGGGAAAAAGCGCTACATAGGTGGCAAAGCTAAAAATACTTTTTTGAACCTTTGCTTTCCTCCGGTATACATCAACTGTATATGATAAAATTTGGAATGTGTAAAAGCTGATACCAATGGGCAGTGCCAAATTTACAAGCGGCAGCCCTGCATCAAATATTGCATTTACATTTTTAATGAAAAAATCAATATATTTAAAATATATCAGCAGCCCAATGTGGACAATAATTGAGGAGATAAGAGGTGCCTTTGCATACTTCCCACTTCCTGCCCTGGATATCCATAACCCATGAAGATATCCTGAAATTATGGATATTATCATTAAAGCAGAGTAAACTGGTTCTCCATAGAAATAGAAAAATAAACTGGCCAACAACAGAACATGGTTTCTAAATTTTTTTGGGGCTATAAAATATAGCCCCATAACTACTGGTAAAAAATAATATAAGAAAGTAATACTCGAAAACAGCATAATTATTTCTTTAATGTAAGGAATGCATCATGCAGCGACTTTGCGTAGTCATCGCTCATAACCAGGAATATGACATTGCCAATGCTATCTACCATTACATTTTCAGGCTCAACACCTACACATATCCACTTCCTAGGATTCACGTTTTCTTTGATATCTTTCTTTATTTTTTCAACATCTGCACCTTCCTTAACCTTCACTAGGCACAATGAGTAGGCACTGGTGGTGATCATAGACTCAGAAGCTATAGCAGTTTCAAATTCAATGCCTGCTTTTCCAAGATAATATTCGATTTTTTCCGCAGTTATCTGCTCAGTTTTCAGCCTTGGCTTAACATGTTCCTTGAAGTCATTGTCTACTTTGGCAGTTTCATATATCTTGTCCAAAATCTCCTCAACACTGATTTCAAGGTTGCTGCTTTGATTGCTGCTGCCACTTGCTTCTTTGCAGGCAGTAAAGCTAAAGGCTATCACCAGGGTCATAAGTAATGTTAGTAGCTTTTTCATGATAATTTTCTCCTTACTATAAACTATTTTTTTGCATTATTTTTCGTCCAGTGATAAAAGAAACTATCCTATTGGTACTTTAGGAATTTCATAATTGTCTCATTAATTTAATTTTTAATTTTTCACTGGACAATTAATATGTTATACGGAAAAGCCTCTAAAATAGTTCGGGAATATTTACATATTTTTCCTAAGATCCTTATGTAGTGGCGATAATTGATTTTAAATACAATCGATATCTAACATTGTTAGTATAACTCCCGAGTCTACATCTATATATTAAGCTCTACTCCGGATTTAAACTCCAATTAAATTTCCCCTCATATACTGTTATTATCACTACCAGCTGTGTTACCAACTTGTAGTGATACTCTAGAAAGAAATGGCAACATCACTAAAAACTAAGGATTTTTGAGACTCTAAAACGCTTTTTTTGCCTAGCCACATCATGCTCCGTTATATCCTGCCTTTGTTTCCTTAAGTTCTAAATGGAAGACTATCTACATAACCAATAATCAAAACCTAAATCTTAACGCAAATATCCTCAGTTCTGCATAAAAATCCCCCCATAAAGTAAAACTCCCCCAAGCTAATAAGCTTGAGGGAACATAACACACACTTCAATATTCAATTAAAATTCTTCAAAGCCTTGGAAATAAGCCTATTTCCTACTATCCTGCTTTGGGATTTGCAACTGATTATTATTTGTACTACTATCTTGAATCATACTACGTACATATTCCTTAAAGAAGTTCTCATCAGATTCCACCCATAAGTTATAACCTTCAGAGTTTATAACTTGGTCGCTAATAGCACCTGTGGTACCACCAAAATAGTTGATATTTAATAAACTCATTGTTTCAGCCATGAGCTTTATTTCCTCTTCAGAATAACTATCTAAGAAAAATAGTTCCTCATAGGCCTTATTATAGGATTCATCAGCAAAATATTTCTTTGAATACTCCTTAAAATTATTAAGATTTTCATCCTTTATTCCTGTGTCTTTAGCCCAGCCTTCCACAGCTACCTGTGATGTACTGTAATCAAAGCCTTTTGATGGTAAGTATTTAAGTACTCCATATTGCACTGGATACATAATAAGTGAGCTGGTTACAATATCATATATAGAATTTGAACCATTATCACTGGATTTTATATCCTGAATGTGAATATGACCACTTAGAGTGAGGTTCAAGCCGCAATCTTCAAAGACCTTTAAGGCTTCTTCACTATTATCAAGAGTAAATCCTTCATATAACACTTCACTATGGTTAAACAAGTTATGGTGCATCACAGTAACTATCTGGGCATTATTCTTCTTTGCTAGTTCGCTACACTCTTTAATCCACTGAAAGGTTTCCTGAGTTATCCTCCCATTAGTTGTGGGCATTAATCCATCATTATAAATGTAGAGATTAGTATCGAG
>NZ_JAVWDJ010000021.1:0-67623 GCF_036642255.1 Clostridium sp. | reverse complement strand
ATAAATACTCAATACTGAGAACTCTTGTTTAATATTTATAACCAAGGCACAAGTATTAAAAACATATTTATTGCAATATTACGATACAATCATATTATCAGAACAGAGATTTTCTGTCAATAATAGTTATATGATTTATGTGATAATCTTTTAAAGTCCCAGCAATCCCCTTAAGGCTAACAACTTTAAAAAGAAATTAAACTCTCAACAGAGTTTAATTTTATGCCAAGAACTCCTAACTAAAGAGTATGGGAGAATTATCCTTCTAAAATGATGTTAAATTAAAGTTTAATGGTGTGGTCCCTAAGGAGTAATGTGGAATTTTAAGGAGGATTTTAAGGCAATTTCATGAATTTAAAAAGGAAGAACAGATTATAAGAATATAATAACCTTTAAAATTTTATCTTGACATAATAGTAAAAAGAAAGTAATATAATTAATAATAAAATTAAATTAAAAGTGATCCTTTTAAAGGTGGTCCAGAGAGGCCAATAAAGGAAGAGAAATTTAGTGATTAATCTGTTGTATATCAGAGTGACATGTAGTTGCTATGGTTTATTATACTATATTAAAATTCTTGTAAGAATTATGAGAGTTGTGATAGTTATACAGATTATATAGCTACATTAGATTAGAGATGATTTAATGCCTTCCTTTTTAGGAAGGCATTTTTATTTTTATAAAATTATATTACTTATTATTTAAATCTATAAAAGTGTTTCTAGAAACCTTTATGCTGATTACAGTAAATGGATAATACTGTTTACTGAAATTATAAATACCTTTAAATTATCCCAGTGAGGTTAAAAAGGAGATGTCGTTAATGTTAAAAGGAAGAAGCTTAATTGAACCTATGGATTTCACACTAGAGGAATTAGATGAAGTTTTTAATCTAGCAGATGAAATTGTAAAAGCCCCAGAGAAATTTCTACATTCATGTGAAGGAAAATTACTTGCTACTTTGTTTTACGAGCCAAGCACAAGAACAAGATTTAGTTTTGAGGCTGCTATGTTAAGACTTGGGGGTAAAACAATAGGGTTTTCAGAACCTAATTCAAGTTCTACTGTAAAAGGTGAAAGCATAGCAGACACCATCAGAACAGTAGCCTGTTATGCAGATATTGCAGTAATGAGACACCCCAAAGAAGGAGCTCCACAAATCGCAGCACAGTATAGTGATATACCTGTAATTAATGCAGGAGATGGAGGGCATCAACATCCAACTCAGACTTTAACAGACCTTCTGACTATTAGGACAGTAAAAGGTAGTTTAAATAATCTCATCATTGGTTGCTGTGGAGATTTAAAGTTTGGAAGAACTGTACACTCACTAATTAAAGCCCTATCAGCTTATGAAAACAACAAATTTATTTTAATATCCCCAGAAGAACTTAAGATACCAGAGTATATAAGAAAAGAAATATTGGAAAAGAAAAATATAGAATTTAAACAAGTTAGAACCATGGAAGAAGTCATAGATGAACTAGATATTTTATATATGACAAGAGTTCAAAGAGAAAGATTTTTTAATGAAGAAGATTATATAAAACTTAAAGATGTTTATATACTAAATAATGAAAAAATGAAGCGCGCTAAGGATGACATGATAGTACTTCATCCACTACCAAGAGTAAATGAAATAGCTTATGAAGTTGATCAAGATAAGAGAGCGCAATATTTTCCACAAGCTAAGTATGGAATGTTTGTAAGAATGGCTCTTATATTAAAACTTTTAGGAATTTATTAATAAGGTAGGGGGAAGAGATTATGTTAACTATTAATAGCATTAAAAATGGAATAGTAATAGATCATATTAAAGCAGGTGAAGGTATAAAAATCTTTAATTTCCTAAAACTTCATAGTGCAAGTTTTAGTGTAGCACTAATAATGAATGTGCAAAGTGAAAAGTGCGGGAAAAAGGATATTATTAAAATTGAAAATGTTTTGGATTTAGACTATCAAATTCTAGGGCTCATAGATCCAAATATAACTATAGATATTATTGAACATGAAATTATAAAAGAAAAAATAAAACTTAAGCTCCCTGAAGTAGTAGAAGATGTTATCAAATGCAAAAATCCTAGATGTGTAACTTCAGTAGAAAAGTATGTGCACCACATTCACTACTTAGTAGATGAGAATACAAGAGAATATAAGTGTAAATATTGTGATGACTTACAGGTGGTTACATCGCTGTACTAAACAAGGAATAAGATCGTCTTGCCAAGAGGGTTGAAGAACTAAGATAAAGTGAAGGGTCAGGGGGAATTTTAATGGAACTTTGTATAAAAAATGGTAGAGTAGTAGATTGGAGTGGAAGCTTTAAAGGTGATATTTATATAAAAGATGGAGTTATAGCAGAAATCGGAGAAAATCTAAATAAACAATGTGAAGTTATTGATGCTGCAGGACTCACTGTAATGCCAGGGTTTGTGGATTTACATGTTCACTTTAGAGAGCCAGGTTACACATATAAGGAAGATATCCAAAGTGGATCTCGAGCAGCAGTTAGAGGCGGATACACCATGGTAAATCTTATGGCAAATACAGATCCCATATGCAGTAGCTTAGAAACTGTAGATTATGTACAAAAGAGGGCAGAGGAAATTGGACTTGTAGAGGTAAATCAAATATTGTCTATAACTAAGGATTTTATAGGTGAAGACATAAGTCATCTGGAGCCCATAGAGAAGGGACAGGTAAAAATTATATCTGAGGATGGCAAAGATGTGATGCACAGTGAAGTGTTATTAAGTGCAATGATGAAAGCTAAGGAAAAGGAAATAACAGTGATGTGTCATTGTGAAAATCATGATTTATCTAAGGTAGATATGAGATTAGCTGAAAATACTATGACCTGGAGAAATCTAACCTTAGCTCATTATAGTGGGTGTAAAACGCATTTTGCCCATGTAAGTACTAAAGAATCCATGGAGTATATAATTCAAGCTAAGAGAAAAGGCCATAAGATAACTTGTGAAGTTACTCCTCATCACCTCCTGCTCACCGATAGAACAAAGTATTCTGTAAATCCCCCTTTAAGGGAAGAAGAAGATAATAAATATTTAATAAAAGCCATACAGCAGGGATATGTAGATGCTATAGCTACAGATCATGCACCACATTCGAAAGAGGATAAAGAAAAGGGTGCTCCAGGAATATCTGGAATTGAAACGGCATTTTCCCTTTGTTATACAAACCTTGTGAGGGAAGGCTATATAGATTTAAACAAGTTAAGTGAACTAATGAGTAAAAGACCGAGTGAAATTTTAAATGAAAGAAAAGGTTCTATAGATATAGGGTATCATGGAGATTTAGTAATTATTGATACAGAAGAAAGATATATCATAGACAACAACAAATTTGAGTCTAAAGGAAAGAATACACCTTTTAATAATATTGAAGTCTATGGACAAATAAAAACTACAATTAAAGGTGGAAAGATTGTTTATAAAGAAGTTTCTGGAGGAATAAATAGATGATTATAGATAAGTTATATAAAGCCGTGGCACAAAAAGGACATGTATGCGTGGGATTAGATACAGATATAAGTTATATACCAAAAGGATTTATGGATAGATTTCAATCTATAGAAGAGGCTTTGTTCAGCTTCAATAAAGAAATAATTGATGAGACTTTTGATGAAGTAGCATGCTATAAGCTTCAGATAGCTTACTATGAGGCATTAGGAATTGATGGATTAAAGGCATATATAAGAACTTTAAAATATATTAAGTCAAAAGGTGGAATAACCATAGGAGATATAAAAAGGGGAGATATAGCAAACACTGCAGAAATGTATGCAAAGGCACACTTTCAGGGGGAATTTGAAGCAGACTTTATCACCCTAAGTCCATATATGGGACTGGATACTCTAGAACCTTTTCTACCTTATATAAAAAGCAAAGAAAAGGGAGTTTTTATCTTAGTAAGGACCTCAAATAAAGGTTCAGCAGACATTCAGTATATAGAAAGTAAAGGTAGCAGAAAGATATATAACATCGTAGGAGAAAAAATAAATAATTTAGGTAAAAGTTTCCTGGGTCAGTGTGGATATAGTTCTTTAGGTGCAGTAATTGGATGCACTCATGTAGATGAAGGAATAGAGATTAGAAATTCCTTAGATAATACTTTCTTTTTAATACCAGGATACGGTGCTCAAGGTGGAAAAGCAGAAGATGTAGCCTTATATTTAAAAGATGGAAATGGGGGAGTGGTTAACTCTTCTAGAGGAATACTACTAGCTTATAAAGGTAAAGAACAAGGGGATGAAAACTTCGCAAGGTACGCCAAAGAAGAAGTTATGAGGATGAAAAATGAAATACTGAGAGCTGTAAATTCTATTGCAAGCGAAAGTTAAAGAAACGATATTAGAAAGTTCTATTTTAAACTTAAGCGAGAAAGTGGCACCAAGGATTAATGCTCTGAAAAGATGTTTTGAAAGGGTGGATTTTCAAATGGTTAATACAAGGAACTTTATAGGAGTGTATTATGGAAAATTCGAAATATAGTTATGTAGTGGAAAAGGTTAAAGAAAATACGGAATTAAGTAAGGATATATATAAGTTAGTTATAAGTGGAAAGTTCAAAGGAAAACCGGGCCAGTTTTATATGATAAGAGCTTGGGAGCAAGAACCAATACTTTGGAGGCCTATAAGTATACACAAGATTAATAAGGATTCTATAGAATTCATATATCAAGTTGTAGGAAAAGGAACAGAGTTATTGAAGGAACTGAAAGAAAATAGTGAGATAAAACTTATAGGGCCTCTAGGAAATGGTTTTGATGTTGAGAACATCAAAGGGAAAGTAGCTGTAGTTACTGGAGGAATAGGAATTGCACCAATGTACAATGTTACAAGCTCTTTGACTTGTTGTGAAGTAGATTTTTATGGTGGATTCAGAAATGAACCTTACTGTATAGAAGAATTGAAACCACTAGTTAATAACATTAATATTGCTACAGAGCATGGAGTTTTAGGGCATAGTGGATATGTCACAGAAATATTTAATCCTGAAAATTACGATGTGGTTCTTTGTTGTGGGCCAGAAGTAATGATGAAAAAGGTAGTAAGAATGTGCAGAGAAACCAATACAAAGATATTTATTTCCGAGGAAAAGAAAATGGCTTGCGGGGTTGGTGCTTGTCTTGTGTGCACTTGCAAAACAATTCATGGACATAAAAGAACCTGTAAGGATGGGCCAGTATTTAGTGGTGAGGAATTAGATATTTAGGGGGGATAGGTTATGTTAAAGGTTCATATATGTGGTAAGGAGTTTAAAAACCCGATAATAGCAGCATCTGGCACCTTTGGTTTTGGTGAAGAATACAACGAGTTTTATGATGTGGAATCTCTTGGAGGGGTAGCTACTAAGGGATTGACGCTTCATAAAAAGGATGGAAATAATGGGGTCAGAATGATTGAAACTAAAGGTGGTATGCTCAATAGCGTAGGACTTCAAAATCCAGGAGTAGATGGATTCATAAACCATGAACTTCCTAAAATGAAAGAGTTTAATACTAATATAATTGCTAATTTAGGTGGAGCCTCTATAGAGGAATACATTGAAGGTGTAAAAAAGCTTAACGAAACAGAGGTTGATTTTATAGAGTTAAATATATCTTGCCCTAATGTTAAGCAAGGTGGAATGGCATTAGGAATAAAATCAAGTGTTGCTTATGAGGCTGTAAGTTCTGTGAAAAAGGTTTGCAAAAAACCCTTAATAGTTAAGCTATCACCAAATGCTGAGAATATTGTAGACATGGCACTAAGTTGCATAGATGGAGGAGCAGATGCCTTATCTTTAGTGAACACCTTTAAGGGTATGGCCATAGATTATAAAACTAGAAAACCAATATTTGAAAATATATATTCAGGTTTATCAGGACCTGCCATAAAGCCTATAGCACTAAGAATGGTTCATGAGGTTTGCAAAGTTAGCACGGTGCCTGTAATAGGTTTAGGGGGAATTTCAACTTGGCAAGATGCACTAGAGTTCATTATGGTAGGAGCTACAGCAGTACAAATAGGAACAGCAAATTTCATAAATCCATTTGTAGGTATAGATATAATTGATGGAATTAGTAATTTTTTAATAGAGGAAAATATTAAGGATATTAGTGAAATAACGGGGATCATATAAGGTGCTTTAGATAAAATAATAGGTTAAAGCTGTTATTGATATTTTCAGTAGGCAAGAAAACAGGATTTATTGATGCAGTATATCACAAAAGGCACTGAAATATTGGTTAGTAATTTTTAAAAATTATAAGGAGGAATTAAAATTGAATAATGAAAAAATAGTTATAGATACTTTATTAGAATGTGAAGCGTTACTAGAGGGGCATTTCTTATTATCCTCTGGGAGACATAGCAATAGATATTGTCAATGTGCAAAACTACTACAATATCCAGATAAGGCTGAAAGTGTTTTGAAGGTGGTAGCAAATCAAGTAAAGGAGTTGGAAATTGATTTGCTTGTTGGACCAGCTATGGGTGGGATTATAGTGGCTTATGAATTAGCAAGGCAACTTAATAAACCAGGAGTTTTTACTGAAAGAAAAGATGGTGAAATGACATTATCTAGAGGGTTTCAAATAAAAAAAGGACAAAGAGTTTTAATAACTGAAGATGTTATAACTACAGGAAAATCCACTTTAGAAGTAGTTGAAGTCTTGAGTAAGTTAGGAGCAGAGGTAGTTGGAGTATGTTGCATTGTTGATAGATCCGGTGAAAATTGTGCTTTAAACTATCCAATTTATAGCGCATGCAAATTAGAAGTTGAGAGTTTTGAAAAAGAAAATTGCCCACTATGTAAAGAAGGCACTCCATATATAAAACCAGGAAGTAGAAATATATAGATTGCTGATAAAATCTCTTGAGATAATAATATTCTTTATATTTATGGGATAGTTATCTCAATAAAATAGCAACAATACACCTAAAAATTAATTATAAATTTTTTAGGTGTACTTATCCAAAATAAAATGCTTTATTTTAGCTTGATTAACATCAATGTTATTTTGCATTTAGACGATTTAGGAGGAACTATAAATGAAAGCAAAGCTTATTCTTGAAAATGGTATGGTTTTTGAAGGTAAAGCATTTGGGTATCTAGCGAGCACTGTAGGTGAAGTAGTATTTAACACTGGAATGACTGGATATCAAGAAATTCTTACAGATCCTTCATATTATGGGCAAATAGTAACAATGACTTATCCACTAATAGGAAACTATGGTATCAATCTGGAGGATGTAGAGTCCATAGCTCCAAAGGTAAAAGGTCTTATAGTAAGAGAAAAGGCAAATATTCCAAGCAATTTTAGATGTGAGTTATCTTTAGAGAACTATTTAAAGGAACATAAAGTACTTGGATTAGAAGGAATAGATACAAGAGCACTTACAAAGGTTCTCAGAAATCATGGTACCATGAAGGGAATTATCTCCTTAGAGCATAGCAACATTGAACAAGTGAAATCACTACTAAATAGTTACTCTAATGTTGATGCTGTGAGAAATGTATCTACTAAAACTAGTTATGAGATTGAAGGTAATGGTAAACATGTAGCAATCTTGGACTTTGGAATTAAGCAAAATATTATTAATTGTTTTAAAGCAAGAGGTTGTAAAATTACAGTGTTTAATGGTTTCACATCAGCAAAAGATGTACTAGCTATAAAACCAGATTTAGTTTTTCTTTCAAACGGCCCTGGGGACCCAGCAGATTTAGTAGAAGTCATTGATGTTATGAAGGAATTAGTATCAAAAGTTCCTATTACAGGAATATGTTTAGGTCATCAGTTATTAGCAATTGCTCTTGGTGGAAAAACCTCTAAACTAAAATTTGGCCACAGAGGATGTAATCACCCTGTAAAAGATTTAGAAGAGAATAAAGTTTATATAACTTCACAAAATCATGGATACTATGTTAGTGAGCTTCCAAAGGATATGAAAGTTACTCACCTTAGTGTAAATGATGGAACTATAGAAGGTATGAGACATAATACATTACCAATTTTCAGTGTTCAATTTCATCCAGAAGCATGTCCAGGTCCAAAAGATATAGAAGTGATTTTTGATAAATTTCTTGAAGTAATTTAGTTGGGAGGAAAAAATATGCCATTAAATAAGGAAATAAAGAAAGTACTAGTAATCGGCTCTGGCCCAATTATAATTGGCCAAGCTGCAGAATTTGATTATTCAGGAACTCAAGCCTGTCAAGCGCTAAAAGAAGAGGGTATAGAAGTAGTTCTTATAAACTCTAATCCTGCAACTATAATGACGGATAGAAATATTGCGGATAAAGTGTATATTGAACCTTTAACAATAGAATTTGTTGAAAAAGTTATTGAAAAAGAGAGACCAGATTCTCTTATAGCAGGAATGGGTGGGCAAACAGCTCTCAACCTTTCTGTAGAACTATATGAAAAGGGAATATTAGAAAAGTATGGTGTTAAGGTTATTGGAACAACAATTGATTCTATAAAAAAGGGTGAAGATAGAGAGTTATTTAAAAAAGTAATGGAAGAAATTAATGAACCTTGTATTGAGAGCGAAATAATAACAGACATGGAAAGTGGTAAAAAGTTTGCAGATAAAATAGGATACCCAGTAATCATTAGACCTGCATACACTCTAGGTGGAACTGGTGGTGGAATTGCAAATAATGAGGATGAGTTACAAGAAATCTTAGCTTCAGGGCTTATGCTTAGTTCTATAGGGCAGGTGCTGGTGGAAAAGAGTGTTAAAGGTTGGAAAGAAGTTGAATACGAAGTTATAAGAGATAGTTTTGGTAATTGCATCACAGTATGTAATATGGAAAATATAGACCCAGTTGGGATTCACACTGGAGACAGTATAGTAGTAGCGCCAAGCCAAACATTAAGTGATAAGGAATATCAGTTACTAAGATCAGCATCCATAAATATAATAAATGCAGTTGGAATAAAAGGTGGATGCAATGTACAACTTGCTCTAAATCCTAGTAGTTTTGAATATGCAGTTATTGAGATAAATCCAAGAGTTAGCAGATCGTCAGCCCTAGCATCTAAGGCTACTGGATATCCTATTGCAAAAGTTGCAACCAAAATAGCCTTAGGATATGCACTAGATGAAATAGTAAATGAGGTTACCAAAAAAACTTTTGCATGCTTTGAACCATCTTTAGATTATGTTGTGGTTAAAATACCAAAATGGCCTTTTGATAAATTCGCAGAAGCTAAAAGAGAACTAGGTACAAAGATGATGGCTACTGGGGAAATCATGGCTATTGGAAGCACATTAGAAGCGGCACTATTAAAAGGTATTCGTTCCACAGAAACAAAAAGGTATTCCTTAGAAGATGATGAGCTAAAAAGCCTAACCTTAAATGAATTAAAAGAAAAAGTTATTTATGCAGATGATGAGAGAATTTATGTACTAGCAGAACTAATAAGAAGAAATTACTTAGCTGATAAGGTTAGTGAAATAACAGGCATAGATCCATTCTTCATCAGTAAGATTAAAAATATTGTAGATGAAGAAGAAAAATTAAAAATTAGTAAATTTGATGATATGACAAAGGACTGGTTATTCAGCCTAAAGAAGATGGGATTTTCAGATAAGGCTATAGGAAGATTTCTACATAAAAGCCCAAATGAAATATATAAGTTAAGAAACATATGGAACATTAAACCAGTATATAAAATGGTAGATACTTGTGGAGGCGAATTTGATGCCGTATCTCCATACTATTATTCAACTTACGATGAATATGATGAGGTTTTAGTAAGTGAAAATAAAAAAGTTATTGTTATCGGTTCTGGGCCTATAAGAATAGGGCAAGGAATTGAGTTTGATTATGCATCAGTTCAAAGCGTTTTAGCACTTAAGTCTTTAGGGATGGAAACAATAATTATTAATAATAATCCTGAAACAGTAAGCACAGATTTTGATATGTCTGACAAGCTTTACTTCGAACCATTAACAGAAGAAGATGTGTTAAGCATTATCGAAAAAGAAAATCCTTATGGCGTTATACTACAGTTTGGGGGGCAAACAGCAATTAAACTTGCTTCTTTCCTAAAAGAAAAAAACATCAAAATTTTAGGAACAACTGCGGAACAAATAGATTTGGCGGAGGATAGAGAGAAGTTTGATTGCTTGCTGGAAGAATTAAATATTACTAGACCAAAGGGAAAAGCTGTGTTCACCTTAGAAGAAGGAATAAAGGTGGGAGAGCTACTTGGGTACCCACTTTTAGTAAGACCTTCTTATGTTCTTGGTGGGCAAGGAATGGAAATAACTTACGGTGCTAAGGAACTTTCTACCTATTTGCAAAACGCATTTGATAAGGACAATAAAACCCCTGTATTAATTGATAAATACCTAATTGGAAGAGAAATTGAAGTAGATGCCATTTGTGATGGGGAGAACATATTAATTCCTGGAATTATGGAACATTTAGAGAGAGCAGGGGTACACTCTGGAGATAGTATATCCATATATCCTTCTATTAATATAAATAAAAAAACCAAAGATAAAATAATAGAATATGCTAAAGCACTTGCTAGAGCTATTGGTATTAGAGGGATGATAAACATTCAATTTATTGAGCATAAAGGAGAAATTTATGTGATAGAAGTTAATCCTCGTGCTAGTAGAACTGTTCCATATATCAGTAAAGTTAGTGGAGTACCAATTGTTGACATAGCAACTAAAGTCATGCTTGGAGAAAATTTAAAGGATATGTCATATGGAATTGACTTATATAAGGAGCCCTCTCTAATATCTGTAAAAGTTCCAGTATTCTCTACAGAAAAATTACCTAAAGTTGAAGTATCTTTAGGACCTGAAATGAAATCCACGGGAGAAGTATTGGGTGTGGGGTCTACATTAGAAGAAGCATTATATAAGGGGTTCCTAGCCTCTGGGATAAATTTGGAATTTAAACATAAAAATATAATTGCCACCGTAAATGATCAAGATAAGCAGGAGTTCACAGACTTAGCAAAAGAATTAGTAAATCTTGGTTTTAATCTAATAAGTACAAGCGGAACAGCTAGGCATCTTAAAAATTTCAATTTAGAAGTAGCGGAAGTTAGTAAGATAAATGAAGGGGAACCAAATATTCTAAGTCATATAAAATCATCAAACATTGACTTAGTAATAAATACACCAACTAGGGGTAAAATTTTTTCCAGAGATGGATTTATCATAAGAAGAGAAGCCGTTGAAAGAAGAATTGGAGTGATTACATCCTTAGATACTTTAAAAGCTATTATTCACATAAAGAAATGGCAACTCCAAAATAATGCTGTTAGTGTGTATTCAATTTATGATTAACTAAAAAGTATATAAAAAATAAGTTCAAAAAGAGTTGTAACTATCTAGAAGTAAATTGCTAGATAGTTACAACTCTTTTTTATAAAGAAAATACCATGATAAACCTATTATTATGTGTACTTTATTTATGAAAAATAAAAAAAATTTTTATGCAATAAAAAATAATAATTATTCAGAATATTTAGAAATATGTAATCTTATGTGGCATAAGTTCTGTAAATAGCTATAAATAAATACATTAATATACATTTTATAGATAGTTATACATAAAGTGTATTAATTGACATAAAATTGAAAGGAATATATCATTAAATAGAGGGAATTTTGTAACAATTCAGAATTGAGGGGGCGAATTAATATGAAAATAGTATTAGCATTAGGGGGCAATGCATTGCAAGCTGACCCAAAAGATAAAACGGCACAAGCTCAATTGAAGACTTGTAAGGAAACAGCGGTTTCCATAGTTGATTTGATTGAAGATGGACATAGAGTATCTATAGTACATGGAAACGGTCCTCAAGTTGGACAAATTGTATCTACCGTAGAAGATGCGATAAAAGAAAATCCTAATAATGTAATGTTCCCATTCGATGTATGTGGATCATTCTCACAAGGATATATAGGATATCATCTGCAAAATTCTATAGCTGAAGAACTTAATAAAAGAGGAATTAAGAAATCAGTAGGTACTGTAGTTACTCAGGTAGTTGTGGATAAAAATGATAGTGGATTCCAAAATCCAACAAAACCAATAGGATCTTTCTATTCTAAAGAAATGGCAGAAAAGCTAGAAAAAGAACAAGGATTTATAATGAGGGAAGACGCTGGAAGAGGTTACAGAAGAGTTGTTGCGTCACCAAAACCAATTGATGTTATAGAAAAAGACATAATAAAAGAGCTAGTTGAGAATGAAAAGATAGTAATTTCCTGCGGCGGCGGTGGAATACCTGTAATAAGAGAAGAGGAAATGGTAAAAGGTGTTGCAGCAGTTATAGATAAGGATTTTGCAGCAGAAAAACTTGCAGAGATTTTAGATGCAGATTGCCTCTTAATACTAACTGCAGTAGATAAGGTCTGCGTAAATTATAATAAGCCAGAGCAAAAAGAGTTAGCAGAAATTAACCTTGAAGAAATAAATAAATATATTGCTGAAGGGCAGTTTGCACCAGGAAGTATGCTTCCAAAGGTTGAAGCTTGCAAAAAGTTTGTAATGTATGATGACAAGAAGATTGCAATGATTGCCTCACTATCAAAAGCTAAGGAAGCATTGAAAGGTCTATCTGGAACAAAAATAGTTCGTTAAACTTTATGAGAGTATTTTAAAGTCCTAAATACAGCACTGTAGGGTTAAAGCTTTTTTGTAGACCTAAAAATTAGCTTAAATCCTGGAAGTAAATTGCTTTCATTACTGTTTTATATAGATAGGTCTAAAAATGGGGAAGGAGAGTGAAATTATGGAGCCGCGTAAAATACAGGTTTACTCTGAAATTGGTAAGTTAAAAACAGTACTTCTTCATAGACCAGGACAAGAGATTGAAAACCTTACACCAGAGTATTTGGAAAGATTATTGTTTGATGATATACCTTACTTAAAGGTTGCTCGGGAAGAGCATGATATATTTGCCAACATACTGAGAAAAGAGGGAGTAGAGGTTCTTTATTTAGAAAAGTTAGCTGCGGAGGCAATAAGAGATAAAGAAATAAAGGGAATTTTTCTAGATGAAGTAATAGAAGAAAGTGGTATTGTAGATGAAAATGTAAAAAAAGAAGCTAAAAGCTATTTATATTCTATGCCAGAAAAGGGGCTTATAGATACTATAATGGCTGGAGTTAGAAAGAAGGATGTAGGAATAGAGGAAGGGCTTACTGAGTATCCCTTTATTTTAGATCCAATGCCAAACTTATATTTTACTAGAGATCCTTTTGCTTGCATAGGTACAGGGGTATCCCTTAACTCCATGAGAAGAAATACTCGTAGAAGAGAAACTATCTTTGGTAAGTATATTTTTAAGCATCATCCTAGCTTTAAAGATTCTGGTATTAGGCTTTGGTATGATAGATATCATCCAACAACATTAGAGGGTGGAGATGAACTTGTTTTATCAAAGGACTTGATTGCGGTGGGGTGTAGTGAAAGAACTGATAAAGAGTCTATATTTACCCTCGCAAGGACTATATTTGAAAATAATGAAACTTTCAAAACTGTATTAATTTTTGACATACCAAAAAGCAGAGCATTTATGCATCTCGATACAGTGTTTACTATGATTGATTATGATAAATTTACTATTCATCCAGCTATTGAAGTTGCATTGAAGGTCACAGCAATAAGGTATGATGAAAATAAGAAAGAGCTTATTGCAAAAGAAGAGGATGGGGAACTAGAAGCAGTATTATCAAAATACCTAGGAATACATGCTACTTTAATAAGATGTGGTGGTGGAGATAGAATTATATCAGGAAGAGAACAATGGAATGATGGATCTAATACGTTAGCTATTTCTCCAGGGAAGGTTGTGACCTACGAGAGAAACTACATTACAAATGAAATTCTAGACAAACATAATATTGAAGTATTACAAATGCCTTCTAGTGAATTATCACGAGGCAGAGGTGGCCCACGTTGTATGTCTATGCCTTTTGTAAGAGAAGATATTATGTTCAAATAAAAGTTCATAAAGTATATAACAAGTTTAGCATTTAATATATTTTAAGTGTTAAATGAAATCGTTTTAATATCATTTTAAAATTATATCAATAATGCTTATGGTGTTATATAAAATTAATGCCATGAAAATTTACTAAATATATGGGGGTAGTTATAATGTTTAACTTAAGAAACAGACACTTTTTAACACTAATGGATTTTTCACCAAAGGAAATAAACTATCTTTTGGAGCTTTCTCAGGATCTAAAAAAGGCAAAATATACAGGTGTAGAACAACCAAGATTAGTAGGTAAAAATATAGCTTTAATTTTTGAGAAGGACTCTACAAGAACAAGATGTGCCTTTGAAGTAGCTGCACATGACCAAGGAGCTCATGTTACATACCTTGGACCAACAGGAAGTCAAATGGGAAAGAAGGAGTCAGTAGCTGACACCGCAAGAGTTCTTGGAAGAATGTATGATGGGATTGAATACAGAGGTTTTGGACAAGAAATAGTAGAAGAACTTGCACAGTATGCAGGGGTACCAGTTTGGAATGGCTTGACTACTGAAGATCATCCAACACAAATTTTAGCAGATTTTTTAACTATTAATGAGCATTTTTCTAAACCTTTAAGTGAAGTTGTATTTGTATACACTGGAGATGGAAGAAATAATATGGCCAATGCTTTGATGATTGGTGCTGCTAAAATGGGTATGGATTTTAGAATTGTAACACCAACATCATTATTTCCAGAGGAAGCATTAGTAGAAAAATGCAGATTAGTGGCACAGGAAACAGGAGCAAAAATTACATTAACTGATAATGTAGCAGAAGGGGTTAAGGATGCTGATGTTATCTACACAGATGTTTGGGTATCTATGGGAGAACCAGATAGCGTTTGGGTAGAAAGAATTAAACTTTTAAAACCATATCAAGTTAATAAAGAGATGATGGCTTTAACAGGAAAAAGAGATACTAAGTTTATGCATTGCTTACCAGCATTTCATGATACTAAAACTAAAATTGGAAAAGAAATTTTTGAGAAGTATGGCTTAGATGGAATGGAAGTTTCAAATGATGTGTTTGAAAGTGAAGCCTCCATAGTGTTTGATGAAGCGGAAAACAGAATGCATACTATTAAGGCAGTGATGGTAGCAACTTTAGGATGTTAATAATATTTATTGATAATTATTATTACATGATGTAAACTATTTGTAAAACATTATTTTATTTAGTATATTTTTCATGTAAATATCGTAAAATAAGGTTGAAATATTTTTATAGTAGGAGGGATATTATGAAAAAATACGTTTGTGTTGTATGCGGATATGTTTACGATCCAGAAACTGGTGATCCAGACAATGGAGTTGAGCCAGGAACATCTTGGGAAAACGTTCCAGAAGAGTGGGTATGCCCATTATGTGGAGTAGGTAAAGACCAATTTGAAGAAGAATAAGAATAATTAGCTGACAGCTTAGCTGTCAGCTTTTATTTTTGCATAGAGAATTGAAAATTTTACCCAACTTTTATCATAAATATTGGATATGCGTAATATTATATATCATCAATTAACAACGGAGAGACAAGGAGAGATATTATGCTAAAAGAAATTCCAAAGGTTATTTATGATATGGAAGGCTCAGCAATAAGAGTAGTGAAATTTTCAAAGTTATTTTTTAAAAATAGAAATGAAGAGGGATATGTATTGCATATTGAAAAAGCAGAAAGAGTAACTACTGTAAGTGAATTTGAGCTAAAGGAAGTAGATGGGAAGTTTTACATTACTAGAGAAATATTTAAAGAAAGCATGCTTATGTAAGAAATTATAGATTTTATTGTATTCATGGGATTACAAATACCTCATAAATTTTATGTTATAGGAAATAATAACATATATAAAAATTTAGGGGGTAGTTAAATGGAAAGAAAATATAATGCGGTATTATCTATATTTATGGCATTATTTATGGGAAGTGTTATTTTATTTGGCTGTGCAAAGGCAAATAATAATATGAAAAATAATAGTGAAGAGCAAGGACAAAGCAGTGAAAGTTCTACAACAGAAAAGGACTCTAATAGTGACAGTATATTGTTAGGGAAAAAGATTTCTCAAGGTCTTAATGATATAGAAGGCATAGATAAAGCTACAGTATTTATCAAAGAAAGCACTGCCCTGGTAGGTGTGGCTATGAAGGATGGTGCAGAGGAGATAACTGAAGATTTGAGGAATAAGATAGAAGAAAAAGTAAAAGAGATTTCTCCAAAAACAAAAAAAGTTGCAATTACAGCAGATAAGGAACTACTTGAAAACTTAGATGAAATGACAAATGACTTTATGAATGGTAAAACCTTTGAAGAATTAAAGAAAGATCTCTCAGAAATTATGGATAAGTTAGGGGCTTAGATTATAAAAGAGAGAAAAGTAAAATGAAAAAAAGTATACAACTCACAAAAATAGACTCATAAGTTGTATAAAATGTGGTAAAAGCACTATGAACATAATTGAAGTTCATAGTGCTTTTTAGCTACCTGATATTACATAAAGTGTACTACAATGATGAAGATTTACTTTTGGGATGTATTTAAAGCTTTTGTTAAGAGACAAATACTTTGAGAAGATATTCCTTCACCACTGCCTGTAAAGCCTAACCCTTCTTCGGTGGTAGCTTTTACATTTACTCTGGTTTCTTCGATGTTAAGAGCTCTAGCAATATTTTTAACCATATCATTAATATAAGGTGCCATTTTAGGTTTTTGGGCAATAATAGTGGCATCAATATTCTCAATGTTATAGTTATTAAGAGATAACAATTTCCCCACATGCTCCAGTAATTTTACACTAGAAGCACCTTTATATTTAACATCGGTATCAGGGAAGTGCTTACCTATATCCCCTAAAGCTGAGGCCCCTAAAAGACTATCCATTATAGCATGAAGTAGTACATCTGCATCAGAATGACCAAGTAATCCCTTTTCATAAGGAATTGAGACTCCACCCATTATTAAGGCCCTGTTTTCTACAAGTTTATGTACATCATAACCTAATCCAACTCTCATAAAAACTTCCTTTCTTAGGCATCTTAAATAAAATAATAAGTGAAGGATGCCTTAATCACAAGCTAATTTGAACACCCCTAAGGGTTTTATTTGCTTATAATATTAACATCAATATAATTTTTATACAACCATGCCATGGAGCGAGTACAAATGGTTATCAATTAAAGGTAAAAAAGTGCACAGGTAGACCTGTGCAATAATAAAAGCTATTATATTAAGAACCTAAAGCCTAAACATCTTAGAAATAAACTTTTATTCTCATTGTTTACATCTAATGTTTTTATTAAGGTGGATAGTTTGCAGCCCCGCTGTTTGGTTTTTTCTTTCTTTTTCAAGGTTTTCTTTGAAGTAAAGTCAACATGGATTATAGCCCCCAACATTAACACCCCTTTACATAAAATGCAATAAATGTATCTTAATACAATTATAACACATTGTAAGTATTTGTTAAATATGTTAATAAATTAACAGTTTTAGAGGCGGTGAAAGTACAATCTTTACCACATTAGAAGTAAATAACAAAATAGTATATGCAGGTTATCAACAATCTATGCACATTAGTGTGGACAATGTGGAAAACTTTAAAATTATTCCCTGATGATTATGTAAGAATATGTATATCGAAAATTCTTGTTTAACAACAAATTATGTAGTTTTATGTTAAATCTTATATATTAACAGTAGTTCCACAAGTTATCAACAAGGTAAATGTGGACAATGTTGATAACTATATATTTTTGAGCTGTTTTTTCCATTATTAAGAAAATTTTGTATACAATTTTTTGTTATTGTGCACACATTGTGTTAATAACTAATAAAATGTTTAAAATCATCATTATTCAGAGAGGTTTAAGTGCTTTATATAAAATCCTAAGTTTGTGATAAAACTCCCATAAAATGCATAATACAATATGTAGTAGAAGAGCATTAAAAATTCACTATAAGTTGTGCGTGGAAAGCTTATTTCTAGCATAATATATTTGTAAAAATAAATATAACAAAAATTTCATTGATTGTTAATATTGTGTATACATAAAATATTTTAATAATTTTGAATAGGTGTTATAATAATTGAGGTTGGACAAGCTAAAGGAAAAAAGAGTATAAAATACCAAGGTAAAGAATTTGGAGGGGTTAAAATGAAAAAAATTATATCATTAGTATTAGCTGCAGGAATGATGGCTTCATTTGTTGGTTGTGGAAATTCAGCTGAAACAAGTGGAAATTCTGCAGAGCAAACAAAAGTGGAAAGTAAAGAACAACCTAAGGAAGAAGCAAAACAACAAGAAGTAACTTATGACAATTTTGTTGCATTATTAAATGGAACAGCAAACAAAGATTATTTCTATAACGAAATTAACACAATTAAATTAATGAAAAAAGAAGATGAAAAAGCTTATACTGAGAAAGCAAAAGTATTAGTGGAAAAGGCTATGGTAGATAATAAAATAGATGCTACCAAAGCAAAAGTTTATCCATACTATAGAAATGTAAATGGAGATAAACTAGAAAAAGATTATGTGGTGGTTTATGGTGATGATAAAGCTCCAACAACAGTTTTTGAAATAACTTTAACAATACCAAATAATTATGAACCAACTTTAAAAGAAGTTAAGGAAATCAAAGATATAGTAACTCAAAAACAATTTGCTGAGTTATTCAAAGCTGAATTAGAAGCTGCAAAATAATATAGTTATAATTTAAAAAGTATGGACAAAAATGCAACATTACATGATTAGTTGTGTAAAAAAGAGGCATTATTAACAAGTTATGCACAAGATTATTGTTGATAATGTTCATAACTATAAAGTTTTGTCCCAAAAATCCAATGTAATGAAGATATTTATAAAGAAATATTCATTATTTGCATTAAACATAAAAATCACTATGAACATCGGTGTAGTTCATAGTGATTTTTTTTCAAATATAAAAGTGAAATATTGAAAGGATAATTAAGCTTCATCTTCACCTAGGTCAGTTTCAGTGGACGCTTCTTCGGTTTTTACCGAGTCTTTAATCAAATAATTGATGTTCTCCATTTCTTTTTCTGTTAAGTAGCGCCATTTTCCTAGAGGTAAGTTCTTTAAGGTAACATTCATTATCCTAACCCGTTGAAGTCTAGTAACATTATAATTTAGATATTCGCACATCCTTCTTATTTGTCTATTTAATCCCTGAGTAAGGATAATTCTAAAAACGTAAGTGGATTCCTTTTTTACAATGCATTTTTTTGTTATAGTGCCTAATATAGGAATACCATTACTCATTTTCTTTATAAATTCATCTGTAATGGGCTTATCCACTGCAACTAAATATTCTTTTTCATGATTATTACCAGCTCTGAGAATTTTGTTTACAATATCTCCATCACTGGTTAAAAATATTAGGCCTTCAGAAGGTTTATCCAATCTCCCAATAGGAAAGATTCTCTCTTTGAAGTCTAAGAAATTTATAATATTATCTTTAACATGAGTTTCAGTAGTACAAGTTATTCCCACAGGCTTGTTAAAAGCAATGTAGACCTTTTTACTCTTAGGATTAATAGTTTTTCCATTTACAGTAACCTTGTCAAAGTGGCACACCTTTGTTCCAATTTCAGCTCTTTTTCCATTAATAAAAACCTTACCTTCTTGGATAAACTTATCTGCATCTCTTCTTGAGCACATGCCACTTTCACTAATATATTTATTTAATCTTATAAAATGTTCTTCCTTATTATCCATCTGGAATTCCTCCATTAAATAGCATTTTCAAGGGCAAGCCTCTTACTTTAAGTAAGTGAGAACTTCCTTCTTTATAATAAACTTTATTGGATATAAAATCTTCATTTAGAAGTAATATCACAACATGAATTTGGTTTTGGTTAATTTAAGATTTCAGGAATCTTATTATCATTCTTATTTACTAAAATATCATAGTTTTTATCATAAGCATAATCTGAAAACTTATTAAAATTAAGAGGTTCTTTATGTCCAGCATTAGTAATGTATACAGCTATCTTTCCTCTATCATATCCTGTATATGTATCTATTAGCTTTTGGCTTAAAGCTTCATCAAAAAGTATGATAAGTCCGTCATTTAGATCATTACCTTTTACAGAGGATGCACTAACTAAATCAAGAGAGTTTCCTCCAATGCCATCTATCTTAACAATCTTATTATTATTAATACCAATTTTGATATTTGTATTAAATGACACTACAATAGAAGCATCTGGTCTAAAAAACAAGAAGTTTATAAGATAGATACATAAGATGGAACCTATTACTAGTAAAGATAGGGCTCCTACAAGCTTAGAAGGTGAAATTATTTCTTCACCGCTATACGCTTCACCTTTTACAGGTACTGTTTTGTTTCTTTCTACAGTCACAAATGAGTTTTCTTTTGTCATTAAATAGACTTTTTCATTATCAAAATTCAAAACTTTACCAGATTTTTTCATATCAAAGCCCCCACTAAATCATAATAACTAGATTAATTTTAGCACAAATGCCTTTTAGCATCTATAGTCTTTCCATGAGTATTTACTGATATCTATATAAATTTGTAGCCATCAATGGAAAAATATTTCTAACTCACTATGTCACGGTGAGTGAAGCAAATTAAAAGTCAAGGAAGTTACGCTGTAGATTTCCATATTAATGCGTTATTTTAGAGACGTTACTAAGTAATTCATAAAAATATAATTTGTGAATTGAAATTTATGGGAGTATAATTGTTTTTACAACATTTAAAATATTTGGTTAATTTGGGGGATACAAAATGAAAAGTAAAAAAAATATTGTAGGTATAGGAATTATCGTAGTTTTCTTATTAACATTATTCTTTCAATACACATATAGCTATGATTTATACAAAAAACCACCATCAAATCTATGGAGCAAGGAAGTTAAGGTTGGAAATGGTAACACAAAGACCAATCCTATAGTTATAAAGGAAGACAAGCGAATATTAGTAGCATATGATGATATAAAAAGATTAAGCATCTCAAGCACGGATTCAAAAGGACAACCTATATCAAGTAAAAATTTTAGTGTAGATGAAGAATTTATAAAAGATACATTATTTGTTAAGACAAACAATGGATATATACTCGGGTATAACTCTACAATAAATAGTGTGGGTTATTTAGAAAAGTTATTTTTAGATGAAGAGCTAAATTTAGTGAAAAGGGAAAGAATAGAAGGTGTAAACTTCATATATCAATTAGATAGTAATAACTATGTTTTAGCCTACAAGGATAAAATTGAAATCATAGATTCAATAAGAGATAAGAATCAAGACGTTAAGGTCAGTGATGTATCTATGATTACTGGGAGTAAAGTTAATAATGGTTTTTTTATTTGTTTTATTGAAGGTAAGGATACCTTTAAATTTTTCACTACAGAAGGAGATATAGTAAATGAACCTAAAATTGCTGCAAAGTTAAATAAGTCCGATAATGTGGGTTATGGACAAATATCTTGTTCAAGTGATGGGAAAAAGGGATATATAATATTAGAGGAGCAATTTAAAGGTGAATTTAATGGAGCAAAGGGCATAGAATTTTCATTAGATGGTAGTGATTCAGTGGTTAATCCTGTATATATAGGAAACTCAAAAATAATAAGAGAAAATACAGGGGTTTACTCACAAGATGGCGGTAAATTTTATGGTGTGTTTGGAAGAGCTTTCGGGAAAAAATCTTATCAGGAGAATATAATTTCCTTTACATTAAAAGATGGAAAAACAAGTGATATTGAATATGTTAGCAGAACTAGAGAAACCTGTTTTTCACCTTATGTTGTTGACGACTATACAGCTTATTTAAGCTTTAGTGGTATTGATAGTAAGGACATAAATATTGGGTCTACTAATGAGGAATTTAAACAAGTTAATAATGCACCAAGAGCTTCGGAAAGATCAAGAGCCTTGGGTTCTGCAATGGAAGGATTAATGTATGGTCTTGCCTATGTGTTCGTTTACGGGTTTAAATGGATACTACCTGTAATGCTAGTGGCAGGTACTTTTGCTTTCTTTGATTATGCTTATTCAGAAAAAACAAAGCTAAGAGGATTTATAGGGCTAGCTATATTTGCAATAGCTGTTAAAACATATGGAATAATCCCAGTATTTTATGTAGATTATGCAGGGTTATTACCAGAAGTGTTGTCTTCTAAATTAGTGGGTGTGCTAGTGTGTTCATTAATAGGAGCTATAAGTTATGCTTACGGTTATTTATTATATAAGAGAGATACAGAGGATTTAGGGATACTGAAATTTTTCATTTCATTATTTGTAGATACGGTATTAACCTTAGTTATATTTGTTCCATTTATAACTTAAAGTTAATTTTGTCTTAAAGATGGATAAGAAAAACCATATTAAATGGGATTAAAACAAAGAGCAGCAATAAAGAATTTTATTGCTGCTCTTTTATTTTCATAACTCCTATATGAATGTTATGACGATGACTCTAAGAATATATAAAGGCCTTATCTAAATGTAATTCATTAAGATAAGGCCTTTATATATTTTTAAATCTTAACTTTTTATCATAAGTTTGTAATGAAGTTATGTTTAATTACAAGGAATCATATATTAATATAGAATATATCGTTAAAATACAATATAATATATAGAGAGAATATAAGATTAAGTAGCTATAAAAAGTTCAGCGTTATTTTATCTCTAGTTGGGGTGTTAATCAGTTGCTACGTTCACTGGAATAAAAAATAAAAGGGGGATATTATGAAAAATTGGGTTAAGGGAATTATTATAGGAGTTCTTATAATAGTTATTGGAGGAATGTACTATTTTAAGAATGTTTATACTCCAGAATCATTGAAAGCTAATGACTATGTATACACATCAATGGAGGATATAAATGAAGCTTTACCTACACTTATGATGTTGAGTACTGTTACATGACCATCTTGTAAACAGATGGAAGCTGTTTTAAAAGAATTTGCACCAAAATACAAAGATAAAGTTAATGTGGTTAAAATAGATTTAGATGAAAATCCAGACTATGCATATAAATATAGAGTAACTGTAGTTCCAACTACCATATTCTTTAAAAGTGAATTAGAAGTATTTGGAGGATATACAGGAGCCACTGATGAAAATAGGATAAAAGAAGTATTTAAAGAAATGGGGGTTAAATTAGATGAATAATTTAACCGCACTAATATCGGGTAATATATTTATAGCACTGTTTATGTCCTTTGTTGCTGGACTTATTTCATCCTTTAGTCCGTGCTTACTATCTACTGTGCCTTTAGTAATTGGGTATGTTGGAACAAATGCAAAAAAAGATAAAAATCTTGCTTTTAGATACTCTCTTGTGTTTGCCTTAGGATTAATTTTTACTTTTGTATCCTTAGGTGTATTATCTGCAGTACTTGGAAAGTTTTTCTCAGGTGCAGGAAAGTGGTGGTATCTATTACTAGGATTAATAATGCTTTTTGTAGGACTTCAAGCTGTTGGAGTTATTAAAACTAAAGAAAGTAATACCTGTAAAATTCCCAAAAGAAGAAAAGGATTAATAGGAGCATTTTTCTTAGGAATATTGGGGGGGGCCCTTTCATCTCCTTGTGCTACACCGATGCTTGCAGCTATTCTTGCCTTTGTAGCAACAAATGGGAATGTTACTTTAGGTATAGTCATGTTGTTGTTATACTCTATAGGGCACTGTGTTCTTATAGTAATCGCAGGTTCCTCAGTGGGCATTATCGAAGCCCTACAAAAGTCCCCTAAATACTTTAAATTAGGGAATATAGCAAAGGTTTGTTTTGGAGTACTGGTAATACTTATAGGATTATATCTTTTATATATGGGAATGTAAGACTAATATAGTAAAAACCACTACATAGATAATCAAATATCTATGTAGTGTTTTTTTAATTAAGTAGGAAATAGCTTATAATATTGGAGATAAAAGTCTAGAAACAGACTCTTTAAATCTAATAAAAATACTTCGATTCTTGTAATGTTCCTCAGTAAGTCGTGTTGATTCCAATAAATCTCGTTTAAAAGCTTCATCTAATTTTAGCGTAGTGGCTTCGTCATAAATTATTGCATTTACTTCAAAGTTAAGGCTAAAGCTTCTAATATCCATATTTGCAGAACCGATGGAACAAGCCTTACCATCTATGGAAACCATCTTACTATGGATAAATCCATTATCATAAGTATAGCATTTTGCTCCAGAATCCATAAGATCCCATATATAGGATTTAGAAGCCCAATATACAAATGGGTGATCAGGTTTACATGGAATTATAATTTTCACATCGATTCCAGATAGAGAAGCAATTTTAAGGGCAGTTAAAATACTTTCATCTGGCACAAAATAAGGGGTTTCTATATAAATATTTTTTTTAGCCTTGTATATTAATTTTAAATAGGTATTTCTAATGGAACACCACTTAGAGTCAGGTCCACTGGTAATTATTTGAACTCCTTTATGGTTTAACCTATCTCTTTTAGGGAAATAATGTTGATCCATAACAAAGTCTTGGCCTGCCGCAAACCTCCAATCGAGAAGAAAACGTATTTGAAGAGAGTCCAAGGAATCACCTTTCAAGTAAAGGTGTATATCTCTCCAAAACCCAAACTTTTTCGATAGTCCTAAATATTCGTCACCTATATTTAGTCCTCCAACAAAGCCATGTTCACCATCTATGATGCAAATCTTTCTATGGTTCCTGTAATTTATTCTGATATTTATATATGGTATAAAAGGAGGAAAAAAGCATACAGCTTCTCCACCAGCTGCCTTTAAAGAATCAAAAAACTTAATGTTATTATGTATACATCCCATGCCATCATATAATACCTTAACATCCACCCCTTCATTAGCCTTCTCTACAAGAATGTTTAATATTTCATGACCAAGATCATCATCATTAAAGATATAATATTCAAGATGAATGTACTTTTTGGCATTCTTTAGGCAATTAATTAGGGCTGGGAATTTCTCAACACCATTATTTAAGATCTGTATTTCATTGTTAGTAGTGAATATAGCATTGTCACTATATAGATTTAATGAAATGATATCATGGTACTCGTGAAGAAATTCATTTTGATTTATAAGATTTTCGTTGTTTAATATGTTCTTTTGCTCAGAAACAATAGAAAGTAGACGTTCTTCTTCTTCTTTTTTCAGATAGAAGAACTTTTTTCTTCTAAGATCTTGACCAAAAAATAAGTAAAATATGAAGCCAAGCACTGGTATAAATAGCATAATCATAAGCCAGGTCCAAGTGCTATGGGCATTTTTTCGCTCAAATAGAATAACAACTATTGCGAATATAATATTAATGACAAAGGTAAAGTTTACAATACTTATGAAAATGTTATATGCATCCATAAAAAACTCCTTATAAATGGTGCTAATATTATTATAAAAAATACAATAAGGTTTAAAGGTATAAAAAAATTATAGTTGTATTTTAGAAGAATACATTAATTATCGTAATAGTGCTAAATAAGTATAGGTTAGTTCAGCAATATAATATATAGTTTAAAGGTAAAACTGATAACTATCAATATATGTAAAATAAAATGAAAAAAGTATTTTGACAAAATAAGTTTATTCATGCTTTTACAAAAAATGCCTAATACTATAAAGGTATCCAAATAGTGAAAATATAATTCATGTTAATTTTAAATTTAGAGATAATATCAGTGGTAATGATTATAGTAAAATAATTACTTTGTCAGCAAATTAAGAATATAATCAATTGACATTCTTTTGAAAATTGCCCCCTAAAAGCTATAAAATATGTTATAAATTATTGAGGAAAAATATAAAGAGAGGTTTTGAAATTATGAAAAGTGTATTTGAAAATGAAGAAATAAAAAAATATTTGCTAATAATCATAGGAGTAACTATATTAGCTATGGGAATTAATGTGTTTTATTCTCCCTATCAATTAGTTACAGGAGGGGTGTCAGGTTTTGCTATTATAGTAGAATATGTATCAAAAAATAGCATAGGGTTTGAGATTCCATTATGGCTAACAAATTTAGTAGTTAATATACCACTATTTATAATTGGCATAAGAATAAAAGGAAGATCCTTTGCAGGGAAAGCTTTGTTTGCGGCTGGTTTTCTTTCCATAGCACTTTGGTATACAAGTTATATACCAGCAGTAGAATCAGATCTTTTAATTGCTAGTGTATTTGGGGGTGCCTTAGTTGGACTTGGAGTTGGTCTTGTATTAAGAGCTTCAGCAAGTACTGGAGGTACAGATCTTTTAGCTACAATAATTAAGCATTATTTTAAAACCTTACAAATTTCCAATATAATGCTTGGAATAGATTCTGTAATTATTACAATTGGATTATTTGTATTTGGGGTAGAAAAGGCTATGTATGCATTAATTTCTGTGTTTATTATTTCTAAGGTTATAAATAGTGTATTAGAAGGTATAAACTATTCTAAGGCAGTGCATATTATTTCAACAAAGTCAGAAGAAGTATCTAATGCCTTAATGAAGGAATTGAAAAGAGGAGTAACAGGTCTTAATGGCACAGGAATGTACACCGGAGGAGATAAGAAAATATTATTTGTAGTATGCTCTAAAAATCAAATAGTTGCTCTGCAAAAAATTGTAACTATCATTGATGATAAGGCCTTTATAACTATTACAGATGTAAGAGAAGTTGTGGGAAGAGGGTTTACCGAACCTCAATTTGACGAAGGTAAGTAATATTAATTATTAATGAGTATTGATAATTAATAAATATTAAATTTCTATTAACCTGGCTAAAAAAAGAAGGAATAACCAATCTTCTATAGAATTTAATTTACAAATGTGTAAAAAATAGTTAAGGATATTTTAAAAGATAAGTCTCATAGCCATATCAATGTTTAAAGCAGCCAATGTGAAAGTTTCGATAGATTTATCATCTTAAGACGTTCTTAAGCTATTGTAATAATAGAAGGGGTGAAATCATGGTTATAAAAGTAGTGAAATTTAATGAATACAAGGAAGCAGCAGAAGTTAAAGCAATCTTTATGTTTGAATCTAAAGAGGATTTTCATATGAAATTTGAAGATGAGACTATTAACGATGCAATTTCTTTTGTAATTGAAAGTAAAGAGTTCACTGGGAAAAAGGGAGAATTATATACTGCAAATTTACTTAGAAAACAGGCTCCAAGCAAAGTGATTTTAATAGGAGAGGGTAAAGGGGAAGAACTTACACTAGAAACTATTAGAAAAAACACTGGAAAGCTAATAAAAGAGTGTATAAAACTTAAGGCATCATCATTAGAAATCAATATGCCAGCTCTTAGAAGATACTTCGATATGGAAGGAGCAGTAAAAGCTATAAGTGAAGCTATAATCATGGCAACATATGCTTTTGATAGCTATAAGAGTGATAAAAAGCCAGTAGACTTAAATACTGTGACCTTATTATGCTGTAGTCAGTGTGATGTGAATGGATTAGAAGAAGCGATAAAAGAAGGAATAGCACTAGGTGAAGGAAATTTAATAGCAAGAAAATTAGTTAATGAACCAGCTAATGTTTTAACTCCAGCACAGCTTGCTGTTAGAGCAGAAAAGATTGGTGAAGATTACGGATTTGAAGTTAAGGTGTATGGTAAAGAGGAAATAACTAAGTTAGGCATGGAAGCATATGTGGCAGTAGCCAAGGGTTCAGCAAATGAACCAAAGTTAATTGTAATGAAATATACAGGGGATAGTGAAAATCAAGAAGAG
The DNA here is from genome assembly GCF_036642255.1 of Clostridium sp. Taxonomy (GTDB): domain Bacteria; phylum Bacillota; class Clostridia; order Clostridiales; family Clostridiaceae; genus Clostridium_J. The sequence goes on along the minus strand of NZ_JAVWDJ010000021.1, from coordinate 39,874 downwards.
GTATTTGGACTTGTAGGAAAAGGACTAACTTTTGATACTGGTGGATATTGTATAAAACCTGCTCTAGGCATGGTAGATATGAAAACAGATATGGGTGGAGCTGGTGCAGTTATCGGAGCTATGAGCATCATAGCTAAAATGAAGCTTAGGAAAAATGTAGTAGCTGTGGTAGCTGCCTGTGAGAATATGATATCAGGAGAAGCATATAGACCAGGAGATATAATAGGATCCATGGCAGGAAAAACTATAGAAGTGCTAAACACTGATGCTGAGGGAAGATTAACCTTAGCTGATGCAGTAACTTATATCATTAGAAATGAAAAGGCAACAAGGGTTGTGGATATTGCAACCTTAACAGGAGCAGTGGTAACAGCTCTTGGAAATGTAACTACTGGAGTTTTAACAAATCATGATAAATTCTATGCAGATTTAGAAGAGGCGTCAAAAGAAGTAGGAGAAAAGGTTTGGAGATTACCAACCTTTGATGAATATAAAGAACAGATCAAAGGAGATATGGCAGATCTTAAAAATATTGGAGGGCCAAGAGCAGGAAGTATTACTGCAGGATTGTTCATTGGTGAATTTGTAGAAGGCAAGCCTTGGCTACATCTTGATATAGCAGGAACTTCAGCTTCTGAAAAACCAGTTACTGAATATCATTCTAGCGGTGCAACTGGAGTCGGAGCAAGGCTATTATATACTTTAGTTAAAAAATCTTAAATTGAAACTTAGGGAGTAAATTTTTGAATAATATATAGGAAAACAGGCTATTTTAAAAGATAAGTACAGAGCTTTTAAAATAGTCTTTTGCTATTTCTATAAAATATGTGGTAAACTAGTCAAGACTGTTTAGAAGATAAGCTTATGGTATAATATATAAAATATAGAGACAGAAATTTAATATAAAAAATTCTCTGGAAATATAATTTGTTCCTTATCTATAGGATTTAAAGTTCAAGATAGAAAATTTATAGATTTGGCATATGAAATAAAATAATAAGTGAAAGTTATGGAGGCATTTTGTAATCACAAACATGCTTCTGAGGGAAAGGAAACAACTTCTATTGATAGCTCAGTTATCAATAGGTAATAGATTTTATTGACCCAGTATTCCTCAAAATATACTAGAACAATCACAAGTTATTTTTGAAGATGCCTTAATTAGAAAGTAGGAGAAACTTAAATGAAAAATATAAAACTAACAATGCAATATGACGGAACGCGATATAAGGGCTGGCAAAAACAAAAGGAAGAAGATAATACTATTCAAGGAAAACTAGAAGCTCTTCTTAGTAAAATGACAGAGGAAACTATTAAAGTAAATGGTTGTGGAAGAACTGATGCGGGAGTGCATGCACTTGAATACATAGCAAACTTTACTACAGAGGCAGATTTAACCCCAGAGTATATATTAGATTATTGTTATAGCTATCTACCAGGAGATATTCAAGTAACTTCGGTAGAGGAAGTTCCAATGAAGTTTCATGCAAGATATAATGCTAAAGGAAAGACATATGTTTATAGAATATATAATAACAAATATAGAGATGTATTTAACCTTAAGCATTGTATACATGTAGAGGCTCCGCTTAATATTAATAAAATGAAGGAAGCTACTAAATATCTTATAGGAACTCATGATTTTCAAAGCTTTACTACATTAAAATCAAAGACAAAGTCCACAGTTAGAACTGTAGATTCTATAGAGTTTAAAAAAGACGGTGACTATATAGATGTAAGTTATACTGGAGATGGATTTTTAATGAATATGGTGAGAATAATCACTGGTACTCTAATAGAAGTAGGACTAGGAATTATAACTCCTGAAGAAGTAGAAGTTATAAGAGATAAGAAGGAAAGAAAATATGCAAAAGCAGTAGCAGAAGCTAAAGGACTTTTCCTTAAGGAAGTGTACTACAAATAATAAATAAACTTAAAATTAGTTTAACATAAAAAGAAGTAGAGTGAACCTCTACTTCTTTTTATGTTACAATATTCCTTCTTCTTTTAATATATCCTCAATTTCTTGCATTTTCCTAGAAAGTTCTAAGAAGTTTTCCTTAATTATGTTGTCTGAAATGGAGTTTTCTTTAAGAGATTTTTCTAATTCCTCAATAGTTAATAAAGCGTCATCAATATCTTTCTGAGCTAATTTTAAGTTCTGTTCTTTCATATGGTTCTCCTTTATATTTACAAATTTAATTTTATAGCATGATTAAGTTTTAATATTAGTAGTGCTTAGAGAGTTTAGATCTCAACCTGACAATTATAAAATAAATTTTAAATGAAACCTTCTGATATTAATTAGAGTTTCATTAAAATTTAGTATTCACTAAAAATGGTAATTCAATTTATTAATTATTTATTATATAAAGTGAAATATTGCTTCTACATCACAACAACATTCTTAAGCAATTTATATAAAAGAGAATGCAAAATAGAATTATAGGTTAATGTAGTTTCCTAATTACATTTCATATATTAAATTTTCAATTAAACATGGACTGTTAAATTGTTTCATATATTATAATGTAACATTGAAGCTTATTTAATTCAATAAAAAACATTGTTATATAATTAAGTAATGTCCTGAAATATAAAAATAAAAACCTCTAGCGATGAAACTAGAGGTTTTTTCTATGGTAAACTTTTTTATTTTTCCTTTTCATAATACCTCACTAACTAAAATTGCTAATGAAAAGAATAGAAGGAATACATGTTGCTATTACTGCCATTATTTTGTTCAGACAGCTTGCGGCAGTGAACCACATAAGTTTCTCCAGTGACTAAATCAAGTACCTGAGCAATATCATTTTGAGTATCCACACTACTGATCCATACCTCATGATTATTATAAAATACAGAGGTGTTACTAGCTGAACTTTTAATTTCCATAGTTCTAGTTGATTCCATAGATTAAGTCTCCTCCTTGTTTACTTTTATGATTTCCATGTTTTATTTCTTTATGTAATAAGTTTTTAATCTAATTTCCTACTTAGCCTATATTTAGCTTAAACTCTGTTGTAAATTCAAATATCCCTACCATAGCAAAAATTAATTCAACTTTTATTTATCTAATTACATTAAAAGTCTTCTCTAAACATAGCAAAAATATATCTGTTAATTAATTAAGGAATTTTTTTAAAATTAAAATAATAAGTATGTCCTACTCATATATATATTATAGCCAGTGCAAAAGTGTGCAAGAATTAATTGAAAAACTTGCAAAAAGTATTAAAATATTCAGTTTGTAAGGAGAGTTTTGAATGATAAATGTAATATGGTTTCTTATCTTAATAATAGGGATAGGTTATGGCGTTTTTAATGGGAATGGGGAAGTTGTATCTAAGGCTATAATAAATTCCACTTCCTCAACTGTAGAGCTAATTATAGGATTAGTGGGAATGATGTGTCTTTGGTGTGGTGTGATGAAAATAGCAGAAAGAAGTGGACTAACTGATAAACTTGCAAAAGTATTAAAACCAATACTAAAACTTATATTTAAAGAAGCTGGTAAGGATGAAAGAGCTTTAGGTGCAATTGTAATGAATTTAACAGCCAACATGTTTGGATTATCCAATGCAGCAACTCCTTTTGGAATTAAAGCTATGGAAGAAATGGATAGATTAAATAGAAATAAAGATGTAGCTAGTAATGACATGGTATTATTTTTAGTTTTAAATGCCGCTTGCATACAATTTGTGCCCACTACTGTTATATCTATAAGAGCCGCTTTAAATTCTCAAAATCCGGGAGCTATAATATTTGCAGCTCTATGTACAACTACTATTGCATCAATAATTGGAGTAACTCTTTGTAAACTTGTGCAAAAGCATTTTTAATATAAATTATATTTTCATGATTTAATAGTATTGTAAAAAACCAATACCTCATGTTTTTAGCAATTAAACAAACTTAAAGTTTTTATCAAGGCTGAGATGAATCAGTAATTATAGTGCAAACCTAATCACTTTCTAAAATATAAGAAAAAGGAGAGAATCATGTTAGGAAATATATTTCAATATATAGTAAAAGCTATAATTCCCATAATAATTGGTGGAGTTGTAATTTATGGGGTAAGAAAAAGAGTTAAGGTATATGAGTGTTTTGTGGAAGGAGCCAAGGAGGGAATAAACATATGTGTAAGGATATTTCCATATCTTTTAGCAATGCTTCTTGCAGTGAATTGCTTCAGGGCTTCTGGTGCTATGGAATATCTTATAAATCTTATAAAGCCTTTAGTTAAAATTGTAGGAATTCCACCGGAAGTAGTGCCCTTAATATTTATAAAACCCCTTTCAGGAAGTGGGGCCCTCGGAGTATATACGGATGTGGTGAAGCAATTTGGGCCAGATTCTTACATTGGAACAGCAGCTTCCATAATCATGGGATCTACTGAAACTATATTTTATACTGTTACTGTATATTTTGGGGCTATAGGAATAAAGAAAATACGCCATAGCATTTGGATAGCATTATTGGTAGACTTTTGCGCAGTATTAATTGCTATTAACCTTGCAAAGTTTATATTATATTAAAATAGGGTTATCTCAAAAAGTATTGTTATACAAAAAGTGTTGAAATAACCTTCAATATTATTACTTATGGAATATTTTTCTTTTTAGAATAGAGATTTTAGATATACATTGAAAAAGGGATGTCTCATATAGCATATTTTGCATTATGAGACATCCCTTATATTCTAAAACTCATTTAATACAATTTTTTTAAATTGCTTTTTAAAGAAGATAAATAGTAGTAATCCATCTAAAGTCCATTGGATTACACAGATAACCCAAAAATAAACCACAGACAATTTAAGTAAATATATAAAGTAGAAGACCAAGGGAAGTCGAATAAACCATGAGGTAATTACTGCCACAAGAAATGGTGTTTTAGTATCACCTGCACCTTTTAAGGCTCCACCCATAACCATAGAAACTGCCATGGTAGGTTGTTCTAAAGCAGCAACCATAAGACAACTAGCACCAAGAGCAATGACCTTAGTTTCTTTACTATCTATAAATAACTTAATTAATTGGGTAGGTATAGTTAAAAATAATACTGCAAAAACAAGCATAATCACCACACTTAAAAATGTACAAGCATAGGCATATTCCTTTGCTTTTTTATAATTTTTTTCTCCAACCTTATTGCCAACTAATGTAGTGGCTGCCACTGCAAAACCCCACCCTGGCATAAATGAAATAGATTCAAGGGTTAGAGTGATTTGATTTGCTGCAAAAGCAGTGGTACCAAGGTACATAATCATAAAAGTAGTAGCAAGTCTACTTATACCGTAGGCTCCTTCTTGAAGGGAGGCTGGAATTGATAGTTTAAATAGAATTCTTATTTTTGAAATACTTAAATTTATTATATATTTTAGCCTAACTTTTATAAGGGATTTTTTATAGGTGTAAGTAGCACTATATAAAAATGCTAATACATGGGATATGGCAGTAGCTATAGCTGCACCCTTAATACCAAGCTCAGGAAACCCGAATAATCCAAAAATCAAAACTGCATCTAAACCAAGATTAATGAAAACCGCAATAAAAGAGGTAATAAGTGGCGTTTTTGTATTTCCATAAGCCCGTTGTATTGCTGAAAGTATACTTGCCATCATATTAAAAGAAAGACCAATGCAAACAATATTAATATAAGTGAGACTAAGAGCGATAACTTCTGGCTGTGCTCCAGCTAGGTTTAAGAAGTTTTCAGCAAATATATAAATTACTAAAGTAGTTATAATACTTATTAATGTTCCAATAGCAAAGCCAAAGCTTGCGTACTCCTCAGCAATGTTAAATTCCTTTGCACCATATCTTCTAGCAACTATTGAAGTGATAGCTACTGCAATACCTTGCGCTATTAGAATGTTGGAGAAAGTATAAAGAATTTCACTAGATATACCTACAGTACTTACAGCAAGTTCACCACCGTATTTTCCCACCATAATTGTATCTATAACCCAGATCATCATATAAAGAATCATTTCACCAACAGCTGGTAATGCTAAAGATAATACATCTTTAATTATTGTTTTATTTAAAAAAGTTTTGTTTTTAAGCAGTTCCATATAGACCTCCAATTTCATACACGTAAACATAAATTCATTATATCAAAATATTGGAAATTAGAAAATATAACTAACGTAAATTTTTTAGTATGCTATTTTTATTTTGATAATGTTGAAATGTTGAAACAATTTAAAAATTACCATATAATAGTATAAATGTTAATAAAAATAAGAATAAGAATCATTGCAATAAAGCTACTTGATTTTTAATGATATTTTGGAAGGTTAATTAGCCCATATTCTTCAGGTGGGAGTCTTGTGCTAAAAATTAAACTTTAGTGTGAGTAAAATCTCCTTCCAAAGTCATTGAACGAAATGAACTTATGTATTATTTAAAAGCTGGGTAAAGTGGGGGAATAGGTATGAGAGAATTTACAACAAAAGATTTTAAGAAAATAGAAGAACGTATACTAGAAGATGAATGGAAAGGGCCAAGCCTTACATATTGGGAAAGCGTGAAAATAGCCTTATTTAAAAATAAGTTTGCCGTCTTTACTATAATAGTATTACTAAGCATTATTGCTATGGCCATAGTCTATCCAATGGTTGCGGATCGTTCTTTTTTAGAGCAGAACCGGGAATTGAAAAATCTAGAACCATCATTAAGTCATTTCTTTGGCACAGATGAATTGGGAAGAGAAATATTTTCGGGAGTATGGCAGGGGGGAAGAGTTTCCTTAATTTTAGGTATCATAATAGCTTTTATAAATTTAACCATAGGAATGATTTATGGAGGAATATGTAGTTACTATGGAGGGCTTATCGATGATATTCTCATGAGAGTAATTGAAATTTTAATGAATATACCACTATTAGTTGTAGTGGTACTTATGAACTTAATTTTAGGTAGATCTATAGTGACCTTTGTAGTTGCTATGAGTATAAGCGGCTGGTGTAACATAGCCGTACTGATAAGGGGGCAATTCATTCAACAAAAAGAACAGGAATATATTTTAGCAGCAAAGGCCCTCGGAGCAAGTACTTCTAGAATAATAAGTAAGCACTTAATGAGAAATATAATAAGTATTGCAATTGTTACTATAACCCTAGAAATACCAAATGTAATATTAATAGAAAGTGTTTTAAGCTTTATAGGCTTTGGAAGCTCAATTTTAAGTTGGGGAAAATTATTTTATGGAGCTGGATTTTCATTACACTTTTATCCATATCAAGTGTTCTTGCCAGCCCTTATAATATCAATAACTATAATATGCTTTAATATCTTAGGAGATGCCTTAAGGGATGCATTTAATCCACATGAGGTTGTACTAAGAAAATGATTGGGGATAAGATTATGAAAATAAACAAGGTTTTTTATGGAGTTATGGCTATCATCCTTCTTATAATTTTGGGTTATCATTACAAATTAAACTATAATTCATCAATACAGCCACCATCAGAAAAGTGGGCAAAAGAGGTTCTAATTGCTGAAGGCAATATTAAAGGGTTCTCCTCTATAACTAAATATAATGATAACTATATAGTAGCTTTTAATGAAGGGGAGAATATTAAAGTAATTTCAGTAGATAGTGTAGGGAAGGTTATAAAACAGGTTTCTCTTTCTACAAATACAGAGTTTCCGCAAAATATTAATGTGTTTGAAAATGACGGGAAAATTCTTTTGTCCTATTTTGTAATAGGGTCAGAAAGTGGTGAGTTACAGATTGTGGCCCTTGATGAGAACCTAAGTACACTTGATAACACAGTAATTCAAGGACCTAAAGACTATATTAAGGTTAATGATAATGTGTTAGGTGCGGTATACAAAGAAAAAATTGATTTGATAAATTTAAGTGAAAATAAAGTTACGACTGTAGAAACTGGAGGGGATACAGCTTTGGTCTCTTCAGTTGAATATGGGAATAAATACTGCATAATTTATTCGAATATCTTTGGAAATTTGAACTATTTTTTCATGGAAGATGGAGTAATCTCAGATATGAAATCTGCAGGTGGCATTAGTGAATATAGCAAAGTAAAGTTTAGAAGTATGATATCCATAATTGACAAAGATATCGTTACAAATTTAATTGAATATGTATTCAACAGTGATTATATAGGGTATAAATACATATCGTTTTCCCTTGAAAGTGGTGAAGCTATAGGTCGTGGAGAGTTTCCTATAAAATTTGAAGGTGTAGAAAAGGGATATATATATAATGGATCAGGAATCAGTATTGCAACTCCAGCGCCTTATAAGGATGAAAGTGGAAAGTTACTAATTAGTACAGCTAGGGATGTGGCTAAGGGAAAAAGTCAGACAGATATCTTAGAAATGAAGATTGAAAATAAACTTGGAGTAATGATGGATACAGTATCTAGAACAAAGTCAGTATCAATAAATCCAGCTGTTTATAAGGATACCTTAGTGTTTCTTGATCCAATAAAAAAAGACTACGGAAAACTGTACATTACATCTACAAGAAATGATTTTAAAGAATATAATAATAAAATTAGAAATGACGAGAAGGTACAGGCACTAATAGAAAATATTGAAGGATTACTGTTTTCTTTTGCCTATGTGGTAACTTACGGAATGATTTGGATAATACCAGCTATTTCATTGTTTAGTATACTGTCTTTGTTAGAATATAGGTATTCCTATACAGTGAGAAAGAGCATATTTATAATAGCGTATATGTTAACAACCATACTAAAAATCTTTGTAGTAAGAAATTTATCCTTTGTAAGATTTCAGTCATTTATTCCAACCCATTTTACTTTTACCATAGGAATGGCAGCCATGAGCATTATTAGTTTGGTTTGCTTATTATATGGATATGTCAATTATAAAGATGATTTAGAAAAGAATGTAATGGCACTTAGTTATTCCAAGCCTATTTTTATTGATAGTTTTCTAACCTTAGCTTTATTTGTTGGATTTCTTAAATAAGGATTTGACGACATTTTGGAAGAATAATACTTCTAACCTATTTAGGTAGGAGTCTTAGGCTAAAAATTAAACTTTGATGTAACAAAATTCTTTTGTTCACAAAGGTACTTTGTTCAGTTAAATATCCTTCCAAATCCCCTTACCAAAATGAACTTGTTCATTATTTAATAATATTTTATATTGACATAATTTTTCCTTTGTCATATCATAATAATAAATATAAGTTGCATATAAGTTTTTTATGTGATTAAAAATCTAGCAACCTAAGCTTTTAAATGAAATAAAAGATGTTAGGTACGAGAATAAGTTTAAACTTATTTTCATATGATATAAGAATAATTAAAATTAATGCTATGAAGAGAAGAGTATTAAGGGAAGTTTTCTACAGAGAGCTGGGGTAGGTGAAAGCCAGTGAAAATAAAGCTTAAGAACATGGCCTCGGAGCAGATTTTCTGAAAAATGAACTTGGTTAAAATAAACTTGTTCAAGATGAATTTATTCATCCGTTTAAGGAAATACGGTGGCAACCGATATATTGCAGGGTGATAAAAGCTAAGGCGGAGTCACTTGCTGAGTTACTTATTGTGAAATAAGTATAAAATAGAGTGGTAACACGTATATTACGTCTCTATGTGGAAATATTTCCACATAGGGGCTTTTTTATTTTGAACAAATAAATTTGTTATAAATAAATTTATTTACAATATAATTTTGCAATTAAAAACCATTAGAATAGAGGAGGAAGAAAATATGAGTAAGAAACCATATTATATCACTACACCAATTTATTACCCATCTGCAAAACTTCATATAGGAAATACCTATACTACAGTAGCTGCAGATGCTATAGCAAGATTTAAAAGATTTACAGGTCATGATGTAATGTTCTTAACAGGAACTGATGAGCATGGTCAGAAACTTCAAAGAATTGCAGAGGAAAAAGGCGTTACTCCAAAAGCATACGTAGATGAAATTGTTGCTGGAATTAAAGATCTTTGGGAGCTTATGGATATAAAATACGATAAATTCATAAGAACTACTGATGATTACCATATTAGTGCTGTACAAAAGATATTTACAAAGCTTTATGAGCAAGGAGATATTTACAAAAGTTCCTATGAGGGTCTTTACTGTACACCATGTGAAGCTTTTTGGACTGAAACTCAGCTTAAAGATGGAAAGTGCCCAGATTGCGGAAGACCTGTAGAGAAAGCAAAAGAAGAAGCTTACTTCTTTAAAATGTCAAAATATGCAGATAGACTTCTGCAGCATATAGAAAGTCATCCTGAATTTATTCAACCAGAATCAAGAAAAAATGAAATGGTTAATAACTTCTTAAAACCAGGACTACAAGATTTGTGTGTATCTAGAACCTCTTTTAATTGGGGAATACCAGTTGAGTTTGATAAAGGTCATGTAATTTATGTTTGGATAGATGCGCTTTCTAACTATATTACAGCTCTTGGCTACAACAGTGATAATACTGAACTTTATAATAAATATTGGCCAGCAGATGTTCATTTAATCGGAAAAGACATTTTAAGATTCCACACAATTTATTGGCCAATTATGTTAATGGCTTTAGAATTAGAACTTCCAAAACAGATTTTTGGTCATGGATGGCTTTTAGTGGATGGAGGCAAAATGTCAAAATCCCTAGGAAATGTAGTTGATCCAGTGGTGTTAGTAGAGCACTTTGGAGTAGATGCGGTAAGATATTTCTTGCTACATGAAATTCCATTTGGTTCCGATGGCCTATTTAATAATGAAATTTTCATTAAGAAAACAAATTCAGATCTTGCTAATGATCTTGGAAACTTGGTTTCAAGAACTGTAACTATGATTGAAAAGTATTTTGACGGAGTTATCCCTGCACCAGATATAAAAGAACCAGTAGATAATGAACTTATAGAACTAGCTCTTAAGATCCCAGGTAAGGTACAAAAAGAAATAGATAATCTTAAGGTATCTGACGCCTTAGATCATATCTGGACGCTAATTAGAAGAACTAATAAGTATATAGACGAAACTACTCCTTGGGTGCTTGGAAAAGATGAAAGTAAAAAGGGAAGACTTGCAACGGTGCTATATAACCTTGCTGAATCCTTAAGAATAACATCAGCTTTAGTAGCGTCTTTCTTACCATCTACTAGCTCAAAGATTAATAGTCAATTAGCTATAGATATAACTTCATGGGATAGCTTGGCTTCTTTTGATGGAACTAAAGCAGGTACTAAAGTTAAAAAAGGTGAAGTAATGTTCCCAAGAATAGATGTAGATGCGAAAATTGAAGAGTTAAATAAGTTATCAGAAGCTCAAAAAGAACCTGAAAGAGCTCCAATGACACCTATTAAAGAAGAAATCACTATAGATGATTTTGATAAAATAGATTTAAGAGTAGTAAAAGTTTTAGAGTGCGAACCAGTAAAAAAAGCTAAAAAACTTTTAAAACTTAAAGTAGACTTAGGGGGAGAAATCCGTCAAGTAGTTTCTGGGGTAGCAGAGCACTATAAGCCAGAAGAGTTAATAGGCAAAAATGTAATATTAGTTGCAAACTTAAAGCCTGTAACTCTAAGAGGAGAATTGTCACAAGGAATGATACTTTATGGATCTACAGATGATGATAGTGTACTTTTAGCTACAAATCCAGGGGATTTACCAACAGGATCAATCGTAAAATAATAATTAATTAGGTAGTCATCAAAATAATAGATGAAAAATGGCAGAAAATTGTGCAAGGAAACAAAATAATAGGTTATGTTCATGTGATAGGATGGGAAAAGACTAGTTGTCCTATTTAACATGTTTTATAGAAAGAAAAGCTTTAAGATAGTTCTTAGGGCTTTTCTTCTTTTTATTAAAAAATCCATTTTAAGAGAGTATAAATTAAAAAATAATGGTAATAATTTAATTAGATGTTCAAATTAAAGGATATCTTAACATCCCCCATACTAAACCAACTCTATATTAGATTATAGAGTGAATTTATCCCCCAAGGCTATAAGAGATGATCCCCCTCTTATAGCTATTTTTTTATGTAATTCATTTTTCTATTCTTAAAATATACAGGTATTAAATTAACACTATCAGCAATGTAGAAGCCTTTATCTAAATTCGAACCTATGGAAACCAAAGTGTGAGCATCAGAACCAAGAGTAACATATTTTCCACCTAAATCCTTATATCTCTTGAAAATTTTCGTAAGGTTATTAAAAGCGGTGATATTGCTAAGTCTACGGGTATTAATTTCCATGGCAATATCATTATTAATACATAGTTTTAAAACTTCATCGATATAATCACAATAATCTTCATAGTAAATTTCTTTATCCTCTAAAGGATAGTATCTAGAGATAAAATCAATATGCCCCAAGGTATCTATATAGCTGTGAGTTTTTAAAGAATGAATAATTTCTAAGAAGTAATCTCTAAATAAATCTTCCTTAATTCTTCCTTCATAAAGAGCACCCTCATATATGTCAAAGCCATGGAGAAAGTGCTGAGAGCCTATTATCTCATCAAAGTTATAATTATCTACTATTAATTTATTTTCATTTTCATATTTTGTGTCCATACCTAGTTCAATGCCTAAAAGCAATGAGGAACTTCTATATGGCTCATAGGTTTCAAAAAAGCGTTTTATATCAAAAACAAATTTATCTTTCTCCGGGTAATTTAAGTCCATATGATCAGTAATGATTAATCCAATATTTAAACTCTTAGCTCTTTGAATTGCATCTTTAATATTCATTTTTGAGTCTGTTGAAAAACTAGTATGGATATGGGTATCAAATATCATAAACTCAGCAACCTTTCAAAATATTTCTTTGTATTTTTAATAATAGGCATTCCATCATAAGCATTTGGCAAATAAATTTAGGGAGAGCAAATTTACATAAAGTAAGTTTTGGGGAAAAGAGGATTAATCCTAAATTTATTAGACAAGTTATGGCCTCAAACAAAGTTATTATACCAATAAAAGAAGAATTTTAGTGAATAAATTTTCCATAAAGGTTGAAATCTTAAATAAGTAGTTCTATAATTTTTCAGTATAGAAATTAATATTTATAAGAATCTTTTAATTACATAGCATTCCTAAAGGATAATTATCCTCGCTCCATTACGGTTGAGATTTCAGAAGAGGTAAGCATTGGCAGGAATAAAATCTCCTTGCAAAATTCTTGAAGAAGTTGAAATTTAACATTATTAAAGACGTATAACTATATTTATTAGGAAAAAGGGAGGAAAAATATGAAGTATTTAATTGGTGCTTTAGTTGGAGCAGTTATTGGCTATATAACTAACTGGCTTGCCATAAAAATGTTATTTAGACCATACGAAGAAAAGAAAATATTTGGAATTAAAATTCCTTTTACACCAGGTCTTATTCCTAAAGAGAGAAAAAGAATAGCTAAAAGTGTAGGGGAAGCTATAGGATCCCACCTATTAACAAAGGAAACCATCCTAAGCTCCTTATGTAGTGAAAAAATTAATAATTCACTTTCATCTTGGGTAGAAAAAGAGATAAAAAAATTAGAACATAGTGAATCTACTGTAGAAGAAAACTTAAAGGTACTTCTAAATGGACATTATGAGGAAATAAGTGAAGATGTTAGAGAAAACATATATGATTTCATAACAGAAGGTGTAAAAAGTAAGGAGTTTAAAGAGGAAGTTGCCTTACTTTTACATAAAGAAATAAAAGGGATGCTAAGTATTTCCCCTGGGAGTATATTGTCCACTGAAAAATATGGGCAAATAAAAAAGTTTTTGGTTGAGGGTATAGGTAAAAATCTTAATAGCAATGCTACTAAAGAAAACGTATCAAAACTATTGCTAAATAAGTTAGAAGAAATGAAGGAAAATCAGGTAACTTTGGAAGAAATAATTCCTCCAAGTGTAGTAGGAAATGTGAAAGTTTATATGTACAATAAACGTTATGAAATAGGGGCATATATTCAAAGTGCCTTGAAGGAAGAAAAGTATGAAAACAAACTAAAAGAGATAATAGGTAATGTAGTGTCAACGCAAATGAACCCGATGATAGCTATGTTTGTTAACTCAGATACTATATATAACAAAATAGTAGATGGGGTTTCTCAGATGCTTGATAATGAGGAGAATCTAGTAGATTTAGTTTTAATATTAAATGAGGTTCTATCTAAAGTTATACAAACTAAGGTTGCTGATATATCGGAAAATATTCCAGTAGAAGGAACTACTTTAATAGGAGAAAAGTTGTGGGAAGTACTAGTAAAAAATGTAGAAGAAAGTAATGTAATAGAAGAATTTATAAAAACTGTGGAAGCTAACATAACGGAAAATAAAACCTTGGAAGACCTATTAGATACGCTAAATCTAAAAGCCGAGGACACTATTGTTACGTATATAACAGATAAAATAAATGGGCTTCTTCAAGGTAATAATGTTAAAGGTGCTATTAAAACCTTTATAAATTCTGCATTAGAGAGAGTTTTAAATACAAGAATGAAAGAGTTGTTTGGAAAAGACGGAAGAGATGTATCAATGAAGCTTTCTTCCATAACTTTATCTTTATACAACTCCTTTATAGAAAATAAAGCCTCCGACTTTATTGAAATTTTTGATATAGCTAAGGTAGTTGAGGAAAAGATAAATGAATTTGAAGTAACCTATGCAGAGGAGATAATTTTAGAAATTGCAAATAAAGAGCTTAATGCAATTACTTGGCTAGGTGCTGTTTTAGGTGGAGCATTAGGGGTACTATCTCCAATACTTTCATCGTTTTATTAAGACAAAACCAGTTATTCTTTCAGAATAACAAGAAGCTACTATGGTTAAATCAAAAAATATATAAATGAATAATTGAAGTGTTAGAAAGAGATAGCTTATATAACCAACCGCATTTACTTATATAAACTATGTGGTGAAAATTAAAAGATATAGATTTATGACTATGAATTTTAACCATGGAAAGGGTTGTAAAAGGGGAATATTGACGATTTGTATATGTAGATTATTGGCAAAATTGAATAAAAACTAAAAAGATGGACATAAATCATAAGGAATTGATGTAAAATTATGGTTTATGTCCATTATAAGTTATAATGAATATATAGAAGAAGTCGTTGGGAATAGAAAACAAAATAATGAAGTTAAAAAAGGAGAAAACCATGATTTTTGATTCACACGCACATTATGATGATAGTCAATTTGATGAAGATAGGGAAGTCGTTTTAAAAACCATAAAGGAAAAGGGTGTAATAGGAGTTTTAAATTGTGGGTCGGATTTAAAGAGTTTGAAGGCCACGGTGGAAATGGTTGAGCAATATGAGTTTATTTATGGGGCTCTAGGTATTCATCCAGAATATGCGAATTTCATAGATGAAGATCTCTTAGAAAGATTAAAAGAACTATGTAAGAATCCTAAAATAGTAGCTATTGGAGAAATAGGATTAGATTATTATTGGGAAGAAAATCCTTCAAGAGATATTCAAAAAGAAGCCTTTAGAAAGCAAATGCAACTAGCAAGAGAGCTTAATTTACCAGTAGTAATTCACGATAGAGAAGCTCATCAAGATACATTGGAAATTATGAAGGAATTTGGTGATGTTAAGGGTGTAGTACACTGCTTTTCAGGTAGTGTAGAGTTTGCTAGAGAATGCTTAAAGTTAGGATATTACATTGGAATCACAGGGGTTGTTACTTTTAAAAATGCTAAGGTAATTAAGGAAGTAGTTAAAGCTGTACCTATAGATAAACTTTTAGTAGAAACAGATTGTCCGTATATGGCACCAACTCCTTTTAGGGGGAAGAGGAACCAATCAGACTTCATAACATACATAATGGAGGAAATAGCAGCTTTGAAAAATATAACTAGACAAGAAGTTGAGAGTGAAATGGTAAAAAATACAAAAAACTTGCTAAATTTAAATTAATCTATTATAATACTATCTAATGGTAATAAATTACAAAAATTAGTATGGTAATGTTATATAAAATTTGTGTTTTGTACTATCATGCGTTAATAAGGGTAAGAAGTTTAATGTTGAAATGAAGCAATGAAAACCTATAGAAATATAGATATTTTATTAATTAGGAATATTAATTATATCTTGGAATATACATTAAAATAAAAATCACTTCAACTCCACCCTGAAATGACTGATATACATCAAAAACGGAATTATTTGTAAATTATAATTCTATGCATAAGATGCATTTAGTACAGTCAATTCATTGATTAGAGTGCTAAATTTGACAGGTACACTGTTGTAATATATAATTTCTTAGTACTCTTGTCTTAGGGAGGTAATCTTTATGATAAATATTGCTAAAGATAAATTGAAGAATTATTTTTCAATTTGGCCAAAAACATTGTTTGTTGTAGCATTAGTTTTAATGTGTGCAACAGTGACAATTTTTAACTTAAGAAAAAATATAACAATAGTTATAGATGGAGAAAAAACAGAAATAACTACCTTATCAAAGAACCTAAATACTGTTCTTGATAATAATGGTATAGTTATTAAGGACAAAGATAAGATTTCTATGACAGTAGACAGTGAAGTTAAAGACGGAGATGTTATATATGTTAGCAAGGCTGTGGAACTTGAAGTGAATGTAGATGGACAAAATTTGGAAATTTCTTCTGCAGAAAAAACTGTTCAGGAATTATTAGAAGCTGAAAAAATAGCTTTAAATGCAGAGGATAAAATTGTGCCAGCATTAGAAGAGCCACTACAAAGTGGTATGAAAATCGAAATAACAAGAGTAAAAAGAGAAGTTATAAATGAAACCCAACAAATTGCTTTCGAAACAGAAGTTAGAAAGAATAGCGACATGGTTCAAGGAACTGAGAAAGTAATCCAAGATGGTGCCGAGGGTGAAAAAGTAATCACAACAGAGATTGTGTATGAAGATGGCAAAGAAATCAACCGAAAAGTGGTTGAAGAGAAGGTTGAGAAAAGTCCAATTAAGAAAATTATTGATATTGGAACCTTAGGAGTATTAAGACCATCTCGTGGAGGAGAAGTCCTTTATACAGAAAAAATGGTATTTTCGTCAACAGCATATACTGCAGATCGTGGAGATGCTAGTGACAGAACTGCCACAGGTACAAAATGTAGACGTGACCCTAATGGTTATAGCACTGTAGCCGTAGATCCAAGAGTGATTCCGCTTGGTAGTAAGATATATATAGAAGGCTATGGATTAGCCATAGCAGAAGATACAGGTGGTGCTATAAAAGGTAAAATAATAGATGTATATTTTAATACCTATTCAGAAATGATGAATTGGGGTAGAAGAAAAATTAATGTTTATATTTTAAAATAGGAGATTATTCTCCTATTTTTCATTTTGTTACGGCTATCTAAATTGTATATCTATATGAAAAAACTCATAACCTACATTTATATGAGCCATCTTCAAAAATAACAAGTCAGTAGGATAACAATTGTAGAAAATATTATATAGGCAGTTTATTAGAAAAATAGAAGCTAATAATTGGGTAGCTATCATTGGAATCTGTTTTCTTGTGACACAAGTAACTTTGTGAGCACAAGCAGCCTTATAAGTACAATGGTGTTTATGGAGGGCAAGTTGTTTGTAAACCAAAAATGTCTAGAGCATTTTCATTTGTTATTTTATTTCAGAAGACTAGGTAAAAAATATAAATGGTATATGTAGAAATTATAAAGGAAAATAATGTACAATAATTTATGACATCTTAAAAAATAACTAGCAAGTCTGATATCAGTTTAGGTTTGTTGTTTTATTTCAGATATCTAATAGAGAAAGAACGTTATTGTTTTGGAGGAAATCTTATGATTAAAGAAGTTATTGTAGTTGAAGGAAGAGACGACATAACAGCAGTAAAACGAGCTGTGGATGCAGAAGTAATTTCTGTTAGTGGCTTTGGTATAAATGGTAAAACTATAGAAAAAATTAAACAAGCACAAAAAAGGCAAGGGGTTATTATATTAACAGATCCAGATTTTGCAGGAGAAAAAATTCGAAGAATTATTGCAAAAAGGGTTCCTGATGTAAAGCATGCCTATATAACTCAAAGTGAAGGAACAAAGGATGGAGATATCGGAGTTGAGAATGCTTCACCTGAAACTATTATAAGAGCCTTAGAAAAAGCAAAGTGTGAAGTGAAGGAAGCTAGAAATGAATTTAATATTCAAGATATGTATTTTTTTAGACTTACAGGAAATAGTAAAGCAAAAGAAAGACGAGATGCTGTAGGAAAATATCTTGGAATAGGATATTGCAACACAGCTCAATTAGTAACAAGATTAAATAACTATGGAATTTCCAAGGAAGAATTTATTGAAGCACTAAAAAAGATAGATAGGGAGATTTAATATGGAAAAGTTAAGCACTAAAGAAGTAGTATTAAAATATAATTTTAAATTTACCAAAAGTTTAGGACAAAACTTCTTAATAGATGATTCTGTTTTGGATGATATAGTTGATGGAGCTGAAATTACTAAAGATGACTATGTTATTGAAATAGGACCAGGAGTTGGAACTCTAACTAAGGAGCTTTTACAAAGGGCTAAGAGAGTTACTAGTATTGAACTTGATGAGAAACTTATACCAATACTACAAGAGGAATTAAAGGGCTTTGAAAATTTCGAATTAGTACATAAGGATGCATTAAAGGTAGATTACAACGAACTTATTGGGGATGAGAAAAGTGTAAAGATCGTTGCAAACTTACCTTACTATGTAACTACACCTATAATTGCAAATTTACTTAATGGAAAATACAACATAGCATCTATAACCATAATGATTCAAAAAGAAGTTGCGGAAAGAATTGATGCGGAACCAAGCACTAAAGATTATGGAGCGTTTTCATTACTAGTGCAATACTACTGCAATACAAAAATAATAAGAAGAGTGCCGCCTTCATCCTTTATTCCAGCACCTAAGGTAGATTCTATAGTAATAAGATTGGATAGATTAGAAAAACCACGAGTGCAGATCAGCGATGAAAAGTTATTCTTTAATGTTATAAGACAATCTTTTAATATGAGAAGAAAAACTTTATGGAATGCTATGAAGAATATTGGACTAGATAAGGAAAAGTTAAAAGTGGCGTTTGAAAATGCAAATATAGATCCAAATAGAAGAGGAGAAACTCTATCTATTGAAGAATTTGCAAACTTATCTAAGACTATTATAGAAGTTAAATAATTAATGAATTTTAGCAAGGATTATCCTTGCTATTTTTATTGTGCAAATAATTTCGTCAAAAATCAACATGATTATTTGCCTAATTAAGCGTTAGTTTAAATATTAAATATCAGCTCTATCATTGCTAAAGCTGTTTATTTTAAATACCATAAAAAAAATCTTTCATCTTTTAGTGCTATACCTCATATATTATAATGTATAAATTATAATGGAGGTACATGGGAGTGACACCTAGAAAAAGCTACAGTAGATATTTTATCATATTACAGGAAGAACAAAAGGGTTACGGATTAGATACTGATAAGGCACCTTCTGGATATGCTAAATTAGAAGTAAGAAATAATAGATCAAAAATATCATATTATGTTCAGAACCTAAAAAAAGATAGAGGCCCATACCATATGATTCTAATAACAGATCAACCAGATCCAAAAAAACTTATAAATTTAGGTAGACTGAACATAGATGATAATGGAAAAGCTGATGTTAACTTTGATTATGATATGAATAACATAGCTGGTACAAACATTGCTATGGACAAAATTGTCGGAGCTGCAGTAGCTACCACTAATGGAAGAATGGTTCCTATTATGATGGGATTCTCAACTACTGACGTGCCTGCAGATTGGGTTACTTATCCAGTAGTCCAAGGTACACCTCAAACACCAACTACAGGAGCAGGGGCAACAGGAGTAGGGACTACGGGAACTGGAGCAGGAACTACAGGAACTACAGGAACTACAGGTACAGGAGTAGGAACTACAGGTACAGGAGTAGGAACTACTGGAACTGGAGCAGGGACTATGGGAACTGGAGCAGGGACTATGGGAACTGGAGCAGGGACTATGGGAGCTGGAGCAGGGACTATGGGAGCTGGAGCAGGGACTACGGGAACTGGAGCAGGAACTACGGGAACTGGAGCAGGAACTATGGGAACTGGAGCAGGAACTATGGGAGCTGGAACAGGAACTACAGGAGCTGGAGCAGGACCAACGGGTATGGGCACAGCAGCTATGGGCTCCATAACCGGAACTACAAACACTGGAACAGGAGCCATGGGACCAGGAATAGGAACAGGTGTAACAGGACCTATGGGTACGGGAACACAACCCGCAACAGGCGCTACAAATTCTGGTATGAAGTATATAGATGATTTCGAAGATTATTATGAAGACTTTGAAATTATAAATATGGCAGCACCAAATGGAAGCAATGCTTCAACTAACACTAGAGATATATTTGATATGTATGAAGAGGAAATAGAAAATTCTAAGCTTGAAAGAAACAAGAAAAAGAAGTGCAAAGATCATAAAGAAGAAGATAAGGATCACTGTGAACACCATAAGCACCATGAGCATGATGACCATAATTTTGATTATTATAAAGAATTCATGCATCATGAAGAGCATGATTTAAAACACAAAGATTATGATAATTGCAAAAAACATTGTGATCATAAGGAGCATAAAGATCACCATGACTGCGATCATCATATGAAACATGATAGTAACAATGAGTATTGTGGGCAATGTAACAATCAGAAACATGAAATGGATTATATGAATAAGTATAATTGGCCACTAGACAATACAGGAGATTTCTTCAAAAAGGTTGTTAAGGGTTTTGAAAAGCTTGGAGAAAATGAAAATATTAAAAATTGCCTATGGTATAAAGTACAAGTAAACAAATTAGAAGATATGTATTGTATGTATGATTATAACAAATATACTGTAGTATTTTATCCAATGATTTGTTACTATCCTTATATATCCAAGAAAAAGAACTTCATGATAGGGTACAAATGTGATGATGAAGGAAGATTGAAATATATAATTTATGCAATATCAGGAACTAAGAAATTAGAAGATCAACCTTATGGTGGAAAAACAGGATTCGTAACATGGATGCCATCCAAGGAAGATAAAGATATGGGACATTGGTTAATGTATTACGATTTCAAAACTAATAATGTGGTAATACCAATTAAACGTTCATAAGGAATTTAAATTACTAGAAAAGGATTATGATATTTCATAGTCCTTTTATTTATATCATAAAAACTTAAAACTATTTTAATATTTACTAAAGTATTTATTAGTCTATTTATAATACAAGCTTCATATTATATTATAGAGAATTTAGTAAAATTTAACATGAAATTAAGTTCAATATAATTACTTAATTTCGTATTGGGCAAGGAGAGGTGCTTATAGATGAAATCTATGATATCAAATAGTAGACAAACTGGGTTAGCCATAATATTAGTAGGGCTTATGATTACTATTATTGGATTTGGACAATACTTTGAGGGTAGGTTAAAGGTTGCAACATTAATACAAAACAACATAGGTTCCTTTAAAAAGTATGAAGCATTAGAAGGAAAGGTAACTTACAGCCTTCCACAGAGTTGGATTGCTAGTGAAAAATCAACTGCTAGGCAAAATATAATTTATTTTAATGAGTTTGTATCAGATGATGCTAATACTCATGGATTTATTCAAATTATTACAAAGGAAAATGAAAAAAAATTAATAGACATTGATATAGAAGAAATAAAGTCTATGGGTATCACTGAATATACAGTAGAACGTTCAAAGGTAAAAGACTATAATAGTCAAATTATAAAATATAATTTAACAATGAATAATCATAATATTAGTAAGGTTTACAATTATTATATTGAAAATCATAATAATATTATAAAGGTTAACTTTGTAGTCAATAGTGAAAAGCATAAAGAAAATACACCAGTATTCTTAGAAAATATCGTGAATACTTTTTCGTTTTAACTAAATAAAAATTTCATGTATTTCACTTTGGAACTATAAAGGAAAGGTGGCAATTCACAAGAACAAGTATTATAATAAAATTAATAGTGATTTTTTTGTAATTTTAGGCATCTGAAATAAAATACACTAGCATATGACTAGTTGCGTTTGTGAAGATGCCTTAATTTAAGCTTGGGAATATTTTGATTTTCTAGGTTTTTACTAAGGAGGATAATGGTGAAGGTCATAAATAAAAAGATAATAACATTATTAATATTAATTTCAACTATTCTATTATCAGGATGTGGAATAATTTCACCGAAAAATAGTGATTTTGAATACATAAAGCAAAGAGGTGCCATGAAAATTACGATTCAAAGCACTAGGGATAAAAGCTATAAGTTTACTGTAACTGATAAGGAAGCAATTAAGGACATATATGAAATTTTATCAAGTGCAAAAGAAGTAGAAAACAAAACTAATTTAGAGCCAGATTATATATTTGAAATATATGAATCAATAGATAAAGTAAGTAGGTTTAATTATGTAGCAGGGTTAGATAAGGAAGATGGAGCTAACTTTTATAGTGATAGTAAGAGTTATATAGTATCTAAGAGATTAGATAATGATATAATAAAAAACTTTTCTAACATTAGAAGGCCCATAGACTTTGAAAATATATATTATGAATCATTGTATAGAACTTTAGAAGCATATAACATTGGAGAAAATAAAAATAAGAAACTAGCTCTGGATATATCAAGTGATATAGAGATGGCTAAGTTTCAGCTGTCTACTAATCTAATGTATTTTGATGAAAGACTAAATAAAATGGAGAATGTTGAAATTTTTAATAAAACCAAGGAAGACAATTATGATATAGTAATGAAAATAAAAACAGAAGGATATACATCCACAAAATATAAAGCTATTATAACCTTTGAAGGGAAAGCAAATGAAAAGCCAGATGTGTATTATATAAATAATCTATATGAGCAAGGTAATTGGAAAATATCCATAGGAACAGAAAAACCAGAAAACTTTTAAGGCGTTTTTCAAAGGGAAATCTTAAAACTTAGAAGCTTAAATAAATTTTTCGCTTAATGGAAAATATATTACCCTAAATAGATTTTCAGTCGAGTTTAGATTTTATTGAAAGCATTTCAATAAAATAATGATAAAATTATAAGAAAAGTATCTCGAGAAGTCGAGATACTTTTTAGCTTATTTCATTAATTTTAGCAGTGTTTCTACGCTAGTATTAGATGGGTGGTTAAAAAACAAATCCCTTCTCATCCATAGGAAGCCCTAGTGAATATTTATTTTTCTTTAAATCTAGTGAAAACATAAAATTTAATTTTTATAGTAATGGGTAAATTATTTAAAGTTTATTATAATAGATTAACCATATTTTAGAACATATCTATCATCATATTATTAACCATATTCAGCGATTTAGTAGGGTCTATTGATATATTATCTCCTAGCTTTGCATTAGCAGGAAGTCGATTAAAAGGAATCTCTTTAGTTGTACCATCCGTTAATTCAACAAAAGCACCTGAATTATTAATATCAATTATTCTTCCGTTCATTTTGCCCTCCATAAAAATATATTTTTATTAGTTTTTTCATCACATGATTAAAATATTCCAATTTAAGGGCAAATTTCATTGAAAGTATATTTTAGAATAGATATAATTACACTTGAGGTGTTAATTGTGGTTCAATTGTTTACAGATAACTTACTATTATTAGTAGTATGCATATTAATTATAGTGGAGTTTTTAATTATAAATATACATAGAAGAAAAATTAGATATCTTAAAGGTACTAAGGAAGCATTGTACATATTAAGAGAAAACGTTCTTGAAGCCAAAAGTAAGAATGAAGTTTACGAGCTTATTTTAAAAGGAGCAATTCAAATGGTTCCAAAGGCGGCAAAAGGGAGTATTCTCATGGAACTAGAAGATAAATTGTTTCATTATGTAGCCTTAGAAGGATACTCAGATGAGCTGCGAAATATTAAATTAAAAAAAGAAGAAGTTTTTTTATATGCTAAAAATAAGTTTACAGATATCGCCATTATAAGGAATCCTGCAAAATTTAATAGGAACATTTTAAACTTTGATAAACATAAACTTTTTAAAGAGACAGAAGCATTGGATATTTATTGCACCTTAAGTTGTCCTATTGAACTAAATAATAAGGTTATTGGTGTTATCAACTTAGATAGTATAAAAATTAATCATATTTTTTCTGAGGATGATATAAAAAACCTAAAACATATAATCAATGAATTAAAGTTAGTTTTAAGAACTTTTTTCATTCAACGTGATTTAGAATATACTTCTAACTTCGATGTACTAACGGGAATATATAATAGAAGATACTTAGAATATCTTATAAACTACCATTTAGAAACATTTGAAGATAAAAGTAAAAAAGCTACATTAATATTTATGGATCTGGATGATTTCAAAACCATAAACGATACCTATGGTCATATTGTAGGAGATGAGGTATTAATACTATTAGCGAATATATTTAAAAATGAGTTGGAACCATCCTGTATATATGGGCGAATGGCAGGGGATGAATTTATAATATTTATTCCTGAGAGTGATGAGAAGAGTAGTAAGAAGATTGTTGAGAAATTAAGGAATATCTACAAAAATTCAAAGGGCTGTGATATGTCTTTAGACTTTAGTTATGGAATTGTAGAGGTGGATAGCTCAACAAAGGATTTAAATGCCTTAATTGAAAAGGCTGATGAGAGAATGTATTCATCAAAAAAATGCAAAAAATGTTGATAAAAATACAAAACACCTTTCACTTAGAAAGGTGTTTTATTATTAATGTTATATTTTACTAACATTAGATGCTTGAGGTCCTCTAGCACCATCAACTACTTCGAATTGAACTCTTTGACCTTCTTCTAAAGACTTATATCCATCACCTGTTATAGCAGAAAAGTGTACGAATACATCCTCTTCTCCCTCAACTGATAAGAATCCAAATCCTTTTTCTGAATTAAACCATTTAACTGTACCTGTTTTCATTTAACTTCCTCCTGAATGTAAAAATAAAGCGAAAAATCAATTTTTCATATTTGGTTAACCTTAATTATAATTATATTGTTATCACTTTATTTAGTTTTTATACTAAAATATTTTTAATAAATATTTAGTTGTAATATTGAGCTTTTAAAATATAATAAATAAGCTTAAAGAATAAACCGATAGGCTTATATTCCCAAAGGAAAGTCTTATTTTATTATACGTTTTGCTATATAATATCTGTTGCTGTAATAAGCAGAATTTAAATTTGAAATTCTTACTACATCACCAGGTTTTGAAGCTTGAATAAACAAATCATTTCCCTTATAGATACCTACATGAGAAACAGATTCGGGTCTGCTATCATCAGTAGTGAAAAATAGTAGGTCTCCAGGCTTTAGCTCATCTTTACTTACTGTAACTCCTTCATGAACTTGATAATAGCTTGTCCTTTCAAGTTCAATGCCCATTTGTCTGTAAACATATTGAACTAATCCAGAGCAATCAAAGCCTAAAGGGGTAAAACCACCTGCAATATAAGGAACACCCAAATATTCTTCAGCTTTTTTAACTATATCTAAACCAGAGTATTTGCTTTCTGCAAGAGGTGTTTCTCTCACAAGTGGAGTAATAGAGGAATTTGCATCAACTATTTTAAGATAGTCACCACTAATCCAACCGATTAAGCTTCCTTGAGATACTTTATACCAACCATTAGAATGAGCTAATACAGAAAGCTTATCTCCATATCGAACAACACCAACCTTAGTATAGTTTGAACCTGCACCTTCTCTAACATTCAAAATATCAGCAGTGATGATAGCGGCTTTGTTTTGTGGTGATGTACCAGGATCAAGAGGTGGAGTAGTTGGTTTTACATCTTCTCCTCGACTTGGTCTAGTGGGATCATTATCCTTAGAGGTTAATACTATATAATCACCATTTACATAAGCAACTGTATCATTATACTTTATTTTATACCAATTATTGTTAAAGTCTAAAATTTCAATTATAGCTTCTGACTTTAGAGTGCCTAATATTTTAGAACTAGTGTCAGCAGTTTCTCTTATATTCAAGGAACTAGCATTAACTTTTCCAACTTTAGTGTTGCTTGGTTCAGCGCCTGAAGTTTCTTGTTTCACAAATTCACCACTAATCCAGCCTGTCCTATTGTTGAAGTTAATCTTATACCAGCCACTTTTAGTTTCTAGAATAGTTATTTTAGTATTTTTGTATAGTTGTCCCATTACTTCAGAAGAAGTGTTAGAGTTTGATCTAACATTAAGTGCATCTGCAGATATAATACCAATACCAGCTTTAAGAGATGTTACTGAACTGTTCTCATTTGGGGTTGCAAGTGCTACGCTGTTATTTAATTTAAAGGAAAATCCCACAGCAAAAGCAATTGCTAATAAATATTTAAGATGTTTATTTCTCAACTTTTAACCTCCTCTTAAAACAAATAAATTAAAATATACTGACTAAAAAACTAAGATAATTCCATTATAAAGCAAAATTTTCCTTATAACAATAAAATACCTTAAATTCCTATTAAAATTTACAATTTATTACCTGGAAAACTTATTCTATACGTGAATTATGTAAAATAATGGAATAAGGCAAAGGGTTTATAGATTTTTTAAAGATATCTTGTTTTCGGTGAGGTTTTCTTATTTATCAAGCTTCTTCAAACTTTCCTTTAGTGCTTATCTGAAAATTTCAATTAGGCCAAAGCATACAAAAGTAAAATTTGAGAAATAGAACACATTTAAAGTTACAAGAAAAAAGCTTGAAGGAAACCCTTTCAAGCTTTTAGAAATTAATTTATAGTGAAGATTTTAACGTTATTATTACCAACTATGTCCTCTGTAATCTCTAAAGAGTTACCATTAATTTTGTCACCATTCTTCATAAAAGTTAGAAAAGTTTCAACACCCTCAAGTTCGAAACTTAGGTGAGGAGTTTTATAATGCATCGGTATTATTACTTTACTTTCAATTTTTTTAGCAATCTTTGCTGCTTCCTCTCCATTGATTGTATAATTTCCACCCACAGGAATGAAGAGTACATCTATTGATCCAATTAAGTCAGTATCCTTTTCATCAAGTATGTGGCCAAGATCTCCAAGATGGCAAAATCTATAGCCATCCATTTCTATTATAAATATTATGTTTTCTCCACGTTTGGAACCTTTAAGCTTATCATGGAAAGAAGGTAATCCTTGAATAGTAATATCACATTCGTTAAAAAAACCTACTTTATCAATTATTTTTGCACCAGGGTTTACCATCTGAATATGATTATGATCAAAATGTTGGTGACTTACAGTAACCACATCTACAGTTCCTTTATACATGGGGTATCCCACAGTGGCATCAAAGGGGTCCGTTAAAAGTCTCCTTCCTTTAGAATCTTCAAGTAAAAAACACGCATGTCCAAGCCATGTTACCTTCATATTAATCGCTCCTATTATCATATTAAAGTTTAAGTAATACTGTTAGAAATGTGAAAGTTATTATTTTAAAAGTATATTTAATCATAAGATAAGTTATTTATTTAAATTATGTATCTATAATGGGAAATTATTCAATTGACTTCAAAGCAGAGGAGGTATACAAGTTTATTTAAAATTTCTTTGACAAAAAAATGGCCTTGTAATATAATAGTAGAAACAATATTTTAATTAAAAGCTAAGAATAGGAAAAGTACTTTAAAGGTAGTTTACAGAGAGTGGAGGTTCGGTGCGACTCCATAGCGAAGTTTAAGGGAAAATCACCTAGGAGCTGAAGACTGAAAATAGTAAGTCTATCCGTAATTCTGCGTTAAAGAATAGAGTATGTTAGTACTTGAAATTATACATTAACACTATAGGTGGTATAGCGAATTCAACTTCGTCCTATTTAGGGCGGAGTTTTTTTATTTTGTGTAAATGCTGAGGCAGTTATCCAAATGATAGTGCAATTGTATAAATAATAAAGTACTAGTTAAAGATTAGGGTATGTGTATAAATGGGAAATTATAGCTATAAAAATAGTAAATAACCGACAACACTACCTAAGTTCAAATATAAGTAATTATCTAGTGACTACAAGGATGTAATTAGGTATTAATTAGCAGGAATAAGAAAGGAGAAATAGTATGTATAAGAAAATTGATTCAAATAAGAGCTTTATGGATATGGAAAATGATATATTAAAGCTTTGGGCAGAAAAAGATATTATCCAAAAGAATTTTGATTTAAATGAAGATGGTGAATATTTTACTTTTTATGATGGTCCTCCAACAGCAAATGGTAAGCCTCATATAGGACACGTTATAACAAGGGTTATGAAGGATATTATCCCAAGATATAAGGTGATGAAGGGTTACAAGGTTTTAAGAAAAGCTGGATGGGACACTCACGGATTACCAGTTGAACTTGAAATAGAGAAAAAACTTGGAATTTCAGGTAAACCAGAAATTGAAAAATATGGGGTAGAAAAATTCGTTAGAGAGTGTAAAGATAGCGTTTTCTCTTACGTGGAAATGTGGAGAGAAATGTCTGAGAGAGTTGGTTACTGGATAGACATGGATAATCCATATGTAACTTACCACAATGACTACATTGAGTCAGTATGGTGGGCATTAAAACAAATGTGGGATAAGGAATTAATCTATAAAGGACACAAAGTAATGCCATATTGCCCAAGATGCGGAACTACCTTATCTTCTCACGAAGTTGGTCAAGGTTATAAGGATGTAAAAGATAGCTCAGTTTATGTTAAATTTAAACTTAAAAATGAAGATAAATATATACTAGTTTGGACAACAACTCCTTGGACACTACCAAGTAACGTTGCCCTAGCAGTAAATAAAAAATACGACTATGTAGAAGTTCTACATGGAGAAGAAACACTAATACTTTCAAGACAACTTTTAAATAAGTTAAATGGAGAGTATGAAGTAGTAGCTGAGTTTAAAGGTGAAGAACTTCTTGGAAAAGAATATGAGCAAATGTTCAAGTTCGAAACTCCAGAAGAGAAGGCTTTCTATGTAGTACACGGTGACTATGTAACTCTATCAGATGGTACTGGTATAGTTCACATTGCTCCTGCATATGGAGATGAGGATAACCAAATCGGTAAAATCTACAACCTCCCAATGTTAAACCTAGTTGATGCAGAAGGTAAGTTTATTGAAGTTGTAGAGCCATGGGCTGGAATGTTTGTTAAAAAGGCTGATGAGAAAATCATAGCTTATTTAAAAGAAAGCAATATACTTTATAAGAGTGAGAAGTTCACGCACTCCTACCCACACTGCTGGAGATGTGACACACCACTTCTTTATTATCCAAGAGAGAGCTGGTTTGTGAGAATGAGCTCAGTAAGAGACCAGTTAGTAGAAAACAACAACAAAATTAACTGGATGCCAGATAACGTTAGAACAGGAAGAATGGGTAAATTCCTAGAAGGAGTTATCGACTGGGGTATTTCAAGAAACAGATACTGGGGAACGCCACTTCCAATTTGGGAATGTGAGTGTGGCCACAGAGAAATGATAGGAAGCATCGCAGAACTTAAGGATAAGGGAATAAGTGTACCAGAAGGTATAGAGCTTCATAAACCATATATTGATAAAGTACACTTAAACTGCCCACACTGCTCAAAAGAAATGACAAGAGTGGATGAGGTTATAGACTGCTGGTTTGACTCAGGTTCAATGCCATTTGCTCAATACCACTATCCATTTGAAAATAAAGAATTATTTGAAGCAAACTTCCCAGCTCAATTTATATCAGAAGCTGTGGACCAAACAAGGGGATGGTTCTATACTCTTCTTGCAATTTCAACTACAGTATTTGAAAAGAATCCATTTGAAAATTGTATAGTACTTGGACACGTTCTTGATAAAGACGGCTTAAAAATGTCTAAGCACAAAGGAAATGTATTATCTCCATTTACAGTGCTTGAAAATGAAGGAGCAGATGCTCTAAGATGGTATTTCTACACAGCATCAGCACCATGGTTACCATCAAGATTCTATGAGGATGCAGTTATAGAAGCGCAAAGAAAGTTCATTGGAACTCTATGGAATGTTTATTCCTTCTATGTTCTTTATGCTGATTTAGATAACTTTGATCCAATGAAATATGCTGATTTCAAATCAGAAAATGCAATGGATAAATGGATGATGTCTAAGCTTAATACTTTAGTTAAGAATATAGATGAGCATCTAGAAAACTACAGAATAACTCAAGGAGCTAAAGAACTAGAGGACTTTGTAGATGAGCTTTCAAATTGGTATGTAAGAAGAAACAGATCAAGATACTGGGTAGAAGAGCTAACTGAAGATAAGATAGGAGCATATATGACTCTATACAGAGTATTAACTACTTTTGCAAGAGTTGCATCTCCATTCATACCATTTATAACAGAAGAGCTATATCAAAACCTAGTGGTTGCTTTTGATAAAAATGCACCAGAAAGTATCCACCTATGCATGTGGCCAGAATACAATGCAGCAGAAGTTGATAAGACTTTAGAAGAAGAAATGGATAAGGCTTATAGAATAGTTAAACTTGGTAGAGGAGCAAGAAATGCTGCCAACATCAAGAATAGACAGCCATTATCAAAAATGCTTGTATCAGTAAGTAGTCTTCCAGAGTACTATGGAGACATCGTTAAGGATGAGCTTAATATTAAAGCTGTAGAGCTTGGCGCAGATCTTTCTAAGTATGTTAACTTTGAAATCAAACCAAATCTACCTGTACTAGGAAAAGCTTATGGTAAAATGATACCAGGTATAAGAAAAGTAATTGGTACCATGAATCAAATGGAACTAGCACAAAACATCAATAATGGAAGTGTTGTTACTATAAATGTAGATGGTGCTGAAATAGATTTAAATAAAGAAAACCTACTTGTAACAATGCAAGGACTTGAAGGCTTTGCCTTTTCTGGAGAAGGTGAAATGGGAGTAGTATTAGATACTCATATCACTGAAGAATTAAGAGAAGAAGGCCATGTAAGAGAAATCTTAAGCAAAATCCAAAACATGAGAAAAGAAAGTGGCTTCGAAGTTGCGGATAAGATAAAAATCTACGTAACAGGCAATGAAATGCTTGAAGCTGTAATCAAGAAGTTTGAAGAAAGCATCATGAAGGATACTTTAGCAGTTGAAGTGGTATACGGAGCTGAGGCTTCTTATGCAGAAGTAAAAATCAATGGTGAAAGCTTAAGTCTTGCAGTAGAAAAACAATAAGGTAAGTCTAAGTAAAGCTTAAGGAGAAACACTATCTCCAAATTCCCCCGAGGGGTTCCTCGGGGGAATTTTATTTGAGCAGCATAAATTCTTAAAAGGTTCATTTTTGAAGTTAAAATATGTATAAGGGAAGAATACAAGAATATAACAATATAACAATATGCAAATGCATCTAGTGCAATAAAAAATCTATATAAAGATTATATTTCTGTTTTGCACTTTCTTTAATATAAGCTCTTTAAGGTAATTTTATGATGTAGAAATAATGGGATAAGTTATATAGTAAGAATGAGGAATATTTGGAAAGCTGATGTCATTCTAGGAGTTCCTTAGTTATATAAAAATATAATTTTGGAAATATTATTTAATGGCATTAATAAACATTGCAAAATATCCTAAAATCTGATATTGTTTTTAAGGAATTAATATTAAAGTTTTATAAACAAAAAATTAACGACAAAATTTTAGGGGGAAAAAACATGAAAGAAACACAAGAAGTTAAAATTGTTACAGCTGATCCTTCAGCCCTTGGACTTTTTGGATTAGCAGTAATTACACTGGTTGCATCTTCTCAAAAACTTGGAATAACTGAAGGAGTATCTCTTGTATTACCGTGGGCAATATTTTTAGGTGCTTTAGCACAGTTAGTTGCATCAGCTAATGACTTTAAACATAACAATACCTTTGGCGCAACAGCTTTTGGTGCTTATGGATTCTTCTGGCTTGGAGTAGCCTTTACATGGTTAATTCAAAATGGAGTATTTGGAGAAAAACTTGCAAGTACTGCAGATGTTAAACAATTAGGTTTTGCCTTCGTTGCGTACTTAATCTTTACTATTTTTATGACTATTGGAGCTATGGAAACTCATAAGGTATTGTTTTTCATTTTCTTTTTCATAGACTTCTTATTCTTAGGCTTAAGTTTAAGTACTCTTGGAATTGCACCAGAGTTCGGACATGAGCTTGCAGCATATTCTGAATTAATAATATCAATTCTTTCTTTCTATGGCTGTGGAGCTGCAGTTTTAAACAATCATTTTGGAAGAGTGTTCTTACCAGTAGGTAAGCCTTTCGGAATATTTAAGAAATAAAGATTACAATTTAAATAATTCAGCACCCCAGAGGAGGGGTCACCTTCCTCTGGGGTGCTTATCTTTTGGAGTTATTTACGGAGTGTTATGGTGAATAGATGATATATAGGAAGACTTGCAAGATCTTTCAGTGATGTATTTATAGTGTGTTTTTAATAAAATTTTACAAAAATATTACCATCTTATGCTGGATTTATAGTATAATTAAATGATATTAATGGATAGATATAATAAATGTCACAAAAGTGACACATGTAATAAATATAATAAAAATAATATTTGGAAGTTAATTCTTTGGTTAATTTTAAAGCCAATAGACATGTTTTAGTAACTTAATCATAATATAAGTAAACTTGGAAATAATATTAGATATATAAGTTATTATAGAGTTTCATAACAGAAATTTAATGTATATAAAAAGCTGTAAGGTAATCAAGGAAATTTATTAATAAATAAAATTTTCAACTAAGTTCTTTGTATTAGAATAATAAATATTTTTATAGAAGTTTTTATAAATTAGGAGTGATATAAATGGCAGCTTCAATAAAAGATGTTGCTCGTGATGCAGGAGTATCAATTGCAACTGTTTCTAGAGTGTTAAATGGAATAGATGTAGTAAATGAAGATACCAAAAAAAAGGTATTAGAAACTATTGAAAAGCTTGATTATAGACCAAATATACTAGCAAGAAGTCTAAAAACCCAAAAATCTAGTACCATAGGAATTATTATTCCTGATATTTCAAACCCAATTTATCCTGAAGTAGTAAGGGGTGCAGAGGATGTTGCAAGCATTTATAATTATAATATAATGCTTTGTAATACAGATTTAGATTTAGATAGAGAAAAAGAAAGCTTTAATGTATTAAGAGAAAAAATGGTAGATGGAGTTATTTATATGAGTAACTCTCTAGAGAGTGACATTAAAGATATAATAAAATCTATGGAAATTCCAACTGTGCTTGTAGGTACCGTTGATAGTGAGAAAAACTTTCCAAGCGTAGCTATAGATATGTATGGTGCAAGCTATGATGCAGTAAAATATCTAATAGAAAAAGGAAATAAATCTATTGCTTATATTGGATATCATGAAGAGAAATCTAGTGACTATTCAAGAATGTATAAAGGTTATAAAAAGGCTATAGAGGAGTCCTTAACCTTTGATTCCTCTCTTGTTTATTTTGGATCCTTAAAAGCTGAAGATGGATATAAAGGTATAAAGGATATTTTAATCCGTAAAAAGGTTGATGCAGTTTTTTGCGCTAATGATGAAGTTGCCATGGGAGCAATAAATTCATTAAGAGAAGATGGTGTGCAGGTTCCAGGGGACGTAGATGTAATGGGGTTTAATGACATAGCACTTGCTTCTGTTTATTATCCAAAGCTAACAACTATATCTACACCTCTTTATGACATGGGCTCAGTAGCTATGAGACTTTTAATAAAAATTATAGATAAGATTCCTACAGATGAAAGGAACTTTCTTCTACCTTATACTATTGTGGAAAGAGATTCTTGTAAAAAATAAATTTCTTTACTTCGAAAAAAGTTGTTAATATGCTCAGCTATATGTGTTTTTTAAATAATTGTAGAGGTCCTACTGATGTTTATTTATCAGTAGGACCTATGTTTTTTGCTCATAAAAAAATTACTTCAATATAGAGCATTTTTGAAACTCTTACATATCAAAAACTAACATATTTCATATAATGTATTACAGTAATACTTTTTTGTTTTGTATAGGAAATTGATTTTTTTAAAACATAGCTATATCACTAAAATGGAGAAGAGCAGAATATGTGTATAATGAGTTATTATATGGAAGAGCATGATAAAATTAATGAAAGTAAGAATGTGCAAAAAGATTTTTTGTTGAAGTCTATGGCTGATATAGAAAAGAAATACAAGAAAATAAAAGCGTCAAAAGAGAAAAGTGGATATTACTTTATTGAATTTATGGGTATAGGTAGTGATGAAGTTTGTAAAATAGTTGATCTATTAAACAATGAAGCTAATATAAGAGGAATTTATTTAGGGAAAGAAAACAGCGCAATGAAGCTAAGATTATCTATGGCCACTGACTTAAGAAGTATAAAGGGATTTATAGAAAAATTAGAAGAGATTTTATCAACGTTTAACGATATTTTGGAAGGATAATTCCTCCATTCTCTTCAGTGCTTAAACAAGTTTAAGGTGGAAGTCTTGTGTTAAGAATTAAACTTTGGTGTAGCAAAATTTTTTTGTTTGCAAAGGAACTTTGTTCAGTTAAATCCCCTTCCAGAAGTGGTTGAACAAAATGAACTTATTCATTACTTAATAATTCTTTGGAGGTAGAAGCATTCAATTTTCCTTGAAAGGAATAGAAGATCTTTCTTGGGAGTAACAAATTTACTTGTATAGGATTTAAAAGTAGTACTGAAGGTAGGTTATATAAAATTATAACCTACCTTCAGTACTTTTATTTTCAACCAAATCTATAAATCTTTTAACATATCTATGATTATGGTAAAATAAGTGGTAAAATAAGTGATGAAATTTGTCATAGAGTTATTATTGACATAGTATACGACAGTTTTAGGTATAAAAAATTTCGAATTAAACTAAAAGGGAATATACTTTACGCATGAAAGGTAATAATAAAGAAAAGTTGGAAAGTATAACCTGAAATCTTATAGTATTTAGAAAGTTATTCAAAGAAATATACTTTTATGAGGCAATAGTAAGAGTAATATAATAGAGGCCATAGAAGTAGCAACATAGAAGTATTAAAATAAACTATTAAGAATAGTTCTAAAGAATTTAATGATATGGAGTGAAAAGAAAATGAGTGAGAAAATATATTTAGCATCACCACATATGGGTGGAGATGAGCAACAGTACATAAATGAGGCCTTTGCAACGAATTGGGTAGCACCCCTAGGACCAAATGTAGATGGTTTCGAAAGAGAATTAGCAGAGTATGTAGGAGTAAAATCAGCTGCAGCTCTATCTGCAGGGACTGGAGCATTGCATCTTGCATTAAAATATGTAGGGGTTGAGGCAGGAGACACAGTATTTTGCTCCTCTCTTACATTTTCAGCAAGTTGCAATCCAATAATGTATCAAGGAGCAGAACCAGTATTTATTGATTCTGACTATGAAAGTTGGAACATGTCACCAGTGGCTTTAAAGAAGGCTTTTGAATGCCAAGAAAAACTTAATAAGTTACCAAAGGCAGTAATAGTTGTTAATCTCTATGGACAAAGTGCAGATATGGATGCAATAAAAGAGATTTGTGATAGCTATAACGTTCCAATCATAGAAGATGCAGCGGAATCTCTAGGTGCAACCTATAAGGATAAATTCAGTGGAACTCTAGGAGAGTTCGGAGTGTATTCTTTCAATGGAAATAAAATAATAACAACTTCTGGTGGGGGAATGCTTGTTTCTAACAATGAGGAATCTATAAAGAAGACAAGATTTTGGGCAACTCAATCAAGAGATGCAGCAAGACACTATCAGCATACAGAGTTAGGATATAACTACAGAATGAGTAATATAGTAGCAGGAATTGGCAGAGGCCAATTAAAAGTGTTAAACCTAAGAGTACAGCAAAAGAAACATATCTATGAAAGCTATAAAGAAGCTTTTAAACATATAAAAGACATTGAGATGATGCCAGTATGTTCTTATGGACAGCCAAACTATTGGTTATCTGTAATTACCTTAAAAGAAGATTCAAAGGTTAAACCTCTAGACATAATGCTTGCCTTAGAAAAGGAAAACATAGAATCAAGACCAGTATGGAAACCAATGCACTTACAACCTTATTTTGAAAAGTATAACTTCTACTCTCAAAAAGAAAGTGGTATAAGTGTAAGTGAAGATTTATTTAATAGAGGAGTATGCCTACCTTCAGACACAAAAATGTCAGATGATGATATAAAAAGAGTTTCAAAAATAATAGTAGATTTATTTGCATAGCAGTAACTTGAATACTAAACAGTAGCTTGAACACTATGAAGTGATTAAGTTACTATTTGGTAAAATTAGTTGTTTAGCAGCAAAACGGAGGAACCATGATAATAAAGAGATTATTTGACTTTTGCTTTTCACTTGTTATGCTATTGTTATTAAGCCCTGTGTTTTTAATAGTTTCAATATTAGTATACACAAATCTTGGATCACCAATATTTTTTACTCAAAATAGAGGGGGAAAAGATAACAAGGTGTTCAAGATGATTAAATTTAGATCAATGAAAAATTCCACAGATAAATATGGAAACCTTCTTTCAGATAAAGAAAGGTTGACTAAATTTGGGAGATTCTTAAGAAGTTCTAGTCTTGATGAATTACCTGAGTTAATCAATATTATTAAGGGAGATATGAGTTTGGTAGGTCCTAGACCATTATTAGAAGATTACATACCCCTTTATAATGAAAGACAAAGAAAAAGACATGCAATATTACCTGGACTTACAGGGTGGGCACAAATTAATGGAAGAAATAATTTGTCTTGGTCGGAAAAGTTCGAGCTTGATGTATGGTATGTAGAAAATTGGTCATTACTACTTGATATAAAGATCTTTTTCCTAACAATATATAAAGTGTTTAAAAGGGAAGGAATAGACCAAGCAGAAGGAGTTACCATGGAAAGATTCAATGGTAACAACTAGAGAGGTGAAATAAATATGAAGGATATAGTAATAGTTGGAGCTGGTGGTTTTGGGCGAGAAGTAGCCTGGTTAATTGAAGATATCAATAAGAAAGAAGATTTCTGGAATATCTTAGGTTACATTGATGATAATGCCTCAAACCATGGAAAAGTTCTAAATAACGTGGAAATACTAGGCGGGTTTCAGTGGTTAGAAGAAAACCCCAAAAGAGAAGAAATACATTTTGTATGCGCTGTAGGAAATCCAATAACTAAAGAACTACTTGTTCGTAAATGCGATAACTTAGGATTAAAACCTGCAACTTTAATTCATCCTTCTGTAATCATGTCAAACTATAATACTATAGGAGAAGGCTCTATTATTTGTGCAGGAAACATAATAACTGTAAATGTAGAAATAGGAAACCATGTAATTATAAATTTAGACTGCACAATTGGTCATGATGCAGTAATAAAAGATTATTGCACTATTCTTCCGAGTGTTAATGTTTCAGGAAACACACTAATTGAAAGATTAAGTGAAATTGGAACGGGAACTCAAATAATTCAAGGAATAAAAATTGGAGAAGAAACTATAGTGGGGGCTGGAGCAGCGGTGGTAAAGGATTTACCAGGAAAATGCACAGCAGTAGGAATACCTGCTAAAGTTATTAAAGCTTCAAACTAAATATGTACATAAGAGAATCAGCTTCTCATTAATTAAATTTATGAGAAGAGGGTTCTCTTTAACCGCATTTTAAAGAAGTGAATTATGGGCTAAAATTAGTGGCGTTCACTAATTAGCCTTTGGATGTGCAAACTTCTAAAGTGGCATTGAAAATATCATAGAGCAAAATCTTGTTATATGAAAATTGAAAGGTGATAAATTTGAATATACTATTTTTAACTATAGGTTTCCCAGAAAACATTAATAATAGAAACATATACACTGACTTAATGCAAGAATTTAAAAGTAAGGGAAACAATGTTTACGTAGTTACTGCTAGGGAAAGAAGATATAATAAAGATACTGAGCTTTCCATAGAAAATGATCTAAATGTGTTAAGAGTTAGAACAGGAAACATGCAAAAGACTAATTTTATAGAAAAAGGTATAACTACTATACTTATTGAAGGGCAGTTCATTAAGGCCATAAAGGAACATTTCAATAATGTAAAATTTGACTTAGTGATGTATTCAACTCCTCCAATAACTTTTGAAAGAGTTATAAAATATATAAAGGGGAGAGACAATGCAAAGTCCTATCTGCTTTTAAAAGATATATTTCCGCAAAATGCAGTGGATTTAGGACTATTATCGCAAAGCAGTCCTATATACAAGTATTTTAGGAAAAAAGAAATAACACTGTATAAAGTATCAGATTACATTGGATGTATGTCTCAAGCTAATGTAAAGTATGTTTTAAATCATAATAGTTTTGTAGATAAGAGTAAAGTTGAAATTTGCCCTAATAGTATAAAGCCTTTAAAGTTTCAACTTAGTGTAGAAGAAAAGAAAAACATAAGAGAAAAGTATAATATTCCACTAGACTCTACAGTTTTCATTTATGGAGGAAATCTTGGGAAACCTCAAGGGATAGATTTCCTAATGGATGTATTAAAAGAAAACAGTGGTAGAAAAGATGTGTACTTCTTAATTGTAGGAGGGGGAACGGAGTATGGTAAGCTTGAAACCTTTATAAAGGGATCTGATTTTAACAATGTAGGCTTATACCCATCCCTACCAAAGGAAGATTATGATAAAGTTGTTCAAGCTTCTGATATTGGAATGATTTTTTTACACAAAGATTTTACCATACCTAACTTTCCTTCGAGATTACTCACATATATGGAGTTTTCC
This sequence comes from Clostridium sp., assembly GCF_036642255.1. Classification (GTDB taxonomy): domain Bacteria; phylum Bacillota; class Clostridia; order Clostridiales; family Clostridiaceae; genus Clostridium_J. The sequence goes on along the minus strand of NZ_JAVWDJ010000021.1, from coordinate 1,067 downwards.
ATGCCAGTAATTGCAGCTACTGATGCCAATACGGACATAGGTGATGTTTTGAAACAAGGAAAGCTTGGTTATTGGTGTGAAAGTGGAAACTTACAAGAGTTTAATAAAATGTTAGATGAACTATGTAAGGATAAGAATCTATTAAGAGAAATGGGTGAAAACTCTAGACGCTATCTTGAAGAGAATTATACTGTGACAAAATCCTATGGTATAATTAAGGCCCACTTTTAGAAATTTAACTGGTAATTAATCTTATAGTAATACAAAATTTCAATTCATGAAATTTATGATTGTGGAGGGACAAATGAAAAATATACTTATAACAGGTGCCAATGGGTTTGTTGGAAAAAATCTAGTGGCCACCCTAAAGGAATTAAAGGAATATAACATTTTAACTTATGATATTAATAACACAGAGGAAGAACTAAAAGATTATATAGAAAACAGTGATTTTATTTTCCATCTAGCTGGAGTAAATAGACCTACAGAGGTTAAGGATTTCTATGAAGGAAACACAGGACTCACTGAAAAGGTTATAAAATTACTAGAAAGTATGGGAAAGAACACTCCAATTCTTATAACTTCTTCTATTCAAGCAGAACTAGATAATGACTATGGAAAAAGTAAAAGAGGGGCAGAAGAGGTTATAGAAAAATACGGCAAAGATAACAATGCATCGGTGTATATCTTTAGATTACCTAATGTGTTTGGTAAATGGTGTAGACCAAACTATAACTCTGCAGTGGCTACCTTTTGCCATAATATAGCTCATGGTTTAGATGTGTGGATTTCAGATGAAAGCATTGAAGTAAATTTAGTATATATAGATGACGTAGTAAATAGCTTCATTAAAGAATTAAAAAATGAAGATAGAGATACTAATAAGCAGCATTATCATGTGAACATAACGCATAAGAAAACCTTAGGTGAAATTGTTAATTTGCTGCATTCTTTCAAAAAGAGTAGAGAAGATTTAAGAGTACCTGATATGAAAGATGAATTTGCTAAAAAATTATATAGTACTTACTTAAGCTATTTAGGTGAGGATGATTTTAAATATCCATTAA
>NZ_JAVWDJ010000020.1:57210-67908 GCF_036642255.1 Clostridium sp. | reverse complement strand
AAGATCCCATACTGAAATTTTTCCCTATGGAACTGAGTTCCATAAAGATCAAATAACAGAAGCGGTAAAAGCTAAGATTCAGGGAAGAGATCCCTACGAAATTGTACCCCATAGGGATTTGGTGGGTCATGGAACGGCCTTGGCTGGTATCATTGGAGGGAGAAGACCAAGAGGAAAGGATAGACTTAAGTGTATAGCACCTAAATGTGAATTTGCTATAGTGAAGTTAGAAGAAGTAAGGGATAGTATTTTGGAATTAGCAGGGATGGAAATAGGGACTAAAAATGTGTATCAGCTTACTAATATAATTTCAGCAATTGGGTATCTTTCAAATTTGCAGCTAAAACTAAAAAAGCCAATGGTGGTATATCTACCCTTAGGCACTAATTTTGGTGCTCGGGATGGTAGTACCGTATTGGAAAGATATATCGACAATATAACGGAAAGAAGAGACTTTTGCATAGTTACAAACACTGGCAACCAAGGTAGTGGAAGAACCCATACTAGTGGAATAATTAAAGCTACTGGAGATATCAAAGATATTCTCATAAACATAGACAACGCTCAAAAAACTTTAAGTATAGCAATTTATATTAGAAGGCCAGATATTGTATCCTTTGGCATAACTTCACCTAGAGGAGATAGGCTATATAAGATTCCAATACCTTCAATTAGGGAGCAAAATAGACATTTAACTTTTGAGGAAAATAACATAAAAATTCGATACATTGCACACGAGAGAATCACCGGTTCTGTAAATTTAAATATAGTAATTGAAAATACTTTTGAAGGGGTTTGGAAAATAAGTCTTTTAGGAGAGCATATTGTTAACGGATTATACGATTCATGGATTCTGCAATCAGAGCTATTAAAAGGAGATACTAGATTTTTGAATCCTGACCCTAATACAACCTTATTAAGTCCTGGTTCAGCAAGAAATATAGTAGCAACGGCTTACTACAATCAAATGGATAATACGGTGATACAAAGTTCAGGAAAAGGACTTCCTAGAAACGGAAAGATAGAACCATCCTTAACAATTGGAGGAGTAAATTTACTAACACTTGGTTTAAATAATTCACTGATACTTGGAACAGGACCTTCTATGGCAGGAGCCATATTAGCTGGAGCTGTAGCCATAGTGTATCAATGGGGAGTAGTGCAAGGAAATTACCAAGGCCTTTATCCTCCGAGGTTAAAAAACTTATTAATCACTGCAACAGAAAAAGATAGTGATAAGCTATACCCAAATGATGAATGGGGCTTTGGAAAGTTAAACCTCAATAAATTATATGAAGTTTTATTGAGAACTACATTTGGTAATAATCAGAGCAATATTACTATTAATAGAAGCAATGTAGCGGACTGTAAGGATGAATCAACTAGCTATTTGTATATAAATATACCTATGGAAATATACAGAAGGCTTAAATAAAAATCACACACTCTTATAAATATAAGCATTTCTGATATAAAGTAAAACGAATATATAATGATTATGCTACTTTCGGGGAGCAGTTTTTTATGAATTTTATTACAAACTTTGGAAACACATACCATATAGTTTCTAATAACAAACCCTAGCTATATGGCTTAATTATAGGAATTTATGTCTAAATACACCTTGATTATTGGCTATTTTCAGAAGCAAATTAATGAGATAAAAACCCAGACTTATGAAATTAATATAATATAGAGTTAAAGCACAAAAGAACTACAACTATTTGTAGTTCTTTTTCTATGACTTTAGGTGCACATAAGAACGGTTTACCTTAAAAGCAATATACTATGAGTAAAAGAATATATTGGGGTGATAAAATATTATGAAGTATAAAGATTTAGATTATCCCACTTATGAGAGTAGAGAATTAGGTCCAGGAACTACTAATACTTTAACTGCACAAAATATTAATAACTATTACTTGAGTGGGGATTATGATACCTATTTTATTGAATACTTTGGAGACATATCTTCAGCCATAGCTAACATAGATTATGCAGATGTTTATATTCCCCAAAAGTTTTTTGCAATTTTATTTGTGCAGAAAGGAATGCTAAACACTTTACTTGAAAATGTTCCTGAAATTATTGGTGTTCAACCAAATGTTGTTTATACTCTCTCAGAACTTATAACAAACAGTGATATAGGTAATGAAGCTCCTTTGTATACTGATAGTATTCCTCTTGATGGGGAGGGAACCATAGTGGGGATTATTGGTACGGGTATAGATTATCTAAATCCTAGATTTATAACAGAAACTGGTGAAAGTAGAGTTGCTGCTATTTGGGATCAAAGTTTAAATAACGGACCTACTCCAGAGTTTTTTCCTTATGGCACAGAGTACAGTAAAGCCGACATAAATAATGAAATAAGATCTAACGTACTTGGAGAAACCCCCTACGAAATTGTAGCTCATAGAGATGAAGTTGGCCATGGAACAGCCATAGCAGGTCTCATTGGAGGTAGGAATCTAGGGGGGGAGGATAGGCTTAAAAGCATAGCTCCAAAATGTGAATTTGCTATTGTTAAGCTACAAGAAGCAAGAGAAGAAGACCTAGAATTATCAGGGATAGACCCAAATACTAAAAATGTGTATTCCGCTACAGCTATATCTTCAGCAATTAGATATCTTTCTGACTTGCAGCAAAGGTTAAGAAAGCCCATGGTTGTATACCTTCCCCTTGGCACAAACTACGGTGGTCGTGACGGTGGAACTATAGTTGAAAGATACATCGACAATTTAACACAAAGAAGAGATTTTTCGATTGTTACAGATACTGGTAACCAAGGGACTGGGAGAACTCATGCCAGTGGCATAATTGAGGCTACAGGAGATACTCAGGAGATTTTTGTGAATGTAGCACCAGCACAAAGCTCCTTAAATGTATCAATTCACACCAGAAGACCAGATATTGTATCTGTTAGTATTACCTCCCCTAGTGGAGCTAATATAAATAAGATTCCTATACCTTCAATTAATGAACAAAGAAAATATTTAACCTTTCAGGAAAATGGTATTAACATTGATTATTTTGCACAAGAAACCTTAACTGGATCAGTAAGTATTAATATGTTAATTAAAAATACAGTTGAAGGGATTTGGAAAATAAGCCTTTTTGGTGATTATATAGTCAGCGGCCTTTATGATTCCTGGATACCTCAATCAGAACTTTTAAAAGGGGACACTCGATTCTTAGACCCTGATCCTAACACAACCTTGTTGACTCCTTGTACGGCAATAAATATAATTACAACTTCCTGCTATAATCAAATCAACGACACGGTTATACAAAGTTCAGGAAGAGGACTTCCGAGAAATGGTAAAATTGAACCTTCATTAACAAATGGAGGAGTAAATTTACTTACTGTTGGATTAGATAATTCCTTAATCCTTGGTACAGGTGGTGCCATGGCTGGTGCAATACTGGCTGGGGCAGTAGCATTAATATATCAATGGGGAATAGTACAAGGTAACTTTACACAGCTTTTCCCACCAAGGGTGAAGAACTTTTTAATTGCTTCAACAATAAGAGATGATATCAGAATATATCCAAATGATCAATGGGGCTATGGAAAGCTAAGTATTGATAAATTGTATGAAGTTTTGTTTAGAACTAGTAATATCAGTAATGCTAGAAATCATGAACCTTTCTTTGAAGATGAATCCTTGAATTACTTATATATAAATATACCCATGGAAATATATAAAAGATTTAAAAAAAGCCATTAAAGTCGCAGCAAGTTACTTATGTCTAACAATGCATAATGCAGATTTATACGAAACAAAGTGCCTTTGAAAATAAGATAAGTTTTCTTCATAAAAGAATTTTGGTACACCAAAGCAATTTCCCAAAGCTGAAGAGCTGGCACTTATCGAAGCTCAAAGATTTGACGCTTCCAAAATATTTTTAAAGTCGAAGAAAACATGTTTCTTAGGAATGAAGGAAATAGAAGAACTAAATAAATTGAAATAAGTATAATGTAAGTAAATGAGTGTATTAAGGTGATGGGATATTATGAATTATAATGATTTTCATGATCACATTTATACGCCTAGGGAGCTAGGTGAAAAAAGTATTAATATTTTATCTGAAGAAGACTTTAAGTACTATTACGCAGCTGATAATTATGAAACTTACTTTATAGAATACTTTGGCGATATAGAACTCGCACTAACTAACATCGGCTATGTCCATGCATATATTGTTCAGAAGTTCTTTGCAATATTATTTGTACAAAAGGGGATGTTAAATGCCTTAATCGAAAGAGTGCCACAAATCATTGGTGTTCAACAAAATTTTATATATACTCTTTCTGAACTGGTGACAGATAAGGATATTAGTAAGGCAGCTTCTATCTATGACAACAGTATTCCTCTTGATGGGGAAGGGGTAATAGTTGGAATTATTGGTACTGGTATAGATTACTTAAATCCTAGGTTCATTGCAGAAACTGGTGAAAGTAGGGTTGTAGCAATATGGGATCAAACTATAAGTACAGGACCAAACCCAGAAGTTATTCCTCTGGGAACGGAGTACAATAAGGATACTATAACTGAAGCAATAAAAACTAAGGTTCAGGGTGGAGTTCCCTATGAAATTGTGGATCATAAAGATGAAGTTGGTCATGGAACAGCCCTTGCTGGCATCATTGGAGGTAGAAATTTAGGAGAGGGAGATACACTAAAGAGCATAGCACCTAAATGCGAATTTGCCATTATGAAAATAAAGGACATAAAAAAAACAACCTTAGAATCCATAGGGATAGAAAGGGACGCGAAAAATGTGTATCAAGTTTCAACCATTGCTTTAGCAATTAACTATCTTTCTAATTTACAAGCAAAGCTTAAGAAACCAATGGTAGTATATCTACCTCTAGGCAGTAATTTCGGTGGTCGTGATGGTGGTACCATATTGGAAAGGTTTATTGAAAATTTAACAGATAGGAGAGATTTTTCTGTAGTTACAAATACAGGCAACCAAGGAAGGGGAGAAACCCATACCAGTGGAGTAATTGAGGATACAGGAGAAACAAAGGATATTCTAATAAATGTAGGTAAATCTCAAAATTTTTTAAGTATGATAATTTATATTAGAAGACCAGATACTATATATTTCAGCATAACCTCACCTGGAGGAGATAGTATAACTAAAATTCCCGTACCAACAATTAAAGAACAAAATAAATATTTGACCTTTAAGAAAAATAACATCGACATTCAGTATTTTGCACAAGAAAGAATAAATGGTTCTGTAAATTTAAATATATTAATTAAAAGTGTTTTTGAAGGAGTTTGGAAAATAAGCCTTTTTGGTGAATCTATTATTAATGGTTTATATGACTCATGGCTTCTTCAATCAGAGTTATTAAAGGAAGACACCAGATTTTTAAATCCTGATCCCAATACAACCTTAGTAACTCCGTGCTCATCAATAAATATAATATCCACTTCCTGCTATAATCAAATAAATAATACTATTATAGAAAGTTCAGGAAGGGGTTATCCAAGAAATGGGAAAATAGAACCAGCCTTAGCAATTGGAGGAGTGAATTTGGTAACTGTGGGGTTAAATGATTCATTAATACTGGGTACTGGGAGTGCTATGGCAGGTGCCATACTAGCTGGGGCAATAGCGTTAATCTATCAATGGGGAATAGTGCAAGAAAACTTCACACAGCTTTTTCCACCTCAGCTAAAGAATTTACTAGTTGCTGGAACAGTGAAGGATGATGATAAAATATATCCAAATGAAGTATGGGGTTTTGGGAAGTTAAGTCTTGATGTTTTATATGAAGTTTTGTTTAAAACTGGCAATGGTACTAGAAACCAGGGGACCTGTAGTAAAGATGAACACACTAACTATTTATATATAAATATACCTATGGAGATATATAGAAGATTTAAATAAATATTGTTTTGTTGTTATAAATATAAGAATAAAACAATATAAGAATATATAGTGTTTAAGCCACTTTCAGGGCTTTTTAGGATTTTTCAGTATGAAAAAATCTATTAGAATTATTTGTTAAGCAATTTATTCTAAAAAATATAACTTCTAGCTAGTGTTAAACTCATTGGAGAATAACGCAAGCTAGAAGTTATTTTTTATATTATTTAATACATAATGAAGTTGAATAATTTGGTTAGCCAATTTTTCACTAAGCAAAGCTTTTTGTTTAGTAAATTTTAAAAATTACACCTATTACTTTATAAAGTTCACTACATTTTCTCTTCTTGGGAATGGTTTTAGTTCCTTTGTTATTGCAGAATATCCAAGAGTTATTACAAATTGTGGTGTGTACCCTTCAGGGATGTTAAGTTTTTTAACTTCTTCTTTATCTTCAAATAAAAAGGTTGTAAGACCTACCCAGCAAGAAGCCAATCCTAAGCTTTGTGCAGTAAGTAGCATATTTTGAGCAGCTGCACTACAATCAGCCATTGGGCAGTAAGGTAACTCACTGTTACTGTTATCTTCACCAGAGATTACTATCACTGTTGGAGCGTTGTGGAAAATGTGATATCTTTCATTTTCAGCCATTTTTATAATCCAATCAGTAGAAGCCTTTTTCATAACTTCCTTTGATTTTAAATTCATATCATCAAGAATTTCCTTGTTTTGAATTACAGTAAAATGCCAAGGCTGATCATTATGACCGCTTGGAGCAAATATAGCAGCTTCAAGAATAAGGTTTAATTCTTCATCCTTTACTTGCTCTGGTAAGTATTTTCTAATACTTCTTCTGTCTTTAATTAATTCTAAAATGTTATTCATTTGTTGTTCCTCCTGATTCTTTGGTTTACTATAGGTTTTCATGATGGAAGTTAAATTTGTACAATGTCAAAAGCCTAAAAGTAACCATGGTAGTTTTATATGTAAGTTTAATTCCTAAATGGTTTTTAGTATAAAATTAAACATTTATATACCTAAAAAACCTTAGGAAACTAAGTTAGCTTAAGCAACAAGTATAGATCTCAAATTGATTCCTATAAATATGGTTAAAAGCATAAATATAGTTTAGTACACTTCATAGAAATTTTAAACAGTAATTTAGAAATATGATATAAAAATTAAACATTTTTTCACTGATAAGCCTGCTAACCTCACAAGTGCGTATAAGTGTATAAGTATTTAAATAAAATTAACTTGGGAAGCATTAAATAAAAAGGATATATTTTAAATTAGTAAAGAGAATTAATTATTGTATTATATGAAAAATTTAATGTTTATCATTAAATAATATTTGATAAACGTTTATTTTGATGCTATAATAAAAATATAGTAGTAAAGGAGGTTCATTCTATGAGTGAAAATAGTATCAAAATAAAAAAAATTAGCAAAGCAATGCTAATGTTTGTTAGAGTGCTAATGATAGCAGTTGTAACGTATGCAGTATATTTTACAATCACAGGTTTCTCTGTTAATAACAACATTGGATTGCTAAGGGAAATGATGGCATTATTTGCTTCTTCTATTACAGTTTTTCTAATGATAGGCATTCTTGCTGTAGTTTCTATGTTGTTAAAATCCATAGAGAAGGAGTATACCCCTTTTAACAGTAACAATGTGAAAAAATTGAAAATCCTATCCTTACTTCTCTTGATGTTTGAACCGGTACATTTTATATCAATAAAAATAGTTGATGTATTACGCCCTGTGATTCTAGAAAATGGTCAAAAAATAACCACCTTCATATCCTTTGGTGGGGTGATTTTCTCATTAGGCTTGGTTGTTTTTTGTCTTGCTTTAATTTTTGATTATGGAATTGAACTACAAAAGCAATCCGATGAAACACTCTAAGGAGGATAGGCAATGGCAATTATCTTAAGACTTGACCGAATGATGGCACACCGAAAAATATCTTTAAATGAATTAGCTGAAAAAGTTGGAATTTCAAATGTTAATCTTTCTAATATTAAAACAGGGAAAGTAAGTGCAATACGTTTTTCCACCCTTGATGCTATTTGTAAGATACTAGATTGCCAACCGGGAGATATTTTAGAATATAAACGTGAAACCAATGAAGAAAGCGATTAATAGATGTAGATTATAATATAATTCTTAGTTTACATTTTTCTTTAAAAGTGGTTTAGAGGGTGATAAAATATCACCCTCTAAATTTATGCAAATTTTCAACATTATTTTATAACATAGTCAATAAAAAGAAAGTAAATCAGTAAACTTTGCTATAATATAAATAGAACTTAGAAGTAAAAGATTAATAGAAGAGTAGTTCATTAAACTGCGGTAAGGTAGCGTTAATTATAAAAATATATAAATGGAATATAAATATTTATAGGGTTTAAATATCACAGTTTTATATTGAAAATAGAGTTAAATTTATAAGAAAAAGCGAGGGTTTATTATGGATTTTAAAGAGTTAGTTAATTTAAGAGAAAGTACTAGAGCATATTTAGATAAAAAGGTTGAAAGAGAAAAGTTAGAAATATGTATTGAAGCGGCAAGAATGGCACCTTCAGCTTGTAATTCTCAGCCATGGAAGTTCATTGTGGTGGATGAGGAGAATACTGCTAAAAAGCTTAGTAACATGGTGTATGATCCGTTAATTCGTATGAACAAATTTGCCTTAGAAGTACCAGCCTTTATAGTGGCGGTGTTTGAAAAGCCTAATATAACCTCAAAGGTTGGTGGTATGATAAAAGGCAAGGATTATACTATTTTAGATGTGGGAATTGCAACGGAGCACATATGCCTTGCAGCTGCAGAACAGGGGTTAGGTACTTGCATCATAGGATGGTTTAAGGAAAAAGAAATGAAAGAACTTTTAAATATTCCAAAAGGGAAGGCTATAGCACTTGTGATAACTATTGGGTACCCTAAAACTGAAAAACCAAGAAAGAAAGTAAGAAAAGAGTTAAAAGATATTCTTAGTTATAATAAATACGAATAAGGTTTTAGACTATAAATTTATGGAGATAAATATTGAGAGAGCTATTTAATAAAATTCGGGATGACTATAATCAAGGGTCATCTTATAAGAATTAAGAAAAAGTTGAAATATATAGAAAATAAGTACTATAATATAATTAATCTAACTATTCAAATGTACAAATTTGAATAGTTTTTAATATATTTTTATGAGATTACTTAATGAGTATTTAAGGGTATAGAATTTATATAATCAAATTAATTTGATATTACAATATAAGAATAAGGTGGTGAGATTGGTGAAATTTCTTGATACAGGTGAAAAAATTAAGAAACTAAGAAAAGAATTAAAGATAAAGCAAGAAGAACTAAATAGTGTTGGGGTTTCTAGAAACTTTATTAGTATGATTGAAAATGGTAAAAGAAAGCTGCCAAAACATGTAGCTATAAAGCTTATAGAAATCTTTAAGACAAAAGCTAATGAAATGGGAATAAAGCTAGAGATAGATGAACAGTGGCTGTTGACTTCAGCAAAAGAGCAGGCTATAAATTTTTGTAACGAAAAATTAGCTTCTGATTTATCTATTGAGGATATTGATTTAATAATAGAGCTGATAAAAGATTATAATATCAAAGAATTAATACCTAAAGTATATGTTTTGAAGGCTAATGATTTATATGATAAAAGATTATACGAAGAGGCCTTTACTTACTATTATGAAATTTTAGAATGTGTTCATGGTGAAAGTGAAGAGAAGTCCTTTATTTATAATAAATTAAGTAAATGCAAGATTATGATGCTAAATTATGTGGAAGCAATAACGTATCTCAATAAATGCTATGAGTATTGCACCGTAAATGGAGATATAAAGAATAAGAAAAATTGCCTATACAACATGGCATTTAGTTATCAAAAGCTTGATAATATTGATTTAGCTTTAAGTTGCATAAATAGTTACATAAAGTTATGTGATATCCAGGTAGAGTTTAAAGAATATATGGGAGCAATTATCTTAAAGGTTAATTGTTATATCCTAAGCAAAGAATATCAATTAGCAATTGATACAGCTACTGATGCAATTAATAAAATTCATGACTCCGAAAATTTATATCTAGGTTATCTTTATAACAGTTTAGGAGTTTTGTATACTGAGGTTAATGATTTTGATAAAGCATTAAGTTATTTAGAGAAAGCAGAAGCTATCAGACTTCAACAGGATAGTTATAACCTTTCTCATACAATACTTAATAAAGCTAAAATATTTATCAAACAAGAAAACATAGAAGAAGCCCTGCAGCTTATTAATAAAACTATAGCTCTTGCAGAAACCCATAATGACTATGAATTTATAATAGAGAGTTATGAGTTATTAGAGAAGTTATATGTTGACTTAAAAAGAAATGGTGAACTTATAAATACCTACTTAAAAATGATAAATTTATTTAATAAAATGAGTAAAAAAGATGAGGCTTTGAAAATATATGTAAAGTTATTATCATTAACTATAGAAAGTAAAGATAGTGATGAATATAAATATTACTTAAGAGAAGCAATGAAATTAGTGTAACTTTATGAAAAGAAAAATAGGAGTTACTGCCCATGTAACTTCATGTTATAATAATAACATGAAGTATATGAGGGGGTTGTAATTTTGAGAAAAATTTTTAAAATTTGTTCATTTTTATTATTCACTGTATCAATAATTGGTGCAGGCATTTTATCTAATTGTAATGGACTAGATCAACCAGGACCTATAGGAATGGATACTAAAACAATTACACAAAATATATAACTTGAAGAATATATAA
>NZ_JAVWDJ010000020.1:47414-57110 GCF_036642255.1 Clostridium sp. | reverse complement strand
TGCTAAAAGGGGGGAGCATATGAAAAAGAAAGTGAGTTTTATTATTTCAACAATAATCATTATTGCACTGGGTTCTACATTTCTGATGAGTAAGGCTAATGATGGTGCTAAAACAATAGAAGAGGCAATAACCGCACCTGTGTCAATACCAGTAAATATTATCCACGAAGAAAAAACCAGTAAAGGAAGTATAGTATTTTGCAGCACTTTAGGTGGTGATGGCTTATATACTGCAGTTGTGAAAAAGGATATAAGCGGTTTCAAGATGGTTCACAGTGGTGGAGGGGATATAAGCTCTCCAGTAGATAAGTTTGGCATATCCTACTCTTATTTTCCTAGTATAGAAAAGACTTCGCTACCAATATATTTTGGATTAATTGGTGATCCTCAAATTAGTGAAGTTAAGATTGTGGAAAAGAGAAGTCTTCTTGAAGAAGAAGCGAAAATTGTGAATGCAGAAGGCAATAGATTATGGCTTGCAAATATGAATAAATTTAAGGGCTTAGACTTTGAAATCATTGGTCTTTCAGCGGATGGTAAAGAATTAACGAGAATTAATGATAATATATCGGTATACTATGCAGAAGAAAAATTACTTGAAAATCGTTATAAGTAATTGATATTTTCCACCTTGAAATTCTATGTTAAGGTAGAAGATAAAAATAATTCAAAGGATATAATTTAGCTTTACAAGTGTGGGTAAAGTAAAAGCAGTTTTAGCAAGAGAGTTAAATCATTTCAGCACTATTTATTACAGATAAAAAATTAAAGATATGCAAGAGCAAAGTCTAATATGCATAAATTGTAAAAAAACAGTACAAGAAAAGGTTAATAAAATGTAAAATTTTAAATATGCATTAAAATTCTTAGCAAATTATTGAAAGAAAATTCAGTCTAAGATACAATTAAAGTAGGGGAATAATCAAATAAAAGGGGGATGTAAATGGTGTTAGAAATTTTAGGAAACGTATTACCTATTGCGCTACCAATTTTAGGGGTGCTAATTATTATTTTAGCATTCTGGAAGAGAGTACCAGCAGATAAAGCTATGGTAATCACAGGACTCAAAAAAAGAGTATTGTCAGGTAAGGGTGGTATATTAATACCTATCCTAGAAACTTCTTGTATAATTTCATTAGAAAATATTTCTATGACCACTGATGTTAACGAAGCACCTTCAAAACAAGGCATATTTGTTAATATTGTGGGTACTGCTGTAGTTAAAGTTAAAAATGATACAGAAAGTATTTTAAAAGCAGTAGAGCAATTTTGCAGCGGTGGAGCAGACAACACAGTAAATGTAATTAGAAATATAGTTGAGCAAATTTTAGAAGGTAAGCTTAGAGGAATCATATCTACATTAACTGTAGAGCAAATTAATGAAGACAGAGCTTCCTTTGAACAAAGAATAGAGGATGATATAAGAAGAGAACTAGAATCTATGGGACTTTTACTTGTATCTTATTCAATACTTAAAATATCTACTCAAGGTGGATACCTTGAAAATAGAGCAAAACCTCAAATAGCACAATCTAAAGCTGATGCTGATATTGCTGAAGCTGAAAGAAAAAGAGATACTGAAATCAAAACGGCTAATGCTACAAGAGAAGGACAAAAGGCAAAACTTAGTGCTGAAACAGAAATCGCTGAAAGTGAAAGAGATAAATCACTTAAGGTTGAAAGTTATCGTGCTGAGAGAGATAAAGCTAAGGCTAATGCTGACGTAGCATACAAACTTCAAGAAATTGAAAATGACTCCTTACTTGCACTACAACAAGCAGAACTAGCTAAAAAGAATGCTCTTGTTGTGGAAGAAAGACTTGTTGCTGAAGTTAAAAAACCTGCTGATGCTAAAAAGTATGAGACTGAGGTAAATGCTGAAGCTAACAAGGTTAAAGCAATTAAAGAGGCTGAAGCACAAGCTGAAACTATTAGAATAAAAGCTATAGCAGCAGCTGATGCTAGAAAGATTGAAGCCCAAGCTGAAGCAGCAGCAATTAGAGCTAAAGGTCTTGCTGAAGCTGAAGCTATACAAGCAAAAGGTCTTGCAGAGGCTATGGCTAAGGATAAGTTAGCTGAAGCTATGGAAAAATACGGGGAGGCAGCAATTGTTGAACTTATAGTAAGTAGACTTCCTGAAATTATGAGTGCTGTGGCTAAACCAATGGAACAAGTTGATAAGATTACAATTATAGACAATGGTGGAAATCAAGGAGCTTCTAAGCTTTCTAAAGTAGTTACTGATGTAGCGGCTAACGGCTTTGAAGTGTTAAAAGATTTAACCGGAGTTGATATTAGCAATATATTAAATGGCTTTGCAAATAAAGCTATGATGGAACAAAACCTTCCAGTTAAAGACGTGGTAGAAGCTACTGTAGCTCAGAACAAGCCAGAAGTTTAGTAGAATTCTTTGCAGCTTAATTTTAAGAGAAAAAGCATTCTTTCACTAATAATGTGAGATTTATGTTATAGTAAAAACATTTATGCATAGGATGATGATAGTTTAGAGTAAGGATTTATTTTCCTTACTCTTTTTATTTTACGTCACCTAGGACAAGCCTTCCACGTATAATGTATTAACTAATGAACCTATTGTTTCTTTACGTCTGCATAAGGTGATGTGAGCATAAGCTATTTACCTTATAAGAAATGATCAATACTTTTAGGAGGTTCCCATGGATTTTATGTTTAATATTTTTCCAGTGTTTTTTGTTATAATATTTGTTATTGTAATTGGTTCTTTTATAGTAGCAGCTGCAACTGGAGTGAAAGAATGGAGTCACAATAATGGTCAGCCCAAGCTTACAGTAAATGCAAAGGTGGTATGCAGAAGAGAAAATGTTACTCATCATAACCATAATACTGGAGACCACATGCATCAAACCACATCCACAACTTATTATGTAACTTTTGAAGTTGAAAGCGGAGACAGAATGGAGTTTGTGGTTAGTGGTAATCAGTATGGAATGCTTGCTGAGGGAGATAAGGGGAAGCTTCATTTTCAGGGAAGTCGCTACTTAGGCTTCGATAGAAGTATTAATATATAAGCTGCAACCTTATTTTACATTATAGAATCACTTTAAAGACCTATAACAAAGAGAATGCAAAAAAGAACTAGATATTCATGGAGTTTACTTATTGCATTCTAAATATAAACAAACTGATTATTGAAGAATCAAAAATCTACGTGGCCTTGCACAGGGAGGTAGATTTTATTGAAAGGTATTATTTTAGGTTTCATTGTAACAGATTTGCAAAAATAAATTTTCAGGTTAGAAAATATTATTGAATATCCCTGAAAGAGCAAATAAAACCCTAGGAAGTCCTAGGGTTTTATTAAGCCTTTTTGTGCACTGAGACTTTGTTGGATCATAATTAAGGTATCATGAAGTCTTTCGAATAATAGTCCAGCAACAAACCAGGCAGGGGCATATACCAGTGTAATTACTCCATAAATTTGTAGTGGCCTAGAGGTGTAATCCCAAGGGCAGACACCTAAAATTCCCTTAAGTAACATTCCTGTAACAAATTCTGCTGCAAAAATTAATAGGGTGTAGATACCTCCTCTAATCATTAGTGGGAAATGTCTTACCTTGTTATGGACAGGTTCGAGAAAAATAGCAAGACCGTATATGGGAAACATCCAAATATAGGTCTGACCAGTAAGCTTTATATCTCCACTAAACATGGAAAATAAACCAGTCCAAATCACCTCAACACAAAAACCAGTAAGTCCGTAAATAACAAATCTTTTTACCATAATTATAGTTTTTTCAGATATAATTAAACTATGCAGGTATTTTAAAATTGTACAGGCCAAAAGGGAAATATAAGTGTTAGAAACTAAAGAGATAAGATTTTTAGTTATGAGAAACTACCAAATAATATATCTGCAGGCCATAAAATTAGGTTAGGCAAATATTATAGATACATAGGAAGATTTATTAATGAAATACATAAACTCATGGGAGAGTTTTTAAGGATATGAGCACTATAATTAAGTAATAGGGGAGATTTCAATGAGGAGGTTAATAAAAACAGTAAGGAATATTATTTTAATTGTTTTAATAATAGGAGTGGGTTCTATAATATTTATTAGATCACTTAGAAATTTTGTTATTGGGAGAACTGGAACTATAATTTGGGAACTTGAAAATAAGGTGAATTTACGCAATAAAGTCCAGGTACCAGAGGATTATCCCAAGGTGGATAAAAATAACAATGGTATACCTGATCCCATAGATGTAGTAAGGGCTGCAAGGAAAGAAGCCAAAAGCAAAACTAAATACAGGGATGCCTACTATGCTGGCGGATATCCACCTGAGGGGGAAGGGGTTTGCACTGATGTTATTTGGAGAGGGTTAGAGGGTATTGATATAAATTTAAAGAATTTAATTGATGAGGATATAAAAAATAATAAAGAAAATTATTGGAGAATAGATGGAAAGGCTGATCAAAACATAGATTTTAGAAGAGTGCCAAATCAGCTAGTATACTTTCAGCAGCATGCAATTTCTTTAACAACAGAGATGATTCCTGGAGATATAGAAAATTTAACACAATGGCAGCCAGGGGATATTATAGTTATGCTAAAGCCCTATGAACACGTAGCCATTGTTTCTGATAAAAGAAACACCAAGGGAGTACCTTATGTAATTCATAATACAACACCTCATGCAATAGAATGTCCTTATGTGTTCCAGGATGCAGAAGTTGCGGGTCACTTTAGATGGAAATACTAATGAAAAATAAAGGTGATTTTAGGTGAAAATATTAATAAAATATAAAGCTTAAAAATAAAAATAGATAATAAGGTTATAAATTACAAGGTGAAATTAAAAATTTAA
Source organism: Clostridium sp. (assembly GCF_036642255.1). Classification (GTDB taxonomy): domain Bacteria; phylum Bacillota; class Clostridia; order Clostridiales; family Clostridiaceae; genus Clostridium_J. The sequence goes on along the minus strand of NZ_JAVWDJ010000020.1, from coordinate 52,263 downwards.
AGAGGATTATTGTTATAAAAGTAGAATAAATATGAAAAAACATATTACAACTTAGTAATGGGGGAATTAATGTGAAGATAAATTATGAACTAGTAAAAGAGGACTACTTAGAATTTAACTTGCATCATATGGCAAAATCCAAATCTATCAAACGAGGTTTATTTATTGAAAGATATATTATTTCAATAATGTTTTTACTTGTTCCTTTTATGCTTAGAGGGAGAAATACGTTGCCAGCACCTGTTTTCTATGGAATATTCATAGGTATTTTTGTAATATGGGTGGCACTTTTCCCGAAGTACTTTTGGTATAACATAAAGAAAAGATTAGAAAAGATGTTAAATGATGAAAAGTATAAGGGTGTATTTGGACCTCAGAATCTTTCAATCACAGACTTTGGAATTTTTGAATTTGAAAACTCAGAAAAAAGTAAGGTTACAATGAAAGACGTAGAAAAAGTTGATGTTACAGATAAGGGGATTTATATTTATATTAGTTCAGCTAATGCTTATGTAATCCCAGCGAGAGCTTTTAAATCTCTTAGTGAAAAGCATGAACTTATAGATTTATTAAAGAAGCACTGCAAAGTATGTGAAGAATGAGGCATGTATTAGGAAATTTACTTTAGTTAAAGTAAAAGTTCATCCTAGAGTTTAACCTTAAAATTTCACACATGAAATAAATAGATAGTTTAAAAAATTTATTTATTATATTTTAACTAACTAAAGGCTTTCTCTTGAAAAAGGGAAGGCTTTTTTATTAATGTTAAATATGAAAAATAATACTGTTAAAAGAACAATAATTAGGATAAAACGTATAATATAGTAGAGCAAGTATTACGGAGGAGATTATGATATCTCATAATTTAGCCTTTTATATATTCATTATAATGTTGTTCTTTATTTTCATAGTAGCGTCCCTTGGATTCCTCACAGCAATGTTTGATAATTGTAAAATATGGACTTATGGTGGAGTTAAACCTATAGAAACTGTTGAAGCAAAGGTAGTAAATAAAAGAGTTAAGGTATTTCATGATACCCAATCTTTTGGAGATATGATTCCAAGTTACAACTATGCCACTAGCTATTATATAACCTTTGAGATAAAGGGTGAAGAAAAGATAGAGTTTTCTCTTACAGTGGTAGAATTTGAAAATATTAATGAGGGAGACATAGGAATGCTTAGTTATCAAGGTTGTAGGCTTTTAGACTTTGAGAAAAAGGGGACAGCATTAGAGTAAAAGTAACTTTATAAGAATAATTTTTAAAAGTCAACTTATTAGCTAATCATGGGTAATAAGCCTAGTGAAAGTAAACTAACAGATTTTAATGAATAGCCTTATATTAATTATAAAATTATAAAATCAATAAAATTATAGAGCTACAGATAAAAAAATAGATATGCTTTTAATTTAAGCATATCTATTTTTGTTTTAGTTGCATTAAACAAGTTTAATGTGCATCAAGCAAGCTTAATGTGCACTAAAACAAATTTTAATAATCATGAAAACAGGTTTTGGCTAGCAGCAAAATAAGTTTTCATGAATAAGAAAATTTATTTTGATAAGCGAGAAATCAAGTTTTAATTGGCATGAAAATAGATTTTCATGAGGCGCAAAATAAATTATAAAGAGCATCAAAACAAGTTTGATGCTCTTTATAGTTTGAAACCTTATTATTTATAATAGAAAATGTGATTAAACTCCTTGGTTTTCTCCTGTAGAAGAATTGCTTTGAGCTTTTAGTAAATCACGGATTTCTGAAAGAAGTAGCTCTTCTTTAGATGGTTTTGGTTCTTCTACAACTACTGGCTTACACTCTTCTTTCTTTTTAAATTTATTAATAAACTTAATAAATAAGAAGATAGAAAATGCTACGATTACGAAATCGATTATGTTTTGTAGGAAGATACCATATTTTATTACTATTTCTTTTCCACCAGCAAAAGCAGGTATCGTTTTGTATAAGTCAGCAACATTTACTCTTCCAAGGATTAATCCAAGTAGTGGAGTTATGATGTCGTTAACAAGAGAAGTAACAATTTTACCAAAAGCTCCCCCAATAATTACCCCCACAGCTAAGTCAACTACATTGCCTTTCATGGCAAAATCTTTAAATTCTTTTAACATATTAAAACACCCTTTTCATAAAAATTCACCTTATAAGCCTATTAACAACTTTAAATATTATCGCAATAATACCATGAATATTATTCGTAACAACACCACGAAAATGTCGGGTAGAACATACATGATTTAAAATTTATTAATATGCTTTACCCCAGAAAACTAATTTACTTGCTTCTTTTCCGCAGCAGATACACTTATCACTTATATTTTCTTGTTCAAAAGGCATACATCTTGAAGTAACTCCAGCCACTTCTTTAAGCTTTTCTTCGCAAGCTCTATCTCCGCACCACATAGCTTTTATGAACCCTGGCTTAGTGTTTGCAATTTCCATAAAATCATCTAAGTTAGTAGCAGAGTAAGTTTTCTCTTCTGCGCTTTTTCTTGCTTTCTCTAAAAGTTCCACTTGCATTAAAGCTAAGATTTCAGTGATTTTATCTTCTATTTCATCTAAAGATACTATTAATTTTTCTCTTGTATCACGGCGAACTAAAACCGCTTGATTATTTTCTATATCCTTTGGTCCAAGTTCAACTCTTACAGGAACACCCTTCATTTCATATTCATTAAACTTCCAACCAGGCATTTTATCGCTAGAATCTAATTTAACTCTTGCAATTTTAGCTACTTTATCCTTAAGCTCTGAAGCTTTATCTAAAACTCCCTCTTTGTGTTGAGCGATTGGAACAATAATTACTTGAGTTGGAGCAATTTTTGGTGGAAGTACAAGACCACTATCATCGCCATGAACCATGATTAGGGCACCGATTAAACGAGTTGTAACTCCCCAAGAGGTTTGGTGAACATACTGAAGTTTACCAGTTTTATCAGAGTATTGAATTCCAAAAGCCTTTGCAAAGTTATCTCCAAAATTATGAGAAGTTCCATTTTGAAGAGCCTTACCATCATGCATCAAGCTTTCAATTGTATAAGTTGAAACAGCTCCAGCAAATTTTTCTTTATCAGTTTTTCTTCCCTTAACCACTGGGATTGCAAGAACATTTTCACATAAATCCGCATAAGTATTTAAAGCATCGATGGTTTCTTTTTCAGCTTCTTCAGGAGTAGCATGCGCAGTGTGACCTTCTTGCCATAAAAATTCAGTAGTTCTTAAGAATGGTCTTGTGGTTTTTTCCCATCTAACTACAGAACACCATTGATTGTATAGTTTTGGAAGGTCATTATGAGATTGTACAATCTTTGCATAATGTTCGCAAAATAATGTTTCAGAAGTTGGCCTTACACATAATTTTTCTGCAAGTTCCTCGTGACCGCCATGAGTTACCCAAGCAACTTCAGGAGCAAAACCCTCTACATGGTCTTTTTCCTTTTGAAGTAAGCTCTCTGGAATAAACATTGGCATATAAACATTCTCATGACCAGTTACCTTTAGTTTTTCATCCAAACTCTTTTGAATGTTTTCCCAAATTGCATAACCATAAGGTCTAATAATCATACATCCTTTAACACTTGAATAATCTACAAGTTCAGCTTTTTTTACGATATCTGTATACCATTGAGCAAAATCCTCATCCATGGAAGTTATTGCTTCAACAAACTTTTTTCCTTTTGACATAATATTTACCTCTTTTTCAATATTTTGATTTTATATATAATTTAAGTTAATACCTACTATTTGTCAATAGAGTAGCATTGGTGTAAAGTGATAACTTAATCTTGCCTTGTATTTTTTAGTACAAGTCTCTTACCTAAAAATCATGGAGAATTATCCTTCCAAATGTCATTAAATATATATTAATTTTAGAGCTATTATAGAGATTCTTCTAAGGCTTCTTTCTCAAAAGATTCTTGTGTTACTTCCTGGGATTTTTCCTTTGAAAGAATAACTACTGAAGCTAAGATTAGTATAGTGCCTATGAAAATAGTTAGGGTAAAAGGCTCACTAAATAATATTATGCCCAGGATTATACTTACTATAGGTTCGAAAGTGCCAAGTATTGCTGAAGGTGAAGGTCCAATAATTTTTATAGCCTTCATAAGTAGTGCTATGGCAGCAATATTTGATATTAATGAAATTCCAAGGAGAGAAGGCACTGTGTAAACATTAAGAGGAAGAGCTATATTTCCAGTTATTGCAGTTACGGAAAATATGGCAAGTCCAGCAAAAATACTTATATAAAATACAGATACATTATTGTCTATGGTTTTTAGTTCCACTTGATTCATCCCAAAGATTGAAATTGAATGAGTAAATCCTGAAGCTATGGCAAGAACAACTCCAAGTATGTTTATATTTTCAAACTTAAACCCTATCAAAAGATAAATACTAATCATAGATAAAAGTAAAGATAGCACCTTATTCTTAGTAAGTGGGTCCTTAAAGAATATTCGATTAACAACAACTACAACAGCGGGATATATAAAGTGTAAAGTTGTTGCAAGTCCTGTAGATATATAATTATAAGAAAAAAGTAACAAGCTGGCTGTGGGGACAAAGCCACAAAAGGACACAAAAACAAGAGATTTAAGCTGTTTTTTCTCCAATTTATAATTAACCTTTTTAAAAAGAAAATAAAGGAAAAGAATAAGAGCAGAAAGCAAAAATCTTACGCTTAAAATTGTTAGAGTATTGGAGCCATTATTGGCTGCATATTTTGCAAAAATGGGCATAATCCCAAAAGCAGCAGAAGATAACAAGGCATAAACTATTCCATTGATTTTTTTCATATCGTCACTCCAAACATAAATTTATATTTTTCTTTA
>NZ_JAVWDJ010000020.1:0-47314 GCF_036642255.1 Clostridium sp. | reverse complement strand
TTCCATTGATTTTTTTCATATCGTCACTCCAAACATAAATTTATATTTTTCTTTATGGCTTAATGGTGATCAAACTTAATAACCATTAAATTAAAGAGAAGCATATTTAAATTAGTAATTATAATATATAGATTTTATGATACCTATATTATATTAGCATTTATTCTAGATAAATGCCAATTAACTACCTTTTGGAATGATAGTATTGCACATGAGTTTACAATTAAAGAACTTCCACTAGAACTTCCATAGTTCCACCACAAACCATGCCTTCAGATTCTGCTACTTCCCCAGTCATATCAACATGTTCAATGAAAAATCCCTTGGTTAGCATGATTTCTCTTGCCTTAGTTATTACTCCTGATTCGCTACAACCTCCACCTATACTTCCAATGGTTCTACCATCTAAATAAGCCACCATTTTAGCACCTGCTTTTCTTGGAACAGAACCTTTAGAAGATAATATAGTTATAAGAGCTCTTGGAATTTGTGATTTCTCACAGAGATTTTGTGCTACTTCAATATCAAGTTCAGGAAGAATAAAGGGTTCATTAGCCCTATTAGTAACACCTTTATTTTTGAAGCTAATAAGCTGAGATACTATGGAAATTGCAATTTCATCTGGAGTGATGGCACCTATATCTAAACCAATAGGAGAATTAACTAATTGAAGCTTATCCTTAGAAAACCCTTCCTCTAATAATTCTTCCATCATACCTTTTACCCTTCTCTTTGACCCAATCATTCCAACATAACTAAGGTCATAGTTTAAAACTTCACGCAAAACTACTCCATCATGTCTATGACCTCTTGTGATAATAACAACAAAATCAGAGCTTCTTAGATTAATTAAATCAAAGGACTTCTCAAAGGATTCACAAATAATTTCTTCCGCTTCTGGAAAACGTGAGGAATTAGCGAAAAAAGGTCTGTCATCTATAACATTAACAGAAAAGCCTACCCTTGCTGCAAATTCTGATAGGGGCTTGGCTATATGTCCACCTCCAAATACAATTAAACGAGGTTTTGGGATGAAAGGCTCAATTAAAAGAGCTTTATTTTCTTCTAGATGAATTATTTGAAGCTTTCCGGTATCCAAAGAAACGCCAATATGTTCATTGATCTTATCATTAAAAGGAAAAACTTTGTTATCTATATCTCTATTAGTTAAAAGCATTTTATCAGAAATTAAGCCAGTTATTGGAGTAGTTAAATCGAGATAGGTTAAAACTGCACACTTATTACCCTGATTAATTTTTGTCAGTAAGGTTTTATATAAATCTTCAAACATTTTATCGACCCCCAGTATGAAATTTTTACATAACAAACTTTCTATATAAGAATATTATAATACAAATTTTGGAAAATGTAATTAGAATCCATAAATGGTATACGGGGCATAAAGTAAAGTAGAAAATTATTAAGCGATGACCAAGTTCATTTTGATGAGGCACTTTTGGAAGGAGATTTGAATAACAAAGTAATCTTTCTTAGAACAAAGCCGCCCTTAGGAACAAAAAGATTTTGTTGAATCAAAACTTGATTTTTACTACAAGACTCCCACTTTAAGTTTGGTTAAATACTGATGAGTAGGGGACAATCATTCTTCAAAGATGTTGTTAAATCCTAGTAGGCTAATTGGGTCTAATAGCTTAGCACGCAGATTTACACTTAACAAAATGCCTTTGTAAACAAAAAAATTTTGTTACACAAAAGCAATTTTATAAACTGAAGAGAAGTCAATTATATAAGCTTCAAAAACACTGCTAAAAAGGCGCTAGGAATAAAATTCCCAACGCCTTTTTATATATGAAATAAAATGAAGAGGTCGTTTAACTATTTAAGTTAGGATCTATTTTAACTGACTTAGTCTTACTCTTAAGCATTATTGATAAAACTAAGCCGATAAAAGCGATAACTGCAGCTCCTATGAATAGTTTACTAAAACCACTATTCAAGGTGTTTTGGAAAGTGCTTTCTATTAGGGCTCTAGAGCCCTCCATTTGAGTGAGATAATCAGTTTTCATTGCAGCAATAGTTGCATCTGGGGAAACTCCTGGAGGAAGTTTACCAGTTAAAGCTTGTTTTATCATTGGTGCAACTTTATCTAGCATAGTAGAAGCAAAATCCTTAAGTACATCTACAACAGTAGTTACATCAGCACTTTGAAGGCTAGCTAAAGCTTCAGGAGAAATGCTATCACCACTAAAGGCAGAAGTTGGAGCACCTGTGCCCATAGATATCTTTGGCATAACCGCCATTAAGTCACCTTGAAGATTTTTCGCTGCATTTGTAATGAAATTAATAAGAAGGTTTGGAGAAATTGCAACTCCAATTGATCTTATTAAGGATAAGGTTGCTTGAGCTGTAGCGGTTTCATCCTCAGATACATTAGCTTGAATTAAGTAGTTAAGGGGAGTACCCATAGTGAACCCCATTCCAAAGCCAATGAAAGCAAGTCCAAGGCCTAAAGTGTAAATGGAAGGATAACTAATAGCTAAGGTAGCCATAACTAAAGTTCCAATAAACATACAAGAGAACCCTAAAACCAAGATAAATTTAGCTGAAAACTTATCTATAAGCTTGCCGCCGAAAGGTGCACAAAAACCAGCAAACACAGCCATTAAGGTTACAAGATAACCTCCTGAACCAGTTTTTATCTTAAGTACATTCTCACCAAATTGAGGAATGAAAATTATTCCCATCATCCCCGCTCCAGTCATAAAGCCTATAGCAAGGGTTAGAGCTATTTCACGACTAGTAAAGTATTTTAAATTTATTACTGGATCTTCTGCTCTTTTCTCAACAAATAAGAAAATAGGAAGAAGTATAAGGAAAGCTATTAAATAAGGATATACATTTGTAGCTTTTATACTATTTGCAAAGTCATGGAATTTTAAGTTAGTTAAAGCATACATAAGACAAAGAATTAGTGCAGTTACAACAAAGCTTCCTGTGATATCCATCTTTGTTGAAGGCTTTTTCTCACTTTCATCTTTGATTCTAAAAGATGCTATAACCACCATAATACATATTGGTACGTTTATTAAAAATAAAATTCCCCAATTAGAAGTTCCTGCAATGTCTAACAGAAAAGAACCAGCTGTTGGTCCTAACACATTGGCAATTCCGTAGATTCCACCAACTAGTCCAAGGGCAGCACCTCTTTTTTCAGGGGGGAAGCTCTCAGCCACGAAAGCAGTAGCTATTGGAATAATTCCTCCACCACCTAGAGCTTGAATAACCCTAGATATTAACAAGAAGGAAAAACCTCCATAGTAGTTAGATAGGCCACATAATAAAGAACCTATACCGAAAATAATAATACTAAAAGTAAATAATTTCTTTTTACCATATCTATCAGACAGCTTACCAGCTAAAGGCATAGATACAGCATAAGCCAAAGTGTAAATGGTAATTATCCAAATACTATCACTTGCAGAGATGGATAAAGAATTTGCCATAACTGTCCTTGCAGGAGAAACTATACCAGAGTCAAGAGCTCCAATAAAGATACCAAGCAAAAACATAACTAGTAATAATTTTTTGTCATTTTTCATTTTTTTCTCCTTTCTGAATGGTGTTCATTTAAAACTAAAAAAATAATATATTAATTTAAATTTAATATATTATAAAAGTCTTCAAAAGTTAAATCCTTTTCCCTTGGTATAAAAAACATAACAGGCACGAGGATTTTTGCAAGTTTAAAAGAACTTAAGCAAGGGTTTATTTCTCCCTTGGATATTGAAGTGTTTAGCATACCTTCCACAATAGTATGTAGCTGGGAAAAAATCTTTTCCCTAGGGCATTGGTTTGCATTGTTTGCCGTCATAGCTGTGAATACTTCAGAATAAGTATTGAAAAAGCTATCTAACTGCTGAGATAAAGTCAGAAGTTTAGTTCTTATTGTTTCATCACTAGAGGATAAGTTATCTATATTAATTAGAACTTTCATCCAATGATTAAGAACGATTTCTCTAACCAAATCATCTTTATTAGAAAAGTAATTATAAAAAGTACCTACAGCAATGCCAGAGTTTTTTGCTACATCTCTAATATTAAGATTGTTATATCCATTAGCATGAAGCATTTCGATACCTTCTGAAAGAAGGGTTTCTTTTACGTTTTCTAAAATTTTTGGCATTGGTTCTCCTTTCATTTTTCAAAAAAATGTTTTATGAACAGGATTCATTATAAAATTATTATACTCCTCATATAAAATTTTAGCAATAAGATTAATAAAGTTTTGTGATGTAAAACTTCAAGTTATAGGGGTATGCTTACTTGTCCAAGCTTCATTCATTATATGGAAATGTGTTAAAGGGTATTTTCATATTTTTTCGAAAATTTGGTGATTTAATGGTAAAATATAACTATGGAGTAATTTTCAAGGGAAGTGCATTGTGAATTAAGCAATTTTTTCGTGATATGCAAATAAGAAATACATTTAGATTTGTGCAGAATAAATGAATCTATGAAGAAACAAAAGAAAGGAAAATGCTAAAAATGGATTATGTGAAATACATACGTGATAGAGTTGGACACGATGCAATAAATTTAACTGGAGTAAATCTACTAATAATTAATGAAAAGGATGAAGTTCTACTTCAAAGGAGAGGAACCTTTCCATACAAGTGGGGATTAGTTGGTGGAATCACAGAGCTTGGAGAATCCCTAGAAAACACTGCCATAAGGGAAGCAAAGGAAGAAACAGGACTTGAGGTTAAGGAAGTAAACTTTCTTGGCATTACCTCAGGAGAAAAATGTTATATTGAGTTTCCTCATGGAGATAAGGCTTATTTTATTACCATTGGATATTTTACAAAGGAATTTAGTGGAACTTTAAAGATAGATGACTTGGAAACTAAAGAGTTGAGGTTTTTTAGTTATGAAGAACTACCAAATAATATACCAGCCACCCATAAAATCATGTTAGATAAATATTATAGGAAGTAATGCATTGGTACTTCTCACATTTTGTGATCAATTTATTCATTTGGCTTAAAATCAATAAAAATTATCACTGAATAAATGAAGTTATACAGTAGTTGTATGATAAAATAGGACTAGAATATCTATTCACAAAGAGATTTTAAAAGACACATTATTTGTATTGGGTGGTGCAGAATGAATATGAAGATTCAAAACAAAATAACCTGGCTAACAGTGCTGATTTTAGTAACAATAGAGCAAGTGATTAAAGTTGTAATTAATAATAACTTTCTTGATAAAACAGTTGCTATATTGCCTCCGGTGGTGTACTTTGAACCTATGTTTAATAGGGATTATTCATGGTTTAACTCCATGCTGCAATTAGGAGTGAGCAAGTGGTTACATATTATAATAGTAGCAATTATGGGGACATTGATATATTTGTTTTATAGATATCTAAATCATAAATTTGGGTCAAATAAATTTATTAATGTTATGTATGCCTTTATATTCTCAGGTGCTATGTGTTCCCTTATTGATAAGGTGTTTTGGAATGGCAGCTTAGATTATATATTAATAAATGGTTTTTTCACCTTTGACTTAAAGGATGTATATGTTAATGTTTTTGTTGGATTATTAATCCTATCCATGTTTATAAAAAACAAAGTTTTAGAGCAAATTGATGATAATATAGTAAAAGACTTCACTAAGTATGTTTTAAAAGGCTTATAAAAAATAATTAGTTATGGAAAAGAGCACTAGTCTTTAGGAGATTAAGTGCTCTTTTTTTTATGCTAGTTTCACTTGGAGAAAAGTTAAATAAGGAAAATACTTAAAGGTGATACAAAGCATTATTATTTTCATAGTTAAAGTAAGCGTAACGTAAGACTTATAAATTTATTTATAGAGGCAAGTAAATAAAAAGCCTAGGCTTATCTAAACATACCTCTGTTTAATGAAGACTTTTAGAAAGTACTCAGTTTGATAAAGAAAAAAACGATTTAAATTTGAAAGGTATCTTTTCTGTAGCTTAATACCATAAAATTACTTATAATATATATAGTGGTAAAATGTTTACGGTTAAGTTATGTAATGGGGGCGAATATAATGGAAAATTTAAATATACTACAAATTCAGGCATTGATAGAGGAAGGTAAGTTAACGTCAAGTGAATTAACGCAGTATTATATAGAAAGAATAAAGAAATATAATGATAAGTTTAATGCGGTGTCAGAAATCAATGAAGAGGCCATTAAACTCTCTAATGAATTAGATGAGGAGAGAAGGGTTAGTGGCAGAAGAAGTCTCCTTCATGGAATTCCAGTGCTACTTAAGGATAATATAAATACGGACTGTAACAAGAAGTTACACACTACAGCAGGAGCTATAGTTTTAAAAGATTTATATGCTAATTATGATGCCTTTATTGTTAAGAAGTTAAAGGACGCCGGGGCGGTTATCCTTGGTAAGACAAAGCTTTCAGAGTTTGCCAACTTTATATCAGTGGATTCTCCTAATGGCTTTAGTGCTCTTGGGGGACAAGTTATAAATCCTTATGGAAATTTTGATGTAGGGGGATCGAGTTCAGGTTCTGGAGTAGCTGCTGCGACAGGAATGTGCCAGGTTGCCATTGGAACTGAAACCTCTGGGTCCATCATAAGTCCAGCTTCTAGAAATTCTGTAGTAGGAGTGAAACCAACTGTAGGACTTGTAAGTAGATATGGAATTGTTCCATTATCTTGGACCCAAGACATTGCAGGGCCCATCACAAGGAATGTGATAGATTCAGCTATAACTTTAAACATTATTAGTGGAAAAGATGTTAAAGATAAAACTACTTATGGACTGGAAGAAAGAGAAATTCCAAATTATCTAGACTTATTAGATGAAAACTCCATAAAAGGTATTTCTATAGGGGTGCCAAGCTGCAATTTTAATGAGGATGAAGATGAGGAAACCTTAGAGGTATTTAAGGAAGCTATAAGGGATTTAGAAAAATTAGGAGCTAACATTGTAGAGGTAAATATTAATGAAGAGAAATATGATATAAATGGAGATGTGTTGTTTTATGAATTCCCCAAAGCTTTAGAGGAGTACTTTAAAACCTTAGGGGATTTGGCTCCAGTAAAAACCTTACAAGAGGTTGTTGATTTTAATAAGGAAAACTTAAAAGAAAGAGTTCCATATGATCAAAGAAGATTTGAAAAATCCGTGGAATTTGAAAAGGACTTTGAGGAAAAGTATTCTTCAGCCCTTGAAAACAGCGTTAAATATGGTAAGGAAATAGATGTAGTGATGAAGGAACATAATTTAGATGTTTTAGTTTCTGCAAACACTAACGGAGTAGACATTGCAGCTAGAGTAGGGTATCCTTCTGTTACAGTTCCAGCTGGGTATACAAAAAACAATGAGCCAGTGGGGTTAACCTTTACTTCTACAAGTTTTACTGAGGAGAAGTTGTTAGCTTATGCATATGCTTATGAATGTGCATACAATAAGAGAAAGAATCCATAGTAGAAGAATTATATAGGGAAATATTTAATCACATTCTGCAAGGATAAGTGTACCAGCTTTTTTAGGTAGGAGTCGTCCTTAGTAAGCGAAACTTTGGTGGGAGCGAAATCTCCTTCCAAAGGGGCTTACCAAAATGAACTTGCTCATTATTTAATTATATAAAATTGAGAGTTACATATGATGCGGTGAGCCAATAAACATATGTAACCCAGGCTTTACTAAAGCCTACAAACAGTATTGTGGAGTGGAAACATCCGTAGATTTTTATAAATCAAATTTGTGGAGCCACTTAATAGTATCAAAGAATTAGTCTGAAAGACTATTACCAATATTGAATATGTAGTCTTCTATATGACTTCTAGTGTATATAGGAATTATAATATCTTCTCTAATTGTTTCATTTATAGCTGAAGTGTTTTTTGATAAGGTTTCAAGAAATGCCTTATGTTCACTCAAGAACTTTCTATCCGATTCATTGAATTCACTTATATCTTTTTCTTTTAACGTTTTCATTGTATCCATTGTACTAAGGACTTTCTTTGAAAAATCTATAGATAAGTTTTTTATATTTTTATCAGCTATAGTATATTCATTTAAGTTAAAAAACCAATTCATAGTATTACGTAGTCTGCTTTGTTCGGCGCTTAGTACGGTATTTTTGAAATCATTACTAACATCAGTACTGGATGCTAGTTTTTCAAGGGATTCTATCGAATAAGAGTCTTCCATCAGTTTTGTTGTTTCAGTTCTGAATAACCCCAAAAGATTTTGTGAGTATTTTACGTTTTGTGATAGCAAATAAACCACAAGTACTCCCAGAATTACCTGTGCAATTGACCGTATTTTTTCATATCTCATAATTAACCTCCATATCCATAAGTTGTAAGTAAATTATAACACAAAAAACATGTAAATTATTATTCACAATCAAATCAGTTCTATCACAAATTTGGAGCAGAGGTTATAACACAAGATAGTCAGATGGGTGGTAGACTTTTGGTAGATGTGTTCTTGGGAGATATGTTGATAATGAAAAGGAATATTGAGAAGTCGTTAAAGAAATATATAGGATTATAAGAGAAGGTAAAATGAATTATGTATAGATAATTCATTTTGTGAAAGGTGAGAAAATGAAGGAAGTAATAATTAATGAAAATAAAAGCAAGATGATAAAACTTTTAATATTAGGAAGTGTCATGCTACTTGCTAGTATCTATATTTTAGTAAATGGATTAATCGAGACTAAGGCATTTTTTATAATTATGGGGGCAGTGGCTACGATTTTTTTTGGTGGTTGTTTTATATTTATCGTTAAAAGGGCACTAAATCCTAAACCATTACTATTGATAGGAGAAAATGGCATAACAGATATGTCAACTGCTTCTAGCGTTGGATTCATCTCATGGGAAGAAATTCAAGCTATAAAGGTTCAAAAAAGTTTTACTGAAAAGTTCATAGGGATAACTGTTTATGATTTAGATAAATTAATGAAAAGGATTTCTCCAGGGAAACAAATAGTTATGAAAATAAGCTTAATTTTAAAATATACACCTATATCAATATCTTTAAACACAGCAGAGATAGAATTTGATACAGTGCTTGCTTTATTACAGAATAAGTTAGAAGAGCATAGGATGAACCCAAAAGAATAATTAATTATTACTATACAGATTGGATGTAGCTTATATATACTAATAAGATTCATAGGTTTATTGAAACATGCACAAGAAGAAAAAAGGAGAGGTTTTTATGGAAAAATTATCAGATATGCCTAACATTGGTTCAACCTTAGAAAAGAAACTTATGAAGGTTGATATATTAGATCCTGAAACTTTAAAACAATTAGGAAGTAAAGAGGCCTTTATAAGGATAAGAAATATTGATGATACTGCTTGCTTAAATATGCTTTGTGCCCTAGAGGGGGCGGTGCAAGGTATGAGGTGGCATGGTTTATCACCTGAAGATAAGAAGGATTTAAAGGATTTTTTTCAGATATTGCAAAGGGGATAAATTATTTTCTTAATATTAGATATTTTATTTTGTGGAGGTTGTAATGATTAATTCAAAAGAATGGAATTGGGCAGTGGTAAAAGATGATATTTGGAATGAACCAAGTGAAGATATTTATTATTATGTGGACAGGTGGAAAAAGAAGAACTTTAAGTGTTTCTTAGACCTAGGGTGTGGACTTGGAAGGCATTCTATTTTATTTGCTAAAAATGGTTTTGATGCCCATGGTCTTGATTTATCTCAGTATGGAATAGATGGGTTAAATAAAAAAGCTACAGAATTGGGGCTAAATATTAAAACCACCATTGGAGATATTAATAAACTACCTTTTGAGGAAAATATGTTTCATTGTTTATTAGCTTATCACGTAATATCTCATACAGACACCAAGGGAATTAAAATTATCATAAGTGAAATCAACAGAGTATTAAAAAGTCAGGGAGAATTTTTTATTACTTTATGCTCAAAAAATAGTCCGTCATTTACTGAAAAAGGTTATCCAAAAATTGATGAAAACACTATTATTAAGACTGAAGAACCAGAATTAAATGTTCCACATTTTTATTCAGACATAGATACTGTTAAGGATTTGCTTAAGGATTTTGAAATAATTAGAATTAGGCATATCGAAGATATTTTTAATGATTCAAGCAGTTGGCATTACTTTATTCATGGAAGAAAAAGATGATGGAATTATAGCATTAGATCATAATGATATCTATACCAGATATTATTTTTATAATGGATATACCATCAATTTAAAACAAACGAAAAATCCTATGGATTTTTAAAATGGTATTATGACTTTCAATATAATAAACAATTAATAGATAAAGATTTAATTATAGATGAAGTTCATTGCTCTCAAAGCTATGATAAATTTCAAAATATTGGTTTTATAGTTGAGCTGCTGTGCAGAAAAGTTTAGAAGAAAAGAAGAGTAATTAAGTTTGTTTGAGGTGTTCAGCAAACTTTTTTATTTAATAAAAGTATATACAGAGATGGCTTTGCTTGAAATTAATATGTAAGTAAAATACAAAAATGGTATAATTGGTTTATATTGTTTTAGCAAAAAGTTGATATTTACTACACTGGTGTTGTAAACGTAGTGTTAGATGCAATACCGAAGGTTAATGGAGGTTATAACAATGGGTTATCCATTTGATTGTATAAGTGATCTAGTATTTGTCAAAACAGATATACAGACTGCAGATATAATTTTAGTGCCAGGAGGTAGCCATCCACAATTGATGGAGAAGGCAGCAGAATTATATAAGCTGGGGTTAGCACCATATATATTACCAAGTGGGTCAGTTAATCCTAAAATACCAGAGTATAGTTCAGAATGGGAATTCTTAAAATCTATAGGAGTAAAATTAGGTGTACCAGAAGAAAGAATATTAAAGGAAAATCAAGCAACACATACTTTTGAAAATGCAGAGTTTTCATGGAGAGTAATAAAAGAAAATAAGATACCAGTAAAAAAGGCTATCTTGGTTTGTAAGGCATATCATTCAAGACGTGCACTACTAACATATCAATCTGTATTTCCTAAAGATATAGAAATTTTTGTTGTATACGTTTCAGACAAAAAAGAAATTAGAAAAGACAATTGGTTTTTGGATGAAGAAAAAATAAAAATCGTCATGGGGGAAGTTGTGAAAATAGGCAAGTACTTTGAACCTTATATAAAAAAATTTCAAGATGAAAAGAGCTCATCTATAGAGGATTAATGGAACAAAAGAGAAGGAGCATAGTTAGTTCACTTTTGTAATTTATGGGGAATTTAAATTTATTATTATGATTTATGGGGGATTTATAATGATTTATTACCAAGATGAAAATATTAAGATTAGAGAGATATGTAGTGAAGACGTCATTAGCTTATTTTCTTGTACAATAGACAAAGAATTAAACTTGCATGACCCAAGACCAATGCCTAACACAAGTAAAGAGTTAGTGGCTGAATGTATAAATTACTGTAATAGATTTGATATTGAAATAATGAATGAGAACATTGAAGATAGAAAATATAAGTATTTTATTATTACAAACAGTGATGGTAATTTTATAGGATTTATTAATTTTTTTGGCATAGACAAAGTTAAAAAACAAGGTGAAATGGGAGTAAGTATAGCAGATAAGCGATATTGGAAAAAAGGTGTTGGCTACACCGCAATAAATGTAGTAACAAAATATATATTCGATAACATGGAAATTAATAGAATATACATTGAGACTGGTGAAACTAATAAACCTGCATTAGGATTATTTCATAAACTTGGTTTTAATAAATGCGGAGAGTACCTTGAAGATGAGGATTTCAAATTCATAGTTATGGAAAAATGGAGGACTTATTCTTAGAGAATAGGTTGCAGCGTTTCTTATATGATGAATTAACAGAGTTTTTTTCATATGGATACTTTATATTAAGTAAGTATGTGACACCACTCATGCGCTAACAATGCACTCAAGTCCACTCTGGATAGTAGAGGGTAAGCCTTAGAAGAAGCAAAAGCACATTCTTTTGCCAAGCAAGGTCTCGCTAAGGCTCAGGAGCGTCTTTAATTGATAAACCTTATTTAAAAAGCCATGGTTACTTAAACCTAGAAATAATAAAATAAGACGGTTCAATAAAAAAGTGTGAAATATAGATAGATACATTTAATAAAGGAGATTAATTAATGGAAGTTAGATTTACAACAGAATTACCACAAAAAGAAGATTTATTTAATCTTTATGAACATCTTGATTGGAATAGGTTTTTGAAGTTAGATTCAAAGCAGTTGTTAAAAGCTATGAAGGGTTCTTATTTTTCTGTTTACGCATATTCTGAAAATAGTTTGATAGCCACTGGAAGAATTATTTCTGATGGTGTAATGAATGCTTATCTATGTGGGTTAGGTGTACATTGCGATTATAGGCATAAAGGTATTGCAACAAAAATAATAAAAATGCTAATACAGCATTGCAGAGAAAACAATCTTCATATTCAATTCTTTTGTGAGGAGCATTTAGTACCATTTTATGAGGAAATGGGTTTTGATAAATTTGCAATAGGTATGAAAGTAAAAGAGGACTAATGGCACATAATGAGTAGATTATAGTTAGCTTATTTTTGTAATTTAAAGTAAGCTAATATTTACAGATTATTATCTTTGAAAATAAGGGGGGTAGAAATGATTTATTATAATAATGATACTTTAACTATACGCTCCATGATGGAAAGTGACATAGAAAAATTTGTTCATGGTTTCACAGAGCAAGGTTGGCATAAATCATATGAATTATTTAATGAATATTACAATCAGCAAGAAAATAATGAAAAATTAGTTATTGTTGCAGAAATAGGTGGTGATGTTGCTGGTTATGTAACATTACTTCCATATACTAAAGTTGGTCCTTTTGCATATAGGAACATACCTGAAATCGTTGACTTTAATGTGCTTATTAAGCATCAAAAAAGAGGTATCGGGAATAAGATTATGGATATTGCCGAGAATCTTGCAAGAGACAAAAGTGACTATGTTTCTCTTTCAGTAGGTATTCATAGTGGATATGGTTCTGCTCAAAGAATGTATGTAAAACGAGGATATATTCCAGATGGCACAGGGGTTTGGTATAACGGAAAACAATTAGAACCCTACTCAAAATGTGAAAATGATGATGATTTGACATTATACTTTTTGAAGTTCTTAAAAGAATGAAAAGAATATTTATTTAGTTAACAAAATTAAAAAACGAGATAAAAGAAAAAATATCATTACAAGATAAAAGGGGGATTATATTGGACAGTAAAACTTATAAAGAGTTGGGAATAGGGGCATGTATTAGCTTTTTCGTTGCTTTGTTTGGTGTAATATCATCTTATAAAGCTTTTATAAGGTATGGAACCGACAAGTATATAGGCGAAACTCAATCTATTAGTTATTATCTTAATAATATTTTAGAAGTATTTTTTATAGTTAGCATTATATTAGTATTATACTTTTGCTTGAAAATCATTATTAAGGCTTTCAAAGATCTTCAAAACAAAAGGGGTGAAGGGGCTTTAATAAGTGCCTTTGGTTTTCTATCAAGTTCTGTGCTTATAGTAATGGCACTAGTATCTGAATATAGTTTAGGGCTGCTTTATGATTTTTTAAATGGTTCACTTGAAGTATTTATTGCAACCTTAATTGATATACCTTCTTTAATTGGCATACTGACATGCATATATTTTTACTTTATTCTTCTCTTTCATCTTAAAAAATCACAAGGTAGTGATTTAAAGAATTATAAAAAGCTTGGAATTGGTGCAGGTGCAAGCTTCATAGTTTCTTTCTTTGCAGTTATATCAAGAAAAGTATTTAGTCAACAGGTTTCTAATGATGAACGTTTAATAATATATGTAAGCTACTGTTTTGGTAGGATTCTAATAGCCTTTTCTTTAATTGGTATGATAATGGGACTTTATTTTTTATTTAAAATTATAGTAAAAGTTCTTATAGATTACAAAAAGAACAAACTAGAAAAAAGAATGTTATTTTTATATGGATTTTTAGCAAGTATCTCCATTTTAATATTAACATCTGTTTATGTACTAATAGATGTCACACTTCCATTTTATATAGCTATGTTTACTTGTATATATTTTTATATTAGTTATTTTCTTCAAGTACTAAAGAAAAACAAAAAGTAAATATAAATAATTGGAGTTTCTAAAATGAAATATATTAATTAAGATAAAGGTTCATTAAAAGTCTCACTCACAACAAAGCCATGGTAAATGAGCAATTGTAACTTATTGCGTATATATATGAGGTGAATAGAAAATGAAAGCATTTAAGAATAAAAAGGTAATTACTGTACTTACTATAACAACTACTATAATAACTCTTATTAGTGCAAGTTTTAGTTTTTTGGTCCGTACCTATGTATCTTATAGATTTAACATTAATTTAAATAAAGCGAGTTCAATAGGTATAATCGGTGGTTCAGATGGACCAACATCTATTTTTATAGCTGGTATACCTTCTTCAAATTCTATTACTTTAATTTTTGCATTACTATCAATAGTTGGATTTGTATATTTAATTTCTATGAAAAGATTCCAGAAGTAACTTTGATTTAATGGAGTCATGAATGATATAAAAGTAGGCCTGAATGTCCGTCAATCACAAGAGTGATATTAATGAACTTTAGTAAAAAAATTGTGTGTAACTTATAGCGTATTTATAAGGGTACTACATATTTGTACCTAGATTGCAGGGTAGTTTAATACTGCCTTTGCTAAAATTAAAGTATGAAAGGAGGGTGCAGTATGGAATGGATAGAGAGAATAACAGCAACCATAGATTACATTGAAAGTCATTTAGATGACGATATTATGTATGATGAAGTAGCAAAAATTGCTTGCTGCTCAATGCATCAGTTTGGACGTGTCTTTTCTTATATTACAGGAAAATCTTTATCAGAATATATTCGTCAAAGGCGATTAACTCTTTCAGCATTAGATTTACAAAGTGGCAATACAAAAGTGATTGATATAGCAATGAAGTATGGATATAGTTCTCCTGATGCATTTACTCGTGCTTTTGTAGAAATGCATGGGGTCACACCAAAGGCAGCACGCACTTTAGGGGTAAGGCTTAAAGCTTATCCACGCATCACCTTTCATATTTTAATAAAGGGAGATGTAGAAATGGAGTATCGTATCGAAGAAAAACAAGAAATTAATTTGGTTGGAATGGTTAGACAGCTTAAAAGGCAATCAGCAAATGAAACTGCTAATGATTGGAAAGAAGCTTCGGGTGAGATATGGAATACATGGAATGAATTTTTAAATGAAGGTACAGATGAGAAACTAGCATGTAGTTATAAGCTTTATCGTAAACCTATGTGGCAGATGGGCTTTACAAAAACTTTGGATAACGGTGAAACTATACTTGCAATTGGAGCAGAAGCAGATTCAAATACTATAACAAATTTGCAGAATTATACTATCCCAGCAAATACATGGGCAATATTTACCGTAAAAGGTAGCCTAAGTGGTAAAGAGCATCCAATAGATGCTATGTGGGCAAGAATAACAACAGAATGGTTTTCAACGTGCGGGTATAAGAGGTCTGCTGACTATGAAATTGAGGTTTATCCACCCGGAGATACAAATTCTGATGATTATACTTGTGAAATTTGGGTTCCTATTACCAAAGAAAAGTTATTTTAGCTCATGGTTGAAAATTTTCTTATAAACAATAGTTTAAATACCGTATTATTCAGAAGTGAATTTTACGGTATTTTTGCGTTGCAATTCAAATATAGTGAGACATAACCTTTGAATTTAAACATAAGAACAATGTTCGTTGAAAGCTGAATGATACAGTTTTAAATAATAAAAGTTATCTTAAGTATATGGAAATTAATGCAATAAAATGGTAAATATGATACGCTTTTCTTATGGGTTTAGACATAGTTGTAATATATTGTGAAATAAAGCTAGTACTAATATGAGAGGTGATACTATGGGGATTGATATTGAAGTAAGGCTGGCTACACTAGATGATTTATTCTCTTGGATGGAATTAATTAGATTAGTAAGTTGGAATTTTCCAGGTCTTGAAACTGAGGAATTGATTACAAGCTATCAGGACACCGTTATAAAAAATATAAATAGAAACACTGCAATTTGTGCTACGAATCATGAAGTGGTAGTTGGTATATTATTATTTTCGGTTAACCACAGTATGCTTTCTTGCATGGCTGTTCATCCTAGCTATAGAAGATATGGAATTGCAACTAAAATGATAGATCTAATGCTGACTCAATTACCTAACAATATTGACATAGTTGTTACAACTTTTCGAGAAGAGGATGAAAAGGGGATTGCCCCTCGTGAATTGTATAAAAAGATTGGCTTTACCGAAGGCGAGTTATGCTATGAGTTTAATCATCCACAACAGAGATTTATCCTGCATAGAAATGATCGGAATTCATAGTGTGTTAATTCACTCTTTTCTTAAATAGTTATAAATAAATAACTCAATAAAGGAGAATTACTATGAAAACACCAGTTTTAGAAACAGAGAGGTTAATACTCAGACCATTTAAAATGGAGGATGTAAAAGATGTATTTGACGGATGGGAAAGTGATCCTGACGTTGCAAAGTATATGACATGGACGAGCCATAATGATATTAATAAAACGATAGATTGGTTAAAATTTGAAACTGACCAGATTGAAAAAGATGAATGGTACAGATTTGCTTTAATAAAAAAGGAAACAGGAGAATTAATAGGAACTGGTCTCATTTACTATGCTCACCAAGTACTATGCTGGACAGTAGGCTATAACCTTGCAAAGAAATACTGGGGAAAAGGTTACACAATGGAGGCAATGAAAGAAATATTGAAATTTGCAAAAGAAAAATTAGAAATAAATGAAATCATCGGTAGTCATGCAAAAGAAAATATAGCATCAGAAAATGTAATTAGGAAATTGGGATTCCAATATGAAAAAGACATCCCCTATGAATGCAACAACGGAACAGTAATGAGAGAAGGAAAATTACATAGATTATATTTATAAAACATGTATGAATTCCAATTTACAGAGTTGAAAAATACACAATTTTTGGTGTTAGTATGCCATAAACTTCTTATTAAGTGACGTAAGCAAAACTTACGTCGTTTTTAATTTAAAGGATATAGCAAATTAAACTTAAAAATTTATATTAGGTTTTAATATAAAGGATTTTTTGAACTATTATGGAATATAATTGCAAAGGTATAATTGTAATATATAGTAAATATAAAATACATTTAAGAGCTTAACACAATTATTAGAAAGGAAGAAAAAGTATGTTCATTCAAGAAATAGAGTGTGGTAATAAAATTGATGGTATTAAATATATAGAGAGAATAGGGGCATATGCACTGATTGTTAATTCAGATAATGAAATTGCTTTAGTAAGAAGAGATAATAATTATTTCTTGCCAGGTGGTGGAGTTGAGAAGGATGAGACTTTTGAAGAATGTTTAAAAAGAGAATGCTCAGAGGAGCTAGGATACAATTTAGAGATAGTTGAGTACGTTGGAAAGTTATCGAATTATACTAAATCTATTAGACATAATAAATACTTTAAATTAGTTGGACATTTTTATATAGGGAAGTTATTAGACATTAACTATTTAAAAATCGAAGAAGATCATGAACTTATTTGGGTTCCTATTAAGGACTCCGCAGAAAAAATGCAGGAAGAATTTCAAGCATATGCTATAAAGGAATATATAAAACAGCAAAATTTATAATATATTCTGAGTCAGATTATTCTTATATGATGCTTAATAGAGTTTTTTAATATGGATAATTTTATATTAAGAAAGTATGCGATATGCTTAATAAGCTAATAGTGCACTCAAGTTCGCTTTAAACATATGTTTATTTATAAATGATTTAAATGTTAAGAGGGGGAAATTTTATGGGATTATTTGGTCCAAGTAAAAAAGAAATTTGGCAACAGCTAGCTGGGGAAATTCAGGCTGATTATGTAAATAAGGGGTTTTGGTCGGGGGACAGAGTAGAAGCCCACATAGATAATTGGATAGTTGTATTAGACACCTATACTGTATCCACAGGAAAATCATCAATAACATATACAAGGATGAGAGCACCTTTTGTTAATCTTAATAATTTCTATTTTAAAATATATAGATCTGGAATTTTCACTGGGCTTGGTAAGATTTTAGGCATGGAAGACATAAACATTGGGTACGAGGAGTTTGATGAGGATTTCGTTATAAAAAGCAATAGTGAAGAAAAGGTAATGCAGTTATTTTCAAATAAAAGCATCAGGGATTTAATACAAGAACAGCCACAAATCAGTCTTGAAATAAAAGATGATGAGGGATTCTTCAATACACGTTTTCCTGAAGGGATAGACGAATTATACTTCCAGGTCACTGGAGTTATAAAGGATATTGATAGACTTAAAGAACTATATGAGCTTTTCGCACTGGTACTGAAGGAATTGTGCAACATGGGCTTAGCAAGTGTTGAGGAGCCAGGAGTAGTATTATAGTTCACATCGAAAATTCTTTTAAGTCAAATGATAATTTTAAGTGAGTTTCTAAGCTTTAACGAGCTTAAGTTTGGTTGATATTAAAGAAAATATTTCTTACATTTCGTGGGGATTTAAAAGAATTTATAAATTATTAAGTGGGGTAAGAAAATGCAATTTGAAAAGCTAAATGAAAAGTATATAGAAGATGCAGTGAAGCTAGCTCAAGCACAATATGATATGGAGCAAAAACATATAAAAGCTTTATATGAAAAGGATTATAAAGAGATTCTCACTGCGTCCATACAGGATATGTTTAAGGGTAACTACGGAACAGTGGCAGTTGAGAGAGGAAAGGTAGTGGGATACTTAAGCTTTTGGGGAGGCATCAAGGAGCAGTTTGGGAAGGTGAAAGGCTCATTTTCTCCAATGTTTGCAAATGCTTATGATGGAGAAGAAAGGGGTAAAATAGTATCACTTCTATTTCAACATGCATCAGAGGAAATGATTAAGGAAGAGATTTTAAGTTATGCAATTTGTGCATATAGTCATGATACTGAAGTCATCACAGCCTTGTCATTGAATGGATTTGGCATCAGGTGTAGCGATGCAATCAGAAATGTTCACAAGCCGCTGAATATTGAATTTAACTCAAACTATTCCTATGAGGAAATACATTATAGCAAAGCAGGTTCTTTGTTATCATTAAAGAACAGTTTGGCGAGGCATATGGGAAGGAGCCCTATATATTTTCCAAATAAAGAGCTCTCTGAAGAGAGTTTTATTGAGCTTTGTCATAAGAGACAATCACGTTTCTTTGTTGCTAAGGATAAATCAGAAATAATAGGATATTTTGAGGTTGATAATTCTGGAGAAACCTTTATTACTGAAGAACCAGACTATCTCCATATTTGTGGAGCATATTTAAAAGAAAACTATCGTGGTAAAAATATACTTCAGAGTTTACTTTCCTTTGTTCTTGAAACATTAAAAAATCATGGGGTAAATCGTTTAGGGGTGGACTGCGAAACAATTAATCCCACTGCATTAAGATTTTGGGGAAAGTATTTTGATAGTTATACCTATAGCTTTGTTAGAAGAATTGATGAAAGAATTCAAAAGGAGTAATTTTATGGATAGGAAGTTACATGTACATTTCATGGGAATAGGCGGAAGTGGAATGGCGCCTATTGCAGTAATAGCAAAGAAAACAGGATTTGAAGTGTCTGGATGTGATTGTAATGAAGCAAGTTATTATAGTGAGGCACTACGTGAAAGTGGAATTGATATAAAGTTAGGGCATAGCGAAGAACATTTAGAGGGTGTGGACATTTTAGCAGTTACACCTGCTGTTTTTGATATTAATCCTAACCATCCTGAAATTGTTGAAGGAAGAAAAAGGAATATATTAATGACCTGGCAGGAATTTATGGGTAAATATCTTCATAACGATAAATTCCTCGTTGCAATAGCAGGTACTCACGGAAAATCAACTACTACAATCTTAACAGGACTTGCATTAGAAGCTGGTGGACTAGATCCAATAGTAGAAGCAGGAACTGTATACAAGCCATGGGGAGGCGGTTTTAGAATATCAGAGTCCAATTATTTTGTTTGTGAGGCAGATGAATTTAATTGTAATTTTTTAAACTACTCTCCATCCCTAATTATCATCAATAACATTGAGATGGATCATCCTGAGTTTTTCAATGACTTTACAGAATTTAAGTTGGCGTTTAAAAGGTTTATTGGGAACATGAAGCACCAAGGTACTCTTATAGTAAATGAAGAAAGTGAAGGAATAAGAGACGTACTAATAGAAATGAAAAAGTGGCTGCAAGAGAAAAACATTAAGGTGATTGGATATTATTTAAAAGATAAATTTGATTTTCCGTTCAGTGCTGAGTATAAGGGTGAAATTAATAGCTTTACTGAAGATGGGGTAGAATTTCAGGTTTATGGACCAAACTTTAAAGAGGCTTTTAAGCTAGGTCTTCTGGGAGCACACAATGTTTCAAATTCCTTAGGCGTGCTTGGGGCTGCTATTGAATTGGGGATAGATCTAGAAACTCTTAAAGGTGTTTTTGAAAAATATAAAGGCATTGGAAGAAGAACTGAACTGATTGATGAAGTGAATGGAATAAAAGTATTTGATGATTATGGACACCATCCTACTGCCATAGCAGCAGTTTTGGACACATTTAAGACTACTTATCCAAACAAAAAAGTATATGCAATAGTTGAACCTCATCAAATATCAAGATTAAAGTTATTTCCAAAGGAACTAATTGCTGCATTAAATAAAGCAGATGAAGCAATAGTAACAAAAACTTATGTTGGTAGAGAAATTAACAAAAATCTAGAACCTGTGGATATGAATTTCCTTGTGAGTAAAGTTGATGCTGGTAAGGCTTCCTATATCGAAGATTTCAAAAATGTTGCGGATACAATTTCTTCAAAAGCCAAAGAGGGTGATATAATCATTGTTTTTGGTGCTGGGAATTCTCATAAACTTACTAAGTTAATCGTTGAAGGTTTAAAAAACAATAAATATTAAACTTTAGTACAACATCACTTTATATTATTTTATTTGGAATTTAACAGGGCATTCATTGTTGAATGTCCTTAAATTTAATTTAAAATTCATCAATGACCGAACTTTCATTGATGAAAATTAGTAAAACGGTGAAGTCTATTTAAGGGGGATTCAGTTTTGAAAAAGAAAATTTCCTTAATTTTAATGTTATTGGTGTTTCTTATAACATTGGTGGCATTCCCTAAAAAGGAAGATAAATTAACTTTAAAAGATGACTCAAAAGTATTGGCAAAAGTAAATGGAGCAAATATAACACAACAGAAGGTAGACACTTTGAGAAAATCCAGCATTTTTTCTGAAAAGGAAATGATAGAAAAGCTCATTAATGACGAGCTGTTATTGATAAAAGCTAAAGATTTAAAAATAAAAGTTACAGATAAAGAAGCAAAAGCAGAAGCGGAGAAGAATAGGGAATTAATAAAAAGGGCAGACGATATAGAAGATGTAAAGGCAACCATAGATGATATAATCCTAAGATTAGGAGTAACCGAAGAGGAATATTGGGATAAATATGCTATCCAAAGTTATAAAAGATTAATCACCATTGGCAAAACAAGACAGAGTTTGGGAGCCGATGTTGATAAAGCCTTAAAACAGTTAAGAGAAGAAGTAAAAATAGAATATTATAATTAGGATTAAGACTATCCTTGAATAAATGGCTTTATCCTTTATGAGCACTTGGTATGATACCTAAAAATCATTAATAAAACTTTAATTCAAGGTACATATTCAATGAAATCTTATCTGATTTTCAAGTGGATATCATTATCGAATTAGTTAGTGTAGATAGAGATATCATAAAGGCTAAAAGAGTAATTGAAAGTTGCTTAGTATGTAATGGGCTATGTAAATGCTAGGGATATTTTCCCAATATGTTATGGGTAGCACATTTTCATTTATGAATCAATTATGAGGTTGCTGCAACCATAAACGGAATGTTAACATTTAAGCAGAAGTTTTATAAATAAATTTATAATGGACAATCTGATTAGAGGTGTTATATATGCTAAGTGAGTTAATTTCTGAGTTAAATATCCGTGGTGCTAATTTTGTTAAAACAGTTGATATATCAATGCTATCGGAAAAAGAAAATAGAGGATACCATACGGCTATCTTAATAGGGATAATTCTAAGTCCCGAGTTTATCCTGGGTTTTTCAAAAGGAGATATGACAGTCCGTTCCAAGTATGGGGATAAGGAGCACCTTACTCAGGAACTTTCAGAATGGGCGGCAGATTTTATCGTTGAAAGAGGTTTTAAAGCCTTTGCTCAATCAGATGGAAATATAATAAATGGATACTTTGAAGAAGCCACAAAAACTTCTGTACTCCCACATAAGAAAATTGCTATATTATCAGGAGTGGGATGGATTGGTAAAAACAATTTATTGATTACTGAAGAATATGGGTGTGCATTATGTATAGGTACCGTTTTAACAAATGCACCATTACCTATTGAAAATAGGCAGATGGTAATGCCTAAATGTGGTGGTTGTAATGTTTGTAAAGATATATGCCCTACCAATGTAATTCACGGTACTACTTGGGAGCCAGGTATGAACAGAGATTTAATAGTTGATGTATACCACTGTGAATGCTGCTTAAAGTGTCTAGTACATTGTCCATGGACGCAAAATTATATGAAGAATAATATAACAACTAAGACAAATTAATTTATGATTTTCTTAAAAAGTGACTAACGGGGGTAAAATACTATCTTCTTAAATTTTACAGTGAATTTAAATTTAAATAAAAAGGCTATCTCAAATTCAACAACTAATTTGAGATAGCCTTTTTGTATTAAAGACCCAGCAAGCTGCTTAGGTCTAACAGCTCAAGAGGGATTATCATTTTACTTATTTCTTAATACTTTTATAAAAATCCATTATAAAAGTAAAGTCAATTTCTCCGTTAACAACTGTAAAAGCTTTTTCATTGATCATGATTTCCTTACCCACTGGAGTAATAATATTAACTTTATCGTTCTGATAAAGCATCAGTGTGCTCGTATTTACATCCATATTTGGGTATAAATCTTTAGCATCAATAGCATCAGTTGATTTGCGTTTAAATTCAAATTTATTAAGGTAGTTAACTAATTCTTCTATTTTATCTTTATCTGTTGTAGAAATAAAATCGTCATTTTCTCCAGTTGGATTTTCTATTTTTATTGTTGTTATTTTATTAGGGTTCATAGATAGAGTCTGTTGAAAATCTTTAGTTGCGTATTTATTGTAATTGTATCCTAATATTAATATGGCAACCATAACTACACCAATGATAAAATACATTGATTTCTTCAAAGCAACACCTCCTTAGAATTTGATATTTTATTTTAGTAAATCTACATATATTACCATAATAACAGTAAAATAATGTATTTGCACTTCTTTCTGATTAATTGATGATAAATTAATGGAAATAAAATTCAAATATTTTAATAAACTTATGAGTATTACCTTAAGGAAATTAGGTGAACCATAAAAACATATCAAGGAGAAATTAGATATACTCCTAGAGCAAGAATATGGTAAAATATGATATAACAGTAAAATAAAGTGGATTATTAATATAGATGAAAATAATTATTATATTAATTAGATTTAAGAAAAAATTAGTTTGTTTATAAATTTTATTGTTATATATATTTTTTAATTAAAAGGGGTTAATGAAGGATGTATAAAGAAATTCTTGGTTTATTAAAATGTCCAAAATGTAATGGGGAATTAAGTTTAACTATTGAAAGCGAAGAAAACAGTGAGATTGTTGAAGGAAAATTAAGCTGTAAGGATGGTCATCATTGGGTTATTAGGGAGGGAGTAATAAATTTCGGTTCCGTAGAGCAAGAGTTTGCAAATAATTGGACAGAAGCTTATGAACAGTATAATGATGAGGAAATGGATAAAATATCATCAGAGGCAAATCCCAAAAACCAAACAATATTAGTGGATAAAGTTAAAAAGTATATGATTGATAGAATAAATAGTAAAGAGAATGAATTTATATTAGATATTGCAACTGGTAGGGGAGCATTATTTATAGAAATGGTGAAACAACTGAAAGTTGAATCACAAATAATATGTACGGACTTGAGCTTTGTAGTATTAAAAAATGATAGATTAAGAGCTAAAAAAATTAATCCTCAAATAAAAGCAAACTATATAGCTTGTGATGCAACCAATCTGCCTTTTAAGGATAATACAATTGATATTGCTTTGTCTCTTTTTGGAATTGCTAACATGCTAAATATTGCGCCTGATGGAATAAAAGAAGCTAAAAGGGTACTAAAAGTGGGACAACCATTGCTTGATAGTTATGTGATTATTAAAGAAGACTCTGAAGGATTTAAAACGCTAAAGGGATTCTGTGAAGAAAATAAGGTTATTGGCGCAGAAGAATTCACAATAAAAACTGGAGTGGAAGAAGCTCATATTGAAGCAGGGTTTGAGAGTACAGATATGATAACTATTGGGGAATCAATAGGAGAAAAAAATGATCTTGATTTACTACCTTTTCAGGGAGAATGGTTTTCTATAGTTATTGCTGAATGTAAAAAATAAAGGAACCGCTATAAATGCCTTTTAAAGTACTATAATATGAATATTATTTTTAAATATAGTCTGAAAAACTTCAAAGCAAAATGGATATGGTGATATTAATATCCAATCTTTTTAAAGGTTGTATTAAACTCTGGGTTAATAGTTGATACAACCTTATAATTTATTGCGAAATACATTAAGGAGGATTATTATGGGGATTTATGTTGATGAACTTTTTACATTGAGTGAATTAGATGCACAAGCAATATTTTGTGGGGTTAAGTATCCTTGGGAAGTTCTTGCAAGTATTAATACTTTTATTTTTGAATACGCAAAAACTCTGCCTAATGATTTTGAAAGAATAGAGGAATTTATATGGGTTGGCAAAGGCACTACTATTGAAAAAAGTGCTCTGATAAAAGGTCCTGCGATAATTGGTTATAATTGCGAAATCAGACATTCTGCTTATATTAGAGGAAATGTTATCATTGGTAATGATGTTGTTGTTGGAAACTCAACTGAAATTAAGAATTCAATTCTGTTTAACAAAGTGCAGGTTCCACATTATAATTATGTTAGTGATTCAATATTAGGGTATAAATCCCATTTAGGGGCAGGTGCAATAACCTCTAATTTAAAGTCTAATGGAACATTGGTAAAAGTAAAATATGGTACAGATATTATTGAAACTGGTTTAAGAAAATTTGGTGCAATTTTAGGTGACTCATCGGAAGTAGGATGTAATGCAGTTTTAAACCCAGGGACAATATTAGGAAAAGATAGTATCGTTTATCCATTATGTTCTGTGAGGGGTTATATTCCAGAGAATAGTATTTTGAAAAGTAGTGGTGAAATTGTAGAGAGAAAACAAAGTTAAGTAATTAGAATATTTGTCCAGGATTTCGTTTCTAGAAGTAAGTTTTACAGTATTTTACTTCACCACATTCTTATATTGTGACTCAACTGTAAAATGTTGCGAAATAATTCAGGTATTAACTACAATAAGGTGGGGTAATATGGAGACGGTTATGTCGTTTATTGCACCTGTAGTATTAAGGGTGTTGGCTGTAATAATTAATACGGGAAAAGCAAATTTTTTGATTGCTGGATATAATACTGCATCACAGGAAGAAAAGAATAAAATAGATGAAAAAGCACTATCTAAATTTATGGGAAAGTTTCTTTTCATCTTAGGTTTAATTCAATTCGTTATTCCACTTTCTAAACTCTTAAAATTTGATGATTTTAGGGTTATCTTAGCATGTGTGAATGTGGTATTTATTGTAGCTGCGATTAGTGGAGTTATTTATATGAATACAAGTAAGAGGTTTCAAAAGTAAACACTTTGAATGAGGAATATTCTTACATTACGAACTAATAAATCTTTATATAAGGAGATATCAAGATGAAAGTAGAAGAAACATATGAACAATTAGAGAGTATACCTCCCAAAAATTCACTAAGAGATATATTAAAGAAAATATACATAGAAGAATTGGCACAGCTGCATAGGAATATTAAGAAATTTTTTGTGTTAACTATCATATTGTTTTTCGGAACAGCTCTTATAACATTTATTATATTTAATGTATTTCCGGATAATGTTAGTTCATTGATAGAGAAAATGGCTCAATCTTACAATATAGATGCAGATCCTTTTACACTAAAGGAATCAATAATTATTTTTCTGCACAATTTTACAGTATGTGTATTTAGTATTTTTTTCGGAATGATTCCATTTGTATTTATACCAGCTTTTACTTGTATCAGTAATGGATATGCACTAGGATTGGTACTAGCGTCATACAGTATTCTCAAGGAAAATGTATTCCTGGTACTTTTAACTGGAGTAGTTCCTCATGCAATATTTGAAATTCCTGTGATACTATATTCCTTCAGTATAGGTATATGGTTATGTAAGAGAAATACAAGGTACCTAATCACAAAGAAGGAATCTGATGGACATGCTACTCGGATAATAAAAGCTTTTAAATTTATTGTTATTCCTGCACTACTCATAGCAGCATTGATAGAAACCTTTGTTACGCCTATATTGATGAATGCAGTTAAATAAGGATTTTCATAAAAAGATAAGTTAATAGGACATATATTTAGTAGGGCATCTTCTTAAAAGTCACTTAGAGGGTTACAAGAATCAATTAATTGATTTAATAAGAAAAGTTAAAGGAACCAAGGTTAACAGTAAAATTCTTCAAAGAAAAATTGAGTTGACTTAGATTTATTACTATGCTAAATTAAATTCATAAGTTGCAACTTATAAATTAGAAATTACAAAAAGTTAATATATTTAAGTTTTCTAGGGTTCCGCAGTTTATAACTGGCAGGTCCGAGAGAAAACGCACAGTTAATTGTGTACACGGAAGGATAAAAGCCTGGGAGATATTTTAATAATATTTCTTATGGCTTTTTTTATTTTTGTTTTCTTTTAAATAAGCCATGAGATATTAATATACAATTTAACACACTAATTTATGGAGGTAAAGTTTATGGAATGGATTTATTTAGTTATAGCAGGTGTTTTCGAAGTAGGCTGGGCAATGGGATTGAAGTACTCACAAGGATTTACAAAAATATTACCTAGCATATTAACAGTTATAGGAATGATTGCAAGTTTCTATTTCTTATCATTATCTTTAAAAAGTTTACCACTTGGCAATGCATATGCAATTTGGACAGGAATAGGAACTGTTGGCACTGTAGTGTTAGGTATTATTTTATTTAAAGAACCAGTTAATGCAATGCGTATAATTTGTATTGGATTCATAGTAATTGGAATAGTTGGTCTTAAGCTAATATCAGTAGAGTAATAATGGCTAGAGTTTAAAAATATAAAAAATAAGCAATATTATAGAAGGGCTTTCATGGTGAGATTTCAACCTAGTCATCAGCATAAGCCTTAATGGAACCATAGCTGGTTCTTGTATAAATTAAATTCAAACATTGCTTCAAGATAAAGAGAAGCAATTAGGGTAAAACATGTAGCTATGCGATTTTAATATAAAGGAGGATTTTTAATGAAAAAGTTTGTCATTAAAGATGAGTTTTGGAGTCTATTTCCAAGTGCAAGGATTGGAGTTGTTGTGTGTCATGATATAGATAACACTATAAAAGATGAAGCTGCATATAAGGAAATGCTTTTAAGTTCAGAAAAGGAAGCCTTAAAATATTTGCAGAATGCAGAATTTAGCGGTAACGAAGTTATAAAAGTATGGAGAGAGGCGTTTCAAAAATTTAAAACAAAGAAG
Source organism: Clostridium sp. (assembly GCF_036642255.1). Classification (GTDB taxonomy): domain Bacteria; phylum Bacillota; class Clostridia; order Clostridiales; family Clostridiaceae; genus Clostridium_J. The sequence continues at coordinate 19,420 of NZ_JAVWDJ010000020.1, read as the reverse complement.
GGTGCAAGGTCATCTATTGAGGCATTGCTAAAGAGAATACATAATGGAAACCATTTAGGGACGATTAATCCTCTAGTTGATATTTACAACTCTATTTCATTAAGATATGCATTGCCCTGCGGTGGTGAGGATATGGATAAATTTAGTGGAGATATAACCTTGACTAAGGCAGTTGGAAATGAAGAATTTGTTACCTTAGGAACGGATAAAAATGAGCCACCCTATGAAGGTGAGATAATATATAAAGATAATGAGGGAGCAATTTGCAGATGCTGGAATTGGCGTGAATCTGTTAGAACCATGCTCACTGAAAATACAAAGAATGCCTTTTTGTGCATCGAATTAGTTGATGAAAAAAGAACAGAAGAGTTTGAAAATGCACTAAAAGATTTAGAGAAAATAGTACAGGATTGTTTAGGCGGAACATGTAAGGCTTCAATTCTTGATATTAATAATAAAGAAGTAACAATAGATTAATTTGAGGGGGATAAGGTGATGGGTGGTTTTAGTTATAAAGATATTTATATTGAAGATAGTAAAAGGGTACTGGAGGTGAACATACTTCCAGAAAAACATTGCAACTTTGATTGTATATTTTGTCCTATTGGAAGATCACAAAATAAGGTGGATAATCAAAAGTCATTTGATGAAATGGAGAATTCATTAAAAGAACTAGAAAATATTTTACAAAATAGTAATGTAGACTTAGTTTTTATTAACTCAAAGGGCGAGGCATTTGTAAATGATAAAATTGTTGATGTTATTGATTTAATTAAAGGTAAGGGAGTATCTGTAAGATTACTTTCAAATGGATACCTGCTGGGTAGGGATGAATATATAGGAATTGCCAATATGTGTGATGAAGTTATTGGTGAACTAAAAGTAATATCTGAAGAACATTTTCAAAAAATTCAAAGACCAATTGATGGGTATACAATGAAAGAACATATTTCAAATATGGCTTCTTTTAATAAACAATACCATGGTAAATTCATATTTGAAATTACCATAATTAAGGGCTATAACGATGATGAAGAATCAATTCAGAAATTGAAAAATGTTATTAAGGAAATATCTCCAGACAAAATAATAGTTGTAAGAATTGATGATGAACCATTTAAGAAAAAACTTGGTATAACTGATGAAAGACTTGAGGAAATTTCAAATGCATTACTAAATATTTAGTATTGTTGATATATCATATTCCTAATAAAGCACTAAGAGGGTGATAAAATATCACCCTCTTAATTTATACAGTGAATCCAAAGTTAAACACCTCAGTTTTGCATATACTACTTCTTAATACTAAAAAATTTGAATGAGGCTTAATTTGAATCCAAAGCAAAACAAGAGAAGAACTTATTAATTTGATAAAGAAAAGTTAAAAGAACCAAGGTTAACAGCCTTGGTTCTCTTGCGTTTCAAAGTGTTTTTCAAAATAAGGCTGAAAATAGGTTTTGGATAGATTGGTAAAATAGTGGATGATTACCTTAATGTGTTAGATGTAGATGGGGTTGCTGGGTGGTATAATTAAAGTATTGGTTTATAAGTCTAAGAAGGTATTAGGGCATTAGTACTGTAAATCAACTTGTTATCTTAAAGTGGAGTTACTACATTGGATATAAAAAATGGCAAGGGAGTTCTAGTTGGATTATTAACTTTCATAATTGTCAATATTGTGTTTAGTAAGGCAAAAATTGAAAATGTTAAAGAATAATGTTAAATTTGAACTTTTTATTTACATACAAAATAGTGCAATTGATATATAATTAGATTTGTTCATGTATGTCTTCTGAAGAAGAATATGTGAAAAAGCACAGCAAGAAGACTTAAATTTAGTCTTCAGGAGGAACAATTAGAGGAGGATATATTATGAAGATTTCGAAGAAAGATGCGTTGTCATGGTTTGAGTTTTTTTCAATGTTGCCAGAGGAAGAGGAACTAATGATAAAACAACAAGAAATCATTTACGCTACCTTTGCACAAATTGAGGAAGCCATTGATAACAGAAATGATAAATTAATGTCAGAAATTAAAGAGTTAAAAACTCTGAAAAATAGAACTTTTTTTGTGGGAAGTGAAAGCAAATTTCCAAAAGGATGTAGTTCTTGTTTAATGGGAACTGGACTTAGTGCAATTAGAAAAACTAACAAATGTAACATAGAGTGCAAGTTTTGTTACAATTATGGAGAACTAGATAATATTCCTCCAGTTGGGGAAGGTATGTGGGAAATTGGAGGCACGAAATTTTATGAGAAGGATATTGATTTACTTCTTTCCACCTACAAAAAACCTACTGGAATTTCCTATGTTTATTTAGAGCCATTCATGGAAATTGAAAAATACTATTCGGTAGTAAAGAAATTTAGAGATGCAGGGATTCATCAACATCTATATACAAATGGTATTTTAGCTACTGAAGAGACATTGAAAGCATTAGGTGAAGCTGGTCTTGACGAAATTCGTTTCAACTTGGGAGCTGCAAATTGTTCTGATAAAGTTATTAAGAATATTGGAATAGCGAAAAAATACATTAAAAATGTAGGTATTGAAACTCCAATGACTCCTGAGTTTTTCGAAGCTTTCTTTAAGAAAAAAGAGGCGATTTTAGACACAAAACTGGATTTTATCAATTGTGCAGAATTACATTTAAATGAGAATAACATAGACAATTATTATGGAGAAAACATGTATATTTCTAGACGTGGCTATATATCTCCAATTTGGAGTAGGGAATTAACTCTGAAATTCATGAAAATAGCCGACGAAGAAAAGTGGGATTTAGTAGTTCATGATTGCTCAAACCATACAAAATTTGCTAGAGATTTAAATTTGAGTAGCAAAGAAGGTAAATGGTTCGGAGCTAGTAGTTATGGCTGTGAGTTTGCAAGGATTCCATACGAAGCATTTTTACCAATATTACGTGATGAAAATTTCAAATTTTTAAGTGAAGAAGAATTACCTGAAGGATATAAACCAGGAGAGTTGTTTTTTTAGAGAGTAGTTTCCTTTATTTTTGAATAGGGACACGAAGTTTTAAGCTTTTTCATATATCCAAAGTATTAACCAATATTTAGTGTTTTCTTCAAGAACGAATCAAAGAGTGATAGTTTGTCTATCACTCTTTTTATTTTGCTTAAAATCTCAATATCTTATTTTAGTACAACTAAAAATTTTAATGGAAAATATGAAGATAAGTTAGTGACAAAAGCAATTAATGGATTTATAAAGAATAGTTAAAATAACAAGGGTTAACAGCCTTGGCATTCTTGAGGTTTAAAGCATTTTCTCGAAATAAAGCTAAAGAATAAGCTTTGGTAAATTATTATTTAATAACACTTTTTCTCATTAAATCATATTATGAACTATGCACGAGGACGAAAGCATAAAATTAAATTCCAAGGAGTTCTAAAAATTAATGAACTAAGAGGAAGAGTTTTAAGGAGGCTAACCATGAAGAAAAAATATCTCAAGTTAACAGCTGTTGTTACATTTCTATTCATCTTTGCTACAGCTTTTATGGGCTGTCAGCCAAAGAAAGACACTACAGTGACCAAGATAAGACTTAATGAAGTTACTAGATCAATATTCTATGCACCAATGTATGCTGCAATGAATGAAGGTTTCTTTAAAGAAGAAGGACTAGAAATTGAACTTACCACAGGGCAGGGAGCAGATACAACTACTTCAAAACCACAGGTCTTAAGGTGGAACCATTGTACATAAAAGTTGAGAGAAAGAGAAGAAGGAATTAAGTTTGCTGAGATGATCAGTAAACTTTTTTCTTTAGAGGGAAATGGAGATAAAGAGACTTTTTCCCAAATACTATGTGTAAAAAAAATACATAAATGGTATAATTGGTTTATGTATTTTGTTGAATAAAGGTGATATTCTCGACATTAGTTTCGGAAATCCACTAGTTAGGTGAAATGCTGGACATAATTAGAGGTATATGTTAATTAAAGAAAAAGGAGAATAAATATGATTAGAGATTATAAACAATCTGATATTAATGAAATAATTAGGATATATACATTAGAATATAAGGCAATGCCAGAAGAAATCGAAACTTTAAAGTCTGCATCTAAAATCTTGGTATATGATGATAATGGAATTCAAGGGTTTATGCATTTAATTTTAAGTGGTAGTTATTGCTATATGGAAATGGGAGTTATATCTAATGAGTTAATAAAATCTGTGGGCTTTAAACTATGGGAAGAGGCTAAAAAACTTTTTATAGAGAAATCTATAAATTTCATTGAGGTTTTTCATGTGAAAGATAACCTAAACTGGCAACAGTTATTTAATGAAATTGGATTTGAATATTGGTATTCTGTATATCGTTTTGCATATAAGGGAGATGGATTTAATGAACCTGATATTCGTGCAGTTAAATATGAAGATAAGTATTACGAGGATAAAATAAGGCTTGAAAGTGAATCCTTCTCAGTATTAAGAAGAGAAAATGATATTAAACCATATAATTGGTATTTAAGCGCAAGTAAAGAGGCAATTGAAAATAACAGAAAAGCAACACTTAAAGAAAAAGAATACATTTTTCTATTTTTTGAAGACAATGAAATTATAGGAGCCTCAATGGTTAAAAATGCTGAAATTGATTTATTATTTGTTAATATCAAATACCAAGGAAAAGGTTACGGTAAGAAAATTTTAGAATTTACAATAAATAGAGGTTTAGAACAGAATGCAACAAGCGTGAATTTAAATGCATTAGCCAGTAATGAGAAAGCACTAAAGCTATATAAAAACGTAGGATTTAAAGTTGTACAAGCGCAAGATGCGAGAAGGCTAATTATAAAATGATATATTTCACATGCGAAACAGTAGAGGCACTTCACCTAACAAAATGTTGCCGTGCGCCTTGGCTTGACTAAAATTGAAATTCGGGATAACCCATGAAGTCATTTAAATAAAAGCACTGAAACATTATAAAGTATCGGCAAGTCACATTTCACAGCCCAAGTGCAGTCGCACACAGAAGGCAATTTGTATTTTTATAAAATATAAGAATGTGGTTAATGTTCGTACACCAGCTAATATATTGCTTAAAGATTTGTTAAGAGTACAAGAGGCTATAGCTAGACTTAAGGCACGTAATCTACAAATTATATACTTCAAATTTAATGGAGGGAATTTTATGAACAGGAGTTCAGGTAACGTTGAATTTCCAATATGGATTATTGGTGATTCGGAACCAGATAGATGGAAGAATTTATTAGATAAGCCTTTTGATTCTAGGCACCCTATTAGGCATAATATTATTACTTCTGTATTTGATGTGATGCAGGATAAAGTTTATAGAAATAATCGAAAACGTATTGAAACTTCTCAAATATATATTCGCAATGCAGTGGCTGATGTAAGTTTGAAGCCAGAAAGAAATCAGCTGTTATGGTCTACAGAACTTTGCCATGAAATTAATATCTTGAAGAATCTTTGTAATAAACATAATCCAGTATTAATTTTTACATTTGGTTCTTTTTCATATGAGTTTACTCTTAGGATGCTTCAAAAGGAGCAACATAAATATAATTTTTGGACAACTGAAAGATTAGGGGATGAATTTAGGAAGAATATATCTTCTAACTTACAAGACACCCCAATAATAATACCTCTATTACATAGAAGTATTGCAGGGGGGCACTTTATAAAAAGTCATGAAAATTACTGTGGGAACTCTGGGGCCAATTATTTTGATTATGTTGGTGCAGAGTTAGCGAGCATTGTTATAAAAACATTAGAAGATAGTGATATATGGATAAAATAACGACGTCCAACAAAATGCACAAGTTCGCTTTGTATGAGAAGACTGCAAAGCGCACCTGCGAAACCAAGTGCACAGTCGCTTTAGGATTCTCGACGTCTTAAACAAGCGACGTTATACGACAACTATACCTAGTATATAATGGAGGTTTACATGAGCAGATGTTTTTACCATTATTGTAGCTTAGATACATTTATAGCTATAATTTCAAATAAAAGTTTAAGACTATGTGACTTAAGTAAAACAAATGACTATATGGAACGCAAATGGATACTTAATGTTTTAGAAGATTCACTTATTAAAGCATTTGAGAAAAGCAAAATTACCATTAATTTAAAAGAAGATTATTGGTATGATAAGGGAATATATAATCATCTTACATTTATACTAGATATGCTTAAACATTCTGTTGAGAGTTCAAGTTATATTACGTGTTTTTCAAGAAATGGAGATTTGTTAAGTCAGTGGAGAGCATATGGAGATGATGGAAAAGGGGTTTCAATTGGATTTAGTTCACAGTTAATTTCTAAAGCTATAAGCAGAAAGAATAAAGTTTATTTTGAAGATGTTTTATATGAATTAGATGAACAGATAGAGGAAATAGAATTTGCTGTTGAAAACGCAATTAACTACATGAAAAACATGTTTGAATGTGACGAGTTGAGAGTGAGTGATGATTTTAATGAGTATTTTGTTGAAGAATTTGATGCTTTCTGCGAAGTTGTTTGTGATGATTTAGCTGAGATTAGTTGCTATATGAAAAATCCCTCTTTTAAAGAAGAAGATGAAGTAAGAATTATATATTCTCCAGATATGACTACTGAATCTTTTGACGGTGACTTAAAAGAAATTTTTACTCAGAAAAAAAGATTTAATAACTATGTTTTGAACCCACTCAATTATTTTGCTAGGAATGACCAGATAATTGGTTATGCAGATTTAGAATTTGATAAGTTGATTATCAAAGATATTATAACAGAAATTAATATTGGACCTAGTTCGCGAGTAACTGAAGAAGATATTTTCTTCTTGTTGAGCAAATATGGTTATAATGCACGTAATATTCGTTTTAATAATTCAAAATCATCATATAGATTAAAGTAATGAATAGGGTACTTAGTGCAAAGTTTTTGGTACAGCCGACGTATCAATGCACTCAAGTCTGCTTTGGTTTAGCGTGGTTAAGCCTTCGAAGAACCAAAGCCAAGTCTGGCTAGGTCAAGAAACGCCTTGAGTGCGAGACGTTAGTCGGCATTACAGTAGCATGAAAGATTAATAGGGGGAATGAAATAATGGGAAATTACCTAGTCAAACGAGGGGACATATTCTATGCTGATTTATCTCCTAGTGTTGGTGCAGAACAAGGAGGTATTAGACCTGTACTTATTATTCAAAATGATATTGGCAATAGATACTCTTCGACATTAATAGTTGCTGCAATAACCTCACAGATTAACAGAGCAAAAATTCCTACACATGTTGAAATAAGTTCACAACGCTGTGGTTTAAATCGTGATAGCGTAGTACTTTTAGAACAAGTAAGAACTATAGATAAAATAAGATTAAGAGATAAAATTGGTTCATTAGATAAAGAAATTATGGAAAAAGTTATGACAGCTCATATGATAGCATGTGGTGTAATTGATCCTAAGGGTAATGAAGAGATAATAGATAATTTCCATGGTTATGTATTAGACAGTGAAGTTGATATTATAGAGGATTACGAAAATGAATTTAAAGAGATTAAGGGAGTAGGACTTAATCCTATAAATACAATAAATAGCACTATATCTGAATATGCAGCATCATTTTTAAATAGCCAAGGTGGAAGAATATATTATGGGATAACAAATGATAGGGTTATTAAGGGTGTTAAAGCTAATCCTGAGAAAAAGGACGAGATTAACAGAATTATTTACAATAATCTAGCTAATATTCAACCACCGATATCACCAGATTATTTTGAAATCAATTATTATCCTATCTTAAATTCTTCAAATGAAGCTATAGAAGATTTATATATAATAGAAGTCATAACACCGTTATCTTATGATAGGTCAGCAATATACTTCATTAATGGTAATAACTTATTTGTTAGAGTAAATGGAGTAAAGAAGAAATTATGTGGAAACGAGATAGTGAGTTTTATAAGAAAGAAATTATTAGAAGAAACATTCAAATGATTTCAACAAGTTGCAAAATTGTATTATCGCCTAACACAGTACTCCCATTCATTGTGCTACAATGGGGAAAACTTTGGAGTAACTACAACACACTTGGAGTAGGGATTACAAATTGTGGATAAGGATGTGTGTTTTGATGTAACCTAAAGTGCGTCTTTTATAATTATACAATTCAATGGAACTGTATAATTATAAAAAACTTGTCCATAATTTAGTATGGAGGGGTGGTTGTCCATGATATATAAAGTTTTCGGGGAAAAGGTAAGAGAATATAGAAAGAAAAAGGATTTAACAACACTAGAGTTAGCTGAGCAGTTAAATATTTCTTCAGGATTATTAAATAATATTGAGAATGGAAAGTCAGATTCTTTTCAACTTGAATTATTAAATAAAATGGTACAAGTCTTGGATATTCCACTAAAGGAAGTACCGATATTTTATGATTATAATGATGAGCTAACTTTGATTAAAAATTATGATAACGTAAGTATAAAAGCTGATTTAAGCAAAATAAAGAATAAGGAATCTTTCCAAAGTTTCTTAGAAGAATTTATTAAAATGTATATGGAATTTTTACCTATGGTGAAGGATGAAGAAGAGTTTAATAAGTTAATGATAAGTCAAATAAAGCTTAATATAGAAACATCTTTTAAAGTTAAAAATATAAAGTAATTAAGATCTAGTTTTCTAGGTCTTTTTTTTTATTATCTTAAATCCATTAAAATGGATTCATTTTAGTGAATAATATTATTTCTTTTGCACATGCTATTATCACAAGGCGGTGTTAAAAGTGAGTAAACCTATCAATAAATACCTATCTTTTGATATTACCCTTCACAAAACCTTATCTAAGTTCAACCAACAGCCTAGTGGTCAAGTCACATCTCTTGATAATTTACTAAGTATCTTACACGATAATTGGTTATCACTAGGCTACAATTCCCAAAAAGAAGAAGAAATTTATAGAATGAGAGCAGTAAGTGCTTTAATTAAATACTATTCCAATCCTAAGGATAAAGGAGAGGAAATCATACTAGTTGATAAGTTTATAAAGGCAAATGAGAACAAAACCATATACTTTGCTAAGGTTGATAAACTTCACTTTGTAGATGAAGACACATTAGAAATAATAGATTACAAGTCAGGTTGGCACATTCCCCCTAAATCACACATTTATAATTCCAATAAAGTTTACCAAACTCTTTTCTGCATATATTCAAAGTTTGGATGTTTTCCACAACAATACAGTTTTTATTATCTTCGGCACAATTTTAAATACACTATGTCTATTGATGAGATATTTCGCAAAAAAAATTCTAAAGCATAAGGCATTATTTATTAATTAGCACTAAAGGAGGATGCAATATGAATAAGGAAATAGAAGTCATTTTTAAGGACGAGGTTGATTTTAGTAATAGGTTTATGAAATTTCTAATAGATTTGTTAGTAGAAAGCAATGAGCTATTAGGAGAGGAATGTGACACAGGTACAATCAGAACAGGAGATGATAAAACAAATGATAAGTAATCCCTATTCTTATGCGGCGATTTACACAAGGATATCAGGTAAAAATCAAAGTGAATCAATTGAAGCACAAATAGCAAGAGGCGAAGAAATGGCTTTGCAAAATAATCTTTTAATTTACAAAGTTTATAAAGAAGAGATATCGGCTACTAAAAATAAAATTAAGGATCGTGAAGCATTATATAATATGCTTGAGGATGCAAAAGCTGGTTATTTCAAACATCTAATTGTTTTTAGGCGAGATAGACTAGCAAGGATTTTTGACGACTACTTAGAGATAAAAAATAAGTTACTAAAATATGGTGTTACGATTCTTTTTACTAACGATTTTCAGGTTCCAATAGATAATTCACCTCTATCCAGTTTTCTTGATAATATTATTATGGCAGTTGCAGAATTGGAGCCTAAATATATAAGAGAAAGAGTAGAAGCAGGGTTAAAAGTGAAAATAGAGAAGGGAGAATATTTTAGGAATAAACCACGTGGATACAAGATTGTAAAAGAAGATGGCATTAAAAAGTACAAGATAGATGAAAATCATGAAAGATATATTAAAGCTATATTTAAAACATTCTTAGAAGAAGATATAAAAACTATAGACCAACTATTTAATCGTTTAGCGATTAAAGGGTTAATTCCCAGCAATTTAAGAAAGCATGAAGTAGTAGATATACTAACTCATTCAATCTATGCTGGACTAGAGTTAAAAGATAAAGAGAAACATAGATTTGATGGCTTTAAGTTAATAGAAATTAGTACGGGGGATGTAGTAGACATATCTCTAAATCATTTTCGTGAGTATACGAATGTAGATAAGATAGTTGAAATTAAAGATTGGCATAAAATTGCAGAAAAGCTATCTGCAATTGAGGAAAATAGTAATAAAAGATCCTTTAATCCATATAAAAAGGTACTTTTGAATGTAGTATTTTGTAAGAAGTGCAATAAACCTATGACAGCAAATAGAAAGTATTATAAATGCGGTAAGTGTGGAACCTTATTTAAGTTTGAGGAAGTAATTAAATGGGTTGAGAAAGAATTGTTAGACGCTAAGGTTACTTCTAATATATGTAATGAAATTAAGAATGAAATAGAGAGTAGAATTAATAAAGAAGTTAAGGAAAGAGAAGAAGAGTTAGCTAAGAAAGCTATGTGTATAAGAGAGTTTGTAGAAAGGCTAACAGAGGACCCAACAGATGAGTATTTAAGAAAATCTATTGAGAGCTTAGTTGATGAAGAAAATATAATAAAGAAGGATCTCTATTATAAAAAGTACAAAGTTAGACTTATAAAAAACTCAAAGTCAGATTCAATATCTGATTTGATAATTAAGAAAATAAAAGAAAGAAAGGATAATTGGAATTCACTAAAAGAAGTAATTGATTGTTTTGTAGAAAAGGTGGTATTGAATAATGGATCATCTAAAAAATGCACAGTCGAATACAAGGAATTCTGACGTAGCTGCAATTTATGCAAGGGTATCTACAAGTAGACAAAGCAAAAAGGGTTATTCTCTAGAAAATCAAATAGAACAAGCTGATAAATTTGCAGAAAACAAATATATTATACCTGATGAACTTATTTTTATAGAAGATTCGTCAGCATCAAAGTTTTATAACAGGGAAATAGACTATGAGTCAGAAGACTCAGGATTTATAAATAGGGTTCAGCTTCAAAGATTGATACATTATGCAAAAAAGAATAAATTTAAGCATTTACTTGTTTATACAAGAGATAGGCTATCAAGAGTTGTAGAAGAATCACTACAAATAGAGTCTATGTTAAAAAAATGTGGAGTTGAAATTCATTATACAAAAAAGGGGGAATCCTTAAATAGTGAAAATGAGAACATCAATAGATTCCTTCATCTCATACTTTCATCGGTAGCTGAACTTGAAAGTTCGGTTTTGTCTACAAGAGTAAAGGAAGGGAATAAGTCTTGCATTGAAAAAGGACTTTGGGCTGGTGGTAGAATACCAATAGGGTATATAAGAAAAGCGGTAAAAGGAAATCATGGTAAGGTAAATTCTAGACTTGTAAAATCTGAGTTTGAAAGAAAAGTTATTGAAGAAGTATTTAAGCTATATCAAGTAGGACTGGGATATGAAAGAATAGCAAATAGAATGAATGAGCAACATGGATATATATCTTGGACGAAGGGGAAGGTTGAAGCAATAATAAAGAATGAAACATATACAGGAAATGTGGCTTGGAATAGACGAGGAGGAAGAAGAAATCCTATAAAGCATGAAGATATTGTTAAAGCAAAGCATAATTCACAGCTTGAAATAATAAATAAAATTAATTGGAATGAAGTAGTAAAACTTAGAAAAGAGAGAGAAGAAAATCCAGATCCATATCTTCACCAAACACCATTTATTCTTAAGGATAAATTATATTGTGAAATATGCAAAAAGAAGATGTTAAATAAAAATCCAGGCAAGAACAAAAAGCCTGTTTATTATTGTGATAATGAGAATGGTAAGCATGATAAAACATGCTATCATAGAATGCCTATAGATAAGGTTGAAACAGCATTTTTTCAGCATATTAATAAACTTATTTCTAATAAAATGCAAGAATATAGTGAACTATATTACTATTATGAGATGAACTTTAATGAAAGAAAAAGCTCGAATGAATCCTTTCTTCAAGAGTTAAAGAAAAGAATAGGAGTACTAAAAGAAAAAAATGAAACTATGAAGAAACTTATTGTAGATGAAAAAAGTAATAGTATTCAGAAGGCAATTAAAAGTCAAATCATTTATAATGAAAATATATTGGTAAAGTATGAAGAAGTGGAGAAAAGATATGAAAGCTTGATTAAAAAACCACTAATTATGCCAGAGGCTTTTGAAAAGGAAGTTAATAACTTTATTAATAAAATATTTCTAAGTCAGAGCTGCAATTACGATAATGAATTTGATTCTGTAAATAAGCCACGATTTGCTAAAAGAAACTTCATAATTCATTTTATTGATAAAGTTTATGTTTCATATAATAAACAGTTAGAAAGTGTGACAATATCAACAATAGAATTACTTTAAACATATAGCCTAAGTATTGGGTTATATGTTTTTGTAATTTATGGGGAATTGTTGAATATATTTTTTATAACGGTAGGTCAACCCTCTGTTTCGGTATACCGAAACAGAGGGTTGACCCACCATTAATTTAAGTAAAATGGAGTGTTAACATGGAATTTGAAAAAACTTTACAAGATAGTTTACTTGAAATTTATAAAGAGGCTATAGAAGGAAATGAAAATCCAAATACTATAAGATCACTGATAAAGTCAAAGGGACTAGCTGATATAACTATTTCAGCTATTAAGAAAAATATTAAATTGGAATTAGGTCTAGAGTGGGATACAGATACAAAAAAATGGAATAAGTGCGATCAAATAAGTTTTTTAAGTTCTAATGAAGAAAAATTAGATGAGCTAAACCAAGAAAAGATAATGGAGCAAGTAAATGAGAATTTATCCGATATTGAAAAAGAAATAGAAAAAAATACAATAGTAGAAGAGGATAAATCACCTGAAGTTGTTATAGAAAAAACCAAAGAAGTAAATTCCAGCGTTAATTCTGTTAAAAGTTCAATTAATAATATAATCAAAAATGCACAATTAGAAAGATTAAGTGAATTAACTCTAGAGTTAGCTTTAGATAAGGAAGCTGAAGAAATTGAAAAGGTAGATATGCAAATCATTATAAACAATATGGGAACAATGCTGAATAATATGGATACAATGCTAAAGTATATGAACAAGTTACAAGAAAAAATGAAGCAAATATCTAAAAATTTTAATAAGCTCACTGATGCTCTACATGAAGGTTTAAAGGATTCATTATAGCAGTAATTTAAAATTCATATTCTAAATTAGATAACTATTTCTAATATTGTTTGGGCTTATAGATAATATTATCTTTTTAATAGTACAACAAATTTAATACAATTGCTAAGATAATAACATTTGTCACTAAAGGAAATAATATATTAATCTATATTTTAAATGTATGTTTATAATTATCCCTTGTTTAAAGAGCACTTTGGGATATAGATGTAGAATTTTATTATAAAATACATTAGATATTAATTCACATCAGTAATTAAGTACGAAGTAAAGTTTTTCGGTTTTGGAGGTATGAAGAAGTGACAAAAAGTAAGAAGATTAAACATTTAAAAAATAATAAATGCCGAGTTATAAAGATTGAAAAGGATGCTTTGCTTGAGTTTGTATATGAAACCATTATAGATAGATTAGAACAATACTTTGATATATTAGATTGTACAACTGTTGTGAGTCATCATGAATTTAATTCTGAAACTGGTGAATATATTTGCTTAATAAATCATAATAAAGAAAAGTTGCCTGATGATATTGATATACACGAGTTGTTATCAAAAATGGAGAGGACAACTACAACTTTATTTTCACCAAACCGGTATAAAGAAATGTCATTTGATGAAATCAGAGTATTATTAAAGGAATCCTGATAAATGAGTTGGTACGCAACATTCTTAAGTTATGTAATAAAAGTAGGAAATTGCGAAAGAGGTATTTAAACTATGAAAAAAGTTTATAAGAGAGAAGCTTGGCTTTTAGATGAAGATGTTTTATTGGCAGGATACACTGCAAAACGTAAATTTATTCCTCACAATAAGGGGTGCGGGTTTTCAAGTCAGAAAATCAGTAAGAAAGATATAGGAATTGTTTTATTTTACAATAAAGAACAAGCATTGAAAACTGGATTTCAAGTTTATGAATGAATTGGCAATCGTAAAAAATTACGAAGTATTGAAAATTTAAGCTATATAACTGATTAGCAATCAGTGGTGATATTTTGATTATTGAGATTGAAGGTTTTTTAAACAGTCAAATTTTGCTTACAGGTAAAAAGTGTTCTAAACAACAATTGAAGCAAATGTATTTTCAGGCTAAAAAGATAACTTTTGAATTAAAAGATTTTCCCAATGTGTTTTGCAGACTTTATAATTTTGAACGTTTAGTTTATTCAGATGATATTATGGTTGATTATGTATTAGATACTGATACTGACAGAATTTATTCACCTTTGTATTAGTTAATTAATTGGAACCCTTTGGGAAAAGTCCACTTTGATTTGTTACCTTTTTTCGTATTAGGTGTCGCAAATAAAAAATACACGTAAGAAATAGCTTTGGAAAGGAATAGAGATTGGTGAGAATTATAGACAACGTAGTTCTAAACTTCTATTTGAATAGTAAGGAACAGGCAAAGTTACTTAAATGTTTTTTGTCCGATAATCAGCAAATATTGTTTCCTTTTAAGGAAAGTTGGCTTATTTCGGAGGAAGACGATCAATGTATTAGTGATGAAGAAAAAGAGTTTATTTTAAATAGAACAGTTGTAATAAGCAAAGAACATATCTTTTATTGGACTCAAGAAGATGGTGAAAATATATATTGGTATTCTCCCCAAGATACTAATGAATTAGTAAATTTAATTGAAAAGAACTCCTATGATTATATTTGCATTATTTTAGAAAAGGGTAAGAATATAAAGGAGTATACATATCTCATATCAACTGAAGAAAATTATTCAATTTCAGAAGATGATACTTGTAGTGCTTTATTAGTTAATGAAAAAATTAGAAATAGTTTTCAAGATAAGGTTGTTCCCAAAATAAAAGAAAAATTTAAATTAGATTTATCTTAAACAGCTTATAATGTAATTATCTTATGAGGCTAGGAAACTATAACTATTATACAATTAATAACTTAGGAGATGAGATACATGAATGATGGAAATTTCATAAGGCACATTGGGGATTATAGAATACATGATAGTAGGATAAAAACAATTGAGTCAGACAAAACCAATACTCAAGTATCTTTAATAAGTGAAGATAAAGAAATTATTATAGTAAAGTTTATAGAAGTTAAATCAGTAAGCTATAATAATGCTGAAGGTATGATAATTTATTCAATTAGTGAGATGAAAGAGCAAATGCCATTCCGTAAATTTGTGTTTGTAAATTGGGATGAAGAAGATCATTCTTCACTTGAAATAGTTGCACAAGATTGTATAATTCAATAAATAGATTCAAGGTTAAGATGTAATGTTCATATATGGTGAATTAACTAAACAATTAGTATAGGGAGGTTAATATGGATAATATTGATTATAGGGATAATGATGATCTTTTTTTGTATGACTCCGTTATAGAAAGTTTAGAGGTAAACCATAAAGATAAATCAGTAATTTTTCATATTTTAAAAGTAATTCATAGAATTGATAGAGAGCATGGATTCACCTATAAAGTCAAAAGTGGAATTCTAGCATTTACAGAAGTACTATATGCAAATATACCATACAGCATGGAGTTCGGGGAATGGAGTGAGTTTTATCGTTCAGCAATATTAGATTCATCTGAACTATTGGAAAAAATAAAAAAGCGATCAAATCCAGCAATTAAGAAGATAAAAGAACAACTGAAGCATGTTTATTTAGGGGTAGATAACGGCGATGTGTATAACGAAATAAATATTATATGCTCAAACTTTTATTTTGAATTCGACTCGGAAGAATTTATATTGCATGATGATTTTGAGTGGTTATATGATGAATAGCGTTGCATAGTCTTCTAAAACTGTGAAGCAAAGAGGTGATAGGAATGTATGTACCAAATACACTTGATGGTGCAAAAGTAATATTATACACTGACAATAAAGCATCAAATAACTTTGGCTATGTAAGGTATGAAGACCATGATGAATTTATTACTGCTTTAGCAATAGCAAAATATGATAAAGACAAAAACTATTATTTGTTTGATTGTAATTTAGGGTGGGAAGTAATTGGTGATACATTGCATTCAACAATTGATGAAGCAAAATTTTATGCAGAGAACTCTATAAAAGTTGGTGAAATTACTTGGAATGAAATTTAGATTGCAACTGCTTCAGCTTGAAGTTCCTCAAAGAATTTAACAGTAATTTGTTGCGAATTAACAATAATAGATATAGGGAGTAGTTTATGATGGATGAAATTGCCAATCAATATCTAAGTGGCATAATTTAATATCATAAATAAGTAAAGAAGATATCACATTAGAAGACGCAACAAAGAAGTCAATTAAAAGTAAGGTATAGTTATGAAGAGGTATTTAATATGAATTTCAACCTAAAGAATATATTTAAAAATAAGAAAAAAATAGTGAAGCAATATAAATTCCCGTTAGAATATTACTCTAGGATTAGTTTGCTATATATATTTTTTCTAATATTGCTTAATTTTATAGTATTACCAAGCCTTAAGGAAATATTTATGCTGCTATATCCACTTACACTAATAAATTTTATAATTGATTTGTTTTTCAGTTGTGCTCTAATTGGTATTATATATTTTGATATTGATTGCATTAGTGCTATTTTAAAAAGACAGTACTTAGAAGTGACAAATGAATATGTAAAGGTTAAAAGTTTATTTAGAACAAAAATTATTAATTGGACTGATGTAGAGATTGTTGGGGAAATGGAGAGTTACCCAAATAATATTCTCTTTGGAATAATAGTCTGGAAATATGGTGAGGAAGGCCTTAAATCAATTTTATATGGTAACAGTCTAGTTATAGATTTTAATAAATATTCTCAATTAGATAAATATGAGTTTTGTGATGCTATGCAGAGAAAAAGAAGGAATAGTTATAGAAAGAGATTTTAAACGAACTACTTCTTGATAAAAAAGAATTAATTGATTTAATTATGAAAAAGTAAAAGAGTCCAAGGTTCGCCTTGGATTTTTTTGCGTATACTCTTATGAGTTAATTTTATATTTTTACATATACTAAATTTACATATACAATCAAATTACATTTTCATTCTTAAGTTCATTTAATAATAACTTTAAACCATCTTTATCAAGCATTCCCTTTAAAGTCTTATAAAAACTTTCTACCTTAATTTCCTCATATTTTCTCATTTCATCTTCAGTTTCAGGATAATTTAGCTTAACTTTTATATTTGGCTTAGCCATAATTGCTCCATATTAAAATTGCTTCTATTAATACATTATTACCCCTATTTTAAATTATTCCTATTTTAAATCCCATTATTTAATCAAGTCCCACTACTTAGTTTCATAAACTTAAAGTAAGTAGATTTTTGTGTTCATGTAAAAATTAATTTTGAATATTTAAAGTCTTTATTTTCATATAGTTATGGAGGTGTCTATGAAAGCTGCTATATACGCAAGAAAATCCGTTGCAACAGAAAAAGGAGAATCAATAGATAACCAAATACAATTATGTAAGGAGTATGGCTCAAGGCTAGGAGTTAAGGAGTTTATTATTTATAAGGATGAGGGTTTTAGTGGAGGAAATATAAATAGGCCTAGCTTTAAGAATATGATGAAGGATGCTAAGGATAAAAAGTTTAATGTTCTTATTTGTTATCGACTGGATAGAATTTCTCGTAGTGTAGCTGATTTTTCTTCTACCCTTGATGAATTACAGGGTAAGAATATTGATTTTATATCCATAAAAGAACAGTTTGATACTTCAACCCCCATAGGTAGAGCTATGGTTTATATATCCTCTGTGTTTGCACAGTTAGAACGGGAAACCATAGCTGAAAGAATTAGGGATAATATGATGGAACTAGCTAAGACAGGTAGATGGCTTGGGGGAACCACTCCTCTTGGATATAAGTCAGAAGCAGTAGAGTATGTTGATGAAAGTGGAAAAAATAAAAAGATGTATAAGCTTATAGAAGTTCCCGAAGAAATTGAAATAGTAAAACTAATTTATGATCTTTATATTAAAAAGAAAGGCTTCCCATCTGTTGCAACCTACCTTTGCAAAAATAATTATAAGGGTAAAACTGGTGGAGAGTTTTCAAGAACTTCTGTGGAGCAAATTATTAAAAATCCAGTGTATGCTATTGCTGATGAGAGGATAGAAAAGTTTTTTCAAAACCATGGAGCTATAACCTACGGAGAGTTTAATAGTATTAATGGTATCATGCCTTACAATAAACGAGAAAATGGAAAGAAGGATAAACCAATAAGCGAGTGGATAGTTGCAGTAGGAAATCATAAGGGGATTATACCAAGTAAGCTTTGGATAAAGTGTCAGGCAATCAATAATGAAAATATGGAGAAGGCTTCACCTAGGTCAGGTACGGGGAATAAGTTTTTACTATCAGGAATGATGGTTTGTGGAATTTGTGGAAGTGGTATGAGTTCTTGGAGTAAGAAAATTAAAAAAACAGGTGATATTGCAAGGTATTATAGATGTAATTTAAAAGCCAGAGCTGCCAGTAGGTGTGATAGCAAAATGCTTAATGCGGAAGTAGCCGAAGATCTAATTCTTTCAAAAATTACTGCTATTGATATAAATCAGCTTATTGCAAAGATAGAAAGGGACAATAGTGAGGTAGCAGCTCATTCAGAAATAGATGAAAGTATTTTAAAGCTTAATAAGAGCATTGAGGATAATAAAAAATCTATTCAAGGGTTAATTAGAAAACTAGCATTATTAGAAGATTTATCAATAATTAATTTAATTCAAGGTGAAATTAGTAAATTAAATGAGGAAAACAAGAAGTTAGAGGAAGAACTATTAGGTTTAAAGTCACAAAAGGAACCTATGGAAACTCTAAATGAGTATATTGAATATATAAATGAGAGTCTTAAAAACTTTAAGTCCACTATGAATTTAATTAAGGAAACGTCTAAAAAGAGAGAGGTTTTAAAAGCCATTGTAGATAGCATTGTTTGGGATAGTAAAAATGAAGAGCTTATAGTAAACATCAGTGGCTCTTCTCCAAAGCTGCCTGAAGGTATTGTTAGAAGACGAAATAACAATAAACTGTGGATTGATGAGGGTTGCAGATAAAACCATGCAACAACTTCTCAGCGGAAATGCAGACATAGGTTTCTCAG